>NZ_JANIOA010000021.1 GCF_025175675.1 Sedimenticola hydrogenitrophicus
CTGATACGGGTATCAATCCCTACAGGGAACAATAATGAATTATTTTTCCTGCTTGAATTATACTAGATGCACTATTTTGCCTATCTCCATGGAGAAATCAATTAAAAACCGACTCGTAACTACTCATCCGATCTGTAAGTGATTGACCTGCCTTGTTGGCCGATCTTGATGGCGCCTCGAATCCGGCCCCTTTTTCAGATTCAAGCCTGCCCTTGTTTGAGCGCAGCGAGTTTTGTCCACGGATGGACTTATGCCGCGGAGGCCATGAATGGCCGGGAGCGGCTTGGGCAGGCACTGAAAATGGGGTCGGATTCGAGGAAACAAGCCATCGTGTGAGGCCGACAAGGCAGGCCA
This sequence comes from Sedimenticola hydrogenitrophicus, assembly GCF_025175675.1. Classification (GTDB taxonomy): domain Bacteria; phylum Pseudomonadota; class Gammaproteobacteria; order Chromatiales; family Chromatiaceae; genus Sedimenticola; species Sedimenticola hydrogenitrophicus. The sequence continues at coordinate 355 of NZ_JANIOA010000021.1, forward strand.
ATCTCCCCGTGAGCAGTTACCCCGACTCTCTGCAATCTCATAATAACTTTTTATGGTGCACAAAGGAGTCTACGTATCCGATTACATTAGGTAGTAAACTACGCCGCTAAGTAGGGAAGCGGGGTAGAGAAGCGGGTGCACTACACTTCAGCGATCGATAGAGCGATCGATGGAACAGCATCGGATGTTGAAGGAAATTGACCCGTCTGCCTGACTCAGTATAATGACGTTTACGTAAACGTCAACAAAGCTATCTTGGATCATCCGGAAACAACAGCCGGGACAAACACCAAAGCAAACGCCAAAGGAGGTGTCGCTGTGGAACGCGAAGCGATGGAATTTGATGTTGTGATTGTTGGCGCAGGCCCATCGGGCCTCTCCGCGGCCATTCGACTGGCGCAACTGGCCAGCGAAAAAGAGCAGGAGTTGACGATCTGCGTGGTCGAGAAAGGCTCGGAGGTGGGCGCCCATATCCTCTCCGGAGCTATCCTCGAGCCGCGTGCGCTCGAGGAACTGATTCCGGATTGGAAAGCGCGCGCCGCGCCGCTGGATACCCCCGCCCTGGAGGATCGTTTCCTCTATCTTACTGAAAAGAAATCCATCGCCATGCCCAACCCGCCGCAGATGCACAACAGCGGCAATTACATCATCAGCCTGGGCAACTTCTGCCGCTGGTTGGCAGAGCAGGCGGAACAGCTCGGGGTGGAGATCTTCCCCGGTTTTGCCGCCGCCGAGGTGCTCTATGACGAGCAGGGCGCGGTGCGGGGTATCGCCACCGGCGATATGGGGATCAACCGTGCCGGCGAGAAGACCGACAACTTTGAACCCGGCATCGAGCTGCATGCCAAACAGACCATCTTCTCCGAGGGCTGCCGCGGCTCACTGACCAAGGAGTTGATGGAACGTTTCAAGCTGCGCGACGGTGTCGATCCCCAGACTTACGGCATCGGCATCAAGGAGCTGTGGGAGATCGATCCGGCCAGGGTCAGACCCGGCTCCATCATGCACAGTATCGGCTGGCCCCTGGACAGTCAGACCTATGGCGGCTCGTTCCTGTATCACCTGTCGGAGAATCAGGTGGTGGTCGGCTTCGTGGTCGGCCTGGATTATAAAAATCCGCACCTCAATCCATTCGAGGAGTTCCAGCGCTTCAAGACCCACCCGGATATCTGGCCGCTGTTCGAGGGTGGCCGCCGCATCAGTTACGGCGCCCGCGCCCTCTCCGAGGGCGGCTTTCAGTCGATTCCCAAGCTTACCTTCCCCGGCGGACTGCTGGTGGGCGATACCGCCGGTTTCCTCAACGTGCCCAAGATCAAGGGTACCCACACCGCCATGAAGAGCGCCATGGTGGCGGCGGAGGCGATCTTCGAGTCGATCGCCGGCGAGGGCCATAAAGAGGTGGGAAGCTACCCGCAGCGCCTGCGCCAGAGCTGGCTGTGGGAGGAGCTGAACCAAGTGCGCAACATCCGTCCCGGCTTCAGCAAGGGGCTCTGGTTCGGCCTGTTCAACGCGGCTCTGGAGACCTACCTGTTCCGCGGCAAGGCGCCCTGGACCCTGCACCACCACGCCGACCACGAGCAGCTCGGCAAGGCGGCCGACTACCCGCGGATCAACTACCCGAAGCCGGATGGCAAGGTCACCTTTGACCGGCTCTCCTCGGTGTTTATCTCCAACACCAATCATGAGGAGGATCAGCCGGTGCACCTGACACTGAAGGATCCGGCGGTGCCGATCCGGGTCAACCTGGCGCTCTATGATGCCCCCGAACAGCGCTACTGCCCCGCCGGGGTGTACGAGATCATCCGCGAGGAAGGCGCGGAGCCCAGGTTGCAGATCAACGCCCAGAACTGTGTGCACTGCAAGACCTGCGACATCAAGGACCCGACCCAGAATATCCACTGGACCGTCCCGCAGGGCGGCGGAGGTCCCAACTATCCGAATATGTGACCGCCGGGTTACTACTCACGGGGCGATTGTCCTGCCTTGCCGGTCATAGAAAACCGTCATCCAATTCAGGCCTTATCAAGAGGAGTCATCCATGCCCAGCTACAAAGCCCCTATCCGCGATCTACAGTTTGTGTTCCATGAACTGCACGAGGCCGACAGGACCCTGAGCGCCCTCCCCGGCTTCGACGAGGTGAGCCCGGATCTGGTGGACGCGATTCTGCAGGAAGGCGGCAAGATCTGCGAGGAGTTGCTGCAACCGCTGAACCAGAGCGGCGACCTGGAGGGGTGTCGTTTCGAGGATGGCCAGGTGACCACGCCCGAGGGCTTCAAGGAAGCCTATCGCACCTTCATCGAGGGCGGCTGGCCTTCGCTGGCCGCCGACCCGGAACTGGGCGGCCAGGGACTGCCCGAGACCCTCAGCTTCATGCTGGAGGAGATGCTCTGCTCGGCCAACGTCTCTTTCAGCCTCTACCCCGGTCTGACCCGGGGCGCCATCACCGCCCTCAGCCACCACGCCAGCGACGAGCTGAAGAAGCAATATCTACCGAAGATGGTCGAGGGTACCTGGAGCGGCACTATGTGCCTGACCGAACCGCATTGCGGCACCGACCTCGGCCTGGTCCGCACCCGGGCGGTAGCGAACGGGGATGGCAGTTACGCCATCAGCGGAACCAAGATCTTCATCACCGGCGGCGAGCATGACCTGACGGAGAACATCATCCACCTGGTGCTGGCGCGGTTGCCGGACGCCCCGGAGGGGGTGCGCGGCATCAGCCTGTTCCTGGTGCCGAAACGGCTCCCCGACGCCAACAACGAAGCAGTCGGAGAGAATGCCGTCAGCTGCGGTTCGATCGAGCACAAGATGGGGATCAAGGCCTCGGCCACCTGTGTGATGAACTTCGATGGCGCCACCGGCTACCTGGTGGGTCCGGAGAACAAGGGGCTCGCCTGCATGTTCACCATGATGAACTCCGAGCGCCTGGCCATCGGCATGCAGGGGCTGGGGCTGGCCGAGGTGGCCTACCAGAACGCGGTTGAATATGCCCGGGAGCGCGTCCAGAGCCGCGCGGCAACCGGCGTCAAGGCGCCAGACAAGGCCGCCGATCCCCTGCTGGTGCACCCGGACATCCGCCGCATGCTGCTCACCACCCGCGCCTATAACGAGGCCGCCCGGGCCCTGGCCGTGTGGAGCGCGATCAACATCGATCTGGCGCACCGCCATCCCGAGCCTGAGCAGCGGGAGGCGGCGGATGACTATGTCGCCCTGATCACGCCGATCGTCAAGGCGTTCTTCTCCGATTACGGCTACGAGACCACCACCCTCTGCCAGCAGGTCTATGGTGGCCACGGCTACATCCAGGAGTGGGGCATGGAGCAGTTTGTCCGGGATGCCCGTATCGCCCAGATCTACGAAGGCACCAACGGCATCCAGGCACTGGACCTGGTCCGCCGCAAACTGTTCATCCACGACGGCCGGCTACCGCAGCGCTTCTTCGCCCTGCTGGACGACTATATTGCCGATAATCGGGGCGATGAAGCGCTCGCGGAATTCATTGACCCGTTGCGCGAGGCCAACACCCTGCTGCAGGAGCTGACGGCCTGGCTGGTCGCCGGGAGTCAGCAGAACCCGGATGAGCTCGGGGCCGCCGCCACCGATTACCTGCGCATCTTCGCCCTGACCACCTTTGCCTGGCTCTGGGCACGCATGGCGCAGCTGGCACGGGCGAGGCTGGCCGACGACAACAGCGGTTTCTACCGGACCAAGATCAACACCGCGCGTTTTTTCATGGGACGCCTCCTGCCCCAGATACAGGGGCTGAATATCGGCATCCGCTCGGGTTCCGGCCTGATGATGGCGCTTGACGAAACCGAGTTCTGATTTACGACCGGCGGTTGCCATAGCCAATGCCACGATGCCCAGCGATAGTTGCTTCCACCATCAGGAGTCCTTATGCCGAAAATAACCTGCCAGGATTTTAATCACATTCTGCAGAGCGAGATGACCTGGGCCAGCGATGCGGACATGCGGCTGGAGCGTATCGAACCCGGTCTGGCGGTCATGCGCCTGCCCTATCACCACGGCAGTACCCGACCGGGCGGCAGCATCTCCGGCCCGCACATGATGATGCTGGCGGACGCCTGCATGTACGCGGTGGTGCTGGGCCTGATCGGCCAGGTGAAACTGGCGGTCACCACCAATTTCAACATCAATTTCCTGCGCAAACCGGAGGAGACCGATCTCCTGGCCGAGGGCAAGATTATCAAGCTCGGCAAACGGCTGGCCATTATGGAGGTCTCCATCAGCGCCGCGACCACCGGCAAGCTGGTAGCCCACGCCACCGGGACCTATTCGATACCCCCGAGTGCGGTCAGTGAAGCGGACCTGGCAATCGGAGAGTAAATAAGTATTTCATTATTTTATTGATTGATAATTCTCAATGCGATACACTCTCCCCGTGTGCTTCAATAGCCTCAGGTCGGCGGGACTTGGCCAAAGGCAGTATCGTAGTAGTGTCAAGTCCTGCTGTTCCTTCATATCTCCATCCTCCTTTGGTGGTTACAAGGTTACATTTCCCCGGCATCCCCGCCGGGCATTTTTTTGCCCAGTGACGAGCTTATACCGCGAAGGCCAGGATGGCCGGGAGCGGCATTCCAAAACATCCGCCACTGACTTATAATCCCACACATGAAAGCGGAATTCGTCAATCCATTCCTGAACGCAATCCTTGATGTTCTCGCCACGATGGCACGCATAGAAGCCAGACCTGGCAAGCCCTATCTCAAAAACGAGCGTACCTCACTGGGCGATGTCAGCGGCCTGATCGGCCTGACCGGCAACCAGATGAAAGGGTCGCTCGCCATCTCGTTTTCCGAATCGGTCATTTTCCAGGTGGCGGAGAATATGCTGGGTGAGCGGGTTGACTCGGTAAATGACCTGGTCACCGACCTGGTGGGTGAAATCACCAATATGGTAACCGGTGGCGCAAAGCGGACGCTGAGCGAGATGGGCTATGACTTTGACCTGGCAATCCCGGGCGTGGTGGCAGGCAAGAACCATGTGATTACACACAAGACCAGCGGCCAGACCATTATTCTCCCCTTCCATACCGATCAGGGTGACTTTTTTGTCGAGATCTGCTTCGAAGGTTGATCTCGTTCCCCGCCCGTTCGCACTATTTTCAGCCCGGCTTTCCAGCAGTGTTTAAACTGACGATAATCGGTCTGTTGTAAACCCCCGGCGGAGATGTTGCCGCAATTTGATTCTGGACACTCGCCGAACCACGCTTGCCGGATACCTCGCCTGCCCGGATACAGGAAATCCACCCATGGAAAACCGTTTGCCGCAAAAACTCCAGCTTGGCATTGAATACCTCAAGCAAGCAGGATTGAATCTTTTTTCCATTCTCGAGGTCGGGCGATTGCCGGATCGGGTGACCAGCCGGCTCGCCGATGTCGCCTTCCCGCTCTCCCCCCGGAGCCGTATCATCCTGATCGGCAATGGCGGACGGGGCCTCTGGAAAGCCCTGTCCACGGCACAGTGGCAACAGCCGGATCCGATCAATCGCTACAGCAGCGAGGCCGCTCGCCACTTTGCCGGCCAGGTACTGACTCCGGGAAACTACCGGCTCATCTACCCCGGCGACAACCCGGTCGCCCTGCAGCAATTAGGGGCCAGCGCCGGCTGGCATACCGCCTCACCGCTGGGGCTGGGCATCAATCCACAATGGGGGCTCTGGTACGCCTACCGCGCGGCGCTGCTAACCAATGACCCGCTGCCGGAAATGTGCCAACCGGCACCGCTCCCCCCCTGTGCCTCCTGTAGCGAAAAACCCTGTCTTTCCGTCTGTCCCGCCGGGGCGCTAAGTGAAACGGCGACCATCGACATGGATTTATGCGCCGGTTACCGGCTCAGCCCCGATTCCGGCTGTGCCGATCGCTGTCTGGCGCGTCTCAGTTGCCCTGTATCAACGGAACAGCGTTATACTCTGAAGCAGGTCCAGTATCACTATCGACTCTCCCTTGAAACATTGCGACACTACTTCAGTTAAGGGCCCGCCCTCACCCATGGAAATGACGATGTCAGATAGCGCAAAAAAGATGGTTACCGAATCAGCAAAACCGCTCCAGCCAGTCGGCGAAACCGAATCACCCACCCAGGAGGAGATCCCCCTGGACCTGTATTCCAGTGAGTATTACCTCAACCGTGAGCTGACCTGGCTGGAGTTCAACAAGCGCGTACTGCACGCGGCGGCGGACGAACGCACGCCGCTGCTCGAGCGCCTCAAATTCATTGCTATCGTCAGCTCCAACATGGATGAATTTTTCATGAAGCGGCTGGGCGGTCTGAAGCAGCAGGTCGGCGCCGGTGTGACCACCCTGACGGTGGATGGCCGCACGCCACAGCAGCAGATCGACGAATCCAGCCTGATGGTACGGGAAATTGAAGCGCAGATGCGCGAAAACTATCTGGCGGTTACCGCACTGTTACGAGATTATGACATTGCCATTCTCAGTTACGATGAATTGGATAAATCGGATCGCGGCTATCTGCGCAACTACTATTACGAAAACATCTACCCGCTGGTCACTCCCCAGTCCATCGATCCGGCCCATCCGTTCCCGTTCATCTCCAATCTGTCACTGAACCTGCTGGTGCTGGTGCGCTACCCGGGGGACTCCAACAAGACCTCCCTGACCCGTATCAAGGTGCCGGTGGGTGCCGGAATTCCGCGCTTTCTCAAACTGAAGGATCGGCGCCACTATGTGCCGCTGGAGTATGTGATCGCCAATAACCTGGATATGCTGCTGCCGGAGATGGAGGTGCTCAGCTGTGAAGTGTTCCGGGTCACCCGAAATGCCAATACCGAACGCAGCGAAGAGCATGCCGACGACCTGCTTTCGCTGATCGAATCGGAACTCCGTGAACGCCGTTTCGCCCCGATCGTGCGCCTGCAGGTACAGAAGGATATGGCACCGGTCCACCGGGGCATGCTCGCCGCCGAGCTGTTTCTGGATGAAGAGAATGACGTATACGAGATCATCAGCATGCCGGCCATGCGGGACCTGTTCGAACTCGCCTCCCTGGATGTTCCGGAACTGCGTGATCCAACCCATAAGCCGATAGATCACCCGGAACTGGTGGACAGCCGCAACATTTTCCACATCATCCGGGAACGTGGTCCGCTGCTATTGCAACACCCCTATGAGTCGTTCGGGACCTCCGTTGAACGCTTCCTGAAGGAGGCGAGTATCGATCCCAAGGTGCGCGCCATCAAGATGACCCTCTACCGCACCTCGAGCGATACCAAGGTAGTGGACTACCTGATCAGTGCGGCCCGCAACGGCAAGCAGGTGGCGGTGGTGGTCGAGTTGAAGGCGCGCTTTGACGAAGCGGCCAATATCCGCTGGGCGAACCGCATGGAGGAGGCCGGTGTCCACGTGACCTACGGGGTTGTCGGACTCAAGACCCACTCCAAGATCATCCTGGTGGTGCGTAACGACTACAGCGGCATCAAACGCTATCTGCATATCGGCACCGGCAACTACCACGCCGGCACCGCACGGCTCTACTCCGATCTCGGCCTGCTGACCAACGATGAGGAGCTGGGCCGGGATGCCACCGAGCTGTTCAACTATCTGACCACCGGGTACACCCAGGAGCGCAGTTACCTTAAACTGCTTCCCTCACCGAAAATGCTCAAGTACGCCCTGCTGGCCAAGATTAAACGGGAACGCAAGCTGCATAGCAGCGAAACGCCGGGGCTGATCCAGTTCAAGATGAATGCACTGGAAGATGTCGATATTACCCGTGCACTCTATGAAGCGGCGCGCGATGGCGTGCGCATCGACCTGATTGTGCGCGACACCTGCCGCTTCCGTCCCGGGTTACCGGGTCTCAGCGAAACCACCCGGGTCATCGGTATTGTCGGGCGGTTTCTGGAGCACTCCCGGATCTACTATTTCCAGAATGGCGGCGAAGAGGAGTATTTCATCGGTTCGGCCGACGCCATGAAACGAAATCTGGAATCACGGGTGGAAGTGGTTACACCGGTAACCGACAAGAAACTGTGCGACGAGCTTCGCCTCATCCTCGACACCCAGATCAATGATCAGCGCAGCGCCTGGGAGATGCAACCGGACGGCAGTTTCAACCAGCGCCAGCCATCCACCGATGTGGAAGCCGTTGGCTGTCAACAACTGCTGATCCTGTCCGCCGAAAAACGCGCCAAACAGGCGGCAAAACTGATCAAGGGAAAGAAGAAAAAACACCATCTGAGAAGAAACCTGATCTGACCACAGGGAAGAAACAGCTGACAATGACGGTACAGGGAGAAAACACCACGCGATGACGGCAGCGGTGGTGCACGAAAAACACACAGGGTCGGAGTCCAGTCGCGCACCGGCGGCGGTAAACTCCACCCGGTCCGGGAGCCTGACTCCGACCCCTTCCACATAACGCCAAGCGTGTGTTTTTTCTGTTTGTCTCAGCGTCACAACCCTCTATAATCCTCCGCTTTCAGCCAGTCAAAAAACTGTCCTCCTGCCGGGAGATCCTGGGTGTTCAGCCTTTTCCGTGAATCCGAAAACCGACATATCGGTACGCTCGTGCTGGGCTGCCTGATGATGGGTTCGATGGGTATTTTTGCCAACCAGATCGTGCAGACACACCCGGTGAATGTGGTCTTTCTGCGCTTCTTTTTCTGCGTCCTCAGTTTCCCGCTGATCGCAATTATCAGCTACCCGCTGTTTCCCCGAAAAACCCGGGACAAGATCCTGGAGTCGATTGCTTTCGCAAGAAACCAGCCCGGCCTGTGGATCATGGTCGGAATCTCCATGGCGCTGGTGCTGGCCCTCTATACCCTGGGCGCGGTCCTGCTGTCGGTGGGTCTGAGCGTGATCCTCCTCTATACCGCCGCCATCTGGTTTCCGCTCACCGAGAAACTGGCCTGCCGCTACCTGTTCCCCGACCTGCGCCCCACCCAGTTCAGCAGTGCCTACTATCTGTCGGTTGGAGTCAACTTGCTGGGGCTGGTGACCATCATCCTGGGGACGACCCAGCTTCCGCGCTTCGGTTCACTGTCGTCGGTGCTGGGGTTGATCTGCTCCGTCACCGCCAGCATCGCCTTCTCTTTCAGCATGGTGCTGGTTCGGGTGATCAAGACCCGGGGGATCAAAAGCGAGCAGATGATCGTTGCCAGTTCATTCATCGGTTCACTGATCATGCTGCCGGCGCTGTTTCTGCTGCCGATCGAGCTGAGCAGTGCCAACCTGTACAACGCCGCCGGCATGGGTTTTATCGCCACGGCCCTGGGTGGGTTGATCTACTTCAAGGGATTCGGCAGTGTGCGCACCTCGCTGGCACCGGTACTGGCCTACCTGGAACCGATCTTCGGGTTCGGCCTGGCCATCCTGATCCTGGGGGAGCAGTTCACCCTGACCCTGCTGCTGGGGATGAGCATCATCCTCGCCTCAAACCTGGGTTACACACTGATTGATCTCTGGCGCAGCCGCCATCTGCTTGCCGGACTGGAGTAACACACCCTGCTCCCGTAGGGTGGGTTAGGCGCACCCTGCGTCGGAGGTGGCCGTTTGCATTGCATCGTGCGCGCGCCGTAACCCACCGCTTGGTGGTTGCGGCATCGGTGGGTTACGCGGCGCCCGGGTGTTGTTGCGGCCGGGAAGTATGGTGCCTGCGCGCCGCTAACCCACCCTACGAAACTGGAAGATTTACAGAATTCGCGTTCATTTGCGTTTAATATTCTCCTGACTGTGGCTGAGCCAGATGGGTAATCAGGTAGGATTAAACCTGACACCCCCCAGACAAAAAGCCCGGCAATATGCCGGGCTTTTTGTGGCGCTTATACTCGCTGGTTACAGATAGTCGTACACACCGTTTTTCCATTCATACAATACGTAACCCGGTGCGGTGACATCGCCCTTCTCATCAAAACCGAATTTGCCCAGTACGGTTTCAAATTCGCCACTTTGCAGCGCCTTGACCACCTTCCCGGTGTCGGTGGAACCGGCGGTGGTCACTGCCTGTGCCCAGGCCTGGACGGCGCCATAGGTGTACAGGACATAACCTTCCGGCTCAATACCCTTGCTGCGGAATTTTTCCACCAGCGGTGCGGCCACCGGATTTTTGCGTGGATCCGGGCTGAAGGTCATCAGGGTGCCCTCGCCGGCGGGACCGGTGATTGACCAGTACTCGTTAGTCACCAGGGCATCACCGGATACCAGTACGGTATCCATGCCTTGCTCGCGCATCTGCCGGACAATCAGGCCACCTTCGGTGTGGTAACCACCCAGATACATGACGCCGATATTGGCCTGCTTCATCTTTGAGACCAGCGCGGTGTAATCTTTCTCGCCCGCGGTGATGGCTTCATACATGGCCGGTTCGCCACCCAGGTTCTTGAATTCCGCCAGGGTGGCGTCGGCCAGCCCCTTGCCATAGGCGGTTTTGTCATGGATGAAGGCGATCTTCTTATCAGCAAAGTTCTCTTTGAGGAATTTACCTGCAACCGCACCCTGCTGGTCATCGCGACCACAGACACGGAATACGGTGTCGCCACCCTCTTCGGTCAGTTTCGGGTTGGTGGATGCCGGAGAGATCATCACGATGCCCTCCTCTTCATACACCTTGGATGCCGGAATGGAGGAGCCGGAGCAGAAGTGCCCCGCCATGAACACGACGCCCTTATTGACCATCTGGTTGGCCACGGCAACGGCCTGTTTCGGGTCGCAGGCATCATCACCCACCTCGAGCACCAGCTGCTGCCCCAGCACACCACCGGATGCATTGATATCGGCAACCGCCTGTTCAGCTCCGGCCTTCATCTGCGCGCCGAAACTGGCGTACTGTCCCGTCATCGGGCCGGCAGTGGCAATCATGATATCGGCCGCTGCCAGCGAGCCAAAGCTCATGGTCGCAGCGGTTACCGCGGCAATCATGGACAGTTTGAATGTCTTTTTCATCTCAACATATCTCCTCTAGTACTTTCCCAGTCAAAAAATATTTATTCCACTCTTCTTATTTCCGCCCGACAGGAACTCATCGGGAAGTCACTCGAATCATGAGGAAATATGCTTCCCGCATAACCCGATGACATACAATCCACGAACACGATTAAGTCTAGTCGGTTTCGTCTGATTATTCTTCAATCTCCGTCCAGCTCAGCAGACCGGTGCGTCGGTAGAGCCAGGGATACTGGCTGATCATCCGGTTCACCCGGGTCACACGAAACGCCAGCAGGGCGATGAGGGTGATGGCGGTGGTGTCTATCAGGTAGCCGCCGAGCGAGATCAACTCTCCGTCAAACAGGGCAAACACCAGGAAACGGTCGCCGGCCCCCAGCAGCAGGGCATAGAGAAACACTTGCCGGAGGGGTCTCCAGGTGATCGCCACCGCCTGCCCCATCATGTAGCCGGCACCACCAAACAGCACCAGGGTAACGCCGATAAATACAGGTATGTTCAATGTCCGCCCTCCAGATAAGCCGCACGCACTTCCGGTCGTTCCAACAGCTCCTTACTTTCTCCCGACAGGGTGATCTCCCCGGTCACCATGACATAGCCCCGGTGGGCCAGTTTCAGTGCATGAAAGGCGTTCTGCTCAACCAGCAGCACGGTCACCTTGTCCTTCCGGTTGATCTCCTCGATCACTTCAAAGATCTGTTTCACCACCAACGGCGCCAGGCCCAATGAGGGCTCATCCAGCAGCAGCAGTTTCGGCCGGCTCATCATCGCCCGGGCAATAGCCAGCATTTGCTGCTCGCCCCCGGACAAGGTCCCCCCCCGCTGGTTGGCACGCTTTTTCAGGATCGGGAACAGAGTCGTCACCCGCTCCAGATCCTGATCAAAATACTCCTCGTCGGCGACAATCGCTCCCATCTGCAGATTTTCCATCACCGTCATACGGGGAAAGATCCGTCTCCCTTCCGGCGACTGGGCCAGCCCCATGTGCATGATGGTGTGGGTATTCAGGTGGGTAATGTCCTGTCCCAGATAATGGATCGAGCCCCTTGCCGCCCGGGGCGTTCCGCAGATGGTCATCAGCAAGGTACTCTTGCCGGCACCGTTGGCGCCGATAAGGGTAACGATTTCACCCGCGTCGACCGTAAGATCGACGCCTTTCAACGCCTCGATGCTGCCGTAGAAGGTATGTAAACCGGATACTTCCAACATCTCAGACGCCCCCTTTATCTGAATCAATGCTATCTGGATCATAATCCTTGCTAATGTCTTCGACGATCTCCGGAGGCAACTCTTCGGTCTCCTCCTCACCGAGATAGGCGCGGATGACATTGGGATCTGAACGGACATAAAGTGGCGTGCCGTCGGAGATCTTGACGCCATAATCGAGCACAATCACATGGTCGGAGATCTCCATCACCACACTCATATCGTGCTCGATCAGCAACAGTCCGATATCGTGCTCCTCCTTGATATAGTTGAGCAGCTTATTGAGTTCATGTGATTCCGTTGGATTCAGGCCGGCGGCCGGCTCATCCAGGCAGAGTATGGTCGGCCTGATGCACATAGCCCGGGCGATCTCCAGCCGACGCTGAGCGCCATACGGGAGATTGCCGGCATTGATATCGGCCAGCCGGGTCAGCCCCACCTTGTCCAGCCAGTAGCTTGCCAGATCGGTCGCCTCCCGCTCTTTCTTGCGATAGCCGCCGAGACCGAACAGGCCGGTTACGGTGTAACCGGATGCCTTCATCAGTTCATTGTGCTGGGCGACGATCAGGTTTTCCAGGACCGACATTTCCGAGAACAGACGGATATTCTGGAAGGTCCTCGCCACATGGGCCTTCTGGGCAATGCGGAACCCGTCCATCCGTTCCAGCAGAAAGGTTTCACCCCGGGCCCGCAGGGTCAATCTGCCCACAGTCGGCGTGTAAAAACCGGTGATACAGTTGAACAGGGTGGTCTTGCCGGCCCCGTTGGGACCGATGATCGCGGTGATTTCACCCTTGCCCGCGGCAAAGGAGACATCATCGATGGCGATCAAGCCACCAAAGCGCATGGTGAGGTGCTCGACGGTGAGCAGCGGCTCGGCGCCACTGGGAATGACCAGTTCAGGTGGTATGGATGAAACCTGGTTCATTTCATACCCCCTTGGGTAACCGCCTTGATCACCTCCTCTGGCGGCGCCTTGCCCGAATGCAATTTGATGGTGGGTTCACGGTGCGCCAACAGTCCGCGCGGTCTCCACACCATGATGGCGACCATCAGCCCCCCGAAGGCCAGCATGCGATACTCCTCGAGACCACGGAACAGCTCGGTGCCGCCGATCAACAGCACCGCCGCAATCGCCACACCGACCTGGGAGCCCATGCCACCCAGTACCACGATGGCCAGAATCACCGCCGATTCGATAAAGGTGAAGCTCTCCGGGCTGATGAAGGCCTGCCGGGTAGCGAAGAAGGAGCCGGCAAAACCGGCGAACATGGCGCCCAGGGCAAAGGCGGTCAACTTGGTGTTGGTCGGGTTGATACCCAGTGATCGACAGGCGATCTCATCCTCCCGCAACGCCTCCCAAGCACGTCCGATCGGCATCTTGCGGATACGCAGGGTAAAGAAGTTGGTGAACAGCGCCAATATGAGAATCAGATAGTAGAGGAAGATCAGGCGATGCATGGTGGAGTAATCGAGATTGAAAAACTGATGGAAGGTCTGTTCACCCTCTGCCGCCGTGCGTTTCAGTTCCAGTCCGAAGAAGGTGGGGCGCGGGATACCGGAAATGCCGTCCGGCCCATTGGTGAAGCTATACCAATTGAGCAGGATCACCCGGATAATCTCACCGAAGCCCAGGGTCACAATGGCCAGATAATCACCCCGCAGCCGCAGTACCGGGAACCCGAGCAGTACACCGAAGCCGGCGGCACAGAGTCCGGCCAGCGGCAGGCAGACCCAGAAGGAGAGATCGAAATAGAAGGCAAACAGGGCGTAGGAGTAAGCCCCAACGGCATAGAATGCGACGTAGCCGAGGTCCAGCAATCCGGCGAGTCCGACAACGATATTGAGCCCCCAGCCCAACATCACATAGATCAGCACATAGGTGGCCACATCCACCACATAGCGATCGGCAAAGGGCAGCAGCGGCAGGGCCAGGGCGAAGGCGATGAAGATGGGTCCGCCGATGGTGGAAAAGCGTTGCACGATAATCGCGGCCCGGTGCTCGGCTTTTTTCAGATCCCGTTGCACCGGTCGTCCGGCCGCTTTCCATTCACGTCGCAGGGCAAACAGCAGGCGCCCGACAAATACCGATACCACCGCCAGTACGACCAGTGGCCAGCGCGTGGTAATACCGAGCCCCGTGGTGGTATCCACGGTGCGCAGCCCGAGCATGACTATGGTCAGTCCCAATGCCACGAGGGCGGCGATAGCGGACTCTTTCAACAACGCGGTGATATCGATGCCGCGCAGCCTGTTATTGTTTTCATTCATGATGCCTACACCTTCTCGATTTCCGGTTTACCCAACAAACCGGTCGGCCTGAATATCAGCACCAGGACCAGAATAGCGAAGGCCGCCACGTCCTTGTACTCAATGGAGAAATAGGCGGACCAGAAGGTCTCGATCAATCCGATCAGCAGGCCGCCCAGCATGGCCCCGGGCAGGGAACCGATACCGCCGAGTACCGCCGCGGTAAACGCCTTGATTCCGGCCAGGAAACCGATATAGAAATCGATCACACCGTAGTAAAGGACAAACAGCATGCCGGCGACCGCCGCCAGTGCGGCGCCCATCACAAAGGTCAGGGAGATGGTCCGGTCTACGTTGATCCCGAGCAGTGCCGACATGGTCCGATCCTGCTCACAGCCGCGTTGCGCCCGGCCCAGGGAGGTGCGTGAAATCAGCAACGCAAAGCCGGTCATCAGTACGATGGTAAGCAGCATAATCACGATCTGCAGATAGCTGATGGTGATGGAGAAGACGCCCCCTTCCAGAAAGGTGAAGCCGCCGGAGATGACCGGCGGGATAGGCCGCACCCGCGCCCCCTGCAGCAGCTGGACATAGTTCTGCAGGAAGATTGACATGCCGATGGCGGAGATCAACGGCGCCAGGCGGAACGAGCCGCGCAGCGGTCGGTAGGCCAGACGTTCGACCGTCCAACCATAGATGGAGGCGATGAGCATGGAGACCAGCAGCACAACCAGTAGCGCCAGTGGAATCCAGGTGATGCCGACAATGCCGAGAACCAAAAAGGCGATCAACGATAGGAAGGCACCGATCATAAAGATATCGCCATGGGCGAAATTGATCATGCCGATAATACCGTAGACCATGGTGTAACCAATGGCGATCAGTCCGTAGATCGAACCGAGCGTGACGCCGTTGATTAACTGCTGGATAAAATATTCCATGAGCTCCTCACCCGTCTATTATTTTCATCATACAGTTGCGGATCGACCCGGTGGATAACGGTCAACACTGTATGCCTTTGGTGGCTTGTGGCCGTGCGGTACTGTACCGCTTTATAGTTATTATTGACAATAATGCCAACTGTCCAACTCTCCCGCCCATCCATGGGCTCCATAGTATTACGTCTTCCGTGGACACGTCCGCTCCCGGCCAACCGTGGCCTTCGCGGTATAACTCCATCCCTGGACAAATACGCTCCTGCCCATCCACGGGCTCCGCGTTATAACTCCATCCCTGGACAAATCCGCTCCCGGAAGTGGGATTAGCGGAGTACGCTGTTCTCAAGAGAAAGCAGCGTGGCATTACCACCGATGGCGGTGGTATTGATGGTGCGTGTTCTTTCTGTGGCAAAGCGCAGCAGATAGTGCGGACCGCCCGCCTTGGGACCGGTGCCAGACAGGCCGAGACCGCCAAACGGCTGCACCCCGACCACCGCACCGATCTGATTTCGGTTGATATAGACATTGCCTACGCGCACCTTGGCGTCGATACGGCGGCTGGTGGTTTCATTGCGTGAATGTATGCCCAGGGTAAGGCCGTAACCGGAGTTGTTGATCTGGGCAAGCACATCGTCCAGGCGGGATGCCGGGAAACGGATCACATGCAGGATGGGTCCAAAATGCTCCTTCTCAAGCTGCCCCATGCCCGCTATCTCAAATGCCACCGGTGCAACAAAGCTGCCCGTCTCGGCATTCGGCGGCAGCGGGGTCTCGGCAATCAGGCTCGCCTGCTCGCGCATCTCGCCAATATGCTGCTGCAGCGCGCGACGTGCCGCGTCGTCGATCACCGGGCCCACGTCGGTATCCAGCTCGCAGGGATTCCCCACCTTCAGTTCCGCCATCGCCCCCTTGAGCAGCTCCAGCATGCGCTCGGCCACATCCTCCTGAATGAACAGCACGCGCAGGGCGGAGCAGCGCTGCCCGGCGCTGGTAAAGGCGGAAGAGATCACATCCTTGATCACCTGCTCCGGCAGCGCAGTGCTATCGACAATCATGGCGTTCTGGCCGCCGGTCTCCGCCACCAGGGTGGCGATCGGGCCGTTACGCTCCGCCAGTGATCGATTGATCTGCCGCGCCGTCTCGGTGGAACCGGTAAAGGCCACACCGGTGATGCGTTCATCGGCGGTGAGCAGTGGACCGATGCGGCTGCCCACGCCCGGCAGCAGTTGCAGTACCGGGCCCGGGATACCGGCCTGATGGAACAGCGCCACCGCGCGAGCGGCAATCAGACTGGTCTGTTCCGCCGGCTTGGCGATTACACAGTTGCCTGCAGCCAGCGCGGCCATGATCTGGCCGGTGAAGATCGCCAGGGGGAAGTTCCAGGGACTGATGCAGACAAACACCCCCCGGCCCTGCAGGTAGAGCTCATTGGACTCGCCGGTGGGGCCATCCAGGGTCAATGCCGAGCCGAACAACTGCCGCGCTTGCTGGGCGTAGTAGCGACAGAAGTCCACCGCCTCGCGCACTTCGTCGATGCCATCCTGAATCGCCTTGCCGGCTTCCAGGTGGCAGAGTGCGATCAGCTCCGCCCGGTGGTTCTCCAACAGCTCCGCCGCCCGCTCCACGGCCTCGGCGCGCTTCGCTACCGGGGTGGCGTTCCAGCCGGCAAAGGCCCCGTGGGCCGCGGCGATCGCCTGTTCGGTGGTCTGCGCATCCGCCTCGAACAGACTGCCGACATGGATCACCCGGTCAAACGGCGCGTGAACCTGCTTTAGCTCGCCGATTTCGATCCGCTGACCATTGATCACCGGGGCGGCATGCCAGGAGTGGCTGAAGAATGCCTGCACCTCCCGCTGCAGTGGCAGCCACTGATCATCCACATTGATATTGATGCCACGGGAGTTGATGCGCCCCTGGCTATAGATATGCGCCGGCAACGGAATCCGCTCATTGGCCAGGGTGGCGTAGCGACAGAGCTGGGTCACCGGATGCTCGGTCAGGGACTCCACCGGGGTTTTCTGGTCGATCAGCCGGTGCACGAAAGAGGAGTTGGCACCGTTTTCCAGCAGCCGGCGTACCAGATAGGGCAGCAGATCCTTGTGGCTGCCGACCGGTGCATAGATCCGCACATGGCAGTTATAACGCTCCATGACCGTGTTATATAGGGCATCGCCCATGCCGTGCAGCCGCTGAAATTCATACTCGTTGTGGCTCGCCATGCTGATGACACTGGCCACCGTGTGGGCATTGTGGCTGGCGAACTGGGGATAGAGCAGCCCCCGCACCTGCTCGCTCAGCAGGAAGCGGGCACAGACCAGATAGGAAACATCGGTCGCCTCCTTGCGGGTGAACACCGGGTAGCCTTCCAGCCCCATTTGCTGGGCATGCTTGATCTCGCTGTCCCAATAGGCTCCTTTCACCAGGCGTATCGGGATCAGGTCGCCCTGGGAATTGGCCAGCGCCGCCAGCCAGCAGAGCACCGGCAACGCCCGCTTAGAATAGGCCTGCACCACCAGTCCCAGATTGCCCCAGCCGCGAGTGAGCTCATCGCGGTAGAGCCGTTCGAACAGCTTCAGCGACAGCTCCAGCCGGTCGGCCTCCTCGGCATCGATGGTGATACCCACGTCCAGCTCCCGGGCCATCTCAATCAGTGCCAGCATGCGCTCGCGCAGTTCACTCATCACCCGCGACTCCTGCGGTTTTTCATAGCGGGGGTGCAGAGCGGAGAGTTTGATCGAGATAGTAGGACGGGGGGACTTGTCGGCGGGGAAGGTATCCTTGCCCACGGTCTGGATGGCGCGGGAATAGGCCTGGAAATAGTGCTCGGCATCCTGACCGGTCAGGGCCGCCTCACCCAGCATATCGTAGGAATAGGTATAACCGGCCTCGCGGTTCTTGCGGCTGTTGGCCAACGCTTCGCCGATGCTGCGACCGAGCACAAACTGCTTGCCCATGATCTTCATCGCCTGATGCATCGCCTGTCGCACCACCGGTTCACTCAGCCGGTTGACCAGCCGGTTGATGATACTGGCCGGCTCGTCTTCAATCCCGGCATCCAGGGTGATCACCTTGCCGGTCAGCAACAAGCCCCAGGTGGAGGCATTCACCAGCAGCGATCGGCTCTGCTTCAGGTGCTGTTTCCAGTCGGCGATGGTCAGCTTGTCCTTGATCAGGGCGTCGGCGGTGGCGCTGTCGGGGATACGCATCAGCGCCTCGGCAAGGCACATCAGCAACACCCCTTCACGGGTATCCAGGCTGTATTCCAGCAGCAAGGCGTCGATCATGTGCATAGCATCGTCGCGCTTGCGCACCGCCCTGACCAGTTCGGCACTCTCCCGGGTAGTCTTGTCCAGCAGCTCCCGTGTGGGTGTGGCCAGAGGAATCAGCTCCTCCAGTAACCGCGTCTCATCCATGCAATACATGGCGCTGATCCGGGATTTGAGCAGGTCGGGAGCTTGCCGGACGGTGCCGGCATCCAGGGCGGAACTGATATTGAATTCGGGCATCACAACACCTGACTCCTTGGGACGGACTTAGGACCTGTCAATAAATAACTATCACATCTTGCTGGTCTTTTCGTCCGCCTTCGGCGTTACGGCAAGACTTACATAGAACGACTATGTGCGCCTTGCCGTGCCTTGAAGGCAAACGGCCGCTTCAATAAAATCTGTGGCCGGCGCAATCTGTAACAGCTACTTCTTTCCAGGCCCTTAACTGGAAAAACGGCCTGTCACCCTTAGTAAAACTGTAACATGCAATTTCGGATGCGCCAGACTAGCGTTGAGCATGGCGTACTTCTTACAGAATGCTACGGTTTTTTATCGAAATCCTACGCCAGATGGCCGATGCGGCACGAATACCAGCGGTAAACGGGTGCCCGGGGATCGGCTTTCCCAAGTATCAGTTATTGCTGAAAAGTTACTACTCACGGGAAATCGGCATACTTTGCCGACCTCAGGTGATGGCTGGATCAAGATCGGCCAACAAGGCAGGCAATCACTTACAGACGGGGTGCGTAGTTATGCTGAAAAAATCAAAAACAGAACTACTGCTTGAGCCGATATTGCCGGGGCGTGATGTCATTGTACCGTTTAAACACCTGGGCGAAGGCGCTCTGACTGGAGAATCCGGTCTGCACGCTGACATCGCTCAACGGCAGCCGAGTGCTCTCCAGGAGAAATTTGGCATGTTGCAGACGTTGCCGGGTGATGTACTGATTCGGGGTTACCCCGGTCTCCTCCCGGAACACGCTGAAAAAGTGGCTCGGACTCATACAGGCGATCAGCGCCAACTCCCGCACCAGCATCTTCTGATTGAGATTGGCCTCGATATAGGCATCGAGCACGTCCATGTTGAGCCGTTTTGAAGGGCGTCGCTCCGCTTGCCGGCTGGCGCGCCGGGAGAGCAGTTGCAGCAGACAAACGCCAAAACTGCGCGCCAGGGACTCATCCTCGGGGTAGCTTCTCATCTCCTTGACCGAAAGCTGCAGCAGCTGGCGCACCATCGGATCCACCCTGAAAAAACCTGATCGATCAAACAGTTCCGACAGGCAGTTCAACTCCACCTGGTCCAGCGGCTCGGCCGGTCGATCCGGCACCGGTACATTCAGCACCAGGATTTCGTTGCTGTCGATGCCGCAGAACGAGTGGCTCAACGAGGACGGGATCAGGCAACCGAGATGATTGCAGACCAGATCGCCGCGGCCCTCCACCTCGAATTCCGCCCGCCCCTGCACCCCCAGGATAATCTGGTGGTACAGATGGTCATGTTCGACACTCTGTTTCGGTAACTGGATAACTTGTGTGTTCAGCATATGCTCTCTTCTGAACCGATGACCAAACATTAGTCGCGGCTTTTGGCCGCTTCGCAAAGCCTGCTCTATCCGACCGGTAGGCCGGACACTAAAGAATACCCCCATTAGCTGCATCAATAAACCTATTAATGCCAACACCCATCCCGGGGCGTCAATCGTCCGGTGGTTACCGGGGAAACCATGTCCCAAACCCGGTTGTTGCGCTGCAACCCAGCGGTTAAAGTGAGCGGTCATTTCAGTGAAAGGCCGTCACACACCCATGTATTCCGAACAGGCAATCGACGACCGGGGAGCGGGCGCACCCCTGATCCTGCTGCACAGCTCCATGAGCGACCGGACCCAATGGCGCAAGCTGGGCGAACAGCTGCTGAGCCGCTACCGGGTGATCGCTATCGATCTGTACGGTTATGGCGAGAGCGAATGCCCCCCCGCTCCCGAGGATTTTACCCTGGCCGAGGAGGCGCAGCGGGTGGCCAGGATCATCCGGCAACGCCTGGGGGATCGGCGCTTCCATCTGATTGGCCACTCCTACGGCGGCGCCACCGCGCTCCGCCTCACCCATGAACAACCGTCCAGCGTCCTGTCCCTGGGGCTGTACGAACCGGTGGCGTTTCATCTGCTGGCGAGCAGTGAACCGGCGCACCGGATCATCCGCCAAGTGGCGGAGCGGGTGGCTGAATGCCTGGCTGCCGGGAATACGGCCGCCGCCACAGCGCACTTTATCGACTTCTGGAGCGGCACGGGCACCTACCAGGGACTCCCGGCGGAGCGGCAGCAGATGCTGGACCGCTACATTGCCAAGGTGTCTCTCGATTTTCAGGCGCTGCTGCGGGAACCCCTCAAGGCGGCCGATTACCGGGAGCTGACAGTGTCGGTCTGTCTATTGCGCAGTCGGGAGAGCCCCCTGCCGACCCGCCGCATCGCCGAGATACTGGAACGGACCCTGCCCCGGCTGGAAGCCCACTGGGTCCGCGGCGGACACATGGCCCCCATCAGCAACGCCGGGGAGGTGAATCCGCACTGGATAGACTTTCTCGACCGCATCCGGGAGTGAGTGGACCACCCCACCAGTTTCAATGGATCACCCTGGCCGGCTTGCCTGAAACACCCCCGATTGCTAGTTTGATAACAGATCACCGACTCGTGGCGCTGACCCGTACGCGACCGGCTAACCCCCACCTATTGACAGGAGATGGATGATGAGCGAAAACCAATTTCGCGCCCTGGTCGTTGAAGAGGCCGAAGCAAAAAAATACATCTGCGGCATCAAGACCCGCGCTATTGATGATCTACCGGCCGGCGAAGTGCTGGTACGGGTGCACTACTCCGCGCTGAATTACAAGGATGCCCTCTCTTCGGTCGGCAACAAGGGGGTGACCCGCAACTATCCCCATACCCCGGGGATCGACGCCGCCGGTAGCGTCGCCGCCAGCGAACATCCCGACTTCGCGGTGGGCGACGAGGTGATCGTCACCAGCTATGACCTGGGCATGAATACCGACGGCGCCCTGGCCGAGTATATCCGCGTGCCCGCGGCCTGGGTGATCCAGCGGCCACAGAACCTGAGCCTTAAAGAGGCCATGATGTTCGGCACCGCCGGCCTCACCGCCGGACTGATGATGAATGCCCTGGTGAACCACGGCGTCACCCCCGAACGCAGCCCGGTGCTGGTTACCGGCGCCACCGGCGGTGTAGGCAGCCTGGCCGTGGCAATGCTCGCCAGGGCCGGCTTCTCGGTCACCGCCGTCACCGGCAAGGCGGATGCCGCGGACTTCCTCAAGTCCCTCGGCGCCGACGCGGTGCTCGGCCGGGAGGCCATTATCGAAACCGAACGCCCCCTGCTCAAGGAGCAGTGGGCCGGCGTCATCGACGTGGTGGGGGGCGATATGCTCGCCAGCGCCCTCAAGGCGACCCGCTATGGCGGCACCGTAACCTGCGCCGGGCTGGTGGGCTCCCCGGAACTGCACACCAGCGTGTTCCCCTTCATCCTGCGCGGCATCTCGCTGATCGGCATCGACTCGGCCGAGTGCCCCATGGCAACCCGGATGGCGGTCTGGGAGCGCATGGCCGGCGAGTGGAAACCGGACTGCCTGGAGACCCTGACCACCGAGATCGGCCTGGATGAGGTGGCGGAACGGTTGCAGGCAATCCTCCAGGGCCAGGCCCACGGCCACTACCTGGTCAGGATAGCCTGACACCCGTCAGATAGGGATATAATGGCCGCCGCGGCAGTGCTGCCGGCGGCCATTCTTCTTTCCAGACCATCGACCACACCATGAAACAGGATTCAGAACAGGACCGAGTCTATGCCGACCCCAGAAACCGGGTTGACGAATTCGTCTTCGACCAGCAGGTAGCACGGGTGTTTACCGACATGATCGGGCGCTCGGTACCCGGTTATGACAGCGTGATCAACCTCAGCAGCGTGCTGGCGGCGCAATACGTACAACCGGACAGCCTCTGTTACGACCTGGGCTGTTCCCTGGGCGCCACCGCACAGGCGTTGCGGCACGGCATCCGGGTGCCGGGCTGCCGCATCCTCGCGGTGGACAATTCACCGGCCATGCTGGAGCAGGCGGTAGAGCGATTGCCGGCGGCAGCGGACCGGACACCCATCGATTTCATCTGCGCCGACATCGCGGAGATGGCGTTCGACAACGCCTCCCTGGTGACCCTCAACTTCACCCTGCAGTTTATCCCGCTGGCACAGCGCAGCGCGTTGCTGAGCCGTATCCACGCCGGACTGCGGCCGGGCGGCATCCTGATCCTCTCGGAGAAGATCCGCTTCGACGATCCCGAGGAGGAGGCGCTGCAGATCGAGATGCACCACGCCTTCAAGCGGGCCAATGGCTATAACGACCTGGAAATCAGCCAGAAACGCAGCGCCCTGGAAAATGTACTGATCCCGGAGACGCTCAAACAGCACCGCAACCGATTGCAGCAAGCCGGCTTCCGGCGCGCCGACCTCTGGTTCCAGTGTTTCAATTTCGTCTCCCTGGTGGCGCGCAAGGGATGATCGACTTTCGAACACTCTATTCGGCGATGCAGGCCCACGGGCTGGGAGCCTGGGCGGAACAGTTGCCGGGGCAGCTGGAGCAGCTTTTCACCCAGCGTCCCCATGGCGATCTGGAGCGCTGGCTCGCCGTGATTGCCCGACTTCCGGTACCGGAACCGGGAGTGGTGACACTGGACCGCTCCCAGGTCGGTGCCGCCGGCACCCGACCCCTGACGGAGACTGAACAGCAGACGATCCAGGCACTGCTCCAGGAGTTACACCCCTGGCGCAAGGGCCCGTACCGGATCCATGGTATTCATATCGATACCGAGTGGCGCTCGGACTGGAAGTGGGACCGGGCGCGCCCCCACATCACTCCGTTGGCGGGCCGAAGCGTGCTGGACATCGGCTGCGGCAACGGCTATCACTGCTGGCGCATGGCCGGTGAGGGGGCCGGTCTGGTGGTCGGCATCGACCCGACCCAGCTGTTCCTGGCCCAGTTCCTAGCCATACGCCACTTTCTTGGCGAAGACTGGCCGGTGCATCTGTTGCCGCTGGGCATCGAGCATCTGCCGCCCGACCTGGGCGCCTTCGACACGGTCTTCTCTATGGGTGTGCTCTACCACCGGCGCTCCCCCATCGACCACCTCTATGAGTTGAAGGCGACCCTGCGTCCGGGGGGCGAACTGGTTCTGGAGACCCTGGTGATAGAGGGCGGGCCGGGACAGGTGCTGTTGCCGGAGGGCCGTTACGCGAAGATGCGCAATGTCTGGTTCATTCCCACCCCTGCCACCCTCGCGGGCTGGCTGGAACGCTGCGGCTTCCGCGACGTGCGGGTGGTGGATGTAACCCCCACCAGTACCCGGGAGCAGCGCGCCACCGACTGGATGCGCTTCGAATCCCTGGCCGATTATCTCGATCCGGCCGATCCCGGCCGTACCATCGAGGGATACCCGGCACCCACGCGGGCGGTCCTGGTGGCCACCGCACCCTGAGGTCGGCTTGGTTCGCGTAAAGGGGTCCGTAAAGGGGTCAGAGCCCTTAACATACGCCCCATTAGCCCGGGGCGGGGCTCCTACAGGTGCTTGTTAATTGCCCCCCGCCGCCATCTTCAAGGCCTGCTCGATGCCATCCGGCGCATCGGATATCTTCATGAAGGTGGTCATGGTCAGATCGGGGAAGCTCTGGGCAATACGGAACTTGCCGTGCAGCATGTAGACCTTGCCGCCCGAGACCAGCAGATCATAGGGCAGATGGGCGGTATGCCGCATCGCGGCCTGATCGATAATCTGCATCACCGGAGCGTCCGCCCCGGCACCCTGCTTCACCGCCACATTGAACAGTGACTCCTCCTTGCCGATCACATCCACCCGGGAGATCAGGGTCACCCCCCCTTTACCGGCGGCCAGGCCGGCCTCGACGGCGTCCAGCGCCGCCTGGTGGGAGTCATAGCTGGCCAGCTCCACCTGATCGTCAAAATAGGGCATGAACATCATGTAGTGATATTCGCGCAGGTTCTCCACCGTGCGGCCACCCTCCGAACCGAAGGTGTTCTCCCGCCCCAGGGCGGCCTGCAGACGGTCGGACAGCGCCTTGAAATCACCCGCCATGCGGTAGACATTGCCCATCCACCGCGGATCGGTATAGCTGACCTGTACGGCCCCGTCCTGCTCCGTCAGGGAGACCCGGAGGGCTACGCCATAGCCGCCCATGGGGGACCCCGCGGCCTGCTTGCGCAGACTCTCGTCGGTAATGATCAGGATATGCGCACCGGCATAGGGGACATATTCACCGGCGATGGCAAAACCCGCCTGACCCAGTGCCGCCTGGACCGATTGCAGCTTGGCATCCAGCGGAGTCTGGCTCGTCTCCGCCAGGACGAAGGGCCTGAGCCGATCCGCGTCCTGAGCCATGAGGGAAAAACTGGTTAATAAGAGTGACAGCAGCACGGCTGCAATTTGAACAGTTCGCATGGTTTCCTCCCAAGATTGTAACGGGCCTTCGCACCGGCCTCTTTTATCTGCTCACAGGGGTGAGCGATACAAATCTAGCAGATCGATCCTGAGAATAACATTCGATATTTTTAATTTGGCAATAAGCCATCGAACACAAAACCCTGGGATTGGGAGGTTTTTGCATGCCGACCAGAGACCCGGGAGAACCACGGACTCACACAGATAAACACCGATTCAGCATTCTGATCTCCTATCTGTGTGAATCCGTGTCCATCCGTGGTTCCTTATTAGCCGGGAATTGGAGAACTAAACGGCTATTGAAAGCCATAACTTAGAATTGCTGCCGTAGAGCAACGCGCCTTGCGCTGATCAGCGGGCTGTCGCTAGAATGGGCGCGATGGTTCCGACCGGCGTCAGCCGATGGGATTAAAAAGGGAACACGGGAGGGGAAACCCGAGCCGTGGCTGCCCCCGCAACTGTAGGCGGAGAGTTCATGTCATCTTGCCACTGGAGAGATCCGGGAAGGCGACATCCGAACAGCGACCCGCGAGCCAGGAGACCTGCCATCGACCATTCACCTTTTCACTGGGGCGGGGTGTCCCAAAGGAACCAGACCATGACGAACCTGCACTATCCGGCGGTGTGCCTGACCCGCCAGCATCTTACCTGCCTGCGCCATCCGCTGACCGACGCTCTGTAAACCGTCGCGGCCGCCTTCATTCCCGATTTCGCAGGAAGCAACATGCATAACAGTGACCCCGAGGCGTTTGCCCAACGACTGAACAGCTGTCTCCATCAGGCCCGTATCTCGCAACTGGAGCTGGCCAACCGGACCGGCCTCAAGCCGAGTCAGATCAACCACTTCTGCTGCGGCAGACGGCTACCCAATCTCCGCAACTTCACCAAGATCTGCCGCTCCCTGCCGGGCGCCGATCCACGCTACCTGATGGGGCTGAAAGAGGGTTGATCGCGATTTTGCATTCGCGCCCGATATTGGCCATGCTACATTCATCATGAATCAACCCAACTACTACAGCAGCCAGGGCTTTGACCGACTGGATCGTTATCGGGATGATCCCGAGTGGCTGCAGGCGATGCTGAACGCGGAAAACAGCCGCCTGCTGCCGGTATGGCGCAATAAGCATCTGGTCAATCGCCAGCAGCGGCCGATCTCCTTTCCGGGCAACCGGGATGCCGGACTACTGGCCCTGGACGGGGAACTGGTGCTGCTAGGCAGCGATCCCGACGGCATCGTCTGGCTGGCCCTGGACATCTCCCACCTGGAGCAGCCGACAGAACACCTGCCCGCCCGGCCGGAGCAGCGTTTCGAGGATCTTCGGGTCGTCGGACCGCTGCTGGACCATCGCAGCGGTGCCCTGCTGGCCCATGCCCGGGCGATGACCTACTGGCATCGGCAGCACCGCTTCTGCGGGGCCTGCGGCAACCCGACCAAGTCCACCCGCTCCGGACACATGCGGGTCTGCAGCAATCCGGCCTGCGGGCGGTCGCACCATCCGCGGACCGACCCGGCGGTGATCATGCTGGTGCACGACGGCGACTACTGCCTGCTGGGCCGACAACCGAGCTGGCCGCCGGGCATGCATTCCACCCTGGCCGGTTTTGTCGAGCCGGGCGAGAGCCTGGAGGACGCGGTGGCGCGGGAGGTGAGCGAGGAGGCCGGCATCCGCGTGACGGAAATCCGCTACCACTCCTCTCAGCCCTGGCCGTTCCCCTCCTCCATCATGCTCGGCTTCTACGCCCGGGCGGCCTCCACCGCTATCCAGGTGGACGGCCTGGAACTGGAGAGCGCCGGCTGGTTTCACCGGGACCAACTGCTGAACTCACCCGAGAACGAACAGTTCCATCTCCCCAGACGGGACTCCATCTCCTGGCGCCTGATCGAGACCTGGATGCACGGGGAGCATTGTGACTGAGGGCCGCGAGGAGTGGTGCAGGAGGAGTGGTACAGGGATGTACCGATAACGGAGCCGAGGATGCAATGCACCGTTTACGAACCTAAGGATGGAATGAACGCGAATAAGGGGTGTAGGGTGGGTTAGGTGTGCCCTGCGCTGGGGGTGGCGGTCTGCATCGCTCCATGCGCGCACCGTAACCCACCGTTTTGGCCACCGCCGATGTGTTGGGTTACGCGGCGCCCGAGCCTTATCGTGGTCTGGATGCGCAGTGCCTGTGCGCCGCTAACCCAACCTACGGGACTCCCATGCGCGGTATCCGCGTGGGCACAAACTGCGTGCCCACCCTACCCGCCTTGATCAGGGTTTAGCAGCCGTCTGTTTCGGCAGATAGGCGTTCAGCCCCTCCACCATCTGTTTGGCCGAGATGCCATGGGCGAACTTGGTGATGAACTCGCCGTTGGGCGCCATCAGATAGACGCTGGCCGAGTGATCCATGATGTAGAGATCGGGATCGCCGCCCTCCTCGATCACCTTCTCGTACCTCACCTTGTAGGCCTTGGCCACCCGCTCGATCATCGCCTTGGTGCCGGTGAGTCCCATCAGCTCCTGATTGAAGTACTTGACGTAGTTCTTCATCACCTGGGCATTGTCCCGCTCCGGGTCCACGGTGATGAAGTAGGGTTTGATCAGGGCGGCCCGCTCGCCGAGCATATCCAGCGCCAGCGACATCACCTGCAGCGAGGTGGGGCAGATATCGGGGCAGAAGGTGTAGCCGAAATAGAGCATCTGGTACTTGCCCAGCAGGTCCTTCTCGGTGACCAGCTTGCCGTTGTGGTCGATCAGCATGAACTTGCCGCCGATGCGGTTGGTTTCCGGTTCAAACTGCTCAGCCGTTGCCAGCGCGGCCGGCTCGCCGCTGTACTGGAGACAGCTCTTGATGGCGGCGGTGTTCTCCTCCATGAGCTGGAAATAGAGCTCCGGACCGGCGGCGAAGCCGCTGCCCAGGCTATCCAGGACACCGATATTGATATCGACCCCCTCGGTCAGCAGCGGCAGTTCCGGCATCGGCATGCCCCGTTCGGTCAGCAGACAGCTGTAATAACCCTCTTTCAGCCGGGCATGGCTCTGCAACAGGTTGATCGCCTCCAGCGGCTGTTCCGGCGACTGGGTCAGCACCCCGCGAATCTTCAGCGCATAGGCCTGCTCGAAATACTGCAAGGTATCAAAGTAGGCCATGCCCACCCCGCTCTTCAGCCCCCGGTAGCCATACTCCAGGCGCCGGTCCAGCTCGGCCACCCGCACCAGCAGCTTGGCGCGGTTCCTCCGGTAGAGATGGGCGCGGCCGTTGTCCGCGTCCATCAGGGCCCGGGCCAGCTCATCCACCAGGATCAGGGTATTGCGGCTGTCCATCCAGATAAACGGGTCGCGTTCGGTTGAATCCTCGCGCTTGCTCCAGCGGGAGGGCAGAATCTTCAGTTCCGGATTATCCAGCAGGGTGACCACCTGCCTGCCCGACTGTTGCGCCTGCGTCACCGGTCCGATCAGAAACTTCTCCAGCTCAGGCCCCACCCAGACGACCAGGTCGGCCGCGGCCAGGCTGGCCTGCTGCGCCTCGCTCAGCCGGTAGCCGAACGGCAGCGCATCCCCCTCCAGCAGCAGCTCCGGTCCTTCGGTACCGACCATCAGGCCGGCCAGGATGGAGTGGATCGGCTTGATGCTGGTGACCACGCGGAAGGCCGTCTCCGCCAGCAGAGACTGGCTGCCCAGCAACAGCAGAAGCGCCAGCAATGGAACCGGCACTGAATGAAGAATCGAACGGGAAAAAGCTGCGCTGAATCTGTTCACGAATACCTGCCCACCTGCGGTTGCCACGATTTATTGCTCGGCAAACACGGCATCCAATACCAGGATTGCCGCGTCTACCTGTTTGCTGAAGGCCACTTCCGCGGGACAGCTCGCCTTGGTTTCAATGAATTTCAGAAAGGCGGTATTGGTCTCCTGGTCGAATGCCTCGCCATATTGCCGGCGCTTGGGAAGCGCCAGCACCAGGGCCTTTTTCATGCGCTGGGTTTCGCTCAGAAAACGGCAGTGGAGTGCCACGCCGTTCAGTTCGCCCAGTTGCTGTATGGCGTTGAACTGCTTGTCATCCATGCCTTCCGCCTGCGCCAGGCCGTTGAACAATAACGCTGCTAGCAATGGCACAATCAACCGCATACCTATCATCTGTCTCTCTCACGCATTGATTTAAGGGAAATCGAAGCGCCGATTATAGAGACCCCTGACAACAGGGTAATTGCCCAATATCAATTGAAAACTGATCAGCCCTCATCATCCCGGGGACCGGTGAAGAATTCCGGCCAGCGCTGCTTGACCTCCGGACCGTCGCTGACCAGGGCGATGCAGGTGTCGAGGATGCGCGGCCGGCTGCGCGTTGGTTGCCGACTGGCGCGCTCCTCCAGGGCCGAATGCATGGTCTGATAGGCGGTGGTGGCGAGCGGTCCCAGCAGTTCCATCAGATGGGTGCAGCTGGCCCGGCGCTCCACCCGGCTCCTCACCTCGCGCATCCAGCCGGGACCGATCTTCAGGCCGATCAGCCGGCGCATCGCCTCCGCCGTCTGCTTGCACACCGGATAAGGGGTGTCGTCGGAGACGGCAATCACATCATGAATGACAAAATCGAGATCCAGGGTCACCCGCAGATGCAGTCCATGCACCGGCGCACCGGGTTGCATGTAGCCGCGGTGACGGGTATCGAAGCCGAAGGTCTTGGTATCGGTCAGATGGGCTTCCAGATCCCACAGCCCATCCTTGCGCAGATAGCCCTCGCAGGTGATTTTGCGGGTATGGAGATGTTCACGTTCAACAGGTCGGGGTAACGGCACGGCGGTTCTGTCTCATCGGTCGAGGGGGACTGGGAAAGATAATATCAACTGCAACGAATATCAAATCAGAAGCCGACTATCGAGCGAAACAGGCGGCTCCGGTGGCCGGATTCGGCTTGCCGGGGGCCTGTCACGATGCGGCTTGACGGCACCTCCACCGGCGCCTATCGTCGCCCAATATGTCTCGATATAAATCACTCGCATTGCTGCTGATCCTCTCCCTGCAGGGCCTCCCGGGGCACTCCGCCGGCCTGGTCGGAGAGCCGATCCGTCTCGCCAACGGTGTCGGCGACGGCGACCGTTTCATGGGCGTCGAGTTGCTGGGGAGCCTGTCGTTGAAGGGAGATCCGGCGCTCGCTGAACTCTCCGGTCTGGCCTGGGATGAGGACGAGCAGACACTGCTGGCGGTCTCGGACAGGGGATGGCTGCTGTGGCTGAAGCCTCACTTCAGCGAAGGGCATCTCAGCCAGGTGGAGTTGACGGCCAGCTACCCGCTACGCGACCGGCGGGAGGCCCCACTACGCAGCGGCTGGCGCGACGCCGAAGGCCTGACCCTGGAACAGAGCGCCAACGGGATCCAGGGAGACACCCGTCTGATAGTCTCGTTCGAACGCCGTCACCGGATCGAAAGCTACCGCCCCGACGGTCGCTGGCTGGCCACCCTGCCCCTGCCCGCAAGATTGCGGGAAACCGGTTACCGACCGAAAAGCAATCGCAGTCTGGAGGCGGTCACCCTGCACCCGCAACACGGCCTGGTCACCGGCCCGGAGTCCCCCCCCGATGGCCGCCCCCCTTATCTGGCCAATTATCTGATCAATGCCGCCGGACAGGTCTGGGAGTATGCGTTCAAGGAGCCGGATGGTGCCCTGGTGGCGCTGGAGGCGCTGCCGAATGGCGACCTGATCCTGCTGGAGCGGGCCTACACCTCGATCTTCTCTCCCTGGGTGATCAGTCTGACCCGCATCCGCGCCACCGACCTCGCTACCGGCTCAACCATGGACACAGAAACCATCGCCCGCTTCGACAGCGGCCAGGGCTGGCTGATGCAGAACATGGAGGGGCTGACCCGCCACCGGGAGATGCGCTTCTTCATGGTCAGCGACGACGGGAGCCTGCCCTGGGCCCAGACTCAGCTGCTCTATTTCCGCATCGTCTCTGAGTGAGTCACCGCCAGGTCCCCTGCCGGCTCACCGTCCAGCATCGGCCGCAGCCGCTCCCAGACATGCTCCAGCATCAGCGGTTGGCCTTGCGCGTTGGGATGGATCCCGTCGCCCTGCATCCACTCCGGCCGATCCGCCACCCCCGCCAGAAAGAACGGCACCAGGGGCACACGGTGCTGTTCGGCCAGCTCCCGGTAGATTCCCAGGAACTTCTCGGTGAACGCCTTGCCGAAATTTGGAGGCAGCATCATCCCCAACAGCAGCGGGCGGCTATCGGCGTTCCGGGCAAGTGTTATCATCTGATCCAGGTGGTCGCGAGTCTGATGGTTGCCGAGCCCCCGCAGGCCGTCGTTGCCACCCAGTTCGATAATCAGGATCTCCGGCTGGAACTGTGCAAGCGCCCGGGGAAGCCGTGCCAGACCACCGGCCGTGGTGTCACCCGAGATACTGGCGTTGACCACCCGATGCGGGTAACCGGTCTCCTGCAGGCGGATCTGCAGCAAGGCCACCCAGCCGCGGCTACGCTCAATACCGTAGGCCGCGCTCAGACTGTCACCCAGAACAACAATCACCGGCTCGGCAGCCGATACATTGGACATAGCCAAAATCAACAACAGGAATAGTCTCTTCATGGACACAGATCATACCCCAGACAGCATCCTGGTAAAGGCCACCGGCGTGGGTAAACGGGTAAACGGACCGGGTGGCAGCCTGACCATCCTGGACGATGTCTCGTTGCAACTCGCCAGCGGCGAGGTCACTGCCATCCTCGGTGCCTCCGGCTCGGGCAAGTCCACCCTGCTGGGACTGCTGGCGGGGCTGGACGAGGCGAGCAGCGGCCAGATCGAACTGTTCGGTACCCCGCTGAACGCGCTCGATGAGGACCAGCGCGCCGCCCTGCGTGCCGGCAAGGTCGGCTTTGTCTTCCAGTCCTTCCAACTATTGCCCGGCATGACGGCCTTGGAGAATGTGATGCTGCCGCTGGAGCTGGCGGGGGTCGCCCGCCCGGCGCAGGGGGCCGGCGAGGCGCTGCGCCAAGTCGGCCTGGCCGATCGACTGCACCACTATCCCGCCCAGCTCTCCGGCGGCGAGCAGCAGCGGGTCGCCATCGCCCGCGCCTTCGCCTCCGGCCCCAAGGTGCTGTTCGCCGATGAGCCCACCGGCAGTCTCGATCAGGCCACCGGCAGCCGCATCATCGACCTGCTGTTCCGGATGCGCGAGCAGACCGGGGCGGCACTGCTGCTGGTCACCCACGACGAGCGGCTGGCGGCGCGCTGCGATCACCGCCTGCAGATCGAGAACGGACGTTTGGAGCAGGACACATGGTAACTACTCACGGGGTGATTGGCCTGCCTTGCCGGCCTCACACGATGGCTTGTATCCTCGAATCCGGCCCCTATTTCAGCGCCTGCCCAAACTCGCTTCGCTCAAACAAGGGCAGGCTTGAATCTGAAAAAGGGGCCGGATCCGAGGCGCCATCAAGATCGGCCAACAAGGCAGGCCAATCCCTTACAGACCGAGCGAGATACGACACATGAACACCCTCCTGCTGGCCCTGCGCTTCCTGCGCCACGACTGGCGCAGCGGTGAACTGCGGCTGCTGGTGCTGGCCCTGATTATCGCCGTTTCGGCCGTGACGGCGGTGGGATTCTTCACCAACCGGGTCGAGCAGGCGATGGTGCTGCAGGCCAATCAGGTGATGGCGGCCGATCTGGTACTCTTCAGCCACCGCCCGATTGCCGAATCCTTCGAACAGCGCGCGACCGAACTCGGTCTGCGCACCGCCCACACCCTCAGTTTCCCCAGCGTCATCCTGCACCGGGACGAGACCCAGCTGGTGGAGGTCAAGGCGGTGAGCCGCGACTATCCCCTGCGCGGCGAGCTGCGTGTCCGACCCCAGGCGGCGGCCGAAGAGCAGCGCGTCACCCGTCCACCCGCGGCGGGCAACCTGTGGGGCGAGGCGCGGCTGATGGCGGCCCTCGAACTGCAGCCGGGAGACCGGGTCTCCCTGGGTGAGCTGAACCTAAACCTGGAGCAGATCCTGAGCCGTGACTCGGCCCTCGGCAACAACTTCTTCCGCCTCGGCCCGGAAGTGCTGATCGCCCTGGAGGATATCCCGAAAACCGGCCTGGTCACCCCGGCCAGCCGGGTGCACTATCGCCTGCTGGTGGCCGGCGAGCGGAACCCGGTGGAGAGCTACCAGCGCTGGGCCCGGACACGGCTGCCGCGCGGGGTGCGCCTGGAGCACCTGAGCAGCGCCCGCCCCGAACTGCGCAACACCCTGGACCGGGGCAGCCGCTTCCTCAGTCTGGCGGCGCTGGTGGCGGTGCTGGTGGCCGGCGCCACCGTCGCCCTCTCTACCCGCCGCTTTGTCGAACGCCAGTCGGACACCAGTGCCATCATGCGCTGCCTGGGGGCCAGCCAGTCGCTGATCCTGTGGGTGCTGCTGCTGCGGCTGCTGCTGCTCGGCCTGCTGGCGAGCCTGCTGGGGATCGCCGTTGGCTGGTTGGCGCAGTACCTGCTGGCCGGCCTGCTGAGCGACTGGTTCGGCGGCACCCTGCCGTCGCCGACCCCCTGGCCGATCCTGGTGGGGCTGGGCACCGGCCTGATCACCCTGGTCGGCTTCACCCTGCCGCCGGCCCTGCGCCTGGGCGCCGTGCCGCCGCTCCGGGTGCTGCGCCGCGACCTCGGGGCACCGCCCGTCAGCACCTGGCTGCTGGCCGTTTGCGCCATCGGCGCCATGGCGCTGCTGATGCGCTGGCAGGCCGGCGATGCGACCCTGGCCGGCTGGGTTCTGCTCGGCACCCTCGGCACGGTCTCGCTGCTGCTGTTGGCGGGCTGGCTGCTGATCCGCCTGCTGCGGCCGTTGCGCCATCGCGGCGGAACGCGTTGGCGCCAGGGGCTCGCCGGACTGCTGCGGGACCCCGCCATGACCACCCTGCAGCTCACCGGCTTCGGCCTCGGGATACTCGCCATGCTGCTGCTGGGGATTATCCGCACGGATCTGCTGGACGCCTGGCACCGCACCATCCCGGAGCAGGCCCCCAACCATTTCTTGATCAACATCCAACCGGAGAACGTGGCGGGGATGCAAGAGTTCTTCCGCCGCGAGCAGATCCAACCGGCCGGCATCTACCCCATGCTGCGCGCCCGCCTCACCCGCATCAACGACAAACCGGTGGCTCCCGAACAGTATCAGGATGACCGCGCCCAGCGACTGGTGGAGCGGGAATTCAATCTCTCCTGGGCGGTCGAGCCGCAAACCGGTAGCCGGATTGTCTCCGGCCGCTGGTGGGGGGATGAGAACCGGGAGGCGCCCCTGTTCTCGGTGGAGACGGGGATCGCGGAGACCCTCGGCATCAAGCTGGGTGACCGGCTCGGTTTTGACCTCGCCGGGGTGCCCATAGAGGCCCGGGTCGCCAACCTGCGGCAGGTGCGTTGGGACTCGTTCCAGCCCAACTTTTTCGTCATCGGCACCCCGGCCCTGCTGCGGGATCATCCCACCAATTACATCACCAGTTTCTACCTGCCGCCGGGCCGGGAGGCGCTGCTGGCGCAACTGGTACGCCAATACCCCTCGGTCACCATCATCGACGTCAGCGCCATTATGCGGCAGATCCGCGAGATCATGCAGCGCGGTTCGCTGGCGGTGGAGTATGTCTTCCTGTTCACCCTGGCGGCCGGCCTGCTGATGCTCTACGCCGGCATCCAGGCGAGCCGCGAACACCGCCGCCAGGAGTCGGTGGTGCTGCGCACCCTGGGGATGCAGCGCCGCGGGCTGATCGAGGCGGCCGGGATCGAGTTCGTCACCCTCGGCCTGCTGGCCGGCACCCTGGCCAGC
The DNA here is from genome assembly GCF_025175675.1 of Sedimenticola hydrogenitrophicus. GTDB lineage: Bacteria > Pseudomonadota > Gammaproteobacteria > Chromatiales > Chromatiaceae > Sedimenticola > Sedimenticola hydrogenitrophicus. The sequence goes on from NZ_JANIOA010000021.1 coordinate 35,237, forward strand.
CTGTGCGCCACCGCCACCGGCTGGTTCATTGCCACCGAGGTGTTCGGCTTCAATTTCCAGCCCAGTCTCTGGACCGCCATTGTCGGCATCCTCGGCAGCGGTTCCGCCATCGGTATCGCCGGGGTATTGGCCACCTGGCCGTTGACAGTGCGGCCGCCGTTACGGATGCTGCAGGACGGCTGATGACCCGGCAGCACTACAACGCCTTCCTGCTGACCCGACACTGGCGCGACACCCCGCAGGGGGTCGAGCTGCAGTTTTGGGCCCATTCACCCGCCGGGCCGCTGCGGCTGATCTATCCGCGGCAGCAGGCGGTCTGTTTCATCGCGCGGGACTCCGAACTGCAGCTGGATAGCCCCGCGGTGACGCGCAAGCCACTGCAACTGACCGATCTGCACGGCCAACCGGTGGATGGGCTCTATTTCCACCAGCAGCGCCAGTTGCAGCAGTTCCGCGAACGTACCGCCGGCAGCAGCACCCTGCTGCTGGAATCCGACATCAAGGTTGTCGACCGTTTCCTGATGGAGCGCTTCGTCACCGCACCGCTGCAGGTGAGCGGCGAGCCCGTCCAGCGCAACGGTTATCTTGAGCTGATCAATCCGCGCATCCGGCCCGCCGATTACCAGCCGGAACTCAGTTACCTGAGCCTGGATATCGAGACCGATGGGACCGCCAACCAGGTCCTCTCCATCGCCTTCTGCGGTCCCGGGGTGGCGCGCATACTGATGCAGGGTACCGCGGCCGACTGGCCCAGCGACCAGCCGATCCACTGGGTCGACGACGAGGCGCAGCTACTGCGGACCTTCCTGCAGCAGTTCGCGGAACTCGATCCCGACCTGATCCTGGGCTGGAACCTGATCAATTTCGACCTCGACTACCTGGAGCGGCGCTGCAAGGCGCACCACATCCCCTTCACCCTGGGGCGCGGCGGCGAGCCGGCGGCCGTCCTGCAGCCGCGGCAGAGCGGCCAGGGGCGGGTGGCCAGCATCCCCGGTCGGGTGGCGCTGAATGGCATTGACAACCTGCGCGCCGCCTTCTGGTCGTTCGAGAGCTTCTCGCTGAACCATGTGGCGGGGGAGCTGCTGGGGCGCAAAAAGCTGATCAGTGACGGTCAGGACAAGGTGGCCGAGATCCGCCGCCAGTTCCGCGAGGAGCGCCCGGCGCTGGCCGCCTACAACCTGGAGGATTGCCGGCTGGTCGAGGATATCGTCCACAAGACCGACCTGATCGCCTTCGTGCGCCAGCGCGCCACCATGACCGGCCTGGCGCTCGGCCGCCAGGGGGGATCGGTGGCGGCATTCGACAACCTCTACCTGCCAATGCTGCACCGCGAAGGGGTGGTGGCCCATGACATCGGTGCCTTCCGGCACTCGCAAACCAGCCCCGGCGGCTATGTGATGGATTCCCAGCCGGGACTTTACCGCAACGTGCTGGTGCTCGATTTCAAGAGCCTCTATCCCAGCATCATCCGCACCTTCCGCATCGATCCGCTGGGCATGGCCTTTCCCGGTGACGATCCCATCCCCGGATTCCTGCAGGCGGAATTTTCCCGGGAGCGCCATCTACTCCCCTCGATCATCTCCGCCCTCTGGGCCAAACGTGATAGCGCCAAGCTGCGCCAGGACAAGGCGCTCTCCCAGGCGACCAAGATCATCATGAACTCCTTCTACGGGGTGCTCGGTTCCAGCGGCTGTCGCTTCTACGACCCGCGCCTGGCCAGCAGCATTACCCGACGCGGCCATGAGATCATCACACGCAGCCGCGACTGGCTGGAGGAGGCCGGCTATCCGGTGATCTATGGCGATACCGATTCGCTGTTCGTGCTGGTCGGGGAGGATTTTGACGAGGCCCGGGCCAAGCGGACGGGTCAACAGCTGGCCGTCGATCTCAACCACTGGTGGAACGACACCATCGCCCGGGAATTCCGCGTTGAATCGGCCCTGGAGATCGAGTTCGAGACCCACTTCATCCAGTTCATCATGCCCACCATCCGCGGCGCCAGGATCGATATTGGAACCGGCAGCAAGAAGCGCTATGCCGGGGTGGTCCGCAATGCGGCGGGGGAGTACGAACTGGTGTTCAAGGGGCTGGAGAGCGTGCGCAGCGACTGGACACCTCTGGCGCAGCGCTTCCAGCGCGAGCTCTATCGGCGGATCTTCTTCAACGAACCCTACGCGGCCTATATCAGCGACCTGGTCCAGCGCCTGAAACGGGGTGAGCTGGACCGGGAACTGGTCTACCGCAAGCGGCTGCGCCGCAAGCTGGACGAGTACCTGCGCAATGTCCCGCCCCATGTACAGGCAGCGCGAAAACTGGACAAGCCACGCCGCACCGTCAGTTACCTGATCACCCTGAACGGACCGGAACCGGTGGAGCGGCACACCAGCCCCATCGACTACCAGCACTATATCGACCGCCAGATCGCCCCGGTGGCCGACGGCATCCTGCACTTTCTCGACGACAGCTTCGAGCGCATCACCGCGGACCAGCTGACGCTGTTCTGAATCAGGAACATGCCCGGTCCGGGGCGGGTCTCCTACCGGTTAATGCGCTCTTCGGGCAGGCAGTTCGACGCGGGCGGCCCGGGGATTGTTCCGATCACATCCAGGTCCTGACAACCATAATTACGGCCATCCGGCAGTACGCAAAGCCGATCGAAAAAATCCCCGGGTAACCGCCGGTACTGCTCGATAAGATGGGATTCATCCAGCATGTCCAGGTAGCCCGAGACGGCGTTGCGATAATAGCCGGTGGTACGCCCGGGGGAGGTGTACCATTGGCGAAACGCCGCCCGCATTGCCGCCAGCTCGTCACCCGACTTACCGATCTCGCTCTCGAACGCGCGGGCAATATCGGCATACTTCGGGAAGCCCAGCAGTGTGTCCCAGAGCCCGGACTCACCCCGCTGTTTCAGGCGCCAGGCAAACAGCGCCGAGAACGCCTGTACATCCGCCTCCACGGCGAAGGTGAGGCGCACCATTTCGGGCATGGCGTAGTCCAGTGATTGCCGGTAACCCTGCTGTACATGGGCGACGTGCCGCAGCTCGTGCACCACGATGGCCGTCTGCTGCGGAAGACTGAGATGCTCCCTGACGGCAATCACGTTATAGCCATAGTCGTAATAGCCACGGTTACCGTCGGCACGGTCCTCGATGCAGAAGGCGACACCGGCCTGGCTCGCCGTCGCCAGCGGGTAGCCGGCAAGCTCCCGATCCCGTCTCAGATAGGCAAAAATGACCCCAAACCGGCTGGCGGCCTGGTTGACCTCATGCGGTCTGTCAAACCGGTAACAGCGTGATGCGGCGTCCGGGTGCCACTGCCTCAGCCCGCCCGCCTCCCGGGAATCCGAATTCTGATCAAGGGTGTCGCCACGCAGCGGCGCCAGGCAGAGGACAGAAAGCACAAGGAGTACCCCCGACCAGAATCGATTGCGGTACAAGTCATGTGCTGCACGAGTTGGCATAGGTTCATTCCATCCTGGATTCCGCGATTTCCGAATCAGCATAAATCACTGATACCTATAACATGCAAGCGCCACTCAAGGCCATGATCGACCCGGAGAGAAGTGCTAAAGTAACGGCATGCATCTACTACTGATTGAAGACAATCCTGATCTGGTCGAGAACCTGTGCGAGTTCCTTGAGTCCACGGGACACACGGTGGATATCGCCTACAACGGCATCACCGGCCTGGGGTTTGCGATAGAGAACAGCTATGACGTGATCATCCTCGACCTGATGCTGCCCGGCCTGGATGGTCTGGAGGTCTGCGCCTGGTTGCGCCGGGAAGGCCGCGACACCCCGGTACTCATGCTGACCGCGCGCGACACACTGCACAACAAGCTGGAGGGATTCGCCAGCGGGGCTGACGATTATCTGGTCAAGCCCTTCGCGCTGCCCGAACTCGGGGCGCGCGTCGGCGCCCTGGCCCGGCGTGCCCGCCGGGAGATCACCCAGCAACGCCTGATTGTCGCGGACCTGCAGTATGATCCCGATACGCTGCGCGTGGAACGCGCCGGACGACACATCGAACTCGCCCCCATACCGCTGAAGATTCTCGCCCTGCTGATGCGCCGATCCCCCGGCGTGGTGCGGCGCGAAGAGATCGAACGTGAGATCTGGGGCGACGCTCCCCCCGACAGCGACACCCTGCGCGCCCATCTGCACGCCTTGCGGACCGCCATCGACCGCGGCTTTGAATCCACTTTGCTGCACACCATCCGCGGCATGGGCTATCGGATCGCCGGCCCCAATGGCCAGTAACTGGAGTCTGCGCAACCGGGTTGCCGTCACCCTCGCCCTGTTCGGCGCCGTGGTCAGCCTGGCACTGGCCGTCATCATCTATCTCACCTCGCACGATCTGGAGACGCGACTGATCGATGACACCCTGGTGGCGGAGCTGGACGACTACGTGGCGCGGCGGCAGCGCAATCCACTCTCCCTGCCCGTGCGCACGGCCACGATCCGCACCTACGTGGTCGCCGAACAGGGAGGGACCCACCCCATCCCCGAGGAAGTCAGCGCACTCGGTCCGGGGCGCCACAGTCTGAAGGTCGACGGCGTCGGTTATCGTGCCGCCGTGCGCGAGGTGCGGGAACAACGCTTCGTCGTACTCTATGACACCAGCGCGCTGCAACGTCGGGAGCGGGGTTTCCTGCTCCTGCTGTCCGGCAGCGTGCTCATCGTCACCCTGATTTCCGCCCTGGCCGGACGCTGGCTGGCGGCGCTGATCATCGCCCCGGTCACCGAGCTGGCACGCCGGGTGGCACGGCTCCATCCCGAAGATGAACCGACCACGCTGGCGCGTGAGTTTCCCTGGCTGGAGATTCACCAGCTGGCCGGGGACTTCGACACCTATCTCAAACGGTTACACGATTTCATCGAGCGCGAGCGCCTGTTCACCGGTGATGTCAGTCATGAATTGCGCACCCCCATTGCGGTCATCAACGGCGCCACCGAATTGCTGATGATCGATCCGACACTCGACGAAAAAAACCGCAACCGGGTTGCCCGTATCTCCCGTGCCGCCACCGAGATGGGCGAGATCTCCGCCGCCCTGCTGGCGCTGGCCCGGGAACAGGGTGATGCCAGCAGCCAATCCACGGAATGCGACATCCTGGGGATTGTGCGGGAGCTGATTGCGCGCTATCGCGACTTCTTCAGTCACAAGCCGGTCGAACTGCTGCTGGAGGTCGGGGCGTTATCGGACAGGCAGGTGGATCACGCCATCCTCTCCATGGTGCTGGGTAATCTGCTGCGCAATGCCCTGAGCTTCACCGCGCGGGGCGAGGTGCGCATCCGCCTTGATGCCGAGACCATCCGTATAGAAGACTCGGGACCAGGGCTGGACACCGCGAATCCGGCGGAACTGTTTCGGCCCTACGTGCGGGGCAGCCAGAGCAACGGGGCGGGCCTGGGACTCTCACTGGTATGGCGCCTGTGCGAACATGAAGGCTGGCAAATTTCGCTGGAGAATCTTCCTGGCGGCGGAACCCTGGCCCAACTCGACCTGTCACCCTCCAGCCGCTGATTTTTTCAGCCCCCAGACCGTTTATACACTCCCTTAACATTGCCTATCCACTCCCTATACCACCGATTCTGTAAGGTAACGCGGTGTGAATGCCAAGTCCGTTAGGTTGGGTTCGCAAGCTCACCCCGACCTACAAACTGTCCACCCCGCAGACACCCGCTGGCCCTATACCGGGAACGGATCCTCCCCTTGTCGAGGCGCTGCACGGGCATGGCGCGCACGGAAAATACGAGTCGGGAGGGCGTGTCCGCTATCCCCTTAGGTTTCTCATTGAACCATCACTTCAGGATTTACCATGCAGTACATACATGCCTTACCCTGCACCCCGCTGAAAAGTGGCCTGCGGTTTCTCCGTAACCGCTACCTGCTGTCGATCCCTCTGCTGTTGCTGGCCGCCTACGTACTGAGTGTCGGCCAGTTGATGCTGCTCGCCCTGGCGTTCGGACTTGCGCTGGGTTTTGTTGAGCGGATCAATAATTTGGAGCATGTCGCCGCGCGGTTCAGCCCAGGCACCCACACCCTGAAAACCTTCGATGGCGGCGCATTTCCGACCGAGCAGCGGCCTGCGCGTCCACGGGCGGGCGGCAAGGTCGTCCATGACGGTGGCAGCTTTGAACGTGCGCGCTTAGGGTCTGTCAAGAAATAAAGGTCACATCTTGCTGGTCTTTTCGTCCGCCTTCGGCGTTACGGCAAGACTTACATAGAACGACTATGCGCGCCTTGCCGCGCCTTGAAGGCAAACGAAAATCCGGCGCAATCTGTAACCTTTATTTCTTTCCAGGCCCTTACCACGATGAAAGCACTCTCTGCTGATGCAAACAGCTTTACCGGGGCGGATCAACCGATCTCGATTCCCCAGCGCCTGCTGCTTCTGCTGCCGTTCCTGCGCTGGCTACCCGGAGTCACCGGCCAAAGTCTTCGACTCGACCTGATGGCCGGGTTGACCGGGGCGGTCGTGGTACTGCCCCAGGGTGTCGCCTTTGCCACCATCGCCGGCATGCCGCCGCAGTACGGCCTCTACACGGCCATGATCACCCCCATCATCGCCGCACTGTTCGGCTCGTCACGGCATCTGGTATCCGGTCCGACCACGGCCATCTCCATCGTCGTCTTCTCCTCCGTCAGTCAATACGCCACCCCGGGCACCCCGGAGTTTGTGCAACTGGTGTTGACCATGACTTTCCTCGCCGGCGTCTATCAGTTCGCCTTCGGCGTGGCGCGCCTCGGCGCGCTGGTGAATTTTGTTTCCCATACCGTGGTGGTGGCCTTCACCGCCGCGGCGGCGATCCTGATCGCCACCAGCCAGATCAAGCATGTCCTGGGACTGGAACTGGCGCGTGGCCACTCCTTTGCCGACACCTGGATCGGTGTCTTTCAGCAGCTTAACCAGACCAACGGCTACGTGCTGGTCATCGCCATCGCCACCCTGGGCGTGGCACTGTTCAGCCGGCGCCTGTCACGCAGAATGCCGCATCTGCTGCTGGGCCTGGTCGTCGGTTCGCTCGCCGCGCTGTTTGTGGGCGCTTCCGCGCACAACGTCGCCCTGGTCGGCAGCATTCCGGCCCAGCTGCCGCCACTCTCCAGCCCGCTGTTCAGCATGGACGCCATTCGGATGCTGGCGCCTCAGGCGTTCGCGGTGGCGCTGCTTGGCCTGATCGAGGCGGTATCCATCGCCCGCTCCGTCGCCACCCGTTCCAACCAGCGTATCGACGGCAATCAGGAGTTCATCGGACAGGGTCTCTCCAATATCGTCGGCAGCTTCTTCTCCAGCTATGCGGGTTCCGGCTCCTTCACCCGCTCCGGCATCAACTATGACGCCGGCGCCCAGACCCCTATGTCGGCCATCTTCGCGGCACTCATGCTGATGATCATTGTCCTGCTGATAGCCCCCTTGACCGCCTATCTGCCGGTGGCGGCGATGGGTGGTGTTATTTTGCTGGTGGCCTACAACCTGGTCGATTTTCACCACATCCGTGCCATCTTTAAAACTAGCCGGCCGGAGACGGCCATCTTTCTCGTCACCTTCTTCTCCACCCTGTTTCTGGAGCTCGAATTTGCCATCTATATCGGGGTTCTGCTGTCACTGGTGATCTTTCTGGCCAACACCTCAAAGCCCAAGATCACCCTGCTGGCACCTGACCTGACACAGAAAAGCCGGGTGTTCACCGATATTGAGACCAAGCCGCTCCAGGAGTGCAGACAGCTCAAGGTGGTGCGCGTGGACCGCTCCATCTATTTCGGTTCGGTCAGTTATCTGCAGCTGAAACTGCAGACGATCGAGGCCAGGTACGGTGTCAAGCATATCCTGCTCATTGCATCCCGTATCAACTATATCGACATGGCGGGTGCCGAGCTGCTTACCCAGGAGGCAAAACGCCTCAAGGCGGCGGGCGGCGGACTCTATATCTACGGGTTGAAGGATGAACTCTGGCAGTTTCTGGCCGAAGGCGGTTATCTGCGGAGCATCGGCGCGCAGTATTTCTTTGACAACAAATCCGATGCCATCAGCGCCATCTACCGCAAACTCGACCGGCAGGTCTGCCGGCAGTGCGTCAACCCCATCTTCATCGAATGTCAGCGCGAACAATTGACCACATCTGACGGCATTGCCCACCGGCCACGGGCCGACGCGGTAGTGGGCGTATGAGTATGGTTGCCTGGTGTCACGGCATTTCGGCATATCCACATCTTTGGCCGTGATTGCGGGCCGATCGGTCTAGGCTCGCGCCCTGTCATTGCAGACCAAGCGTAGCCAGAGCCAGCCCAGGATCCCGGCCAACAGGGAGGCCACAAGAATGCCCGATTTGGCGGCGACCAGCTGATCGGCCTGGGTGAAGCCGAGATCGGCAATGAAGATCGACATGGTAAATCCCATGCCACCCAGCATACCGATACCGATAATGTGCCGCATATCAAGCCCCTCCGGAAGACGACCCAGCCGGAGTCTGACCGCGAGCCACGCCAGCAGCGGGATGCCGATGCTCTTGCCCAGCACCAGGCCCAGCACGATACCCGAAGCGAGGGCGTGATCCCACAGGGCATGGAGGGTGTTGGGCGAGATTGGGATACCAGCATTCACCAGGGCGAACAGCGGTAATACGAACAGCGCTACCGGGTGCTCCAGCGCCCGCTCCCAACGGCGCAGCGGGGTGGTGGCCTTCTCCGCCGCCACCTGCACCCCCTCGACGAGGTCGTGCTGATCGTTACTGCTGAGGATGTTTTCCGAGCTGTCACTCTGCCGTTCAATGTGTTCAAAACGCCTCATCAGACGCCGTACACGTTGCAAGAACCAGTCGGGCTCCCGCGTCGGGCGCGCCGGTACGGTGAACGCCACCAGGATGCCGGCCACCGTGGCGTGAACCCCCGACTGGTACAGCGTGCCCCAGACCAGCACACCACCTGCCAGATAGGCCCAGGATTTGCGGACACCGAGGAGATTAAACAGCAATAGCGCGGCAAAGCCGAGGGCACTTGAAGCCAGGTAGAGGAAATCGATGGTGTCGGTGTAAAAGACCGCAATCACCAGGATGGCTCCTATATCGTCAATAATGGCCAGCGCGGTCAGGAAGACGAAGGCCGTGGGTGGAATCCGCCGTCGCAACAGCGCCAGTATACCCACTGCAAAGGCGGTATCGGTGGCCATGGGAATCCCCCAGCCATGTTCCGTAGCGGTACCGAAGTTGAGCGAAAGAAACAGCAAGGCCGGAAACACCATGCCGCCGATGGCGGCGGCAATCACCGGCATCATCCGCTGCAGATTCCTCAGTTCACCTGCCAGCAATTCCCGCTTGATCTCCAGGCCCAGTAAAAAAAAGAACAACGACATGACGGCTTCATTGACCCAATGATGCAGGCTCATGCTCAGGAGTTGGTTGCCCACCACCAGGCCGAAGGGGAGCTCGACAAAGGCCTGGTAATCATCCCGGAATGGCGAATTGGCCAACAGCAGTGCGATAGCGGTACAGAGGATCAGCAATATACTGCTGGTGGTTTGATCCCGGATGAAATACTGAAACGGCGTGACTACCTTTTCAAATCGCCGTTCCAGTTTGGTTTGAATTGAACTCCCGTCTGTTGACTGTTTATCCATAAATTATTATCGCCGGCTGAAAATCCTCTATCGGCCATACACGCAATGGGGAACAACGGCATGGGAGTTTCACACCAGTATAGTTGCTCCCCGGTGCAGCAATCCGGATAACGCCCCACTTCGACCGCCCTGTCGATGGTAAAAATACCATTAGATCGTTATGCTTTTTTCTCACGCCGCCGAGCGGGGTTGTCTACTATTTGTTTAGGGAATAACTGATCAGAGACAGGGCCGGATGACCCTCCCCACTGCCATTCAATCGAATCATGCCAAAACCAGACACCAGCCCGTTGCCCGCGCCTGTCCCAAATGAGGTAATTGGGTTTATTCATGAAGTCCAGGGCCCCGTGGTGGTGATCCGCTGTGAGCGGCTCCCCCCCCTCCGCCAGGCCCTCTCTACCAAGGTGGATGGCGAGGAATTGCTGTTCGAGGTGCATCAGCATCTGGATGAACACCACGTCCGCGCCATTGCCCTGCACAGTACCGCCGGCCTGAGTCGCGGCATCCCGGTCATCGATACCGGGGCGCCCCTGCACGTGCCGGTGGCCTCCGAGTGTCTGGGGCGGGTGCTGAATATGTTCGGCCGGCCGCTGGACGGTCAACCCGCTTTCACCCCGGTTACGATGAACAATATTCACGGCGTGATGCGGCCTCTTCACCAGGTGCGCGGGGCGAGTGAGATCCTGCCGGTTGGCATCAAGGTGGTCGACCTGCTCTGCCCCTTCGTGCGCGGCGGCAAGACCGGCCTGTTCGGCGGCGCCGGAGTCGGCAAGACGGTGTTGATCATGGAGTTCATCCACGCCGTCTCCACCCTCCACAAAGGAAGCGCGGTATTTGCCGGTGTCGGCGAGCGCATCCGCGAGGGGCATGAGCTGTGGCACGAACTGTGCGAGGCGGGGGTGATGGACAAGGCACTGCTGGTGTTCGGCGAGATGGATGAGTCTCCCGGAGTGCGCTTTCGCATCGCCCACACCGCCTTGACCTATGCCGAATACCTGCGTGACAGCCTGCAGCACGAGGTGCTGCTGCTGATGGACAACGTATTCCGCTTCGTCCAGGCCGGCAGTGAGATATCCAGCCTGCTGGGGCGCATGCCGGCCACCGTCGGTTATCAGCCGACGCTGGGCACCGAGGTGGCGGAACTGGAGGACCGTATCAATTCCACCGACCAGGGGGCGATCACTTCGGTGCAGGCGGTCTATGTACCGGCTGACGACATGACCGATCCGGCGGTGACCACCATCCTCGGCCACCTCGACACCAAGGTGATCCTCTCCCGCAGCCAAGCCGCCCAAGGCATCTATCCGGCGGTCGACCCGCTACTTTCCGGCAGCCGGCTGCTCGATCGGCATGTGGTGGGAGACCACCATTACGCCATCGCCGAAGGGGTACGTGAACATCTGGCCCGCTACCGCGAGCTGGAGGACATCATCACCATGCTCGGTATCGAGGAGCTGTCACAGAAGGACCGCGACATTGTCATGCGGGCGCGCAAACTGCAACGCTATTTGAGCCAGCCGTTCCATCTCACCGCGGCCCACACCGGCATCGCCGGTGTCACGGTAACGCTGGCCGACACCCTGACCGATTGCGAGGCGTTTCTGCGCGGACACTATGACGGGATAGCGGAAGCCCAGTGTTATATGCGCGGCAGCATGGAGCGTCCAACCCAATGAGCGGCTTCAGCATCCAGTTGCAGAGTGCCACCCAGTCCGAACGGCTCGACCGGGTGGTCTCCTTTGTCGGCGAGGATGCCAGCGGCAGCTTTGGCCTGATGCGGGGACATACCCGCTTCGTCACCACGCTGGTGTTCGCTCTCGCCCGGCTGCGCTTCGAGGACGGGCACCGGGAGTACCTGGCGCTGCCCGAAGCGGTAGCCGATTTCGACAACAACCGGCTAACTATCAGTACCCGCCGCTATCTGCGCAGCGTCGACTACAGCCGGATCAGCCAGGCGCTGCGGGAGGAGTTGCTGCAGGAGGAGGTGACCCTCTCCGGGTTCAGACGCAGTATCGAGCAGTTGGAGCAGACCATGCTGCTGCGCCTGTGGCGCATCGGCCGTGGTGCGGGGCGCGGCGGATGAAACCGGGCAATGACCGCCTGGCCAGGCGGGTCGAACAGCAGGCGAAACGCATGCAACGGGCCGAGCGCGAGCGGCCGACCCTGCTGGCGCAGACCGTCTATCTCGGCAGCCTGGGCCTGATGTTTATCCTGCCGGTGGTTGGCGGCGTCTATCTGGGCCACTGGCTGGATGAGCAGTTGGCCGGCTACTCCATGCGCTGGACCCTGAGTCTGCTGTTTCTCGGTCTGCTGGTCGGGGCGTTCAATGTCTACTGGATGATCAAGAGCCATGAATGAGTCCAACCCACTCGGCGCCGCCGTGCTCTTTCAACTGGGACCGGTTGCGGTCACCCATACCGTGCTCACCACCTGGGGCGTGATGCTGCTGTTGTGGCTGGCAAGCCGACTGCTGATGCGCGGCCTGCAACTGCAGCCTGGACCCTGGCAGACCGCCGCCGAGGGCGTAATCGAAGCGATCAGGGACGTTATCGGCGAGATGTTGACGCCACAGCAGGCCCGCCAGGTTTTACCCTTTGTCGCCACGCTCTGGATCTATCTGGTGCTGGCCAATCTGGTTGGCCTGATCCCCGGCCTGCACTCACCCACCGGTGACCTGTCGGCCACCAGCGCCCTGGCGCTGCTGGTGTTCCTCTCGGTACACTGGTTCGGCATTCGCGCCAACGGCCTGCGCGCCTATCTGCGCCACTATCTCACCCCCACCCCGCTGCTGCTGCCGTTTCACCTGATCAGCGAGATCACCCGCACCGTGGCGCTGGCGGTACGCCTGTTCGGCAACATCATGAGCCTGGAGATGGCCGCGCTGCTGATTCTCTGGGTGGCGGGGCTGCTGGCCCCGGTGCCGATCCTGATGCTGCACATCGTCGAGGCCCTGGTACAGGCCTACATCTTCGGCATGCTGGCGCTGATCTATATCGCGGGCGGCCTGCAGTCACAGCAACTACAACAACAGAAGGAAGCGCTATGAGTGAACTGAGCAGCTTTGTCACCGACTCCACCATGTGGGCCCTGGTCGCCATCGGCATCGGTGTGTTCGGACCGGCTATTGCGATGGGCTGGGCCATCAGCCGCGCCCTGGACGCCCTGGCCCGCCAGCCGGAGGCGGAAAAATCGATCACCCGCACCCTGTTTATCGGCCTGGCGATGATCGAGTCGCTGGCCATCTATGTGCTGGTGATCGTACTGATTGTGCTGTTCCGCAACCCACTGCTGGAATACCTGCTGCCATAAGGAGCGTGCATCGTGGAACTCGACTGGTCGACCTTTGCCCTGGAGGTGGTCAATTTCCTGATCCTGATCTGGCTGCTGAAACGCTTCTTTTACCAGCCGGTACTGAATGTGATAGCACAGCGTCGCCGACAGATCCGCGAGGAGCTGCGCCAGGCATCCCGCGAGCAGGCGGAGGCAAATCAGCTGAAGACCCGGTATGAGGCCCGCCTAGGCGACTGGGAAACGGAGAGACAGGCGGCCCGGGCAGCCCTGGAGCAGGAACTGGTCCAGGAGCGCGGCAAGCGGCTGCGGCAGCTCGACGACGAGCTCGACCGGCAGCGGCTCAAGCATGCGGCCCGCGATCTGCAACAACAGACACAGTGGCGCCGGCAGGCCGAGACCGAAGCGCTGCAGCTGGGGGCGGCCTTTACCAGCCGCCTGCTCACCACCCTCGCCGGCCCCGAGCTGGACCGGCGCCTGCGACAGCTGTTTATCGATCAACTGACGACGCTGCCGGAAAGCGCACTCAAGCAACTGCATCAGGGCCGACTCGATGAAGCTCCAAGGATCGAGGTGGTCAGCGCCCTGCCGCTGGATGAATCGCAACAGCAGGCGATCCGCCAGGCCCTGGAGCAACGGATCGGTCCAAGCCTGGGTCAATGGCAGTTTCGCCAGGATACACAGCTGATCGCCGGCCTGCGCATTTCAATCGGTGGCTGGCTGTTGCATGCCAACCTTCAGGATGAACTGCGCTTCTTCAGCGAGGCCGCTCATGCCGAATGATCCATTCCCCGCACTGCGGCGCCAGCGCCGCTGGCTGGACGACTACCGGCCCGCGCTGCGCCTGGCCGAACGCGGCACCCTGGTCGCGATCGGTGATGGTATCGCCTGGATCGAGGGACTCCCGTCCGCGGCACTGGATGAGCTGCTCAACTTTGCCGACGGCAGTCTGGGCCAGGTCCTGCATCTTGGAGAACGGCTGCTTGCTGCCGTGCTGCTGCGAGAGACGGAAAAGTTGACCGCCGGCACCACGGTCCGGCTCGGCGGGCGGCGGGTCAGCGTACCGGTGGATGAGGCGCTGCTGGGACGGGTGATCGACCCGCTGGGTCTGCCCCTGGACGGCCAACCGATGCCCCCCGGCCAGGTGCGGCGCAATCTGGAGGGACCGTCACCGCAGATGATCGAACGTGACTTCGTGCAGCGACCGCTGTACACCGGCATCCGCCTGATCGACAGCCTGCTGCCGATCGGCAAGGGCCAACGCCAGCTGATCATCGGAGATGAGGGGCTGGGGCGCACCAGTATCGCCCTGGATAGCGTCATCAACCAGCGCGGGAGGGGAACACGCTGTGTCTATGTAGTGGTGGGACAGAAACGCTCCGAGGTGATCAACATCATCGACCGGCTGCGCGAATACGGCGCACTGGAATACACCACCGTGGTGGTTGGCGAGGCCAGCGCCCTCCCCGGGCTGAAATACCTTGCCCCCTATGCCGGCTGCGCCATCGGCGAGGCGTGGATGCGTCAGGGCCATGACTGCCTGGTGATCTATGACGACCTCACCCACCACGCCCGCGCCTACCGTGAACTCTCGCTGCTGCTGCGCCGTCCCCCCGGGCGCGAGGCCTATCCCGGTGACATCTTCTATCTGCATGCGCGGCTGTTGGAGCGGGCCACCTGCCTGGCGCCCGCACAGGGCGGCGGCAGCCTCACCGCGCTGCCCATTGTCGAGACCCAGCAGGGCGAGATCGCCTCCTACATCCCCACCAATCTGATCTCCATCACCGACGGTCAGATCTACCTGGAGCAGAAACTGTTTGCCGCCGGTGTGCGTCCGGCCATCGATGTGGGCAAGTCGGTCTCGCGGATCGGCGGCAAGGCCCAGCACCCGCTGATCAAGCAACAGGCGGCACGGATCAAGCTCGACTACCTGCAGTTTCAGGAGCTGGAGTCTTTTACCCGTTTTGGCGCCCGACTCGAACCGCAGATGCAGGAACGCCTGCAACGCGGCCGCATCCTGCGCGAATTGTTGAAACAGGACCGGCTCAAACCGGGCAGCGAAACCGAACTGCTGGTCTGGCTGATCGCCTACAATGACGGCCTGCTGGACGCTATGGAGCCGGAACGGGCGCGTGATCACCTGGAACGGCTGGATCAGGGTATCCGGCAGAGTGAACTGTCACTCGATACCCCGCTCGAGGATTGGCAAAAATGGATTCGTCATTGGTGGTCGGAAAGCGGAGCGGAGCATGAGCAGACGACATGATATAGAGGAGCGTATCGAGGCGTTCAAGGAGATCCGCGGCATCATGGAGAGCATGAAAAACCTGGCCATGATGGAGACCCGTAAACTGGCCCGTTATCACCAGACCCAACAGCGCGTGGTCAGCTCCATCCGCGATGCACTCAATGACGTGTGGCGCTTCAACGCACCCGATACGGGGTTGCCGGATGCGCCGCCGGTCTACCTGCTGTTCGGTTCGGAACGCGGCTTCTGCGGTGCCTACAACGAGCAGTTGCTGAGCCGGCTGGAACAGCAGCCCGATCATCTGCGCGCACCGCTGATCAGCATCGGATCACGCCTCAACGGGTTGATACGGCAGAAGTATCCCCATGCCGTCTGCCTGACGGGCGCCGTGGTGGCCGGCGAGGCGGCGGCAGTGCTGGCGGACATTATCGAGACCCTGAACCGGCTGCGCCGGCAACTGGGCCCGCTACGCCTGGAGGTGATCCATTTCACCCCCGACAGCCAGGCACCTCTCTGTGAGCCGGCCCTGCCGTCATTGGCCGAACGCGCTGACCGGGGTCTGCCGCCGCTGCTCAACCTGCCGCCCCGGCAACTGCTCGGCGAGCTGTTGGAACAGTACCTATTCGCCCTTGCCAATGCCTGGTTCTTCACCGCACTGATGGCGGAAAACCAGCGCCGCATGCAGCATCTCGATCAGGCGGGCCACCACCTGGGAGGCCGGATGGACGAACTGGCCAAGCGGCGCAATGTGCTGCGCCAGGAAGAGATTATCGAGGAGATCGAAGTGATCCTGCTTAGCGCCGAATCAGTCTGCGTACCCGGAATCGACAGCAATGGAACAGTCCACAAGGAGAACAGGAAACCCTTGGGCTAAGGATCCGCACCATGTGTCGGGTCAGTGAGAGTAATCCCGGGCATTGTAAAAATCGACCTGTAGCGACGCCTCGCCGCGAAATCGGCCCGGGGACGGACCTCCTACGGGGCGCAATGCCGGACTGCACCAGCGGTGCATTCCAGGAAGCCATGCAACATGCCCTATTTCATCCGGCAGATAATGGGGTGAAATAAATTGTTGGATCATGATTAATGCAACTACCGGGTAATGCCTGACCGATCCATCGAATTAAATGCTCTGATAGGCATATTATTTTCTTAGATAGCCAGAACCACTTCACTATCTGAAAAAGGGAACTCGATAATCAAAAGTTAATCGCACCATCCACCAGTTTGATGATATTAACCCTACTCTTCATGTAGACTTGGCGCATTGCTTGTCCTATTTCTATAAGACCAATTGACAGGTTATCGCTTATGCGCAGTTTAGTGAGGCGGGTCTGCTTGCCGGTTTTGGCACTCATTTCATTGGCAGCCACCTTCCCCGGCAATGCCGCTGAAATCACCCTTGCCGTAGCCAATTCCACCTGCAGCGCCATCAAGGCGGTGGGGGCGCGTTATATTGAAACCCATGACATCAAGATCAATTATCTCTGCAAGTCCTCGGGCCTGCTGGCCAAGGGTATTCGCGGCGGGGCCATCAAGGCCGATATCTATATCTCCGCCAGTCGGCGCTGGATGGAGTACATGACTAAAGGTGGTCTGGTAGCTGCCGATAAGGTCGTCAGTCCCTGGGGCAATCGCCTGGTGGTCGGTGCACCTGCCGGCAGTCCCCTGAAGCTTGAGGCATGGAATGATTTGAATACGGACAGGGTAAAAACAATTCTCATAGGTGACCCCGGCACGGCACCCTTTGGCCGCTATGCAAAGGAGGCCCTGCAGCGGACCGGTATCTGGGAGCAGATAAAACAGAAGATCACCACGACAAGACATATCACCCTGCTGGCGGATAGACTCGCGCAATCGGATAACCGGACCGTCGGCATCCTGTTTTCAACCAATCTCACGGACCGGTTGCGTTCGCTCTACGCCGTCGACCCGACCTGGCACCCGGAGATCCGCTACTACATGGCACCGCTTGGAGCCTCCGAAACCGGGGCCGAGGCAAGCCGGTTTTTCGAATTCGTCAACGGCGACGCCGGTCGAGAGGTGTTCCGATCGGCCGGCTTCGATGTGAGCGGATAGCCCGCTATGCTCAAAAGGCTGAGAAACTGCTCGCTTTATCGGCAACTGATCATCCCCATGATTGGTATCGGGCTGATCTCACTACTCGGCACCGTCTACTTCTCCAACATCCTCAAGCAGTCGGTGGCCGCGCTGGACACGATCTATGTTGACGGTGATATCCGGCTGCACAACCTCGAACAGATAGAGCGACGAGTCACCGCTTATCGGGCACTGAGCCTCCGGCACCTGACCACGGAAAGTTTCAGCAGCATGGAGGAGATCAATCGGCAACTACAGCAGACCCGTCTGGAAATCCTGGACGCCCTGCCAGGTGCCCGCCCCCCCCCTGCGGCAACAGAACAACCGGTGCCGGAGAGCGATGTATACACACACGACCTCGCTGCTGCCCTGCGAAGCTATTTTGCTGAGACCGGCGTTGCGATCAAACTGAGTGCCGAGTTTGAAAAAGAGGCCGCATTTATCCTGCTCAGCCGCGTCGAATCGAAATACGTACCCCGCATCAAGGAGATCACATCGCAACTGATCCGTCATGAGTTCGAAGACATTGCCGTTTCGCGCCAAATACTCATGTCGGTCGCCACGCAAAATCTTTATATCACTATCGCCATCGGCATCAGTGGCGGAGGCCTGCTGCTGTTGATCGCCTTTGCCGTGATCCGCGGCGTTACCCGACGATTGTCGCGACTGCTCATCTGGTCCCAGGCGATATCGGAGGGAAATTATTCTGCCCCCCTCACCCGGAATTCCAGCGATGAGGTAGGACAACTGACCCAGGCGATGATGGAGATGGCGGACAGCATTTCCGACGCACATGGCAAGTTGGAGAGGGCGAAAAAAAATGCGGAAACGATCGCCGAAACCCTGCAGATCTATGCCAACGCCTTTGAGAACAGCGGCGAGGCGATACTCATCACGGACCGGAATAATCACATTATCAACGTCAACACCGCGTTTACTCGGCAGACCGGCTACGAGCTGGCGGATATTGCCGGCAGGAATCCGCGGATACTTTCGGGCGGCAACACCACCATCGGTACCTACCGCGAGATGTGGCGGGCCCTGGAGAGCAACAGCTTCTGGCAAGGCGAGCTGTGGGACAAAAAGAAGTCCGGCGAACTCTATCCCAAATGGGCGGCGATTTCCGTCATCCGCGATCCCGACGGCGAGGTCCTGTTCCATATCGCCAGCTTCACCGATATCAGCGACCGCAAGGCGGCCGAAGCCAGAATCGAACATCTGGCCCACTATGACATGCTCACCGGACTGCTCAATCGCTTCAGCCTGGAGAGCCGCATGGAACAGGCCGTACTGGCGGCAAAAAGGGATAATCAGCAACTGGCCGTGCTGTTTGTCGATCTCGATCGCTTCAAATATATCAACGACTCGATGGGACACCAGGTGGGGGACCAGCTGCTGATCGAGGTGGCCAGCCGCTTGAAGGAGTGCCTCAGGGAGAGTGATATTGTTGCCCGAATTGGTGGTGATGAGTTTGTCCTGGTGCTCACCGGGCTGAAAGATACCAACCGGGTACCCACCCTGGCCGGGAATATCATCGATCGCATTTCGCAACCCTATACCGTCAATGACAACGTATTCGACAGCAGCCCGAGTATCGGTATCAGCATCTATCCCGATGATGGCGACAACATCGATGAGCTGTTGAAGAACAGCGACATCGCCATGTATCACGCCAAGGATCAGGGCAGAAGGAACTTTCAGTTCTTCACCGAGAGTCTGTTGGTGGCCTCCGAGGAGCGGCTTGATATCGAACACCAACTGCGTAGCGCCCTCGAACTCGACCAGTTCGAACTCTACTATCAGGCACAGGTCCACACTCAAGGCAACCACATCTACGGCATGGAGGCGTTGATCCGTTGGAATCACCCCGTCCGTGGCTTCATCGGTCCCGACCGGTTTATTCCAATCGCCGAGGAGATCGACGTAATCCAGCAACTGGGGGCCTGGGTTATCGACGAGGCCTGCCGGCAACTGGCGATCTGGAAGCAGACTACCACCAACCCCCTGCAGATCTCCGTCAATCTCTCGGCCAAGCAGCTGCACTCGGATTCGCTGATCGAGACCGTGCGCGAGGCCATGGAGCGGCACCGAATCCGGGAGGGGGAACTGGAGCTGGAGATCACCGAAACCGCCACGATGTCCGATCCCGAACTGGCGGTACGCCAGCTCAACAGATTGAGTCAGCTGGGGGTGAGCCTGGCGATTGATGACTTTGGTACCGGCTACTCCTCCCTCGCCTACCTGAAAAAGCTGCCGATCAACACACTCAAGCTCGACCGGGCCTTCGTCGGCGACATTGAGAACGACCGCAACGACGCCGAGATCTGCATGGCCACCATCGCCCTCGCCCACAACCTCGGCCTGAAAGTGGTCGCCGAGGGGGTGGAGACCACCACCCAGCGCGACTTCCTGGCCGAACACCGCTGTGACTATCTGCAGGGCTACCTGTTCAGCAAACCGGTGCCGCCGGACGCGGCCGGCGCGCTACTCGAAGCGCGCGACGCTCCCCGGGAAACGGAGACCTGCCGGTAGCCCGCATGGGCCGTCACGGCCCCACGAATCCCCACCCTTCCCGGCATGCCTTGCCCTTTACCCATAAGTGGGTCGGACTGCATCCTACACGCGTGTTCATCGGCATTTGTGGGTAAAGGGTAGGGCTAGAACTGCTCGGCGCGCACCCGCCAGCGATGGCCGTGACACGCCCGCACCACCTGCCGGTGCAGGCTGTCGGGGCCACAAACATAGCAGACGGGGGTCACACCGGTACGGGAAATCTCGCCCAGCAGGCACGGCCAGTCGGGGCGTCCCTCGCGGAGTGCGAACGGCCGGGGACAATCATCGGGACACTCCCCGTCTACATAGATATGCCAATGACAGCGGTGACAGCGGGCACCTGATCTCCAGGGTACAGAGCCCCTCCCTGGGCTCTGGCATCCGTTACCTCTCCTTATCCGCTTTCATTGGTTGCGTGAACGTCTTCATTATCGATCATCCTGGAGAGATGGAACCCCTTGTGGATCTGCAGATGGATATAGGTCAACACATCCCATCGCTGCTTCTCGGTAAGGCTGCCTTTGAAGGCCGGCATGGCCGAATTCGCTGATTTGAAGGGTTCCACCGTGCCCCCCTCACTCACACGCCAGAAAAGGTAGGCGTCACTGACACCGTCCCTGGCATGAAAATGTTTACTGAGATCGGCCGGCTTGTGGCTCAGGTTCACGGCCACGGGGCCATCCCCGGTACCGGAGACGCCGTGGCACTGGGCGCACTGTTGGGCAAAAATTCCCATTCCCTGGAGCACAGCATTTCGGTCATTCCAGTTGGCATTTCTCTTGTCCCGATACTCAGGGGGTGGGGTCACCCAGAAATCGTGGCCATGACTTTCCATCCCGGATGAATGCCCGGATTCCGTCTCCATATGCTCACCGCGGTCGCTCATGCCATGGTCTTTATCGTGATCGTCCATGTGCATCCCCTCACTGGCAGAAACAGAAAATGTGAGCAGCAGGGTGCTTGATAAAAGTAAATTGCTGACTAGTTTTAATACGTTACTACGGATCATCTCGTATCACCTTCTAACGATTCATACAGGCACGCACTCACAGGCACGTGCGCACGGCCTGAAAAACAGGGTTGGTATCTGGTTCAGATCGTATGAAGGATTGGGGGTCTGAGCAGGAGGGAGGGCGCCGATTCGATCAGTGGCGGAACGAATGCGCTGAGGTGGGTTCTCTTGCCGAGGCCGGCAGCGACGGCATGGGTTACGGGGCTGACAAAATGACAAAAAATCCCGCAGCAGTTGTCTGAATGCAGTGGTTGACCGTAATCGCCTTCGTCACACGCTTCCTGGTCAATCCCGATGACATGGTCGTAGCCGACATCAAACCCCGAGGACAAAACATTCTGCTCGTTCAATGATGGAAAAATCTGGCTGGCGTGGATACTGCTGGACAGCACGGTCAGCACCAAGATCACCATTACAGTGCAGGATATGAACCTGTTTTTTCTCCTGCCTGTTGCCATGTGATCCTGAAATATGAGAAATGTCAGAAGTAGTTGCAATGTTGACCGAAAGCTTAGTGCTCAACGTAACATAAGACAGATTGTAAGGAAAAAGTTCCTGCGGGCATCCCTGCCCCTGCGGCATAAGTGAATCCGTTCACGTCGCACGGCAAGGCGCGCATGGTCGTTCTATGGTGACCACTCACCTGGTCTGTGAGTGATTGGTCCGCCTTGTTGGCCGATCTTGATCCAGCCATCGTGTGAGGCCGGCAAGGCAGGCCAATCACCCCGTGAGTAGTTACATTCTATGTAAGTCTTGCCGTAATGCCGAAGGTGGACAAAAAGACCAGCAAGCCGGCGTAGTTATTTATTGACCGGCCCTAAAGTCCTCGCGGCCACAGCGGCGGATTGTGCGTGGCCAGGCTGGCGGGCAAACGGGTCACGCCGGTCAGATAGCAGTCGATGGCGCGCGCCACGTCACGCCCCTCGCCAATCGCCCACACCACCAGGGAGGCGCCCATGCGGGCATCGCCGGCGACGAACACCCCGGGCAGCGCGGTCATCATGGCGGCATCGCTGGCGATGGTGCCGGCCGGCGTGGTATCAAGCCCTGATCCGATGAAGGGCGCCATCTCGGGACCGCTGAAGCCGGCGGCGATCAGCACCAGGTCGGCGTCGAGACGGACACCCGCGTCCAGCACCTCCTTGTCGGTCCTGCGGCCGCTCTCGTCGAAGCTCCAGCGCACCCGTTCAAACTCGATGGCGTTGACGTGCCCGTCTCCGTCGCTGTCGACGAAGCGGGCCGAGTTGAGGTCGAAGACCTCCTCGCCGCCTTCGGCAATGGCATAGGTCATCTCGTAGGTTCGGGGATGGGCGGGCCAGGGATTGCCGCGCGGGCGGGCCTCGGGCGGCTTGGCGCGGATGCTCACCTGCATCACCCCCGCCGCGCCCTGCCGGTGCGCCGTGGCGACGCAGTCGGCGCCGGTGTCGCCACCGCCGAGCACCACCACGCGCCGGCCCGCCGCGTCGATTGGACGCTCCACCGCGCGCTCCGCCTGGCGGCGGTTCTCGGACACCAAAAACGCCATACCGAAGTGAATGCCGTGCAGCGCGCGCCCGGGAATCTCCACATCGCGCTGTGCCAGGGCACCGTTGCTCAGACAGACCGCGTCGAAGTCGCGGCGCAGCCGCTCCAGCGGCAGATCGTCGCCCACGCTGACCCCGGTACGGAACACGATACCCTCAGCGGCAAGTTGGGCGATGCGCCTCGCCACCCGGTACTTGGCCAGCTTGAAGTCGGGTATACCATAGACCAACAGGCCGCCGGGGGTGTCGTCACGCTCGAACACGGTCACCGCGTGACCGGCCCGGTTGAGTTGCTGGGCCGCGGCGAGTCCCGCCGGACCCGAGCCGACCACCGCGACGCGACGGCCGCCGCGCCGCGCCGGCGGTTCAGCGACGATCCAGCCCTCCTCCCAGCCGCGATCCACGATCGCCCGCTCGATGCTCTTGATCGTCACCGCCTCGCCGGTAACCGCCAGGGTGCAGGCCGGTTCGCAGGGCGCGGGACAGGTATAACCGGTGAACTCGGGAAAATTGTTGGTCGCGTGCAGCCGCTCCAGCGCCGCGCGCCAGGCGTCGCGCGACACCAGGTCGTTCCACTCCGGGATCAGGTTGCCGATCGGGCAGCCGGCCATGCAGGCGGGTACACCGCAGTCCATGCAGCGTTCACCCTGCGACCTGAGCAGCGCGGCGTCCCAGCTCGGTAGGTAGATCTCCTGGTGATCGCGAAGCCGCTCGACCGGGTCGCGATAGCCGATCGGCCGGCGCGCATGGCGCCGGAATCCGTCCGGGTGGTTCTCGGCGGACACCGGCGGCGCGGGCGCGGGCTCGAGGGCGGACAGCTCGACGCCCTCGCGGCGGCGGCGTTCGAGGAGGTTGGCGTAGGCCTCCGGTATCACCCTGACGATTCCGGCGCGGGCCGCCTCCCAGTTCGCCAGCAGGGCGCGCGCGGTGGTACTGGCGGTAAACGCGACGTGATTGGTCAACAGCAGGCGCACCCGTGCCACGTCCTGCGGGTCCTGTAGCGGACCAGCAAGCAACGGCTCGTCAGCCAGCCGCTCGTTCAGGCTGCCGTCCGGATCAAGCACATAGGCCTCGCCACCGCTCATGCCGGCACCGAAGTTGCGTCCTACCCGGCCGAGTATCAGCACCACGCCGCCGGTCATGTACTCGCAGGCGTGCTCGCCCACCCCTTCCACCACGGCGAGCGCGCCGGAGTTGCGCACCGCGAAGCGCTCGCCGGCCTGGCCGTTGAAGTAGGCCTCGCCCGTCGTGGCGCCGTACAGCGCGACATTGCCGATCAGGATATTGTCAGCGGCGACAAAGCCTGCATCAGCCGGGGTGGCGATGCTCAGCCGACCGCCGGAGAGCCCCTTGCCGACATAGTCGTTGGCATCACCCTCCAGGTGCAGACTGATGCCCGGGCAGAGGAAGGCGCCGAAGCTCTGTCCCGCGCTACCGCGACACTGCAGGCGGATCGTGTCGGGCGGCAGGCCGGCGGCGCCATGGCGTCGTGTCACCTCGTAGCTCAGCAGCGTCCCGAAAGTGCGGTCGCTGTTACGTATCGCCACCTCCGCGGTGACCGGCCCGCCGTTTTCCAGGGCGCCGTGAACCTGCTCAATCACCCGGTGGTCGAGTTTGTCGGCGAGACGGTGATCCTGGGCATGAACCCGCCGCGGGGTATCGCTGCCGCGGGCTGGCCGCAGCAGTTCGGAGACATCGACGACGAACCCGCGGGGGTGTCCGATGGCGCGCGGCCTGAGCCGGTCAACCCGGCCGATCATTTCGTCCATACGGCGGAAGCCGAGCCGCGCCATCAGTTCGCGCACCTCCCCGGCAACGAAACACAGATAATGGATGACGTGCTCGGGCGCTCCGGCGAAGCGCCGGCGCAGTTCCGGGTCCTGGGTGGCGATGCCGACCGAGCAGGTATTGCAGTGGCACTTGCGCAGCATGATGCAGCCCAGCGCCACCAGCGGCGCGGTGCCGAAACCGTACTCCTCGGCCCCCAGCAGCGCGGCGATCACCACATCGCGGCCGGTCAGCAAGCCGCCGTCGGTACGCAGCCGGATACGCGAGCGCAGCCGGTTTTCCATCAACACGCGGTGGGTCTCGGCCAGCCCCAACTCCCAACCACTGCCGGCGCCCTTGATCGATGTCTTCACCGAAGCGCCGGTGCCGCCCACGTCGCCGGATATCAACACCGCGTCGGCGCGCGCCTTGGCCACCCCGGCGGCGATAGTACCGACCCCGGCCTTGGCCACCAGCTTGACATGGATCTCGGCCGTCGGATTGGCGCACTTCAAGTCGTGGATAAGCTGGGCCAGATCCTCTATCGAATAGATGTCGTGGTGCGGCGGCGGTGAGATCAGGCCGATGCCGGGCACCGTGAAACGCACCTCGGCAATGCCCGCGTCCACCTTGCTGCCCGGCAGCTCGCCGCCCTCACCGGGCTTGGCGCCCTGCGCCATCTTGATCTCGATCTGGCGCGCCGAGCCGAGGTAGTGGGCGGTGACACCGAAACGCCCGCTCGCCACCTGCTTCATGCTGCAGGCACGCTCGGTGCCGAAGCGCTCCACCTGCTCTCCGCCCTCGCCGCTGCCGGAGAGACCGCCGAGCCGGTGCATCGCCACCGCCAGCGCCTCGTGGGCCTCCCGGCTCAGCGAGCCGAAGGACATGGAGCCGGTGGCGAAGCGCGCCACGATCGCCTCCAGCGGCTCGACCTCGCCCGGGTCGATCGCCTGATCGGACCGGTCGTCGAAGTCCAGCAGCCCGCGCGGGTTGTGCAGCAGGCCATGATCGCCATTCACCGCGGCGGCGAAGTCGCGGTAGGCGTCGCGGTCGTTCTCGCGCGCCGCCTGCTGCAGCTTGCCGATGGTGTACGGGTTCCAGTGGTGAGTTTCGCCGTCACGCCGCCAGTAGAGTTCGCCGCCGGAGCCGAGCAGGACGCTCCCGGGAAGCCGCTCGGCAAAGGCCTGGCCATGGCGGGCGCGGGTCTCGCGCTCGAACTGGTCCAGGCCGACACCGGGCAATGCACTGTCGGTACCGCTGAAAAACTCGTCCACAAACTCACGGGTCAGGCCGATCGCCTCGAAAATCTGCGCCCCCTTGTAGCTGGCCAGGGTGGAGATGCCCATCTTCGCCATCACCTTGAGCAGGCCGCCTTCCAGCGCCGCGCGGTAGGCGGCCAGCGGATCGGGACGGCGCGCCAGCCGGCCCGAGGCGACCAGGGATTCGATACTGCGATAGGCGAGCCAGGGATGCACCGCATCGGCCCCGTAGCCGATCAGCGTGCACAGGTGGTGCACCGCCGCCGGTTCGCCCGAGCTCAGGATCAGCGCGACGCGCAGACGCAGGCCGGCGCGGATCAGGTGGTGATGCACCGCGGCGACCGCGAGCAGGCTGGGGATCGGAATACGGGCCGGATTCACCGCGGCATCGCTGAGCAGCAGGATCTCGCAACCGGCCTCGATGGCCGCGCCGCAGTCGGCGCGCAACCGCTCGATCGCCGCCCGCAGGGAACCACCGGGGGCGAAGGTGATATCGATCTCGCGCGTGCGGATACCGTTGCGCGGCCGGGTGGCGAGGGTGGCGACCGCGGCCATCGCGGCGTCGGAGAGGATCGGCGAATCGAGCAGCAGTTGCCGGCAGTGCCCGGGTGCCGGTTCCAGCAGGTTACCGTGGCGACCCACCGGGGCGGCGAGCGCGGTCACCAGCGCCTCGCGCAGGTAGTCGAGCGGTGGATTCGATACCTGGGCGAACTGCTGCTTGAAGTAGGCGAACAACGGCCGGCCGTGGGCCGAGAGCACCGCCGGCGGCGCATCGTCACCCATCGAGCCGATCGGGTCCTTGCCCCCCTCGGCCATCTTCTCCACCAGTACCCGCAACAGCTCTTCGCTGTAGCCGAAGGCGCGTTGCAACCGGGTGAGGCCGACCGGCGGGGCGGCAACGGGCCGTCCGGCGGATGCTCGTGCCAGGTCACTCAGGCGCGGCTGGTGGGTGCGCAGCCAGGCCCCGTAGGCGGGGCGCGTGAGCTCCGCGAACACCTCCTCCTCCGGCACGATGCGCCCGGCATCCGCATCGGCGACGAACAGCTGGCCCGGCTTCAGCCGGCCCTGCAGGCGGATCTCGCTGGCAGGTGTCTCCAGCACCCCGGTTTCGCTCGCCAGGATCAGCCGACCGGCATTGGTTACGCAGTAGCGGCAGGGACGCAGACCGTTGCGGTCGAGAATCGCCGCAACCCGCCCGCCGTCGGTGGCCACCACCAGCGCCGGTCCATCCCAGGGTTCCATCAGCGAGGCGTGCCAAGCGTAGAAATCACGCCGCGCCGGGTCCATGAAACGGTCGCGGTGCCAGGCCTCGGGGATCATCATGCGCAGGGCGTGCGGCAGGCTGCGCCCGGCCTGAACCAGCAGGTCGAGCACGTTGTCGAACAGGGCGCTGTCGCTCAACCCCTCGCCGCTCACCGGCAATACGGTTGCCAGTGCATCGCCGAACAGCGTCGAGGACATGCCCGCCTCGTGCGCCCGCAGCCAGTTGAGATTGCCGCGCAGGGTGTTGATCTCGCCGTTGTGCACCAGGCGCCGGTACGGGTGGGCCAGCTCCCAGGCACCCAGGGTGTTGGTGGAGAAACGGGCGTGCAACAGCACCAGCGCCGATTCGGTGCGTGGATCGGTCAGGTCCGGATAGAAGCGCGGCAATTGGGGACAGGTCAGCAGGCCCTTGTAGACGATGGTACGACGCGCCAGCGAACAGAGGTAGAACAGCTCGCGGCCGCTGCCGCAGAGCTTCTGCCGGACAACCTCCCGCTCGATTGCGTGCAGCAGCACATAGAGGGCGAGATCCATTCGCCTGGCATCGCGTTGTTGCCGGGGTACGACGAAGAACTGCCACACCTCGGGGCGGGACTCCGCGGCTGTGCGCCCCAGACCGGTGGCATCCACCGGTACCCGACGCCAGTCGAGCAGGTCGAAATCCTGCTCGCGACACGCCGAATCGATCAGGCGGCGCAGCCGGTCGCGGCGCCGCGAATCCTGCGGCAGGAACACCTGGCCGACGCCATACGTCCCCCTCGCCGGCAGGCCGTCCACCTCCGAGGCGAACAGTGCGTGCGGCGTCTGTAGCAGGAGTCCCGCGCCGTCACCGGTCTCTTCCTCCGCCCCGCGGGCACCGCGGTGGTCGAGGTTCGCGAGTACCCGGAGGCTGTCCGCGACCAGGGCATGCGTACGACGCCCCGAGAGATCGACAAGGGCGCCGACTCCGCAACTGGCGTGGTTCCTGGGAATAATGTGCACCCATTATCTGAAAACACTCGCCTGAGTATAGGCCATGGCCAATGGCGCAACGGGGCGGGACAGCCGGCCCGTGACGCGAACCGGGCCTGCGCCGATCACGGATACAAAAAAAATATTTTCCGCGACGTGAAATTTTCCTTCCGCCCCCCGGGTCTTTTTCGACAAGGACCACTTCTCAGGTCCACTCACTTGAACTGGAGAATGACCATGAAAAACATACTTATTGCTACCGCCCTGGCCTCACTGTTTGCCGTAGGCGCCGCCTCGGCCGACATCCAAACCGACCTGAACACTGATCTGCTCTACGGTACGCCCGCTAGCAGCGAACAGAACTTCACCAACCTTCCAGCTACCGGTGCCGGCCGTACCTCCGAGACCGGGGTGGCGCAGGAGATTGGCGGAATGCAGGACAAACCCAGCGAGCGGGTTTCCGGTATCTGATCCTCTACAGCACCAACAAAAAACCACGTCTCGATGAGGCGTGGTTTTTTCGTCTGTTCTTTTTGGGGATCGTTGCCGTGCGCGCACCGAAAGCGTGCCCGGACCAATCCGGATATCGACAAGACGGCGACATCGAATCCAGCCTTCAGCAGTTGCACGGAATGGAAGCCGGCGCCGGTCGCCACGTCCAATATTTTTTTCGCGCCGTATTCCTTGAGCAGCCGAATTAAGAAGTCACCTTCGCTGCCCGCTCGGGTGAAATTATTCTCGCGCGAGCCCTAAAAAGCCATAGTGGGTCTTGTAATTATTGTAATGCTGGAGCCGCAGGCGCCGATTGCACCTGGTTGCGCCCCATCTGCTTGGCCTTGTACAAGGCGATGTCTGCCGCGCGAAGCACGCTCTCCGTACCCCCTTCCGCGCCGGGCATCACGGTAGCCGTGCCGGCACTCACGGTAACCACCGCTCCCGCCGAGGAGTACGCGTGTACGATCGCCAGATTCTCTACCGCGCGGCGGACCTTCTCAGCCACCTGGGCCACACCGTTGTGGTCAGTATTGGGCAGGATGAGCATGAACTCCTCTCCACCATAACGGGCAACCAGGTCCGCCGGCCGCAGCAACTGTTCCCGCACCATTTCAGCCACCACCACCAGGCAGTCGTCGCCGGCCTGGTGACCGTAGTTGTCGTTGAAGGCCTTGAAGTGGTCCACATCGAGCATGATGACGGACAGTGGCTCCCTATCCCGCCGCAGACGTGTCCATACCTCAGCCAGGTAGGCATCGCCGCGGCGCCGGTTGGCAACGCCAGTCAGGCCATCGCGGTCTGCAAGTCCCTGCAGCTCCTGGTTAAGCTGTTCCAGACGGGCGGTCCGTTCTGCCACCTTATCGGCCAGCGTTCGGGAATATTCCTGCACCTGTTCGTAGAGACGTGCATTTTCGATGGCAACCGAAGCCTGTGCCACCAGGAGACGGATCACCTCCACCCGCTCCGCCGTGAAAACGCCGCTGGCCAGGTTATTCTCCATGTACAAGGCACCCTCGAAGCGCTCCCGTCGGATGGGCACGCAGAACACCGACATGGACTGGAACTTGAGGACGTATGGATCCTGCGCAAACTGCCCTTCGCGGGCCGCATGGTGGAGTACCACGGCCTCGTCGCTGTAAAGTACCTGACTGATCAGTGTCACCGGCAGCGGTATCTTCTCACCGTCTGGAGCCGGCACCAGCGAGTGGCCTGGCAAGCCGTCCGTTGACAAGCCCTCTGCCGGAAGCTTGGCCGCCTCGATGACCAACCGCCCCTCACGCCGGACCACCAGACAGCCCCATTGACCGCCGGCGTTTTCCAGCAGGATATTCATGGTGGTCTTGAGCAGTCGGTCCAGGACTATTTCGCCGGAAATCTCCCGGGAGGCTTTCATGACCGAGGCCAGATCCAGATCACCGGTTTCTCCCCGACTGGCGGAGTCATGCACACCGGCCATCAACTCGTGCAATACAGGGAACTCCTGTTCCAGCAGGGTTACCTTGCTCTGGGCACCCCAGCGGTCGTAAAGGCGGTGAGCGCCTCGCAGGTAGCCCTCCGCAGATCTTCTCCGGCCAAGGGCCAAAAGATGCCGCGCGGCGCGCTCGCAGGCGGTAGCCTCGTCCCGCAGAAAGCCACTTTCCCGTGCCGCGTCGATGGCGGCGTCATAACGTTCCAGTGCCGTCTCGTAGCGACCACCAAGTCGTTCCAGTTCCGCTTCCATCAGGTACTGGAGGTGGCGAAAATTCGCTTCGCAGTTGTCGGCCCAGCGCGTCATGCGCGCGAGATCGCGCTCCAGCCGTTCGCGTGTTGCGGCCTGCTCATCCGCCACCATGTGCGGATAGTGGATCGCCCGGGTCAGGAACGCGACGATGTAGAAGCGCGCTAATTGCGGCAGCGACATCGCCGATTTAATCAGTGCGTCCTGGGCATGCACATGCTCGAGGGCCCGGTCATAGTCTCCATAGAGCAAACAGATCTCGGCACTGTAGATGTGGTAGTTGGCAATCCCCGTCATGAACTGACGCTGGCGCATACCCGCCAGGCACTGCGCTTCGTCAAATGCGTCGTCGTTCAGGGTCCACGGCGAGTCGGTGAGGCCGAGCAGGTTGCGCTGCAGCTGCAGAAACAGGGTGCCGGAATCCAGCGAGTCCTGGTAGGCGCATTCGCGTACGATCTCCAGGTTCTCCGCATGCAGCCGGTGGGCGGTTTCCAGGTCCAGGGTCGGATCCCAGATCACGCAGTCCTGGGCACTGTAGGCGAGGTAGAGCAGATCTCCCGACTGGTAGCCCGCCTCGATGCCTTTGCGGAACCAGGGGGTCAGGCTCGTCCAGTGGTTGCTCCAGTGGTGCACGAACATGGCGTATACGTAGACTACTCGCGCCCGCAAGGTGAGGTCGTCGAGTCGCTCGTTGATTGCCAGCCCGACCTTGCCGTACTGATAGCCCACCGCCGGCTCATCCAGCTCGCCGCACAGCAGCATGCCATAGGCGGCATAGGCAAAGGCGGACTCGGGGCAATTGCCATGGCGCAGCGAGAGATTGACCGCCTTCAGCACCAGGTAGGGAAACAGCTTGCCGCTACCGGAGAGAAAGGCGGCGGGAAAGATTTCCATCAGCAGGCGCATGGCGGTCAGGGTGGACGCATCCTTCACCAACGGTGCCGCCACCAGGTCCGAGATATGGCGTTCGCCAAGATTCTCCTCAACCAACCGTCGTTCCTCGGCAATCTCCGCATCGCCTGGCCGGTCGGTAAGCTCCACACCCAGTAGTGCCAACCCCTGAATGGCCGAGCGGATGGACTCCTCCATGCGTCCGAGAGTAGCGTACTGGCGGGTGCGGGTGGCCAAGATGTCGCTGCGTTCCAGGTCCGAGTGGACGTGTTCCAGCATCACCTCGATCCAGTTTTCCGCCTCCTGGACACGGCCGGTGAGATAGGCGCACTGCTGGGTCTCCGCCGCCAGCGCCGGCATCAGCGCGGGCGTCTCCCGCCAGGGATCGGCAGGCAACAACTCGACCGCCACCCGCAGATACTTCACCGCCGTCTCGTAGGCCGAAGAGTACCTGGCGCGTATTCCTGCACGCAGATTCAGTTCGGCCAGGTGCAGCCGCTCGTCGGTGGACTCGATCAGTGTCCGACCTTCGTTAAGATGGCCAACGATATCGATAAGACGTTCGTCCGGTACCTTGTCACCGGCGTGCTGCAGCATCAGTCGACCTACGGATAGATGCACTTCATGCAACTGTTTAACGTCAATCAAGGCATAGGCGGCCTGCTGTACGCGGTCGTGCTGGAATCGGTAGGTCGGGTTGAACGCCAATGTTTCAGCGCTTTCGCCCACCAGACGATAATCACTATGCAGCGGCATCACCGTGTGCTGCTTAAGCGCCGGCAGCAGCGCCGCCGCCGTCTCGGTGACGGGGTGTTGATAGATCGCGGCAAGCGTATGCAGGTCGAAAGTGCCTCCAATACAGGCGGCCAACTGCAGAACCCGCTGGAGCGCAGGCTGCTGCCGCCGCAGGTTCTCCACCATAAACTCGACAACGTCGCTGCTCACGCCGGACCAGCGGGCTGCATCCAGGTCCCACTCCCATTGCCCGCTGACGGGATCCAGGGCGATTGCACCCTCTTTGTGAAGCTGCCGCATCAGCTCGTTGGTGAAGAACGGGTTGCCCTGGGCCTTGTCATAGAGCATGTCGCTGAGGGGACGTACCGCGTTCGACTCGCGGCACAACGCGTCGGCCACCAGGTGTGCCACCGAATCCCGGTCCAGCGGACCGAGCGGAAGCTGGCGGATGTTCTTCCGCACCTGGAGGTCGTCGAGCAGCAGACGCAGGGGGTGCCCGACCCCCACCTCGTTGCTGCGATAGGCGCCGATCAGCAGCAGGTGACTCAGTTCCCTGGAGGTTACCAGGCGGCGTAACAGTTCCAGGCTCGGCGCATCGCTCCACTGCAGGTCGTCGAGGAACAGCACCACCGGATGCCCCTCCCCCGCGAACACACCGAGAAATGCCGTCAGGATAATGTGCAGACGGTTTCGCGCCTCCGCCGGCGGCAGTTCCACCACCGTCGGTTGCCCACCGATAATCAGCTCCAGCTCCGGTACCAGCTCCACCACCAGTCCCGCGTTGGGGGCCAGCGCATCCAGCAACCGCTGACGCCATTCCGCCAACCGCTCCTCCGCTTCCGCCAGGAGCTGTTGTACCAGACCACGGAAGGTAGCGGCGAGGGCCGTGTAGGCCTCACCGTGCTGGAATTGGTCGAACTTGCCCTGAACCAGAAAACCCCGTTCCCGCACCAGAGGCCGGTCCATCTCGTTGACCAGGGCCGATTTTCCCACTCCGGAGTAGCCGTGCACCAGACAGAACTCGGTACGCCCTGCCACCACGGATTCGAACAGGCCGAGCAGCTCCTGCAGCTCCCGTTCGCGGCCGTACAGGCTTTGCGGTACCAGGAACTTCTGAATCACATCTTTCTGGCCCAGCTCGAAAGGCTTGATCGCTTGGCCCGCCGCAACGGCATCGGCACAGTGCGCCAGGTCGTACCGCAACCCATCCGCGCTCTGGTAACGTGCCTCCGGGTTCTTGGCCAGGAGCTTGAGGACGATGGCCGATAGCGCTTCCGGCACCGCAGGTGAAATTTTGTGGGGTGCCGGCGGCAATCGGCTAATGTGGCTGTGGACCCATTCCAGCAGGTCATCGGCCTGGAATGGCCGCTGTCCGGTCAGTAACTCGAACAGCAGCACACCAAGGGAGTAATAGTCGGACCGGTAATCCAGATCCCGATTCATCCGTCCCGTCTGTTCCGGCGATATGTAAGGCAGTGGTCCTTCGAGGCGCCGGGACATCTGCACCACCTGTCGCTCCTGAGCCAGCTCGGAGGCAATACCGAAGCCGGCCAGGGCAATGGCGCCGTTGGCAGGATCGATGAGCACTTCCTCCGGGTTCAATGCCTTGTGAATGATATCCTTGGCGTGTATGCAACCCAGGGTACGGACGAGCTGCAAGGCTATATCGAGCAACTGTGTCAGCGGCAGACCGTGACCGCCCGACTGGTCGAGATGAGCCCTGAGGGAACTTTCGAACAGCTCACCGACCAGAGCCAGATTGCCACTACCATGGGGCAGCACGGCATACACCTTGCGCACACCCTCCACCTCCGACAGGCGTTGAGCGATTGTCCCGTCGCGGCGAATGATGGCCACCTGATGGCGGTTTGGATACTCGGCATCCAGCGTCTCCACCGCCACCGCGACCGGAGCGCCATCGGCCAGGCGACGGGCGCGGTAAACCACCCGCAGGCCGATCCGGTACAGAACCGAACCCACCTCGTAACCAGGCAGTTGCAGGGCCGCCGTCTCCACGCTCTCCCCGGTACCCGACGCTTTAGACGTCGAACATACGATTGAACGTGGCGAGATAATCCTGGTGCGCCGTATCACGCAAGGGTTCGCCGTGGCCACACAAGGCGTGCTTGAACGTCAACTCCTTAAGGCGGGCGAAGTCGTCGCCTGCCGGCGAGGCCGCCTGGAACCAGACCGGGCCGAGATTGGCCGGCTTGAAGAAGCCCATATTCTGCATCAACTCGCGCGAAGAATCAGAGAAATACTCGTCGGGGGTGAGCCAGTTCTGCAACGCGTCGCAGGCTATAAGAATGCCGCCAGCGCGGTCGAGACGCAGAATACCCTCGGGAATCTGGGTGGTGTGGAATTCGAACACAGAAGCGTCCGAAATCGGTAACGAGTCCGGGGCGAGGGTGCGCGTCGCCTTCAGGCCGGTCTCGTGTTCCATCCCGGGCATTGCCCAGTACTCGGCGCCGTAACGATCCACATAAAAGGGATCGTCGCGCCCATGCAAAGAGCCGAGGCGGATCACATCGGTGACTCGGCCGAGTTGGTCCAGTTCAGCCAACCCCGCTTCGCCCAAACGCACGCTATTAACAATGATCAAACGCTCGCCGTCGCGCACCACGCACATGTTGCGGCTGAATTTCCAGTCCATTCCCTGGAGAACGGTCTCCATGGCGCCACTGACGAAAAAAATGTCGGGAAAAATCTCTTCAATAGCCCCATGGGACAGTGCCGGGGGAAACTGATCCATCGCTGTACTCCTCAATCCTCGTTGTTGTAATTGAATCGGCCGACGTAGCGATACTCTTTAGCATATTCGTTCAGATAGCCATTGAGGTAGTGCCGTTGGGCCTGGTTGAGGCGTCCATGCTGGATATCATCCATAGATTCGTTGCCGTCGCTGCTGTCCAGCCGTTTGAGATGAAACAGAGTCATATCGCGCCCACCAAAGAAGCTCTTCAGGTATTCGTGCAGAGGTCGCGCCCCCGACATGTCGAAAACCGCTCCGTAAAGCGCCGTATACAGCGGGTGCTCGGCCAGGGAGGCGGGATCGAACGCGGGGTAGTCGCCGGACGGCGGCATGAACGGCGGATAATCATCGGGCCGGTGTACGGGATGCGCCATGAGGTTCTGCACGTAGTCAGCGTCGAGACCGGCACGGCGGGCACCCTCGATGACGATATTGAGATAACGGCGGCTCGGCAGGCAGCCATTGTCGATGAACTCGGGCATGCCGACGTAGGTGAGCGCGGAAACCCGCTCGCCGCCCGCCTCCACCTCAACGGTAATGCGGTCATAGCCGTGACCATAGGCTTCGACCTCATCCAGGGGCGCGAGGGCTTCGTTCGGGCAGTCGTAGAGTACACCCAGCACCCGGTCACCGGAGGCTTGGGAACGCTCAATGTTGCCGACCCCACCCTCGTGGCGGAAGAAATGCTGCACATTGAAGCGGAGGTGCCATCCGTGCAAGGTCGCGCGACTTGATGCCAACGGTTCAACCCCCTTGGCCCGCAGTGAGGTCAAGTTCATGTTGGAACCGAAGCCAAAATAGCGAAACATCTCTATATCAAACACCCTCTTGGGGAAACTCACACGGGTCAGTGCCCCACCCAAGCGGGCTTGGCGGGCTGATGGTACAGCGATCATAACAACAGCAGGATCATACGCGAAATATTTGCCTGGGGTCATGCGCAGGGATCGCGCAAGAATAATTCATTAGTACCAGGTGGGTTTTCCGCCAGATGAAATAGACATGCTGCATGGTTTCCTGGAATGCACCGCCGGTGGAGTCCGGCATGACACCCTTCAGGAGGCCCGCCCCCTGGCCGACTTTGCGGCGAGGCGCCGCTCCCTGGTTGATTTTTGCAATGACCGGGGTTACCCAGACCGGAATATTTTATGCGTAGCACCGGGTGAAATACACCCCTTTTGGGTGATTTGACCCGGCATCTCCCGGGAATTACAGCGAAGTTGGCCTATGCTTTGTTCATAACCCCCTGATGCTGGGCATCAGGGTATGGCATCGAATATGCACGGACAATTAGCAGTTCAACACAGAGGAGACAAGGTTATGTTCAAGACACTCACTCTAGCAATCCCGATATTCCTGCTCTCGACACTAAGCGTACAGGCCGATAACGATGGCTATGTGTTCGACAACGGCGAATCCGTGGTACACGATGGTTCAGGTGGTTGTGTGTATACCAGCTTCTGGGATCCCCAGGATGCTATTGCCGGCTGCGATGCAGTGGTTTCGGAAGCGAAATCCGAGCCGATCGAGTTTGCGGCGGTGGAACCGGCCACGCCCCAACCGCCCATCACCAGACAGGTCACGCTTGATGCCAAAACCCACTTTGATTTTGATAAGGCGACACTCAAACCTGCAGGTAGAGAGGCACTTGATTCAATCATCGCCAGCCTGGGTAATGTCAATCAGTTGCTGGAAATAAGTATCGCCGGGCACGCTGACCGAATTGGTGATGCGAGTTATAACCGGCAGTTGGCGCTGGAGCGTGCCATGACCGTCCGGGATTATCTGAGCCAACGTGGTTCTGTTGATCCCAATCTGCTGAAGGTGGTCAGCATGGGTGAGGATGACCCGCTGGTAAGCTGCGAAGGCCTACGCGGCCAGCCGTTGATCGATTGTCTTGAACCCAACCGGCGTGCCGAGGTCACCATCAAGGCGACTGAGGTCGAATAATCTCCAACATTTCGACAACCGGTAAATAGGACAAAAAACCGGGTTAGGGAACTATTGTTGCTGACATTAGAGTTAACTGTTCTCTGACCCGAATGGCACTTACTTAAGCCAAGAACCACCGTCTTCCCGGCGCAGGCCGGGATCCAGACTGCTTAATGGTGGCGGTATTCCTGGATTCCATCCTCAGGTCCGTAAACGGTGCATCCCTGCACCACTCCTCCGGCCTGCGCCGGAATGACGAAAATCCTGCAATTCGCCTTAAGTAAGTGCCATTCTTCTCTGACACGGTTTTCTAACCCGGTTTTCTAACAGTGCCAGACAGAGCTGCAGGAACAACCGGATCAGGGCCACCCATGATACCCCGCCCCGCGGCCTAAAGAATTTCCACCATCCAGCCGATATCGTCTGTGCCGGCCGGCACTTCCACGGACCTCTGTCCCCCACCGTCTCGGCCCTAACAGACAAAGTACCTCAGGATGGATTCATCGGAGATCCGGACATGGCGAACGACAACAACCGTATCCTGCTGGAAATCGACAAGATTATTCGTGAGCTCAACAGAGAGATCATCAATCCGGCGTTCCAGGAACTGACGGTGGCGGATCTCAGTCCTGTCCTGAAACTGGTAGCGCGGGCGCGGTCGGCTTATCTCAAGGAGTTGCTGGACATCGCCCACATTGCCGGAGACGGTCTGCCCCCACCCGAACAGGTCAAGCAGCTGCAGCGGCTGCGTCTGACCTTCGAGGAGCTGGTCAAGGGGTCGCAGGCGATCGAAACCGCTATCCAGCGCGGCTACCTCGACGTCAAACCCCGCTGAGTCGCCGGCGACGGCCGCTGATCATCGGAGCCGCCCCGGACTCCATTGATGTTGCATTGCGACCGTATGGTGATGGTGGTGATGGAACGCCTGCCTTGGCCGCAGCCCGAGGTGGCCGATCGGCCCGCTCAGGATTGCGCCGGATCAGGAGGTGAAATCCGGCATTGCACCCTGTAGGAGGCCCGCCCCCGGGCCGATTCGCGGCGAGGCGCCGATCCTGCAGGTCGATTTTTACCATGACGGGATACAACTCACGAGCGTACGCCATCAGATGCGCGTACATCTGCAGGTAGTGTCGGGTTGGGTTCGGTACGCATCACCTCCTGCGCCGTCGCGGTGTAGTTCAGCACGTAGCTACCCGAAACCATTCCCGGTGAAGCCCCATAGCGTTCGAGTGACTGAGGTTTGAGATGGCCGTCGGTCGCCCTGCGCAGGGCTTCAGCATCGTACCCGGTGGCAAGCAAGAGCCAACTCATGGGCGTGTCCGGGCCACGAATCGATTGCTCGATGGTCATCGGTGGTGGTGGCACCGGCCGCAGAAGATGGACGCCGGCCATGCCACGACGCGACGCCATGGCCGGCAAGACTTCCCGGACGAGCTGGTCGGACAAGGTTGACTCGGCGCCTTCGACCGGTGTAAAGCGCACCGAGACCGCTGCGTGGCCAAGACCGAATCCCGAACTCCCCGCGACGGTGCAGAACCCGCGTATCATATCGCGGAAACGGCTCATCATTTCGGTGGTCCACGGCGTCGGGTGATTCAAACGTTCCAGGTAATCGGTGGAAGTTGCAATCCCTGTACCGGCTACCTCATACAGCACCATATACTTCGGCGTACAGGATTGCGCCACCCAACGAGTCGCGCGGATAAACCCGGGGATGGAGAGCCTTTCGTGCATATGCTCATAGGTGTGCCAGTCGTCATGGTCGGCATAATCACCGACGATGTCGTAGTACAGAACCATCGCTGCATCGCTGCAAAGCGCCATTTCTTAATGCTCCACAAAAGAACCGACTATTTTTTCAAAATGGATACACACCTTCCGGAGCACCCGAATTTTCGCCTCGATGGCTGCATAACGGATGTCGGGCTGCCCAGTCAGTCGGGCAATAATAACCGTAATAACCGGGTCGGCAAGAATTGTTCCCTGACCCGAATGGCACTTACTTAAGCCAAGAACCACCGTCATCCTGGCACAGGCCGGGATCCAGACTGCTTAATGGTGGCGGTATTCCTGGATTCCATCCTCAGGTCCGTAAACGGTGCATCCCTGCACCACTCCTCCGGCCTGCGCCGGAATGACGAAAATCCTGCAATTCACCTTATATAAGTACTATTCTTCTCTGACCCGGTTTTCCCGTTCGGGAGGAGGGCTGATTCGCCCCGTGCTGAACCCGGCGGCAAGTGAACAGGGCCTGGGCTGTGGGGGCAGGCCCTGTTTTGATGCTTGAGTATACGGGACTCAGAAAGAACCGCTGATCTCCACCCCAAGAACCAGGGTGGTCATGTCATCACTGGTGAGGGACAGCACCCCGTTACCGGTATCCGTAGGGACTGACCCGTAGCTCACCTGAGGCACGTCAGAAAGGTGATTGACCTGACCGAAGACGGAGAGCTTCATCCCTTTGCCGAGCTTGCGATTGAGTTCCAGACGCAGGTCCAGGCCAAGGGCGTTGTCGCTGTCACTCAGGCTTGCAGTCTGAGTGTTGGGTGAGCTGTCTGCGTAACTGCCGTTGTAATCGGCCTTGGTCCAGTACCTGGAAACGCTTCCATCCATGGCGACGGACCAGTCCAGATTCAGGTTCCGGTCATACCTGGCACCGATCCTCAGACCACGAAAGTCGGTAGAGAGCCGGTCCTGCAGGGAGACCGTCGTGGAGATGGCGCCAGCGGCATCGGAATCCTGATCCAGTCTCTTGAAGGAGGGACCGACCTGGAACGACCAGGAGGCATCGAGTCCTATCCCATAGTCCAGCAGGAACATCAGATCAGCACCCCAGTACTTGAGATCCTGTTCGATCCGGGTGGTCAGGGTCCCCCCGTTCGGGGTTCCAAAGCCGGTGCTGTTGTCGAGCTCCACCCAGCCGAACCTCATGCCGGCGCCGGTATCGGAAAAGCTGCGGTTGGTGTTGCGATCTGCGCTCATCCAGAACCCCTGGAGCTCAACCCGGGCGCTGTCCGCATTGGCGATGGTGCCGGGCAGGAAGGTGCCAATCCGGCCGTCGATCGCCGCACCGTAGGCCACCCCCTCGTCGGTGTCCAGGTTGTAGTTGCGGGTGAAGGGAGCAGCCTCGCCGCGTTCGGCAAAGAACTGGCTGTCCGGGTAGTCGATCCTGGCGACGCCGGCACCGATGTCCCCATAGGACCCGCTTTCACTTGCCACCACCCCTTCAGAGAGGGTTCCCGACAAGGCGAGCAGCCCCCCGCACAATAACCAGATCATCCGCTTGTTGTTGGTTGTTTCCGTCATATCCCCTTTCACCCTGTAGTTGCGAAATTGTGATGCAAGTCCCACTAGCGTGGTGCGGACAAGTATGAGAAGCCGGCGTGGGCAAGTCAACTTCCCACTACCAAGACCGGATTGGAGATTGGCCGGACACTCGCCCCAGGGCTGACCCAGGGCAGTGGGAATATCGACCGACTGGAGAGCGGCGAAGGGGGGTTCAGAGTGTTCTTGACTCACAGCTTGCGCCTAACGACACAAGGGCATGTCGATGCGGTCAATGCGTCCCCTTTCCATGCTCCATTGTGGAATTATCAGTGACCCCATTGAGTCTAATCCTGAGTTGTTACTCTGACCCCGATCTCGGACCCCGATCTCGCATCCCAGACGCGGTGGACTGTGCCAGTATAAGTGAGTAAATTGAAGTTACTCAACTGATGCAGTTTTAGCCTGAGAGTTTCTCGCCAGATGTGTGGACGTTTCGCTAACCATGTCCAGGCCATGCACGAGTGGCTGGATATTCTGCAGGATTGGCCGGCCGGTATCCCCACCGGTTTCAATGTCGCGCCGACACAGGTCATCCCGGCCGTACAGGCGCAAGGGACCTTTCCCATGCGTTGGGGTTTGGTGCCGGCCTGGTCGAAGGAACCCTCCCCAAAATACGCCACTTTCAACGCCCGCCTGGAATCGGCGAGCGGCAAGCCGGCCTTTCGCGATGCGTGGCGTCACTCCCGGACCTGTCTCATCCCGGCGCAGGGTTATTACGAGTGGCGTACTGAACAAGGTGTGAAACAACCCTACTTTGTCCAGGCACCGGAAGATCCGGGTTTGTTGGTGTTTGCCGGCTTGTGGGAGCGGCGTGAGGGGCAATATTCCTGCACCATTCTGACCCGGGAATCGGCTGGGGAACTGGCGCGGCTCCACAGCCGAATGCCGGTGATGCTCTCACCCGGAGATGCCCGGAGTTGGCTGACCGAGGGTACCGGTGGTGCCGATCGACTCGGCGAGTCAAGGGTGCATCTCGATGTGCGATTTCATGCCGTGGATTGTGCCGTTGGGAACCCGCGCAGCCAGGGTGAGGCGCTGATTAAGCCCATCAGGGGCTGATTCAATGAAAATCCCGCAACGGAATATTTCATACCAAAGAGCGTTCCAAGGGGTCACATGGTAGCCCGATACTAGCCATCCGGCGGAGTCATACGGTCATACACCTGCAGCAGCTGTTCGACACCGTCCGGGCCCTGGCTGTCCAGGTACAGTGCAGACAGCCTGAAATCAACGGGAGTCCTGAATCCCGGGCCATGAACAATCGTGGCGTAGTGGTTTCCCGCAAGAATCCGCAACGCCGTGGTCAGGTAAAGGCGCTGCAAAACATCCGCGGCCAGCAACACATGCATGATCTCAGGGCCGGCTATGGAGTAGACCAGCCGTAGCTCACGTTTTGCCAGAAAGGTCATCAACCTGCCGCCATCCACACCGCCTTGTCCCAGGGAGACCACATCCACGTCTCTCGCTTCTAACTGCCGGATATCCCGTCTGTGGGCCTTTTCGGTGGTGGCTATTATTATCTCCCTCTCTTCGAGCCTCTCCAGTGCCGCTGTTGGTATATCGAGTGACCGGGAGAGAAAGACAATCACCGGCTTGCCGGGCAAGCCCAACCGTTCACGAAAGGTGACCAGCTCGTTCGGTATCTGGCCGCTATAGGGTGGCAACGATTGTGCCCTCCCCTCGGAGAGATCTCTCAGGTAGCGCCCGTTCATGATCAGGGCATCGGCCGGCGCGGCCAGTTCAAGCAGCAGGCGCCAGTCCCGCTGGTTCGCTGTCGCTTCCGGTACACCACTCTCCCCCGTCTCCGGATCGGTCACGGCGATCCGTCCGTCCAGACTGGACAGGAAGTTGCTGTAGACATAGCAGCGGGCGGGATCGTCGGGCAGACAGGTTCGCAGATCCTGGCTCAGGTAGAGCCCGGCCAGTTTGGCAGAGTTCCTGTCGGGATAGAGCTGTTGCAGGCCGGGATCACCCTGTGAATCGCTTCCCGACTGATCGTCGTCACCGGATACCATTCCTACAGGATAGCCGGATTCTGTAGACCACGTATGCGTCAAAATAAATTGTGGCTGTCCCGGTTTTTGCGGTTACTCTGACCCCGATCTCCGACCCCGATCTCCCGGGTGACCTCCATAGCATCGGTTCCCGTTCCCCGTCAATCATCAGGCTCCGCAGTCGCCTGTGCTGTCGGCCCCTTAGATGCACGGCCCGGCCGGGAGAGCCACTTTTTCAATCCCAGAGCAGCGAAGAGAAGGATGACCACCGCCAGTGCCAGCAACGCGAAATCGGGCAAATCCGGTTTTCGTACCGCAGCGATCAGTCTGTCGGCGAACAGGGCAATGGCAATGATACCCGGTGTCATGCCCAACAGGGTACCCAGTAAGTAATCGCGAAAGCTGATATGGGAGGCGCCGGCGACCAGATTGATGACCGTAAAGGGTGCGACGGGGATGACACGTACCGTAATGACCGCCAGCAATCCATGTTGCGCCAGGCGCCGACTGATGCGATTGATGCTGGCGCCGGCGAATCGACGCACCACCTCGCGCCCGAGAAAAGCACCCACCAGGTAGCCCAGCACGGCACTCAGCTCGGTACCGAGCAGGGCATATGCAAGCCCGGTCCAGCTACCGAAGGTGATCAGGGTGATGACAATCAGCAGGGTGATAGGGATTGCAATGAGTCCCCCCAGCAGAAAGATGGCCATCACGATGAGCGGCGTGAAAGGGTTATCCTTGACCAGCTTCGCCGTCTGTTTCAGGGTCTCCAGGTCCAGCCAGTCTCCCAATGGCGTCCAGCGCCAGGCGGCGGCCAGCGCCAATAAACCGCCCAGTACCAGGCCGATCAGCAAAAGACGCCGACTGAGCGGTTGTCGCTCCTCGGCGGGCAACAGGTAGTCCGCCAACTGCTCCGGGTCCAACGGGGATTCCGGGTCGACAATCTGCGCCTCGGGCAACATTTCATCGGCCAGTTCGGAGACCCTGCAGTCCAGCGGTTTGAGGGTGCGCGGCCGACCCTGCAGGCCCTCGATTGCGGCGATCAGAGAGGGCCTCTCTTCAAGCTGGGTGGAGATAGTATCTGGCGTTATCCCCAGGTGTTCAGCCAGCAACCGGTTACGAAAGGCAGCGATCTGTGAGCGTTCGGTATCGTTGCTTGCCTCCATGGCAAGATCACACTCCGAATCCAGCCCCATGGAGCGGTTGCTGAGGTTGGACGACGCCACTCGCAGCAAAATGTCATCGATGACCATGATCTTGCTGTGCAGGCAGATGTGTTGGTTACCCAACCCTTCCTGATCGGCGTAATAGATCCGCAGCCGTCCCTTGGGATCAGCCTCGCGCAACTGCCGTATCAGGCGGCCGCGCAAGACATCCATCGTATACTGTTCCAGCCAGCCCCCGGTCATCAGTGGCAATACCAGGATTACCTCGGGCCCTGACGCTTCACGCAAACGCGCTGCCAGCGCCTTGCCCAACTTCCATGAGGTAAAGTACTGGTTTTCGATGTAGATAAATTGTTCGGCGGCAGCAATTGAGTCCAGGTACAGCCGCTCCACCTCGCGTACCTCTCGCTGTTGCCGATAGGCCGGCAAGGTGCGGGCGATGGCGATGTTCACCTGTTCCAGGTCTGCCGTCACCCGCTCAGGCCAGGGTGTCGAATGACCGGCGGTGGTGACCCGCTTGAGTCGTTGTCCGGTGGCACGATGCCAGCGCTCCCGGGCCAGTTCACCCAGGGCGAGTGCGATGTCACCCTCAACCAGCATCTGTACGTCATGGAAAGGCGGATAGGCCTTGCCGTCGGAATCCACACGTCGCGGGTCGTCTGGTCGATGTGCCGTGGTATCCCAACGCTGTTTGCAGAGATCGAGGCCACCAACAAACGCAATCGTGTCGTCGATAACTACCACTTTCTGATGTTGAGATCCCCCCGCCGGATAGGCGTCATCGAGGTGGAAATGCAGCCGTCGATTCGTTTTCCACACGAGCTTATACATCGGCAACCACTCCCGCTCCAGGGTATACAGCATAGCCCAGTCCCAATTCAGCACGTAGGCGTGGAGTCCCTTGCGACGTTTCACGACCGTGTTGAAGAAATCGCCCAGATTTCGCGGCAAGGCGTTATCTTGTACCGGGTCCCGAATCAGCTGTACCTGACTGTCGATGTCCCAGGAGAGAATATAGATCGAGTGTTCAGCCCGTTGGATCGCCTCATAGAGCGCCCGAAAGTAGGCCTCCCCGTCGATAAGAAAGGCGGCTCGCCTGGCGTGCTCGATACGCCAGCAGTTGTCACCCGGCTTTAGTATTGTAGCGCGCCTCATAATCCGTCAGCCTCCGGGACGGGGAAGAGGGAAATCGCCGCGCTTGGGCAGGGAATCGGCCGGGCATCGCTGCTGGCACGCAATATTACCCAGAGAGCCGAAGGGATCACTGTACGACATTTTTTTGTGTACCGTCCGAAACGGGGCGAAGCGAAGGGGACCCTGTCCAGCCCGGATGTCGGTAACTGCATGTTTTGAATTTCTTTTGGTTCATGCAAATCCATTCGCCCGAAGTGTTACCTGATGCCTGAATAATCAGCCCGCTAATGAAAAAGATACCTGTCCTGAAAGAGACCAAAAGGGTAACCAGTGATCGTTTTGGGGTGCTGCGTTTTTCAAATCCGGATAAGTCAATTAAAGCAGATTACAGTGAAACGGGTTGAGGAGAGCATGATA
The DNA here is from genome assembly GCF_025175675.1 of Sedimenticola hydrogenitrophicus. Classification (GTDB taxonomy): domain Bacteria; phylum Pseudomonadota; class Gammaproteobacteria; order Chromatiales; family Chromatiaceae; genus Sedimenticola; species Sedimenticola hydrogenitrophicus. Next base: position 79,383 of record NZ_JANIOA010000021.1, read on the forward strand.
GCCCGAACAGGCTTCATTGTTATGGCCGTAACGGGGTCCGGTTCGGTGGATGAACTTTTCCGGCCAACTGATAACATCGACAGTGTGTTACAGCAGGGTTTCCGGCAATGGACGGCCTGGAGCCAGGTCAAAGTAAAAGGGACGCATCGAATGGCACTGCCTTAAGCTCAAATGTAGGGTGGGTTAGCGTTTTTTGCGTAACCCACCAAGCGTTGCGCAGCAACACAACCCGTTTGTTTAAGGTGTGCCTGACGGCACGGTTGGTGGGTTACGGCGCAAACAACGCGCCTAACCCACCCTACATTGGATACGAATCCGCTTAAGTCAGTGCCATTCGATGCGTCCCCCTTTTTTCCTGGTGGTGCACTTACAACTTGAGTTCACCAAATCCTGGGCGTCCCGGTGTTTGCTACCACCTATACTGGTAGGTGGGCGAGGTTGTGAAAAGGGGGGTGTGGAGTGGTAGATGTAGGCAGGCGATTGCTGTTGGTTGCCCTGTTGCTGCTGGTCAATGCTCCCGGTTACTCCGCCACTCGAGTTGCGTGCCCTGTCCCGGGAGTCACCCTGTTCAGTGACCAAGCGGAGGACGGCGAGCTGGCATGCCAGGCGGTTGGCGCAACGCTGGCGTTTATGCGTGGCCACGGCTTCCGCGTCGATGCCCGGTTTACCATCGACCTGGTGGATCGTCCCCTGAGCCTGCATGGCACGGAGGTGACGGGCACCTACGATTCCAGGCGCTTTCATATCGAGGTTCCCAGTTTCAGCCAGGCGCAACTGATGGCGCAACGCCACCCGCCATTTCGGATGAGAATGAGCCGGGCGCTGTGGCAAAGCTTCGTGGCGCACGAGGTAGCCCACGCGGTGGCACAAGCCAACTTTCGGGTGCCGAAGCCTTCACTTGAGGCACATGAATACATCGCCTACGTGGTGCAACTCGCGACCCTTCCCGATGTACTCCAGCAGCAGTTACTGGCATCGTTCAGTAATCCGGCGTTCTACCATGAGAGGGAGATCAACGGGATTTTTCTGCAGCTGGACCCGGAGGTCTTTGCAGTGAAGGCCTACCGGCACTTTGTCGCCCAGCCCGATCCGCAGACATTTTTTCAGCGCCTGCTGAATAGCAGGCTCGGTTCGCCCCGTTAGTGAGGTTTTGCAGTCCCGGCCGCTACAGGTCCGCCCCGGTCTGTGATAAATATTAACATTAAAGGGCTCTGACCT
>NZ_JANIOA010000022.1 GCF_025175675.1 Sedimenticola hydrogenitrophicus
TCGATTCCAGGGATGGACTTATGCCGCGCAGGGAGTTGTGTACCGGAGGGGCACGTTATAGGGCGCCCGCCCCTATCCGAACCACGGATCCACACCGATGGACACAGATAGGTTAACCCTCCAGCCGGGCACAGGCATGCCCCGTGGTACGGCCAACCGTCTGTAGCGGAACTTCCCTATCCAAAATCCGTGTGTATCCCTGCCCTTTCGTGGAACTTCCCCAGCCACAGGGCGCCCCGTGGGCGCCGGCGGCGGGCACGGCCCGCCCTATGGATCGACCTCTCTGGCGCGGCATTTTCTGCCCGACTACGCTTAACTGCTGCAAATTGATCGTCTAATCCGTAGAATCGGTGTCTCGGATGGTTCAGCATATGGTTCACATGCACGGCAGAGACACGAAAAAACCGCAATGTCCCGTTGGCGAACGCCGCTGTGAACACATTGACGCGCTGAACGCCTTGCGCCGCGAGCTGGAGGAGCTTGCGGAGCTGGTGCTTACCGATCCGCTGACCCGGCTGTTCAACTACCGCCATTTTTCCCAGGCCCTGGAACAGGAGCGGGAGCGTACCCATCGCAACGGTCAACCCACGGCGCTGATCATGCTCGATCTGGATCGGTTCAAGGAGGTCAATGATGTGTGGGGCCATGAAGTGGGGAACCAGGTGCTGCGTCATGTGGCGGAACAGATGCTCACCCTGCTGCGCAAGATCGATATCCCGTGTCGCTACGGCGGCGAGGAGTTCGCGCTGATTCTGCCCGGGACGCCGCTGCCCCGGGCAATCAATGCCGCCGAGCGGCTGCGCGCGGCAATTGAGGCCTCCCCGGTGATGGTGGAGGGGAAACCCCTGTTCGTTACCGCCAGCATGGGGGTGAGCGTCTTCCAGCGGAACAGCCATTTTTCCGCCGAGGCCTTTGTTAAACAAGTGGATTGCCTGTTGTACGAGGCCAAGGCCCGGGGGCGCAACCGGGTCGCCCATCCCGACCTGGAGAGTATGAAACCCAAGGGGCAGGTGGGTATCGAGGAGAAGGCCGCACTCTACGGGGTGGATTAAGGACCCGCGCAAGAATAAGTTCCTGTATTCGGTCGCCCCTGGACCCCGCTGGCGGCGTTACGCTTTTTGGCAAGGGAGCGGCCATTGCCTGCAAAGCGTGCCTTGCCAGCGTGGCCCAGGAACGCCCTCGGTACTACGGAATTATTCTTGCGCGGGTCCTAAGCGGAGGGGTTCAAATGAAGGGACGAATTATCTGCATACTGGCACTCCTGTGGGGTGCGGTCGGGCTGCATCCGGCCCAGGCGGCGGTGTACCGCTGGGTCGACGCGGACGGCCGCACCCAGTTCGGTGACCGCCCCCCGCCGGACCGGCCCGCGGAGGAGCTGCAGCTCAGGCAGCCGCCGGCTCCCGGCCGGGATGCCGCGCCGGTGACCGAAGAGCAGCGCCGGGAGCTGCGCCAGAAGATGCTCGACGCCTACCGGGATGAGCGCGAGGAGAAGCGTCGGGCACGGGAAAAACGGGCCGCCGAGGAGGCCCGGCGCAAGCTGGCCTGCGCCGAGGCGAAGAACCGGGTACGGGAGTACGAGTCCGCTTCCGGCCTCTATCAGCTGCAGCCGGATGGAACGCGCCGCTACCTCTCGGACGCCGAGTTCCGCGTCTCCCTGCAGAAGACGCGGGACGAGGTGAAGCGGCTGTGCCGCCAGGGCGGCTGAGTTGCCTGTCGGCCCGTGCCGGGCCGGCCAGATTTTTTCCTGATTCCCTACATCATCGCTCTATATCATCCGGGCCGATCGGTTATCATACGCCCATCTTTCCGCCGCCATGTAGCCTACCATGAAACACAAGATACACATCGTGCCCCAGGACTATGGGATCCACCGCTGGGGGGACGGATTCTTCGGCATCAACGAGCAGGGGCACGTGGTCGCGCGGCCGATCCGCGAGGGCGATGTGGAGATCGATCTCTACCGCCTGGCCCATGAGGTGAAGAAGACGGGACTGTCGTGGCCAGTACTGGTGCGCTTTACCGATATTCTGCATGAGCGGGTGTCGGCCCTGTGCGGCTCGTTCGGCAGCGCCATGGAGGAGTTCGATTTTACCGGGCGCTACATGGCCATCTACCCGATCAAGGTGAACCAGCAGCGCAGCGTGGTGGAAGAGCTGCTGGCCAAGGAGCTGGGGAGTGTCGGCCTGGAGGCGGGCAGCAAGCCGGAGCTGTCGGCGGTGCTGGCGCATGCCCCGCAGGGCGGGGTGATCGTGTGTAACGGCTACAAGGACAGCGAGTATATCCGCCTCGCCCTGATCGGGCTGAAGCTGGGGCACCGGGTCTATATCGTGATCGAGAAACTCTCCGAGCTGGAGCTGGTGCTGGCGGCGGCCGATGAGCTGGGCGTGGCACCGCTGTTGGGCGTGCGGGTGCGGCTCTCCTCGTCCGGTACCGGTTACTGGCAGGACTCGGGCGGGCAGAAATCGAAATTCGGCCTCACTGCCATGCAGGTACTGAAGCTGGTCAAGCGGCTCGACTCGGTCGGCAAGTTGGACCGGCTGCAGCTGCTGCACTCCCATATTGGCTCGCAGATTCCCAACCTGCGGGACATCCGGCGCGGCATGGGCGAGGTGGCGCGCTTCTTCGGTGAACTGCACCGGCTGGGTGCCGCGATCAAGGTGGTCGATGTGGGCGGCGGACTGGGTGTCGATTACGAGGGCACCAGTTCGCGCCACGACTGCTCGATGAATTACAGCATGGAGAGTTATGCGCGCGAGGTGGTTAAGGCGATTGCCCGCATCTGCAACGAGCAGGAGCTGCCCCATCCCACGATCTTCAGCGAATCCGGGCGCGCCATGACCGCCCATCACGCCATGCTGATGGTGAATGTGATCGACAGCGATCCGGCCCCGGAGACCCTGACGCGGATTCAGCTGCCGGAGGATGCCCCGGAGGTGCTCTGTTCCCTGGCCGAACTGGTGGGGCTGGATGACTATTCGGTCACCGAACTCTACCAGGAGGCGCGTCACGGCCTGGAAGAGGCCCACGACATGTTCGAGCGCGGGGTGCTGAATCTGGAGCAGCGGGCCCTGGCGGAAGGGATATTCAACACCATCTGCAGCCAGCTGATGCCCCGCCTGAGCAGCAGTTCGCGGCGTCACCGCGAGCTGCTGGATCAGCTGCGCGAGCAGCTCTCCGACCGGCTGTTCTGCAACTTCTCTCTGTTCCAGTCGCTGCCGGACGTCTGGGCCATCGACCAGGTGTTCCCGGTGATGCCGCTGCACCGCCTGAACGAGGAGCCGAAGCGCAGCGCCGTGCTGCATGACCTGACCTGCGACTCGGACGGCTGCATCGAGAACTATGTCGACCAGGATGGTGTGGAGAGTACCCTGCCGGTGCATCACCTGATTCCCAGCGAGCCCTACCTGCTGGGGATCTTCCTGGTCGGTGCCTACCAGGAGATCCTCGGCGACATGCACAATCTGTTCGGCGATACCGATGCGGTCAACCTGGAGCTGGATGAAAAGGGCGGCTACCGTCTTACCCAACCGGAGCGCGGTGATTCCGTGGATGAGCTGCTGCGTTATGTCCACTTCTCCCCCGAGGTGATGCTGGAGAAGTACCGGGAGAAGATGGCCGTGGTGGGACTGGGCGGGGAGGAGAGCGAGTCCCTGTTCAGCGAACTGGAGGCGGGTCTGCACGGCTATACCTACTTCGAGGAGTAGTCCCCCGCTGCGTGGTGAAGGGGTCGGAGTCAAGTCGCTCGGACCAGGAGGAAATTCCCGCCGCTGGTGCGCGACTTGACTCCGACCCCTGTGTGACCTGTGTGTTAAACCCTTATTTGGCGGGGGCCTTGTCGGCGTCCTGGGGCCGGCTCGGTTGCCGCCTCTCCTGGGTGGCGCTGGTGTGCCAGAAACCCTGACGGATCATTTCCGAGATCTCGTCGGCGGAGATCGGCTTGCTGTAGAGGAAGCCCTGCATCTCGTCGCAGTTCTCCTTGCGCAGAAACTGCATCTGCTCCTCGCTCTCCACCCCTTCGGCCAGCACCCGCAGGTTGAGGCTGTGGGCCATGGCGATGATCGCCCGGCAGATAGCGGTGTCGTTGCTGTTGCCCGGCAGGTCGCGTACGAATGACTGATCGATCTTCAGCATATCGATCGGCAGCCGTTTCAGGTAGCTGAGTGACGAGTAGCCGGTGCCGAAGTCATCCACCGCCACCGCCACTCCGACATGGGCGAGCCTGGTCAGTACCTCCTCCATGAATTCGGCATTCTCCATCAGGCTGGTCTCGGTAATCTCCAGTTCAATGCTGTTGCCGCTGCCCCGGCAGCGTTCGGTAATCGCCTTGACCCGGTCAAAGAACTCCTGGTGTTTCAACTGCACGGTCGAAACATTGACGGCAATGCGCAGTCCGCCGATCCCCTGTTTCCCCCACTGGATCGCCTGTTGGGTGGCGAGGTTCAGCACCTGTTCGCCGAGCGGGTGAATCAGGCCGGTGGTCTCTGCCACCCGGATGAAGGTGCCGGGTGAGATCACCCCCAGCGTCGGGTCGTTCCAGCGGGCCAACCCCTCAAGTCCGATGATGGCGCCGGTGTGCAGGTCAAACTGGGGCTGATACAGCAGTTTGATGGCGTTGTTCTCGATCGCATGCCGGAGTGCCGTCTCCACCTCAAGGTTCCAGCGAAAGGGTTCGCTCATGTTGGAGTCGAACAGCTGGTAGCTGTTGCCTCCCTGCTCCTTGGCACGGTACATGGCGGTGTCGGCGAATCTGATCAGGTCATCCACGCTGCTGCCGTTGTCCGGGAACAGGGCGATACCGATACTGGGGGTGAGGTAGAGCTCATGCTTGTCCAGCCGGATCGGGGCCTTGAACACATGCAGGAGTTTCTCGGCTACCAGCACAGCGTCGAATTCCTCGTTGATATCCTGCAGGATGATGGTGAACTCATCGCCACCCAGGCGCGCCAGGGTGTCGGTCTGGCGGACACACTCCTGCATGCGTTGGGCGGCCAGGGCCAGCGCCTTGTCACCGGTGGAGTGTCCCAGGGTATCGTTGATGTTCTTGAAACGATCCAGGTCGACGAACAGCAGCGCGAGCAGCCGGTTGTTGCGCCCGGCATATTTCAGCGCCTGGTCGAGCCGGTCGTTGAACAGCTGGCGGTTGGGCAACTGGGTCAGGATGTCGTAATAGGCCAGCCGATGTATCCGGTCCATCACCTGCTGCTGGCGGGCGACATTGGAGTAGATGCCGATATAGCAGCCGGGCCTGCCCTCCTCATTGTCCAGGGCGACGATGTGCAGCCATTCGGGCAGAATGGTACCGCGTTTGTCACGGTTCCAGATCTCCCCGGTCCACTCGCCCTTCTGATTGATCTGGTTCCACATGTCGGTGAAGAAGCGGCTGTCGTGATAACCGGATTCGATTAGGCTGATGGGGCGGCCGCGCAGCTCCTCCATGGCATAACCGGTGTTGTGGATGAAGGCCGGATTGGCGGAGACAATGCGCGCGTTGCGGTCGGTTACCACGATGGCATCGGGGGAGTGGCGGATGATCTTGGCGGCCAGTTTCAGCTTATTCTGATTGAGCTGGCGTTCATCCAGGATCACCTTGCCGATCAGTCCGGTGGCGCAGACCGTGCCGAAGTAGAGCTGCAGAAAGATCACCGTGAAGCGGTCGTCGCCCATGGCAAACGGACCCTGTCCCAGGGTGGTGCCGATGAGGGCGGCCACGGCCACGAACAGCATCAGCAGGCTGGTGTCGCGCAGGTCGAAGCGCAGCACGCACCAGACCAACAACGGTGCCAGCAGAAAGGTGATGGGATAACGTTGCAGGTGGGTCGGGATATAGCCGCCGAACAGCAGCCAGCAGGCCAGTATGGCGGCAACAACCAGGAGCAGCCACTCGCCGACAGATCGCTGCCGGCCCGCCGCGCGCGGGACCCGCCAAGTCATCAGCAGCGGTGTCAGGAGCAGGATCCCGACCGAGTCGCCCACCCACCAGACGCCGATGGAGCCGGGGAGGAGGGCCGTGGGGAGGGTGCCGGCGTTCCACAGCATGAGATTGCCGATCAGGGCGCTGAACAGCGGGGCTATGGCCACGCAGAAGAGCAGGAAACGGGCAAAGTGCGCCGGTCTGATGAGCATCTTGCGGCTATCGGAGAAGCGGCTCATCAGCCAGTAGCCACTGGCCGCTTCCAGCAGGATGCCGAGCGACATCCCGCTGCTCGCCAGCCAACCCTGGCCATCCAGCAGGGTGGTGGCCAGGGCGCCGAGCAGGATCCCGGGGAGCACGCCATAACCATGGATGAGCAGGCCGCCGAGGGCGATGCCCGCGGCAAACCAGATCGGTGAGACGTTGCCCTCCAGCGAGGTGAACAGCAGGCTGATCCGTGCTGTGGCGAAATAGAGCAGGCCGTAGACCAGCCAGGGCGGGAGGCGGAGGTTGTGGCGCACTTCCTGGTTCTTGCTGTCGGCGATCCGTTGCATGCCGGGGGTCCTGGTTATGGTTACTCGCTGAACGCCTGCTGCAGTTCGCTCAGCGAGGCGAAGGTCAGGTCCGGCCGCCTGTCCCATGGGTCGAAATGATTGGCGTCGCTGCGCCTGATCCAGGCCGTGCGCATGCCGATCGCCTTCCCGCCCAGCAGATCGAACGGGTTGCTGGAGACCAGGCAGCAGCCGTCGGCTGTAGCGCCGCTCCGGGTCAGGAAATGGCGGTAAACCGCCGGGTCGGGTTTGAAGGTACGGATCTCATGCACGCTGACAATATCGACAAAGGCATGACGGATGCCGGCCGTTTCAAGCAGCGCCTCCAGGTCATCCGGCAGGCCATTGGAGAAGGCGTAGAGGCGATGGCCGGCGGATTTGAGCTGCTGCAGGGCCGTGGGGACGTCCACAAACGCCGGCAGGCGCCGGTATTCGTCCAGTAATGCCTGTGCCGCCGTGTCGCTGATCGGCAGATTCAACTGGGCCGAGGTGAACTCGAGCGCCTGCCGGGTGCAGACGGAAAAATCCACATAATCCCGCATCAAGCCGCGGCGAAACGAGTATTCCAGCTGTTTGTCGCGCCAGCGGCTGGAAAACAGCGTGGCCTGATCGCCCACCATGGTGGCCAGGCTGCGGGTGACGCCGGCGGTGTCGATCAAGGTTCCGTAAATATCGAAGGCAAAGGTCTGTGGCATGCGGTCTCCTTGTCCACCCTCAGCTCTATTTAACACACGGCCGATGTGGATAAAAGTGTTTATTTTCAGCGATTGATCCGCCACTTTCCGGCGTTGGGCGGGTAACTTCCAGTATGAACCAAGTATAGGGTGTGGCCTCTCCGGCAGCGTTTTTTCCGTGCCATGGGGTGGCGGATCGGGGCTTCGGCTATCGGGGCGGGGGCCTGATGGGGTATCCTGCCCCTTCGGTACACCTGCCCGAAATGAAAGAGCGAAAATGACTTCAGAGACCCCGTTTATCCTGGTGGATGGCTCCTCCTACCTGTTCCGCGCCTACCACGCACTGCCGCCCCTGACCAACTCCCGCGGCGAGGCGACGGGTGCCATCGTGGGCGTGGTGAATATGCTGCGCAAGCTGATCAGCGAGTACCGGCCCAGCCACATGGCGGTGGTGTTCGATGCTCCGGGGGGGAGTTTCCGCAACCAGATGTACGACCAGTACAAGGCCAACCGTCCCGCCATGCCGGAGGAGCTGCGGGGGCAGATCGAGCCGCTGCACCGCATCGTCGAGGCGATGGGCCTGCCGCTGCTGATGGTGCCGGGGGTGGAGGCGGACGACGTGATCGGCACCCTCGCCACCCAGGCATCCCGGGCCGGGATGCACACCCTGATCTCCACCGGCGACAAGGACCTGGCGCAGCTGGTGGACGGCCACGTCACCCTGATCAACACCATGAGCGACAGCCGCCTGGACCGGCAGGGGGTGATCGACAAGTTCGGGGTGACGCCGGAGCAGATCATCGACTACCTGGCGCTGGTGGGGGACTCCTCCGACAACATCCCGGGGATCCCCAAGTGCGGGCCGAAGACGGCGGTCAAGTGGCTCGCCGAGTACGGCTCGGTCGAGGGCATCCGGGAGCATGCCGCCGAGATCAAGGGCAAGGTGGGGGAATATCTGCGCGGACACCTGGAGCAGCTGGAGCTCTCCCGTCGCCTCACTACCATTAAGCTGGATATCGAGCTGGCGCAGGGCCCGGATGACCTGCGACCCACCCGGCCCGACCTGCCGGTGCTGCACCAGTGGTACAGCCGGATCGAGGCACGGCGGTTGCTGGAGGCGTTGGAACGGGAGTCCGGGGAGGTGCTGGTCGCCAGCGCGGCGGTAGCGCCGCCAGACAGGGCGGACGCTCCGGATGAGGTGGATTACCAGTTGCTGCTGGACCAGACCGCATTTAACTCATGGCTGGAGCGGTTGCGCGCGGCGGGTGAGTTTACTTTCGATACCGAGACCACCAGCCTGGACTACATGCAGGCGGAGCTGGTTGGGGTGTCATTTGCCCTGCGCCCGGGCGAAGCGGCCTATGTTCCGGTCGCGCACTGTTATCCCGGGGCGCCGGAGCAGCTGGCGCGGGAGTGGGTACTGGGGCAGCTGAAACCGCTGCTGGAGGACCCGGAGTGCCGCAAGATCGGCCAGAACCTGAAATATGACATGAGCGTCCTGGCCCGCTACGGGATCGAGATGCGGGGGATCGCCTACGACACCATGCTGGAATCCTATGTGCTGGACTCCACCGCCACGCGTCACGACATGGACTCCCTGGCGGAAAAGTACCTGGGACACAAGACCATCACCTACGAGGAGGTGGCGGGCAAGGGCAGCAAGCAGTTGCGCTTCGACCAGGTACCGCTGGAGCAGGCGACCCCCTATGCGGCGGAGGATGCCGACGTCACCCTGCGCCTGCACCAGACGCTGTGGCCCGCCTTGCAGAACACCGGCCAGCTGGCCGGTCTGCTGCAGGAGCTGGAGGTGCCGCTGGTGCCGGTGCTGTCGCGCATGGAGCGCCGCGGGGTGCGCATCGATGCCGCCCTGCTGCGCCGCCAGAGCCATGAACTGGCCGGGCGCATGCACGAGCTGGAGCAACAGGCCTACGGCGTGGCCGGGCGCAGCTTCAATATGAGCTCGCCCAAGCAGATCGGCCAAATCTTCTTTGAGGAGCTGGAGCTGCCGGTGGTGGCCAAGACCCCGAAGGGCGCCCCCTCCACCGCCGAGTCGGTGCTGCAGGAGCTGGCCGACCAGGGCTATGAGCTGCCGGCACTGATCCTGGAACACCGGGCCTGCGCCAAGCTCAAGTCCACCTACACCGACAAGCTGCCGCAGATGGTCAATCCGCAGACCGGGCGGGTGCACACCTCCTACCACCAGGCGGTGGCCGCCACCGGCCGTCTCAGCTCATCCGACCCCAATCTGCAGAACATTCCGGTGCGCAGTCAGGAGGGGCGGCGGATCCGTCAGGCTTTCATCGCCGATTCGGGCTACCGCATCGTGGCGGCCGACTACTCGCAGATCGAGCTGCGCATCATGGCCCATCTCTCCGCGGATGCGGGGCTGCTCCAGGCGTTTGCCGCCGGGGTGGATATCCACCGCGCAACCGCGGCGGAGGTGTTCGATACCGGCGGGGCGGATCAGGTGACGGCGGATCAGCGGCGTTCCGCCAAGGCGATCAATTTCGGCCTGATCTACGGCATGTCAGCCTTTGGCCTGGCCCGCCAGCTGGGGATCGAGCGGGCGGCCGCCCAGCAGTACGTGGATCTCTATTTCGACCGCTACCCCGGGGTGCGCGCCTACATGGAGCGGATGCGCCAGGAGGCCCACGCCCAGGGCTTCGTGGAGACCGTGTTCGGCCGCCGGCTGCACCTGCCGGAGATCAATGCGCGCAACAAGATGCGCCAGGCGGCGGCCGAGCGGACCGCCATCAACGCGCCGATGCAGGGTACCGCCTCGGATATCATCAAACGCGCCATGCTGGCGGTCGACGGCTGGATCGAGGCGGAACGCCCACCGGTGAAGATGATCATGCAGGTGCACGATGAGTTGGTGTTCGAGGTTGCCGAGGCGCAGCTGGAGCCGGTCTGCGAGCAGATTCGCGGCTTCATGGAGTCGGCCGCCAGCCTGGCGGTGCCGCTGCTGGTGGACGTCGGGATCGGCGACAACTGGGACGAGGCGCATTGACCCAGTAAAATGCTCGGCATTGAACTATTCCAGATTTCTGCTATCTCATTAAGTAGCGCCAGCTGGCGCGGTCACTTCTCCCCAAGTGACCTGTCCCCGACGACCCCATGTCGGGATCTAGGACCCTGCACACCTTGACTCCCCTTGGGTGGCAGGGTCTTTTTTTTGCCCAGGAAAGGCTTATGCCGCGAAGGCCATGGGTGAGGTAGGGGCAACTCCCCGGGGGCGCCGTGGATGTTGGCGCCGATTTGGCGGCGGGCACGGCCCGCCCAAACGGTGCTGCCGAGGTAACTCGGGAACAGCGCGACCGCCCCTAAGCGAACCACGGATCCACACGGATGGACACAGATGGGTTCACCCTCCAGCCGGGCACATGTCTGCCCACTCGTACGGCCAACTGCCTGTTGGACAGCTTCCCTATCCAAAATCCGTGTGTATCCGTGTCCATCCGTGGTGCTTTCTCAGCCATAGGGCGCCCCGTGGGCGCCGCCGGCGGGCACGGCCGGCGCTATGGCTGCTCCAATGAATCAGACGTCGTATCCAGCCCTAGCCACTTGTCCAGCACCGCGTGGGCTTGGTCGATCCCCTGGTGTTTCAGGGCGGAGAAGAGCTGTGCGGAGTGGATGCCATTGATCTCCTTCAGGGCTTTCTTCACCTGCAGCAGGCTTTTCGCCGCCGCACCGCGCTTCAGCTTGTCCGCCTTGGTAAGCAGGATGTGCACCGGCAGCTGGATGTTGCCGCTCCACTCCAGCATCTGCAGGTCGAACTCCTTGAGCGGGTGGCGCACGTCCGCCAGCAGGATCACCCCGCGCAGGGATGTGCGCTGCTCCAGGTAGGCGGCCAGCTCCGCCTGCCACTGCAGTTTGATCTTTTCCGCCACCTTGGCGTAGCCGTAGCCGGGCAGATCCACCAGCCGGTGCGCCTCGTCCAGGGCGAAAAAATTGAGCAGCTGGGTGCGCCCCGGGGTTTTGCTGGTCCGGGCGAGGCTCTTCTGCTGGCACAGGGCGTTGATGGCGCTGGATTTGCCGGCGTTGGAGCGGCCGGCAAAGGCGACCTCCGCCCCGGTATCGGGTGGTGACTGCTCGAGCTTGGCGGCGCTGGTGAGGAATTTTGCCTGATGGTAAAAGCGGTTCATTACGGTCGTCTGCTGGCGAAAGCCTGCGAACATACCCCAAATATCGCCCTGCCGCTATAGTCGGGGTATTTTGTTCGGGACATGCCTGGTTCTCCCCGAACCAACAACTGGAATCAGGCTGGACACCCGATTCCAGTTAATCCGTCCGCGACCCCTGCTCCGCGTTCGGGCACTTACCGGCTAGCCGCTAATGCTGGACCAGAGCCGCTTCACCCAGGAGCGTTTGCCAAGTTGCGGATTGGCGCCGGCGGCGAGGAAGAAGCCGCTGTATTGCATATCCTCCTCCATGATGTGCTTGGAGAGCCACACCTTGAGGAAGTGCATCAACTCGAAACCGATGGCGTGCTTGCCCTCGGCAATCTTTTTCTGCAGCTCGACGATCTGCTGGGTCAACTCCTCATGCAGGTCGTGATGTTCCTCGTAACCAGGAAAATTGAGGATGCGCATCAGGCTCTCTTCCACCGCAAAATGGATGCGGGTGTATTCGGCCAGTTCCCCCAGGATGCCCTCCACCACGGCGCTGCCGTGGCGTTGCGAGATCGCCTCATGCATCCGGTTGATCATCCCGACCAGCACCTTGTGCTGCTCGTCGATCTCCTCGATGCCGACACTCAGCTCGTCTGTCCAGGTTATGAATTTTTTCATCGTGCGCTCCCAGGAAAAAAGGGGGACTTTGGCGCTAGGCCTATACCCTTAATTAATGCGCGGATACTAGAGCTTATCGGTGACCTGAGGAAGTCTTATAAGGGTATTTAATTGATAAATGTCAGGCAAATAACCGATATTATTCGGGCGTCCGTTTCCAGTGGCCCGATTTGCCGCCGGCCTTCTCCAGCAGGCGCACCTGCTCGATGGACATGCCCCGGTCGACCGCCTTGCACATGTCGTAGATGGTGAGCAGGGCTACCTGGGTGGCGCACAGCGCCTCCATCTCCACCCCGGTCTGCCCCCGGGTCTTGACGGTGGCCACGCAGTGGACGGCGGACTGGTCCGGCTCCGCAGTGAGGTCGATATTGACATGGGTGAGCGCCAGGGGGTGACACAGCGGCACCAGGTCGGCGGTCTTTTTCGCCGCCATGATCCCGGCCACCCGGGCAATGCCGAGTACGTCGCCTTTTTTGTGATCCCCTCGCCGGATCAGCTCAAGGGTCTCCGGGCGCATGAAGATGCGGCCCTCGGTGACGGCGGTGCGCTGGGTCTCCTGCTTGTTGCCCACATCCACCATGTGGGCCTCGCCGGACTGATTGAAATGGGTCAGCTCGTTCATGATTGGTGCTCGATGCTCTTCGGGATCTCGTGGAATTCAAAGCTCATGGTAGCAAGATCGGCCATGATATAGGTAGCCGGGGAGCCGCCTACGCCGCCGACGGTGCCGGGATTGACCAGCAGGGTGACGCCGCCGCGGATATTGGGGATCTCCTGCAGCTGGACCTTGTGGCTGTGGCCGCAACAGACCAGATCCCAGTCGCCGGTGGCGGCCATGGCCCGGGCATAGTGAGGGTAGTGGACCAGGAAGATCTTTTTTCCGCCCAGTTCGAGGGCGGCGTCCATCCCGTAGTAGCGGATGATGTTTTCCGGGTCATTCGCCATCTGCCCCAGGGTGAACAGGTCGCCGGTGTTGTTGCCGTGGATCACATGGGTTGGCAGATGGTGCGTTTTCAGGCATTTCAGGGTGCTGGGGGCCACCACGTCGCCACAGTGGACGACGGCCTCGGCGCCGCGGCTGCGGGCTTCGGCGACGGCGTAATTGAGCAGGGGTATATGGTCGTGGCTGTCGGACAGAATACAGATTTTCATGCGGTACATCCCTGTACCACACCCTGACGGGCGGCCTTCGGCCGTGAAAATTGTCTATCCTGAAAATTTTTCATAGGGTTCCCGGCGGAGCGCCATCCCTGGCGCGGTGACGCCGCCCCCAGGGGCGGCGTCCGGTCACCATCCAATGATGTCGTTCCTATCCTGCGAGGGGTTAGAAGTTTGGTTTTTCCGGTGCGTCGTTAAACATCGCAATGCTATCTTGAATCTCTTTTTTGGCCTCGTCAACGCCGCCCCAGCCCTGCACCCGCACCCATTTACCCTCTTCGAGATCCTTGTAATGCTCGAAGAAGTGGGCGACCTGGTTCAGGGTGTCTTCACTGATGTCACGGAAGCTCTCCACCTTGCGATAGCGCTTGGAGAGCTTGTCGATGGGCACCGCCAGGATCTTGGCGTCGTCGCCGGCCTCATCAGCCATCTTCAGCACGCCGATCGGGCGGCACTTGATCACCGAGCCCGGGATCAGCGGGTAGCGGGTCACCACCAGTACATCGACCGGATCGCCATCGGCGGAGAGGGTGTGGGGGACGTAGCCGTAGTTGCACGGATAACGCATCGAGGTGGACATGAAACGGTCCACAAACATGGCCCCGGTCTCCTTGTCCAGCTCATACTTGACTGGATCGGACTGGGCGGGGATTTCGATGATGACATTGATCTCGTTGGGTACATCACTACCCGAACTAACTCTATCCAGATTCATGGGTTCTCGCCGTACTAAAAGTTTGAAAATGAGCCGGCTATTAGACCTGACCTAAGGTTTTTTTTCAAAAGATCTTATAATTCTAGGTGATATTCCCATAAGTTGTTTAATGGATATGGCCCTGATGGCGCTGTTTCTCGGGCCGTTCCGGCTCCGACCCCGGCTATCTCGGGGTGATTGACCTGCCTTGCCGGCCTTACGTGATGGCTTGTCTCCTCGAATCCGGCCCCATTTTCAGCGCCTGCCCAAGCCGCTCCCGGCCATCCCTGGCCTTCCCTGGACAAAACTCGCTTCGCTCAAACAAGGGCAGGCTTGAATCTGAAAAAGGGGCCGGATTCGAGGCGCCATCAAGATCGGCCAACAAGGCAGGCCAATCACCCCGTGAGTAGTTGCGCTCAGAGTTCGAAGCCGGGCAGCTTCTTCTCCACAATACCGCTTTTCAGGGTCACGTAGCGGGGCATGCCGTTGTCGTCATACTGCGGATAGGATTCGCCCTTGATCAGCGGGTAGAGATACTCCTTGCACTGGTCGGTAATGCCGTAACCATCTTCGGTAATGAACTCCATCGGCATCATCTTCTCCACATTGGCTACCTCGCTCAGCGGGGCCTCGCCGATGTGCCATCTGTAGGGTGTGGAGGAGTCCCGCACCACGGTCGGCATGATGGAGTTCTTGCCCTCCAGGGCCTTCTCAACGGCGGCCACGCCCAGGGCATAGGCCTGCTCCACGTCGGAAGCGGAGGCCAGGTGGCGGGCGGCCCGCTGCAGATAGTCGGCCACCGCCCAGTGATACTTGTAGCCCAGGGCGTCCTTGATGATATTGGCCACCACCGGCGCCGCACCGCCCAGTTGGGCATGGCCGAAGGAGTCCCGGGTGCCCTGTTCGGCGAGGAATTTACCGTCCGGCCAGTGGCAGCCCTCGGAGACCACGATGGAGCAGTAGCCGTACTCCTTGACCTTGGCGTCCACCGCGGCCAGGAATTTCTCCTGATCGAACTCCACCTCGGGGAACAGGGTGATGACCGGAATGCCGTAGTCCTCCACCAGGGCGCCGGCGGCGGCGATCCAGCCGGCGTGCCGCCCCATCACCTCGATGACGAAGATCTTGGTGGAGGTGGCGGCCATGGAGCGCACGTCAAAGCTCGCCTCCAGGGTGGAGACGGCGATGTACTTGGCCACCGAGCCGAAGCCGGGGCAGTTGTCGGTGATCGGCAGGTCGTTGTCCACGGTCTTGGGAACGTGGATGGCCTGGACCGGGTAGCCCATCTTCTCCGACAGTTGGGAGACCTTGTAGCAGGTATCGGCCGAGTCGCCGCCGCCGTTATAGAAGAAATAGCCGATGTTGTGGGCCTTGAACACCTCGATCAGCCGCTCATATTCGCGCCGGTTCTCCTCCAGGCTTTTCAGCTTAAAGCGGCAGGAACCGAAGGCGCCGGAGGGGGTGCTGCGCAGCGCGGCGATCGCCTCGTCGGACTCCAGTGCGGTGTCGATCAGCTCTTCGGTCAGGGCGCCGATGATGCCGTTGCGCCCGGCATAGACGGTGCCGATCCGGTCGGCATGCTTGCGGGCGGTCTCGATCACCCCGCAGGCCGAGCTGTTGATAACGGCGGTCACGCCGCCCGATTGTGCATAGAAAGCGTTTTTCTTGGTCATGCTTTCATCTTCCTCTCAGTAGGTTTTAGTAATGATTTCTTGTCGGTCAGCTGGCCGCAGCAGGCTTCCAGCGCGATGTCTTGATCAAGCTCTCCGCCAAGACGCCAAGCGCGCAAAGAAAACCGGGGCTGATACCACACCTAACCGTTGTCGACCGGATAAGGTGGTGCATGTAGTCTGCATAAGGGGCATCGATTTATCAGAAACCTTGGCGTGCTTTGCGTCTTTGCGAGATGAGCTCCTTGGTTAGATGTCGCCGCGCTCCTTCGCCTCGAAATCGGCCTGGGCCTGCAGCAGCGAAACCACGCACTCGGCAATATCGGTATACTCGTAGACCCCGGTGCCGTATTGGCGATAGGGCTTGTAGAAAAACTGGCAGCGGTAATGCTTGTCACCGGTCTTGAAAATGACGAAATGGCAGCCGTCCCACTGCCAGTACCATACCGGACAGGCGCTTAGTTCCCGGTCGGAGGGGCGCAGGCGGATCTCGGAATCGGCCAACTGCAACTCTACCTCCTGATTGTAGCGCTCGTGCAGGGTGGTGCGGATGATCCAGGTTTCGTTGTCCGTGATATCAGGAATGGTTTGCATAACTATGCGATTGCCTTATGTCTAATTGGCGATACATAAGGATAACCTATCCAGAGTATCCTTGCCTAGGAGCCTGTCGGACTTGACGTTGATCTACTGTGGAAAAGCCGGGCTTGGCCATATTTTCCGATCTTTCTCGTTTAATAGGTCCACTATTGGCCTCGAAAGGTCAAAAAATCTGGCCCAAGCCGGCTTTCCCTCGCTACGATCGGTCAAGCCCGACAGACTCCTGGATCTTAAAATTGTTATTGACTTGGTAGGAATGATCCGTTTACTGTAGCGGACACTTTGCACCCCGGCCAATGGAAAAGTTGGATGCCGGCATGGAAAAAGCTAATTCATTTTAATATCAATGTATTAGCGGTTGAAAAAAGGTTGGGTGCGGGTTATGTTTCGCCCAATTGAGATAGTGAGGAGGGGGATCGGCCCCGTGGGGCCAGTGCCGTAAGGCGCCGTACAGACTCAAGCCGCCGTTACACCAAATAGAGTGGCCGGTCTGATAAAAACAGGCAAAGAAAAACTAGAACGTCCTGGACGTATCTGCATATAAGCCTGGAGGAGTGTGAATTGGGACCTGATGGTCCCGTTTCTTTTTTCAGCCCCGGAATTTCCCACCCGCCCGAGTTCACTCGCCGGCGATGGTCATCTGCTCGATCAGTAGCGAACCGGTGCGGATGCTGCTGCGCCGCTCTTCGTCTCGGCCGACCGCCTGCAGTTGGGCGAACATCTGCTTCAGGTTGCCGGCGATGGTGATCTCCTCCACCGGGAACTGGATTTCGCCCTGCTCCACCCAGAAGCCGGCCGCTCCCCGCGAGTAGTCCCCGGTCACCATGTTGACGCCGTGGCCCATCATCTCCGTCACCAGCAGTCCGCTGCCCATCTCCCGCAGCATCCCGTCCAGGTCGTGTTCGCCCGGGGTGATGCTGAGATTGTGTACGCCACCGGCATTGGCGGTGCTCTGCAACCCCAGTTTGCGTGCCGAATAGCTGCTCAGCAGGTAGGTCTGCAAGACGCCGTCCTGGATGATCCGCTTGTCATAGGTGGCGACCCCTTCGCTGTCGAAAGCGGCGCTGCCCAGGCCGCCTGGAATGCGTGGATGCTCCTGGATCTGGACGTGCGCGGGAAAGATCGGCTGGCCCAGTTGGTCGAGCAGGAAACTGGCCTTGCGGTAAAGGCTGGAACCGCTGATGGCGCTGATCAGGCTGCGCAGCAGGCTGCCGGCGATGTCCGCGCGAAAGATGATCGGCGCCTGGCGGGTGCCGAGTTTGCGTGCGCCGAGGCGTGCCAGGGTGCGCTCGCCGGCCTTTCGGCCCACCTCGAACTCCGACTCCAGCTGGCCGGCATCGCGGCTGACGGTATACCAGTAGTCCCGTTGCATGCTGCCGTTTTGCTGGCCGATCACCGAGCAGCTGAGGCTGTGGCGGCTGCTGGGGTAGCCGCCGACGAAGCCGTGACTGTTGCCGTAGACATGCAGGCCGCCGTGGCTGTTGACGCTGGCCCCTTCGGTGTTGCTGATGCGGGAATCCAGCTCCAGCGCGGCGCTTTCGCAGCGCCGCCCCAGCTCGATCGCCTCCTCCGGGGTGATATCCCAGGGGTGATAGAGGTCGAGATCGGGGGTCTCGGTGGCCATGCGATCGGCATCGGCCAGCCCGCTGCAGGGGTCGTCATTGGTGAAACGGGCGATATTGCAGGCGGCGCGGACCGTGTCGCGGATCGCCTCCGGCTTGAAGTCGGAGGTGCTGGCGGTGCCCTTGCGCTGGCCGAAGTAGACGGTGATCCCCAGTCCCTGGTCGCGGGTGTGCTCGATGGTCTCCACTTCGCCCTTGCGTACGTTGATGGAGAGGCCGCTGTCGTTGGAGACGGCTGCCTCGGCGGCGCTGGCCCCCTGCTGTCGGGCCTCCTTCAGCAGGTCGTGGACCATCTGTTCAAGTTGTGCCTGACGTGCTGATAACTGCTGTTCACTCATGGATCTGTCTCGCTGCAAGGGTGCTGGTGTGGATTCTGGCGTGGCTTCAGGCACTGGTGCCGCCGACGGTGAGGTTGTCGATCTTCAGGGTGGGCTGGCCGACCCCGACGGGGACGCTCTGGCCGTCCTTGCCGCAGGTGCCGACCCCGGCATCCAGCTCCAGATCGTTACCGATCATGCTGACCCGGGTGAGGACCTCCGGGCCGCTGCCGATCAGGGTGGCGCCGCGCACCGGGCGGGTCACCTTGCCGTTCTCGATCAGGTAGGCCTCGCTGGCGGAGAAGACGAACTTGCCCGAGGTGATATCCACCTGGCCGCCACCGAAATTGACCGCGTACAGGCCCCGTTTGACCGAGGCGATGATCTCTCCCGGATCATGCTGGCCGGGTAGCATGTAGGTGTTGGTCATGCGCGGCATGGGCAGGTGGGCGTAGGACTCGCGCCGGCCGTTGCCGGTGGAGTGGCCGCCCATCAGGTGGGCGTTGTGCTTGTCCTGCATGTAGCCTTTGAGCCGGCCGTCCTCGATCAGCACGGTGC
This sequence comes from Sedimenticola hydrogenitrophicus, assembly GCF_025175675.1. Taxonomy (GTDB): domain Bacteria; phylum Pseudomonadota; class Gammaproteobacteria; order Chromatiales; family Chromatiaceae; genus Sedimenticola; species Sedimenticola hydrogenitrophicus. Next base: position 18,546 of record NZ_JANIOA010000022.1, read on the forward strand.
ATTGCGAGGGGGTACCCTCGTCATCCATGTTGAGCGAGCCGCGGCGTCCCGGCAGGGTGCCGTCATCCACCACCGTGCAGCCGTCCGCGGCCACCTTCTCGCCGATCCGGCCGGAGAAGGCGGAGGTGCCCTTGCGGTTGAAGTCCCCCTCCAGGCCGTGGCCGATCGCCTCGTGCAGCAGGATGCCCGGCCAGCCCGAACCGAGGACCACGGTCATGCTGCCGGCCGGCGCGTCTTCCGCCTCCAGGTTGACCAGCGCCTGGCGTACCGCCTCCCGGGCGTAGCCCAGGGCGCGCTCCTCGTCGACAAAGAACTGGAAACTCTCGCGGGCGCCGCCGCCGCTGGAGCCCTGCTCCCGGCGGCCGTCGGCCTCGACAATGACATGCACATTGCAGCGCACCAGCGGCCTGACATCGCCGCACAGGGTGCCGTCACTGGCGGCCACCAGGACCACGTCGTGGGCCGCCACCAGGCTGGCGATCACCTGCTGTACCCGCGGGTCCTGGCGCCGTGCCTCGGCGTCCAGCTTGCGCAGCAGGCCGATCTTCTCCTCCTCGGTCATGCTCTCCAGCGGATTGAGCGGGGCGTAGAACTGCTGGGTGGGGGCGGTACGGCTGAGCCGGGTATTGCCCTGGCTGCCGGCGCGGGCGATCGCCCGGGCGGTGCGGCCGGCCTCGAGCAGGCTCGGCAGGGCAATCTCGTCGGTGTAGGCAAAGCCGGTCTTCTCGCCGCTGATGGCGCGGACGCCGACGCCCTGTTCGATGTTGTAGTTGCCGTCGCGGATGATGCCGTCCTCCAGTACCCAGGACTCCAGGCGGCTGGCCTGGAAATAGATATCGGCGGCGTCGATCTGTGAAGTGAGCAGTTGATCCATCACCCGATCGAGGTCACTGTCGCTCAGTGAGGCGGGTGCGAGGAGGGTGTTATGTGCGATTTCAATGGCGTTTGGCATGCTGATTATTTGCTGAATCCTGCGGGTTGCTGAGGCCGTGGCCTTGTTTGGCCGTTGGCACAATGACTGGAGATGATCCGATGAGGGGCATGCCCAGCCTGGCTGGCCGCGCCTCTCATCTCTTAGAGTAGACAGCGGCCATGGGCTAGAGTTTTCGGTGATTGATGGTCGGGAAGTTGCGCCGCAGCGAGGCCAGGTAGCCGAGATCGAGCCTGCAGCTGACCGAACCGGTACCGCGCGGCACCTGCGCCAGGATGTTGCCCCAGGGATCCACGATCATACTGTGACCGTGGGTTTCCCGGCCGTTGATGTGGAAACCGCCCTGTGCGGCCGCCACCACGTAGGAGAGATTTTCGATCGCCCGCGCCCGTACCAGCGTGTCCCAGTGGGCTTTGCCGGTGATGGCGGTAAAGGAGGAGGGCATGCAGGCGACCTCCATCCCCTTGTCCAGCAGCTTGCGGAACAGCTCGGGAAAGCGCAGGTCGTAGCAGACCGCGATGCCCAGCCTGCCGAACGGGGAGTCGAGTACCACGATCTGGTCGCCCGCCTCGATAGTCTCGGACTCGACGTAGCGCTCGTTGGCCTCGATCAGGTTGACATCGAACAAGTGGATCTTGTCATAGCGGCCGACCCGACGGCCCTGGTCGTCGTAGACGATACAGGCGGCGCGTACCCTGCTGTTGTCGTGGGCCTCCAGGGGGATGGTGCCACCCACCACCCAGATCTCGTGGCGCTTGGCCAGATGGCTGAGAAACTCCTGCAGCGGGCCGTCATGGTCGATCTCCCGCAAGGCGCAGAGGTCCCGGTCGCGCTTGCCCATGAAGGCGAAGTTTTCCGGCAGCACTACCAGTCCGGCGCCATTTTCCACCGCCTCGGTGACCAGCCGCTCCACCTCCAGCAGGTTGGCGCTGACATTGGGTCCGGTCGCCATCTGGATGGCGCAAACTCTGTTCTTCTCTCTGCTCATGTTGGACGGTACTTCCCCAATTGTTCTGTGACTGCGGCCGTTGATGCGGGCTGCCCGGAGCATAGCATCAACCCTGACCATGGACCAAGTAGGGGCAGGCCCCCGTGCCTGCCCGAGAGGCCCCTGTGCCTGCCCGGGAGGCCCCTGGCGCCTGCCCAAGCCGCACCGAATCCACCCGATAAGGCGGCGCGGCCCGATTGCACGCCATGACAGCCTTTTCCGAGCCCGGCCGCACGACGTTCACCCATTGCCCTGGCCGTTGCCCGGATTACCACTACCGTTATAGTCCACCTCACTGCTGCGGCGGCGTGGTATTTGGAATGCCGGGACCGGTCGGTGTTATTTTCCGCAGCAGGCGCGAGAAGAGTCCCGGGGGCGGGGTCTCTGCCGCCTCGGCCTGTTCCGATGGCGACTCGGTCGTTGTCACCGTGCCCGGTGAAGTCACCCTGGGCTCGGCTTCGGCGCGGCCCAGTTGGACGTCCGGCACCGGTTCCGGCTCTCCGGTCGACGTGTTCGGATCATCCCCTGGTGGACGCTGGTCGGTTTCCGGGTTGTCGCGGGTTTTCGGTGTCAGCACCGGGTCATCCCAGCTGCCGGTCGCCATGTACTCCAGCCGGGTGGCGCGGTCGATGGAGTCCCCCATCAGCTGCTGGGCGATGAACAGGGCCGCGCCGACCGCCGGTCCGCCGGCGATGGCGCCGGCCAGGGGGATGCTGGAGGAGATTTTCGGGGTGATGGTCACCAGGGCATCGAAATCCTCGTCACCCAGGCCGATGCGACCGGAAAGTTCGATGTCGGCCGACGGCCCTTTTATACGAAAGTCGTTGGTATAGGCATCACCGTTGTCCAGCAGGAAATTGCCCTCGATGCTGTCGAAGGTGAGTCCTTTTTTGAAAATATCGCTGAAATCGAGGGTCAGCCGGCGTTTTAGCGCCCCCAGGTTGAACAGGCCGAACAGCCGCCCCACGCCGGGATCGACCTTGAGAAAGCGCCCCTTGCCGATCTGCAAGCCCAGTTGGCCGTTGAGCCGCCGGGTACTGAAGTCGAGGGGAGTTCCCCGCCAGTCGAGCCGGCTGTCGAGCTCCACCGCTGCCCCGTCGATATTGGTTGAGAGCTGCAGCTCCTGGAGCACCGAGCCGAGATCGCGGCTGGAGAGGGAGAGATCGAGCCGGGAGCTGGACACCAGTGACGGGTCCGCCTGCCAGCTGCCGGAGGCGGAAAGCTGCAGGCGCTCTGAGTTGAGCGACAGGGTCTGCAGCGCCAGGCCGTTATCGCGGCGCTGGGTGATCAGCTGCAGCCTGCCGAACGGGTTGTCGTTGATGGTGACCCGGGAGATCTGTGCCTCGATGGCCGGAATCCGCTTGGGGTCGAGGCGCTCGCCCGGCTCCCGGTGGGTCAGCGCCTCACCCTCGAGCAGGCTGTTGTCGATATGCAGGTTCAGATGGTCGAGCGTCAGTTTGATGGGGGCTTCCAGTGGGCGCAGCGGCACCATGACCTCGCCGGCAAAGTGGCTGCTGCTGAAGCGGCCGTTCCAGTCCCCTGGGCGCTGTGTCAGGTCGAGCGAGAAATCCACCACCGTGGCCTGCTTGAACAAGAGTTGGTCGGCCGAGAGCAGGAGGCGTTGCGGTACCGTCGTCCTGGTGTCCGGCGCGCTGTCGCCCAGCAGCTCCAGCCAGGGGTCCAGTCGCAGCCGTTTCAGCCGGGCGGTGACGGTGGCTGACGGGGAGGGTTCGAGTGGCAGCAGAATACCGCCCTCGGCCCAGTCGCTGACGATGTCTCCCTCCCAGTGGGTCTCCCCCCGGTTCAGCGATACCCGCACCTGGTCGGTCTCCTGTCCGCCGATTTCCAGCCGCCCTATCTCCAGTGCCACGCGGTTCAGTGGCGGCAGCCGGGTGGCGGCCTGCGGCGTGCCGATGTGCTCAAGCCAGGGTTCCAGTTGCAGCCGATCCAGTCGCCCCGTCAGCTCCAGTCCCGGCGCTCGCGGCAGGGTCGCCCGGGCGCCGCCCAGCACAATGGCGCCACGCCGGAGCCGCAGCTGTTCGGGGCGGCTGCGATCGACCGCCAGCGCCATGTCGACCTGATCGCCGTAGCGGATGTGCAGTGGCTGTTCCGGCCCGCCGTTGAGCTGGGTCTCCAGCAGCAGGGGGCGTGCGGCCTCGGCCTTTTTACCCAGGGGTGCCGGCTGATCGATGCCGATACCGACCAGGTCCGAGCTGACGCGCACCGCTACCGGTGCGTCCGGTCCGGCGGCGAAATGGGGGATATCCAGGTCCAGCTGCCACTGGCTGCTGCCCGCGGCAAACGCGCCCAGATCGATCGCCGGGAGCTGCTGCTGCAGGGTGGCGACCGGGAGGTTGCCCGTGGCGGTGATGCGGGTGGTGTCCGGGTTGGCCTCCGGGGTCGAGACATCGATCCTGACCGGCCGCTCAAACACCCTGCCGGTGATGCCCTTGGCGAAGAGATGCTTCTGGTCGAACTGCAGGTCGCCGTGGATATCGCTCAGTGAGAGCTGCCACTCCTTCAGTTGCAGCGAGGTATCCAGGAAGCTGAGCCGGCCGCCCAGGGTGAATTCCCCGGCGTCGTCGATCGGCAGGCGGAAGGTGAGGCCCAGCCGGGTCTCGCCCTTGCCGTCCAGATCCTTGACCCGAGGAGCAAAATCGACCCGCAAGGGAGACTCGCGCAAAAGGCGCAGGTGGTCGTTGAAGGGTCCTTCCACGCTCCCGGTCAGCTCCAGGGGCGAGGTGTGGGCGAGTTGATCGATCCGGGCATGGGCGGCGGTGAGCCGGCTCTCCAGGATCTCGCCATCGCTGGCCCAGGCGTCAAAGCTGTTATTGAGGAAGCGCACGTCGGCATCCAGGTTGCTCAATGCCGGCCATTCCGGCCAGTAGTCGAGCTGCAGGTTCGCCACATTGAAGAACACCTCGAAGCGTCCGCTGCGGGTCTCCGTGAAGGGGAAGTCCGCCAGCGACCCCCGCACCAGCGCGCTCCCCTGGGTGACATGGCCGCTGCCGATGCTGCGGTCCACCCACTCGACCACGCGCTTCGGCATGATTCCGGTGGGCAGGTAGCGGTGGGTGGTGCGGGCATCGCCATCCCAGAAGTCGCTCTGCAGGTCCAGGAACAGCGGCCCCTGCTCCGTCCCGGGAATGGTGAGCTGCAGCCGGCTCAGGGTGTGGATGTCGTCATTCTCCGCCAGTAGCCGCGGGCTGGAGATGACCAGCTCGCCGTCCGGCCGGTGCTGCCATCTCAGGTCGCCCTGCAGGCGCCGCAACCGCAGCGGGTCCCGGAACAGCTCGGCAAAATCCACGGATATATCCGTCGCGTCCAGGGAGATTGTGCCCTGTCGGGCATTCATCCAGAAGCGCAGCGGCAGATTGCGCACCCCCGGCAGGCCTCTCCAGGGGTGGGAGGTGAATTGCGCTATCTCGCCACTGGCCGACCAGCGGTCGCCTTGCTCCTGTTGCCGGTAATCCAGGCGCAGATTGTTCAGGCTGCCGGACGCCTCCACCCGCTGCAGCATCTGCTCGATACCACTGTCGGGCAGGGGGAACAGGGTGCTGATGGCATGGATGTCTTCCAGCCGTAGCCGGCTGCTGCCGGCACGGATGTGCCAATCGCCCTGCGGGTCCTGTTCGGCGATGACGCCGACCCGCGACTTGGGCCACTCCCGGCCATTGCGTATGATCTGCAGATCCATCAGGTCCAGCTGCCACCCCGTCGGCTGGCGCTGCAGCCGGATCGTCCCGGCGGCATGGTCCAGTTGCAGCGTGTTGGCGGCCTGTAGCACTGACCCGGCCTGGCGGCTGATGGCGACCTGCTCCCACTGGGTGGTGCCCTCCAGGCTGATCAGCCCGTTTTGGTTCCACTCGCCCCACAGTTTGATCTCCGCCCGGCGGTTGCTGAAGCGGTACTTGTCCGCCACGCGGCGGTTGAGCAGAAAGGCCAGATCGATGCCGCTGCTCTGCATGTAGCTGCGGGCGCTCCAGGTATCGAGCTTGTCCAGCTGGCCGTGCAGGTCGATGGCCAGTTCTATCCTGCCCTGGTGTTCGCCCGGCAGGTTGATGCTGCCACTAAGCTGGTGCCGGGTGCCGCCATTGCGCAGATTCAGGTTGACGTCCGTGAGACGCAACGGCGAGGCCTGGACCGTCTGGTCCTCCCAGATCACCTCGCCTTTTTCCAGGCTGAGATGGGTCGGCAGGAGAAAGGCCGAGCTCCCGTCATCCGGGTTGAGTTCATTCAGTTGATCCAGGTTGCCGATGGTGATGGCGCCGTCTTGCAGGCGCGTGACCCGTAGCCGCGGCGAGATGAACGCCACCTTGCGGACCACCGGGCTCAACTGCCGCAGCGAGTCGAGCAGACCGATGGTGATGCGTACCTCCTTCAGATAGAGGGAGGGCCTTTGGCTGCGGGGGTTGAACAATTGCAGGTCATGGAGGACCAGCTCAGGTCCCAGCCCCCGCCACGAACCCTGCAGTCGGCCCACCGCGACCGGCTGTCCCATCAGGTCGCTGGCCCACTTCTCCACCTCGGCCCGATACTGGGTTGCCAGCGGGGCCAGCAGCCGGCCGAAGATGATCAGCAGGGCGCTCAGGACGATCAGCAGGATCAGCAACCGTCGGGTGGTCCTGAGAGAAAAGTGATACAGACGCTTCATGGCCCAGAACCTAGATCAACACCACATCATAGTGTTCCTGGCTATACAGCGACTCCGCCTGCAGCCGTATGTTCTTGCCGATAAAACTGCTCAGTTCCGCCAGGGTGGCGGACTCCTCGTCCAGCAGCCGGTCGACCACCTCCTGCGACGCCAGCACCAGCAGCGACTCCACGTCGAACTGACGTGCCTCGCGCAGGATCTCGCGGAAGATTTCGTAACAGGTGGTCTCTGCCGTCTTCAGCGAGCCGCGGCCGCCGCAGCAGGGGCAGGGTTCGCACAGAATGTGTTCCAGCGACTCGCGGGTGCGTTTGCGCGTCATCTCCACCAGCCCCAGGCTGGAGACCTCGGTGATATGGGTCTTGGCATGGTCCCGCGCCAGACTCTTTTCCAGCGCCCGCAACACCTGACGCTTGTGTTCCTCCTCGATCATGTCGATGAAGTCGATGATGATGATGCCGCCGAGGTTGCGCAGGCGCAGCTGGCGGCAGATCGCCTGGGCCGCCTCCATGTTGGTCTTGAAGATGGTCTCTTCCTGGTTGCGGTGGCCGACAAAGGCGCCGGTGTTGACGTCGATGGTGGTCATCGCCTCGGTCTGATCGATAATCAGGTAACCGCCGGACTTGAGCACCACCTTCTGCTCCAGCGCCTTCTGGATCTCGTCCTCGACCCCGTACAGATCAAAAATCGGGCGCTCCCCTGGGTAGTATTCGATCTTGACCAGGCTGTCGGGGATCAGCTTGTCGGCGAACTGGGTCAGCCTTTGCCAGCTCTCCCGTGAATCGATGCGCAGGCGTTCCACATCCGCCGTGATCAGATCCCTCAGGGAGCGCAGGTACAGGGGCAGGTCTTCGTGGATCATCTGCGGTGCGGGCGAGGTCTGCAGCCGGTCCTGGATGGCGTGCCAGAGCCGGGTAAGGAAGCGGATATCCGATTTCAGGGTCTCCTCATCCACCCCGTCGGCAGCGGTGCGGATGATGAAATTGCCGCTGAGCGAGGAGTCGCCGAAGAAGCCGGTGACGATCTCGCGCAGGCGGTTGCGCTCATCCTCATCCTCGATCTTCTGGGATACCCCGAGGTTGCTCAGTGCCGGCATGAACACCAGATAGCGCGAGGGGATGGAGATGTGGGTGGTCAGCCGGGCGCCCTTGGTGCCGAGGGGGTCTTTGACCACCTGCACGATCACCTCGGCGCCTTCCCGTACCAACGCATTGATGCTGCTGTCGCTGTTGACGGTATCGCCGTTAGTGATGTCCGACGCATGCAGGAAGGCGGCCCGTTCCAGGCCGATATCGACAAAGGCCGCCTGCATGCCGGGCAGCACCCGGCACACCTTCCCCTTGTAGATATTGCCGACCAGTCCCCGGCGCTGGGTGCGTTCAATAATGATCTCCTGCACCACGCCGTTTTCGATTACGGCGACCCGGGTTTCGGGCGGTGTGACATTGACCAGTATCTCTTCACTCATGGATGTTCTCTGAAATGGCGGCGAGAGGGGAAATTCCCGCCTGCTGAAGCAGTTCGCCCGTTTCGAACAGCGGCAGTCCCATCACGCCGGAGAAACTCCCTTCCAGGCGCGAGATGAACAGTGCCCCGAGGCCCTGAATGGCATAGCCGCCCGCCTTGTCGGCGGGTTCGCCGCTCTCCCAGTAGGCGGCGGCCTCCGGCATACGGATGGGGCGAAAACGGACATTGCTGACGCTCAGGCGGGTCGCTTCCCGCTGACCGACGAGGGCGACTCCGGTAAGTACCTTGTGGGTGGTGTCGGAGAGCAGCTTCAGCATCGCGATGGCATCATCCCGGTCCCGGGGCTTACCCAGAATCCGTTGCCCAATCACGACCGCGGTATCGGCCCCGAGCACGGGTAGCGGGGGCTGCCGCGAAATGGCCTGGCGGCCGCTTCGGGCCTTCTCCAGCGCTATGCGAATAACGTATTCGGCTGGCGCCTCGCCCGTCAGCGGGGTCTCATCGACGGTGACGCCGACTACAGTGTGATGGACCCCGATCTGTATCAGGAGTTCAGCCCGGCGCGGCGAATGGGAGGCAAGATAGATCAGCGGCTGCATGGTTAGCCTGTGTTTCTGCTTCTGGATAAAACCGGTTGTTATGCCAACAGCACGTCGTTAATTATTATCGAGTCCCGGATCGGCCGGGCAGTACTGCCAAGCATGCTCCGTAGCCTCTGCCATTAACCCTACACCAGTGTAAAAACGAAAGACAGAAAAAGAATGTCCTATGGATCGCCGGGTTGCGAAGGGGATCGCGGTTCAGGCGCGGTGATACGGGTGGTTGCGCAACAGGCTCCAGGCGCGATAGAGCTGTTCGGCCACCACCACCCGCACCAGGGGGTGGGGCAGGGTCAGCGGCGACAGGGACCAGCGCCCGTCCGCCTGCCGCAGACAGGCCTCGGCCAAGCCTTCCGGACCACCCACCAGCAGGGCGATGTCCGGCCCGGCCCCCATCCACTCGCCGAGCTGGGCGGAGAGTTGCTCGGTGCTCCAGGCCTTTCCCCCGACGTCCAGGGCGACGACACGGCAGCCCTTGGGGATCGCCTTCAGCATCCGCTCCCCCTCCTCGCGGACGGTGCGCTTCACATCGGCGCTTTTGCCGCGATGGCCGGGGGCGATCTCGATCAGGTTCAGGGCGCACTCCGACGGCAGGCGCTTGGCGTACTCCCGGTACCCCTCCTGGACCCAGCGGGGCATCTTGTTGCCGACAGAGATGAGGTGAATGATCATGATGATGGGGGCGGCTACCGGGGCGGCTACAGGTCTGGTGGACGCATTGTATCAGGGAAAGTTGTAGCGTAGGTTCACTCTGGACACCCGGCATGGTACGGGCTGAATCGACCCCTTCCCCTTAATCCCCCAGCCCGTTGACGCCGAATAGGATCGCCAGGAACCAGAGGATACGGCGTGGCTGGATGGTGAACCAGCCGGCCACCGGGAGCATGCCCAGCAGGAAAAAACCGGTGGTGTAGCAGGCGCGCGGGAGCAGTAGCAGTAGCAGCAGCCAGACGGCCAGCCAGAAGATGAACAGCAGGCTGAGTAAACGGATCGGTTTGGAGCGGTTTTCCGGGCTCGACATGTCGGCATTCCATGCAAATTGTGTCGGGTCCGGGGGCTGGGGACCTGCTGAAATTTTTGAGTCTTGCGGAGATGGTTAGTTCCTATGGGTCTCCGTCTATCAAGGAACCCGGTTCATTATAGAGAACGGGAATCGGTTTGGGTAGTCTGTTTTTCCCGTTGCTGCTCCAGGGCGCCGCCGTGAGCCATGCGGCTAATCCGGCCGGGGGAATGGCGGCTTCATCCAGGACACGCTGTCTGCCGGTGAGCTTGCGGATTACGGCGTTTCCGGTAAGGCTTGATGTGGGTGGCCGGGTCCAGGCCGGCCGTCAGTGGGGGGCCGCTTTCTGCGCGCTGTCGGCCGGAATGTCCAGATCCCACAGCCGCTCCAACTGGTAGAAATCCCGGACCTTGGTCTGCATGACGTGGACCACGATGCCGTTGAGGTCCACCAGTACCCATTCGCCCTCTTTCAGCCCCTCCACACCCAGCAGGGTTTCGCCGGCTTCCTTGGCCTGGAAGGCGACAGTTTCCGCAAGGGAGGTGACGTGTCGGTTGGAGGTGCCGCTGGCGATGATCATGAGATCGGTGATGGTGGTCTTGCCCCTGACATCGAGCACTTTGACATCGAGTGCCTTCATGTCGTCGAGAATTTTCATTATGAGGTCGCGAAGTTCGTCTGTCTGCATATCTCTCTACGCTGTGGTTGAATTTGAATACTGCTAAGGCAATTTTATATTAAAACGGCCGAGGCCACCGAAATTCACCCGGATGGGTAGAGTCGGCGCCGTCGGATCAGCTCGAGAACCGCGTCCGGCAGCAGGTAACGGGGTGATTGGCCGTGCCGCAGTAGCTCCCGGATCCGGGTCGCCGAGATCTCCAGCTGGGTGACCGGCAGCGCCAGGACCAGCCCGGCCGCCTGCCGTTTCAACGCCTCCGGGTCGTGAGTGAGCTGTTCGTGGTAGCGCGCGGGTTCAGGCTCCCCGGGCCGCTGCATCACCACCAGATGGGCCAGCCCGAGGATCGCCTCAGGTCGGTGCCAGGTGTGGAAACCGTTAAAGGCGTCGCTGCCCAGCAGCAGGCAGAAGGTCTCCTCCGGCAGCTCCCTCCGGAGCGATTGCAGGGTTTCCAGGGTGTAGGACTTGCCGCTGCGCTCCAGCTCGCGGGTGTCGATGTGGAACAGGGGGTTGTCATCCACGGCGGCATGCAGCAGGGCCAGCCGCTGCGCTGCCGAGAGGGTCGGCTGGGTACGGTGCGGCGGGTCGCGCAACGGAATCAGGCGGATCTGCTCCAGCCCCAGGTGCTGCTGCACGTCCAGTGCGGTACGTAGGTGGCCGTAATGGATGGGGTCGAAGGTACCGCCGAGTATCCCTATCACCGAGGGTCCGTCCGTCAGCCGCGGATGTGGCCATCGCCGAGGACGATGTATTTGACCGAGGTGAGCCCTTCCAGACCCACCGGGCCGCGGGCATGGAACTTGTCGGTGGAGATGCCGATCTCCGCGCCCAGGCCGTACTCGAAGCCATCGGCAAAGCGGGTGGAGGCGTTGACCATGACCGAGCTGGAGTCCACCTCGGTGAGGAAGCGGCGTGCCCGGGTATAGTTCTCGGTGACGATGGACTCGGTGTGCCCGGAGCTGTGGCGGTTGATATGTTCGATCGCCTCGTCCAGCCCCCGCACCACCCGGATCGACAGGATCGGCCCCAGGTACTCGGTGTCCCAGTCGGCCTCGCTGGCCTCCTGGCACTCCTCCAGAATCTCCCGGCAGAGGGCGCAGCCGCGCAGCTCCACTCCGTGTTCGGCATAGGCGGCCGCCAGCATCGGCAGAATATCCTCGGCGATGGCCTCGGCCACCAGCAGGGTCTCCATGGTGTTGCAGGTGCCGTAGCGCTGGGTCTTGGCGTTGACGGCAATGTCGAAGGCCTTGCCGTTGTCGGCCTGATCGTCGATGTAGACGTGGCAGATGCCATCCAGGTGCTTGATTACCGGCACCCGGGCGTCGTTGGCGATGCGCTCGATCAGCCCCTTGCCGCCGCGCGGAATGATCACGTCGATCGCCTCGGGCATGGTGATCATGGCGCCGACTGCCGCCCGGTCGGTGGTGGCGACCACCTGCACGGCGTCGCCCGGCAGACCGGCCCGCTCCAGTCCGCGCTGGATGCTGGCGGCGAGCGCCTGGTTGGAGTGGAACGCCTCGGATCCGCCGCGTAACACCGTGGCATTGCCTGATTTCAGGCACAGGGCGGCGGCATCGGCGGTGACGTTGGGCCGCGACTCGTAGATGATGCCGACCACGCCGAGGGGCACCCGCATGCGGCCCACCTGGATACCGCTGGGGCGGTAGTTCATGTCGAAAATCTCACCGATCGGGTCGGACAGGGCGATGATCTGCGCAATCCCCTCCAGCATGCTGTCGATACGCGCCGGGGTCAGCTCCAGACGATCCAGCAGGGCGCTGTCCAGCCCCTTGGCCGCCCCCGCCGCCAGGTCCTTGCGATTCTCCCGCATCAGGGCGTCACGGTGGGCCTGGATGTCCTCCGCGATCGCCTGCAGGGCGGCGTTCTTGCTCGCGGTGGAGGCGGCGGCCAGGCGTCGCGAGGCGGCCCGGGCACGGCGGCCGAGGTCGGCCATGTAGGCGGTAACGTCGAGGATTTCGCTGGACATGCTGGTCACGATAGTCGCTGATTGCTGGAAATGGGTGCAGTCTAGCAAATTGTACCGCGGTTGGGCATGGGGATTGGCCGGCTGCGCATTTTCGGGGACCGCATCGGGCGTGGTTCGTACCTTACCGGCACCCCGCAATCCGCCGGGGAATAACCACGGATGGACACGGATACACACGGAGTTTGGATAGGAGCGGCCCAACAGACTGTTCGCCATTCGGGGGGCGTATAGGTGCCCGGCGGGGTTAACCCATCTGTGTCCATTCGTGTGGATCCGTGGTTTGGATAGGGGCGGTCACGCTGTGGCCGCATTGCCTCGGCACCACCCATAGGGCGGGCCGTGCCCGCCGATGGCGCCCATGGGGCACTCCATTGCTGAGGAAGAACCACGGATGGACACGGATACGCACGGATTTTGGATAGGGGGAGCTGCCCAACAGGCGGTTGGCCGTGCGGGGGCATATAGGTGCGCGGCTGGGGGGAAACCCATCTGTGTCCATCCGTGTGGATCAGTGGTTCGGATAGGGGCGGTCGCGCTCCACCCATAGGGCCGTGCCCGCCGACGGCGCCCGTGGAGTGCGCTATGACCGGTTTTCGGGGTGGGCCGCGGGCCGATCCGGCAGCGGGGCGCCGGCCATGCCGCTGCAGATGCGTTGCAGTAGCAGCCAGGGGTCCTGCCGCTCCTGGCCCTTGATGGCGCGGTCGGTGAGACAGCAGAGCTGCAACAGTTGCCGCCACTGGTGGAGGTTGAGACGCTGCAGCCCCTGGCTGACCAGCGGTTTGCGCTTGTCCCACACCTCCCGGGCGCCGGCCACCGCCTGTTGCGCCGAACGGCCCTGGGCCACCAGCCGGGCCAGGGAGCAGAGGGTGCGAATCTCCCGTGCCAGCGCCCACAGCACCACCGGGGCGGCGGTCCCTTCGGCCTTCAGGCCGTTGAGCATGCGCAGGGTGCGGCCCACCTGGCCCTCCAGTGCGGCGTCCACCAGACCGTAGACATCGTAGCGGGCGCTGTCCGCCACTGACTCCTGCAGGTGCTCGAGGGTGATCACCCCACTGCCGTGCAGCAGTTTCAGCTTGTCGATCTCCTGGGCGGCCGCCAGCAGGTTGCCCTCGATACGTTCGGCCAGCATGGCTACCACCTGTGGGCCGGGGGTGAGGCTCGCCTGGCGCAGGCGCTGTTCAATCCAGGGCTGCAGACGGTTCCCCTCTATCGGCCAGATCTGCACGAACACGCCCCGGGCTTCCAGTGCCTTGAGCCACTTGCTGCTGATCTGACCCTTGTCCAGCTTGGGCAGGGTGATCAACAGCAGGGTGTCCTCGGGGGGGCGTTCGGCGTATTCGCTGAGCGCCTTGCCACCGTCGCGGCCCGGCTTGCCGGAGGGGATGCGCAGGTCGATGATCCGCTTTTCCGCAAACAGCGACAGGCTGTTGGCCTCGGCGGTCAGCTCGTTCCAGTCAAACCGGGCGCCGGCCTCCAGTACATCCCGGCCGCTGTACCCTTGGGCGCGGGCGAGGGTGCGAATGGCATCGGCGGCCTCATTCATCTGCAGCGGTTCATCCCCGCTGATCAGGTAGATGGGGGCAATCCCCTGTCGTTGGACGTGGGTTGCCAGTTCGTGGGGGCGGACGCGCATATCGGGCCGGCTTGGTCGCTTACAGCTGGGCCTGCAGCCGGCGCATGATCTGCGAGGCCAGGTCGCGCTGCAGATCCTTGCGCAGGGTGCCCTCTTCCTGCTGCTTGCCGAGCACCTGGGTTTCGCTGTTCAGGTAGGTGGTGATGGCGCTCACCGTCTGGCTCTCGACCAGGGCGCTGCCGTCCGCGGCGATCAGGGCAAACCGCGCCCCTTCATGCAACTCGTACTCCGCCACGTTGCCGTCGCCGTCCACCGACAGGACGCGCCGGTCGCTGGCGCGGCTGTCAATTAGCAGGGTGCTGCCGGTGCCTTGCGGCTTCGCTGCCACCGGGATATCGCTGAAGGTAAATATCTGGGCCAGTTCCCGGCGCAGTTCGTCATACTCGCCCAGTCCCTGGATATAGACCGGACCGATGGTGCTCGGCAGCGTGACGCTGCCCCGCAGCTGGAATCCGCAACCCTGCAACAGGGAAGCCGTCAGTAGCACCAGCGCCAGGCTGAAAATCTTCTTGCCGATCATGTAGTTCTCCCGGTTCCGCGGACGTCGGCCGCTTCCTCACGCTTAATTGGCGACAATGTTGACCAGTTTGTTGGGCACCACGATGACTTTGCGGATCCGCGCATCGCCGATGAATTTGCAGGCGTTGGGGTCTGCCAGGGCCTGCTGTTCGATGCTGCCCCGGTCGGCGTCGGTGGGCACCTCGATCTTGGCCCGTACCTTGCCGTTCACCTGCACCACGTACTGGATGCTCTCCTGCACCAGGGCCGCCTCGTCGGCGCGCGGCCAGGGCGAATCGAGAATCTCCTCGCCAAAGCCCAGTTCGCGCCACAGGTGATGGGTGACGTGGGGGGCGATCGGGCCGAGCAGACGCAGCACGATGCTGATGCCTTCGCGCAACAGGGCGCTGTCGGCCGGGCTGTCGCCCAGCTTGTACAGCGTGTTAGTGATCTTCATGGCGGCCGAGACCACGGTGTTGAACTGTTGCCGGTCATAGTCGAAGCAGGCCTGTTTCAGGGCCGCGTGGATCTCGCGTCGCGCCGTCTTCTGGTCGTCGCCCAGCCGGTCCAGGTCGTCGCCGGCCGCGGCCAGCCGCGCCTGCTGATTGTAGGCCAGCGTCCAGAGGCGGCGCAGGAAGCGGTTGGCCCCCTCGACACCCTCGTCGGACCACTCCAGGGACTGGTCCGGCGGTGAGGTGAACATGGTGTAGAGACGCACTGTGTCGGCGCCGAAGCGGTCGACCAGGGACTGCGGATCGACGCCGTTGTTCTTCGATTTCGACATCTTCTCGATGCCGCCGATTATGACTGGTTGGTTGTCGGCCGCCAGTTTGGCGTTGATCACCCGACCCTTGTCATTCTGCTCGGTGACCACTTCCGCGGGATTGAACCAGCTCTTGCCGCCGTCGCTGTCGTCCCGGTAGTAGGTCTCGGCCACCACCATGCCCTGGGTCAGCAGCTTGGTGAAGGGCTCGCTGTTGTCGATCAGGCCGACATCGCGCATCAGCTTGTTGTAGAAGCGGGCATAGAGCAGGTGCAGGATGGCATGCTCGATACCACCGATGTAGTGATCCACCGGCAGCCAGTAGCGTGCGCGCTCATCCAGCATGCGGTCGTCGGCATCCGGACAGGTGTAGCGGGCGTAGTACCAGGAGGACTCCATGAAGGTATCGAAGGTGTCGGTCTCGCGCTCGGCCGCGCCGCCACAGTCGGGGCAGGTGGTCTGATACCACTCCGGCATCTTCTTGATCGGCGAGCCGCCGGTGGCGTCGAACTCGATATCCTCCGGCAATACCACCGGCAGCTGCTCCCGGGGTACCGGCACGATGCCGCATTGCGGGCAGTGCACCATCGGAATCGGCGCGCCCCAGTAGCGCTGGCGCGACACGCCCCAGTCGCGCAGCCGGTACTGCACCTGTTTCTCGCCCAGCTCCCTGGCGTTGAGGTCGGCGGCGATGGCGTCCACCGCGTCACTGTAGGCCAGCCCATCATACTTGCCCGAGTTGACGCAGACGCCCCGCGCCTTGTCGGCGTACCACTCCTGCCAGGCGTCGCTGGAGAAGGTCTCGCCCTCAACCTGGATCACCTGACGGATCTCCAGGCCATAGGTCTGGGCAAAGTGGAAGTCGCGCTCGTCATGGGCCGGTACCGCCATCACCGCGCCCTCGCCATAGCCCCACAGCACGTAGTTGCCGACCCACACCGGGATCGGTTCGCCGGTGAGGGGATGGGTCACCGAGATACCGGTCGGCACGCCCTTCTTCTCCATGGTGGCGAGATCGGCCTCCGCCACGCCGCCCTGGCGGCACTCCTCGATGAAGGCGGCCAGTTCGGGGTTGTTGCGTGCGGCATGCCGGGCCAGCGGGTGCTCCGCCGCCACGGCGCAGAAGGTGATGCCCATGATGGTGTCGACACGGGTGGTGTAGACCCACAGCAGTTCGTCCTGGCCCTCCAGGGTATAGGGGAAGGCGAAGCGCACGCCGTAGCTCTTGCCGATCCAGTTGCGCTGCATGGTGCGCACCTGTTCCGGCCAATCCTCCATGCGCTCCAGCTCCTCCAGCAGCTCGTCCGCGTAAGCGGTGATCTTGACAAACCACTGCGGGATCTCGCGCCGTTCCACCAGGGCGCCGGAACGCCAGCCGCGACCGTCGATCACCTGCTCGTTGGCCAGCACCGTCTGGTCCACCGGGTCCCAGTTGACCACCGAATTCTTGCGGTAGACCAGCCCCTTCTTGTACAACTCGGTGAACAGCCACTGTTCCCACTTGTAGTATTCCGGTTTGCAGGTGGCCAGTTCCCTGTCCCAGTCGTAACCGAAGCCCAGCTGCTGCAGCTGGTTCTTCATGTAGTCGATATTGGCGTAGGTCCACTTGGCCGGGGCCATCCTGTTCTTGATCGCGGCGCCCTCGGCGGGCAGCCCGAAGGCGTCCCAGCCCATCGGCTGCAGCACGTTCTTCCCCAGCATGCGCTGGTAGCGGGTGATCACATCCCCGATGGTGTAGTTGCGCACGTGCCCCATGTGCAGCTTGCCGCTGGGATAGGGGAACATGGAGAGGCAGTAGTACTTCTCCTTCGCGGGGTCTTCGGTGACCTGGAAGCTGCGGTTCTCGGTCCAGTATTGCTGGGCTTCCGCCTCGATGGATGCCGGGGTGTAAGTCTCTTTCATTGTCAGGGTGGGGTTGCCGGTTGATGCCATGGATTAAACGAGCAAGGATACCCTACGGCAGGGTAGACATGAAGGCATATTGTCGACTCGGGTGGCAGGAAGTGGCGCTTTCTCCTGGCTTGACCCGGAATATGAGCGATAGCGGGGGCAAAACCGCCCGGGCATCTTGTGTTCTGGCGAACTTGGTGTACAAAGTAAGGAAGGGCTCGCGCAAGAATAAGTTCCGGTATTCGGTCGCCACTGGACCCCGCCAGCGGCGTTACGCTTTTTGCCAAGGGAACAGCCATTGCCTGCAAAGAGTGCCTTGCCGGCGTGGTCCAGTGACGCCCTCGGTACTACGGAATTATTCTTGCGCGAACCCTAAGCGAGGGTATTTGATCCAGTTTGGCAAACAGAGGTTAGGGATCGGTTATGACCAATAATAAAGACCAGAAAGATCCGGTTGAGCGCATGGTGGACGCCTACGAGCGCATGCTGGAGTACGTGGATGACATGATCGGCAAGGCGGAGAAGAATACCCTGCCGACGCTGAAGAAGAGCCTCGACGCGGCCCGCGAGAAGGCGGTGGAGCTGAATGAGCTGACCCGGGAGGAGGCGGAGAAGATCGCCGCCTATGTGGAGCGTGACATGAAGGATGCCGCCCATTACCTGGTGGAGACCGGGGACGAGTTCCGGCAGTGGTTCCGTTTCGATGTGAAGCTGATCGAGGGACGCGTCATGGAGATGTTTGCCTCGGTTGCCGATCGCACCCGACTGGAGCTGGAGCGCTTTGCCAGTCAGGCCCGTGAAGCGGCCGTTTATCGGACCGGCGAGATCACCGGCCCGGGCACCCTGGTGTGTGACCAGTGCGGCAAGGAGCTCCATTTTCACAAGGCGGGGCATATCCCGCCCTGTTCCCAGTGTCGCGGCACCACCTACCGGCGCGGAACGGAGAGTAGCTGAGGGCCTACAGGCTGGTGGCTCTAGCCTGTATGAAGCCGCTCCACAATATCGGAGTCAAACCACTCCAGGCGCTTTCTACATTGAGGGGTCGGAGTCAAACCGCCCCAGGCTCTTTGCCAAAGTTACCCCGCTACCAGCGGTTTGACTCCGACCCCGGGTGAGAACACCACACCCGGGTGAGAGCATGGTCGCCGTGGCACGGCTCCATCCGAGGATAAAAAAACCCGCCGGCAAGGGGCGGGGTTTTTGATGCGCGCGGGAGGCCGATTATTTGATCTTGGCTTCCTTGTACATCACATGCTTGCGGATTTTCGGATCGAACTTCTTGATCTCCATCTTGCCCGGCATGTTGCGTTTGTTCTTGGTGGTGGTGTAGAAATGGCCGGTACCGGCACTGGATACGAGTCTGATTTTATCACGCATGACTGTTCTCCTTAGACCTTCTCGCCGCGGGCGCGCAGGTCAGTCAGAACTGCGTCGATACCCTTCTTGTCAATAATGCGCATGCCGCTTGCGGAGACGCGCAGGCGAACCCAGCGGTTCTCGCTCTCCACCCAGAAGCGGTGCTGGTGCAGATTGGGCAAGAAACGACGACGAGTCTTGTTGTGGGCGTGGGAAACATTGTTCCCTGTCACAGGACGCTTGCCCGTAACCTGACACACTCTGGACATGGTTAAATCCTCGAAAAACCTGGTTTTTGCGACCCCGAATTTCAGGGTGCTGTGAAATCTGTTACACCCCCGATGGGGTGAAGAGGCGGATTTATAGCAAAAAGATTTTTTGCTGACAAGTTTTTCTTTACAGGCGTTTTTGCCTGCCGTCCGGGGCAATCTTTCCTGCGACACTGATATCAGCATAAAAATCAATGCGTTGCAATGCGCTCGTCAGATTTCACCCTGCTCGGCCAGGGAGGTGATTTCACCGCTGCCGATGATGAAGTGATCCAGCAGCCGGATATCCACCAGCTCCAGTGCCGCCTTCAGCCGGCGGGTGATCGCCCGGTCGGCCTGACTCGGCTCCGCTACCCCGGAAGGGTGGTTATGCGCCAGGATCAGGGCTGCCGCATTGTGGCTCAGGGAGCGGCGGACCACTTCGCGGGGATGCACGCTGGCGCCGTCGATGGTGCCCCGGAACAGCTCCTCGTATTCAATTACCCGGTGGCGGTTGTCCAAAAACAGGCAGGCAAACACCTCGTAGGGATAGCCGGCGAGGCGGGCGCGCAGATAATCGCGGGTCTGTTGCGGGCTGGTCAGCACGTCCGAACGGTGGAGCTGTTCCCGCAGGTGGCGCCGACCCATCTCCAGTACTGCCTGCAATTGGGCGTATTTGGCACTGCCCAGGCCCTGACTGCTGCAGAAGCCGGCACGGTCGGCGGCGAGCAGATTGCCCAGCCCCTTATGCCGGTCGAGCAGTTCACGCGCCAGATCCACCGCGCTCTTGCCGCGCACCCCGGTGCGCAGGAAGATCGCCAGTAGCTCGGCGTCGGAGAGGGCGTCCGGCCCCCGTTGCAACAGTTTCTCCCGGGGTCGTTCATCCGCCGGCCAGTCGGTTATCGCCACGCACACCTCCTTGTCGTGTCAGGCAATAAAATCATATCAGCAATACGCGGGCACGTCATCTAAACACGCAAATGCGTGTGGGAGAGTTTGGCTGCTTGATTGACGGGTGTCCGCGGCCATGGATGGCCGCGGCAAGCCCCCAGGGGTGAGCTGCGCAGCAGTGAACGCCTACCCAGGGATGGGTGGGCCGGGCTTTCATGCGAAGCAGGACGCGTAGCATGAAAGGGTTTACGGCGTCCCGGCAAGCAAGCAGAGCCTCGACCCGCTCAAAGTTAGATGACATCGTCCTGATCAGCAATACGATGCGGGTTCCAGATGGCCGTCCATTCAGTTAATCTTGGCGCATCGACCTGGTTGAGACAGATGACCCCTTATGAATGAACTGGCAGGAAAACGACTGTTACTGGGGATTACCGGTGGCATAGCGGCCTACAAGTCGGTTGAGCTGGTGCGCCTGTTGCGCAAATCCGCCGCCGAGGTGCAGGTGGTGCTGACCGGGGCCGCCAGCCAGTTCGTCACCCCCATGACCTTGCAGGCGGTCTCCGGCCGTCCGGTCCGTCAGGACCTGTTCGACCCGGCACACGAGGCGGCCATGGGGCATATCGAGCTGGCGCGCTGGGCCGATCTGGTGCTGGTGGCACCGGCCAGCGCCGGTTTCATGGCCAGATTGGCCAACGGCTTTGCCGATAACCTGCTCGCCACGCTCTGCCTGGCCACCACCGCGCCGATCATCCTGGCGCCGGCGATGAATCAGCAGATGTGGGCCAACCCCGCCACCCGGCACAATGTCGCGCTGCTGGCGCAGCGGGGCGTCGAGTTGTGGGGGCCGGCCTCGGGTGATCAGGCGTGCGGTGAAATCGGCCCCGGGCGAATGCTGGAACCGGAGGCGCTGCTGGAACAGCTGCAGGGCCGTTACGCTCCGGGTCCCCTGTCGGGGGTGCGGGTGCTGTTGACCGCCGGCCCGACCCGCGAGCCGCTGGATCCGGTCCGATTTATCGGCAATCGCAGCTCGGGTAAGATGGGCTTCGCCCTGGCGACCGCCTTCGCCGGCGCCGGCGCCGCGGTAGAGCTGGTTGCCGGTCCCGTATCGCTCGACACGCCGCCCGGGGTGGAGCGCATCGACGTGGAGACCGCCGGTGAAATGGAGCAGGCGGTGATGTCCCGGGTGGCCGGTTGCGACATCTTCGTTGGCTGCGCCGCCGTGGCGGATTACCGTCCCGATGCGGTGGCCGCACAGAAGATCAAGAAGAACAATGACCGGATGGAGCTCCGGCTGGTGCGCAATCCCGATATTCTGGCCGGCGTGGCGGCACGGACCGACGCACCCTTCACGGTCGGCTTTGCCGCCGAGACCCAGGCCGCCGAGGAGTATGCCGAGAAGAAACGCATCGCCAAGCGCATCGACATGATCGCGGCCAATCTGGTGGGTGCCCGGGAGGGGGGGTTCGAGCGGGACGAAAATGCCCTCACCCTGCTGTGGGAGGGCGGTCGCGAAGCGTTGCCCATGATGGACAAGCGGCGGCTGGCGGAACAGCTGGTCTCCGTGGTGACCGAACACTACCTGGCCGCCCGCCATCCGGCGTCGTGACCGGGGCGCTATATTTGCGGCTATCTGACAAAGCCAACCAGTAACAGAGACTATGAAAACAGACATTCAGCTTAAAATCCTCGATCATCGCCTGGGTGACGCCTTTCCACTGCCGGCCTATGCCACCGAGGGGTCGGCCGGTATGGATCTGCGCGCCATGCTGGAGCAGCCACTGCGGATCGCGCCGGGCGAGACCCATCTGATCCCCACGGGCATGGCCATCCATGTCGAGGATCCCCGGCTGGCGGCGGTGATCCTGCCGCGTTCGGGTCTGGGCCATAAACACGGCATTGTGCTGGGCAATCTGGTGGGGCTGATCGACTCCGACTATCAGGGGCAGCTGTTTGTCTCCTGCTGGAACCGTGGCAATGAAAGTTTTTTGATCGAGGTGGGCGAGCGCATCGCCCAGCTGGTAATCATTCCGGTGGTCAGGGCCGCCTTCGAGATTGTCGAGGAGTTCCGGGAGTCGGATCGGGGCAGCGGCGGATTTGGCCATTCCGGGAGGCATTGAGGGCTCACGCAAGAATTGTTCCGTAGCACCGAGGGCGTTCCTGGGTCCCGCCGGCAAGGCACGCGTTGCAGGCAATGGCTGTTCCCTTGGCAACAAGCGAACCAATCCGCCGGGAGCGGATTTGGACGGCCGCAGGCCGGCCCGAAGGGTGGACTCCGGGGATGGAGTCCACAGCGCCGCCAGCGGAGCCCGGGGGCGATGGAATACAGGAGCTTATTCTTGCGCGGGCCCTAGGGACGGGTGGCCGCGCCGGTAGGGCAGGCTGCAGTGGGAGAGTTCAGGGATGTGGGTATGCTAAAACGAAAAAAAGATAATCCGCAAGGGGATGACGTGAACGGCAAGGCCGCCGTGGTGGCGGGTGTCGGCAGTGCCAGTCGCTATTTCTATGTCGCGCTGTTGCTGTCGCTGGCAATTATTTGCGCGGCGGCCGCAGCCAGCGTTTTTCTACAGGGGCAACAGGAGCAGAGGCTCGGCCTGATCCAGCTGCAACGGATCGGCGTGGAGATTGCCGGACGGGTCGCGGAACGAGTGGAGGGGCGGCGCGCCCTGCTGCTTGCGCTGGCCAGCGATGCCGATCTCAGGGCACCGTTGCTGAGCGAGGATCTGCCCGGGCTGCGTCGGCAGGAGCGCCGGCTGTTGCCGCTGCTGCCGGCTGCCCTGCGGGTGCGCCTGTTGCCGAAAGGCTGGGACACGCTGGAGCCGGACGCCAACCCGCCCTTCAGTTACGCCTCGCTGGATGTACTGCGCAGTGTGGAACGCAACGGCAAGCCCTCGCCGGCCGAGGTGCATCTGTTTGGTACGGGGCAACAGCACGTGGCGATGGCGGTTCCGGTCTTTTCGGCGGATGGGGCGGAGGTTCTTGGTGTGCTGCACGTGGCTTACCCCTCCGCGGCGTTGACCCGGACCCTCGCGGGTCTGTCCGATGTGATTGGCCGGGTTGAGCTGCAGCAGGTGGTCAAGGATACCCCGGTGGTGATCACCGCCGTGGGTCCGCCGGCGGAGCAGATGGCGGGAACGGAAGAGATCCCGGGAACTATCTGGCGGATTGGCTATGCTACCCCGGCCCTAGCTTTCGGGAGTGATACGCAACTGTTCCAGTTGGGCATACTGCTGATCGCCGCGGTGCTGATCGCCATCGTACTCTGGCTCCAGTCGCGCCACTTCAAGCAGGCGCTGCGCCATGACCTGGAATCGATGTTTGCCCTGGTCGAGGCCCTTAAGAGCGGCTCGCCGGGGCGGGTCAGTCCGCCCCGGCTGGAGGAGTTCGGGCATGTGTTCGGCCTGATCAGGCAGGTTTGGCACCAGGCGGTAAGAAAACCGGCGGCGACCGGAGTGGGGTCGGCCGAGGCGTCGGACGAACTCCGCATGCCCGAGCTGGAGGTGTTGGACGCGACGCCGGATGAGCCGGCTTCCGCCTATGCCGGGGGGCTGGATTCGCTACCGGAGGAGATTTTCCGTGCCTACGATATCCGCGGCGTGGTGGGCGATACCCTGACCGAGCAAATCGTCTATGAGCTGGGCCGTGCGATCGGCAGCGAGGCCCATGAACAGGGGGAGCAGACGGTCATCGTGGCCCGCGACGGACGGCACTCCGGGTCTGCATTCAACCGCGCACTGTGTGACGGACTGGTAGCCAGTGGACGGGATGTGCTGGATATCGGCATGGTACCGACACCCGTGCTCTATTTCGCCACCCATTTTCTCGGCAGCAAGTCCGGGGTGATGATCACCGGCAGTCACAACCCCGCGGACTATAACGGTCTGAAGATCGTTATCAATGGCGCGGCGTTGTCCGGTGAGGCGATCACCGGGCTGAAGCGGCGCATCCAGCAACAGGATTATCTGCAGGGGCAAGGTTCACTGCACACCCAGGACCTGCTGCCCGATTATATTGAGCGGATACTGGGCGATGTGCAGTTGAGTCGTCCGCTCAGGCTGGTTGTGGATTGCGGCAACGGGGTTGCCGGCGTGGTGGCGCCGGCCCTGTTTCAGGCGCTCGGCTGTGATGTGGCGGCGCTCTATTGTAATGTGGATGGCGACTTCCCCAATCACCATCCGGATCCCGGCAAGCCGGAAAACCTGGTCGATCTGATCCGCGCCGTGCGCGAGCACAAGGCCGATCTGGGCGTGGCCTTCGATGGTGACGGCGACCGCCTGGGGGTGGTTGACGGCAATGGTAAAATCATCTGGCCGGATCGCCTGCTGATGCTGCTGGCGCGGGATGTGCTGAGCCGCCAGCCCGGGGCTGACGTGATTTACGATGTGAAGTCGAGCCGCCATCTGGCGGATGAGATCCTCTCCTGTGGCGGCCGCCCCATCATGTGGAAGACGGGACATTCGCTGATCAAGGCGAAGATGCGCGAGACCGGCGCCCTGCTGGCGGGGGAGATGAGCGGGCATATCTTTATCCAGGATCGCTGGTACGGATTTGACGATGGGTTATACTCCTGCGCCAGATTGCTGGAACTGCTCTCCATCGAGCCGCTATCGGCGATCGAGGTGTTCGACAGCCTGCCCGAGAGCGTCTCGACTCCGGAGCTGAACCTGGCATTTGCGCGGGAAGGGGAGAATTTCGCGCTGATGGAGAAACTGTCCGGCCAGGCCGATTTCGCGGATGCCAAGGTGGTGCAGATCGATGGCTTGCGGGTCGAGTTCGAGGATGGCTGGGGATTGGTTCGGCCCTCCAATACCACCCCGTCGCTGGTGTTTCGTTTCGAGGCGGACAACGAGGCAGCGCTGATGCGGATTCAGCAGCAGTTCCAGCAGTGGCTGTTGCGCGTCGAACCCGGATTGAAACTCCCTTTTTAGCGGCAGGAGGCCGGTGAGCTTGCGAACCGCATCGTTCGCGGGTCGTTGGGTTGATGCGCCGGTTGTTGATGGTCGGCGCTGTTGATCGACCTGTTTGTGATTTGATTGTGAGACGGAATGCAGCATGAGTTTAACCCCCGAATCGGCCCACAACGTGGCCCATGTACTGACCGAGGCGCTACCCTATATCCAGCGCTTCCGCGGCAAGACCGTGGTGATCAAATATGGCGGCAACGCCATGACCGAGCCCGATCTCAAGGACGGCTTCGCGCGCGATGTGGTGTTGATGAAACTGGTGGGCATCAACCCGGTGGTGGTGCACGGCGGCGGTCCGCAGATCGGCAAGCTGCTGGGCCGGCTCGGTAAGGAGAGCGAGTTCGTCCAGGGCATGCGGGTCACCGACAGCGAGACCATGGACGTGGTGGAGATGGTGCTGGGCGGTCAGGTCAACAAGGAGATCGTCAGCCTGCTGAATCAGCATGGCGGTTCGGCGGTCGGCCTCACCGGCAAGGATGGCGGGCTGATTCATGCGCGCAAGCTGGTGCTCAAGCGGACCTCGCCGGAACTGCAGGCCCCGGAGATTATCGATGTCGGGCATGTGGGCGAGGTGGCCAGCATCAACAAGGCGGTGGTGGACATGCTGGTGAGCGGGAATTTCATCCCGGTGATCGCGCCCATCGGCGTGGGGGACGATGGCCACTCCTACAATATCAACGCCGACCTGGTGGCCGGCAAAATGGCGGAAGTGCTGCAGGCGGAAAAGTTGATCCTGCTCACCAATACCCAGGGGCTGCTGGACAAGCAGGGCAATCTGCTGACCGGCCTGACCGCCGGCCGGGTGGACGACCTGATCGCGGATGGCACCATCTACGGCGGCATGTTGCCGAAGATTCGCTGCGCCCTGGATGCGGTCAATGCCGGGGTCAACTCCTCGGTGATCGTGGACGGCCGGGTGAAGCACGCGGTGCTGCTCGAGCTGTTCACCGATCAGGGCATCGGCACCCTGATCAAACGACGCTGAGTCGGGTCGGATGAATCAGAAACCATCCCGCAAGCAGCAGATCCTGGAATCCCTGGCGAGCGAACTGGAGCGCAATCCGGGAGAGCGCATCACCACGGCGGTGCTGGCGCGCTCGGTCGGTGTCTCCGAGGCGGCCCTGTACCGGCATTTCGCCAGCAAGGCGAAGATGTTCGAGGGGCTGATCGGCTTCGCCGAGGAGTCGGTGTTCGTGCGTATCAACCAGATCCTCGAGGGCGAAAAGGAGACGCGCGCCCGCTGTGCCCGGCTGCTCTATCTGCTGTTGGTCTTTTCCGAGCGCAATCCGGGCATCACCCGGGTGCTGCTGGGCGATGCCCTGATCGGCGAGACCGAGCGCCTGCACCAGCGGGTGGAGCAGTTCTTTGCCCGCCTGGAGATGCAGTTGCGCCAGGTGCTGCGCGAGTCGCGGATGCGTGACGGGGATGTCTGCGTGGATGCCGAGAACGGTGCGGCGCTGATGTTGTCGCTGATCGAGGGGCGCATGCACCAGTTCCTACGCACCCGCTTCAAGGTCTCGCCGGCGGCCGGTTGGGAATCCCAATGGGCGATCCTGGAGCGCGCACTGTTTCAGCCGGCAGGTTGAATCCGGCAGTTTCGAAGGGTCGAGAAGCGACGGTTGATCCACCGAGCTAACCCTACCCTTTTGCGTCCAGAGGTAGGATGGGTGGAGCGCCCCCATGAACTCTCCACCGGCTCCCTTTCTGGTGCGCAACCCATCGCGCACCTGCATCCACATCCGAAGATGGGTTACAGCGCGCCGACCGCCGTGAACAGCCGTCAACAGTGGTGCCGCGCCTCCACCCATCCTACATGCTGAACTGGTTTTGCAGGGTCGGGAAGCGACAGCGCATCCACCTAAATAACCACTTCAGTTCGCGGATTGGGCGCGATTGGCTTCAGCCAGGTAATCACGAAAGCCGGTACGGATCTTCTCCACCGGTTCGGATCTGCAGTACTCGTCGCCGCGCGGCGAGGATTTGCATTGCAGGTCCATGAACAGCTCCGCGCCCGGTCGGTCCTTGTGGCGGATACGCGACGCGGTGAGGCTGATATCCTCGTCCTTCAGCGGCGCGGCGGACATGATGATGCTGTCGCTGAGCATCTGCAGGCGGGTGGTGGCATGCTGGCGCACGTACTCTTCCACCTTGATCCAGGCCTGGTCGCAGGCCCGTTCATCCCGGCACACCACCACCGTATCCAGCAGCGAGACGGTTCGTTCCTGGTCGAGTTGCGGGTCGGTATTCTCTTCTTGCAGATTCTTCAGGCTGCGGAAACGGGCCAGATCCTTGGCCGCCCTGTTGCGTATGGCCTCTTTCTCCTGCTCCTTCTGGATGATCGCGGTGTAACTGTCGCGCAGTTGAGTGCGGGTGTTTTCGATATCCTTGAGCAGATTCTCCGAGAGCCGTTGCCCCTGCCGTTCCATCGAGGCCGCGCTCTGTTGCATATCCGCCAAGTTGCCTTTCATCCGCCGGATGTTGCCGCGGATCACCTGGATATTGGAGTCGATGGCCGTCAGTTTGCCGTTGCGCGCCATGAGCAGGTCATCCTCCGTGCGGAAGGTCCGCAGCAGCACCTGGTCCTTGGCCTTCTGCAGCTCGATCAGTCGCTGCTGCTCCGCGCGCAATTTTTCCAGCTCCTGTTCCCGGGCGATCTCCTCCGCAGTCCTTGCGGCCCGGATGCGCTCCACTTCGCGTCCGCTTTCGCTCAGCTCGGAGCGGGCGCTACGCGCGTGCTCCGTGGGTACCCGGTCGGAGAGATGGACGTTGCCCTCTTCGTCCACCCAGCGATAGATCTTGCCTGCCGTGGCCTGGGTGGCGAGGAAGAGACACGCGGCGAGTATTCCGAAGGATAGTCTGTTTGCTCTGCTCATAGGGCTCGGGGGGTCAGGTACTCGGTCTGCGGTGTTTTCGGTATTGCTCACTATCGGGCAGAAAGCGGGTGATGTAAAGCCACCCCCGTCACACCCCGTACTGCTCGCGATAAGCGCGGATCTGCTGCAGAGACTCACCGGCATCCGCTTTCTCCGCCAGGTACTGCACCAGGTGTTCCAGCCGGACAATGGCGGCCACCGGCATCCGGTAGTCGGCTTCGACCTCCTGGATGGCCGAGCGTTCCCCGGTGCCCCGCTCCTGGCGGTCGAGAGCGATCACCACCCCGGCCGGGGTGGCGCCCTGGGCGCTGATGACCTCCATCGACTCGCGGATGGCGGTGCCGGCGGTGATCACGTCATCGATAATCAGGATACGCCCCTCCAGGGGGTGGCCGACGATGCTGCCGCCCTCGCCGTGATCCTTGGCCTCCTTCCGGTTGAAGGCATAGGGGATGTCGATGCCGTGCTGGTCATAGAGTGCGGCGGCGGTCACGGCCGCCAGGGGGATGCCCTTGTAGGCCGGGCCGTAGAGCACGTCGAAGGGGATGCCGGAGTCGACGATCGCCTGGGCGTAGAACTTGCCCAGCCGGGCCAGGCTGGAGCCGCTGTTGAACAGGCCGGCGTTGAAGAAGTAGGGGCTGACGCGGCCGGACTTGAGGGTAAACCGGCCGAAGCGCAACACCCCCACGTCGAGGGCGAAATCGAGGAAATCTTTTTGATAGCTTTGCATGTCTGACTCCAGATACGGGATGCCAGATTGTCCGTTCCCGGCGGCCACGATGCAAGGGGGTCGGTGCTCTGTCAGGGTGAGTGCGGAAAGGGCGGCGTTATCGGGTACAATCGCGCATTTCAGGGCGGAGTGTTCCAAGCTATGGCGACAGGGGAGGGCAGGGACTGGGCGGCAACGCTGCGGGCGTACCGGAATCCGAAGGTGCTGGCCATGCTGTTTTTCGGCTTTTCCGCCGGCCTGCCGTTGCTGCTGATCTTCTCCACCCTGTCGCTGTGGCTGCGCGAGGCGGCGGTCGACCGCTCCACCGTCACCTATTTCAGCTGGGCCGCACTCGGCTACTCCTTCAAATTCATCTGGGCGCCGCTGGTGGATCGGCTGCCGCTGCCGTTGCTGACCGCCTGGCTGGGGCGGCGGCGTGGCTGGCTGCTGTTGGCCCAACTCTCGGTCATCGGCGCCATTCTCTGGATGGCGTTTACCGATCCGGCAGAAAATCTGCATCTGATGGCGTTCGCCGCGGTGCTGCTCGGCTTCTCCGGGGCCACCCAGGATATCGTAATCGACGCCTATCGCATCGAATCGGCGGAACAGGAGCTGCAGGCGCTGATGGCCTCCATGTACATCGCCGGTTACCGGGTGGGGATGCTGGTGGCCGGTGCCGGCTCGCTCAAGCTGGCGGTCTGGTTCGGTGCCGAGGGGGGTTATCACTACAGCGCCTGGCAATGGACTTATATCTGCATGGCGGCGGTCATGTCTGTCGGGGTACTCACCACCCTGCTGGTGGCGGAACCGAAGGTCGATCCGGCACGCCCCGGTGTGTTTCATGGCGCCTCCGACTATGTCCGCTTTCTGCTGCTGTTTCTGCTGGCGGTGGCGGTCTTTGCCGCCAGCTTCTTCCTCGGCGGGGATCTGGTCAGCGCGATCAAGGCCGACTGGCTGGCCACCCTGCCGGGGGACGCCCTGCTGGCCGGCTTTGTCCTCGAAGGCGGGCGCCTGCTGCTGGCCCTGCTGCTGGCCTGGCTGGCCGCCCGTCTCGGCGTGGCGCTGGGGCTGGTGCGTGGCGAGGTGCTGCGCGAGACCTACCTGGAGCCGGTAGCCGACTTTTTCCGCCGCTACCGCCGGGCCGCGCTGCTGGTACTGCTGCTGGTCGGCCTCTACCGGGTGTCTGATATAGTCCTCGGGATCATCTCCAACGTGTTCTACCTGGACATGGGTTTCGACAAGGACCAGATCGCCGATATCACCAAGACCTTCGGCCTGGTGATGACCATCCTGGGCGGCTTCCTGGGCGGTATGCTGACCCTGCGCTACGGCGTGATGCGCATCCTGTTTCTCGGCGCACTGCTCTCCGCCGCCACCAACCTGCTGTTTCTGCTGCTGGCCAGCGGAGGCGCGGATGTGTCGCTGCTGATGCTGGTCATCACCGCCGACAACCTGAGCGCCGGGCTGGCGGGCGCCGCTTTCGTGGCCTACCTGTCCGGTTTGACCCATGTCGCCTTCACCGCCTTCCAGTACGCAATGTTCAGCTCCCTGATGACCCTGGCGCCGAAACTGCTCGGTGGCTACTCGGGTACCCTGGTGGATGCTTTCGGTTACGAACGCTTCTTCCTGCTCACCGCGGTGCTGGGTCTGCCGGTGTTGCTGTTGATCTATCTGGCCAGCCGTTTTGCCGACGCTGAATGAGGAGATCGGTCATGCATCCTGAATTGCTAATCGGAGCGGAGGGCTGGGAGCACGCCGCCTGGAGCGGGTCGTTCTATCCCGATGACCTGCCTCCCGAGTGGCGGCTAAGCTACTACGCCAATGAGTTCCCGCTGCTGCTGGTACCGTTTGAAGTTTGGCGGACGGGTGATGGCGAGCAGTTTCGCCGCTGGCGTGAGGATGTGGCGGGAGGCTTCCGCTTCGTCCTGGATGTCACCGGCATGGCGCTGGAGGACGGGCAGTCCCCGCAACAGCTGCAGTGTTGCCGGTCGGTCCTGGGCGATCGCCTGGCCGGTGGCGTCTCCTGGTCGGCGGGGTCGCCGGCCGACTGTGCGCGGCTGCGTGGCTGGCTGGGGGATGGACGTTTTATGGCGTCGGCGTCGTGGCTGCCGGAGCTGCCGTCGACGGTACGGGTGGCGGCTGACGAAGCGACCCTGTGCGCCCTTATCCCCAGCGAGGCGGCGGCGGATCTCAAGTGGTTGCGTGCGGTGCTGGAGTCGCTCTCCGCCGGGCGCACGGAGACACAGCGCCTGTTGCTGTTTTTTTCCGGAACGCCGCCGCGTATCCAGACGATGCAGGAGGCAGGGCTGCTCTGGCAACTGCTGGCGGGGATGCGACGTTAACGATTGTGCAGTAATTCTAAATTTGGCGAGGTTTAGCCTCGGCATCTCTCGGAAAGGATTCATTTTTAGCCGCGAGGAGTGGTGCAAGAGGAGTGGTACAGGGATGTACCGTTTACGGAGCCGAGGATGCAATGCACCGTTTACGGACCTAAGGATGGAATGAACGCAAATTAACGCGAATAAACTTACTACAACCCCCTCCAGTGGCTTGGTGGGTGCTAGAGGGGTGGGGCATTACGGACCCATTAATTGACGCCGGGCATAATGGCTGGGTGGGACCCTGGAGAACCACGGATTCACACAGATAAACACGGATTCAGGATTCTGATCTCCTATCTGTGTGAATCTGTGTCCATCCGTGGTTCCTTATTAACCGGGTCTGGATAACTAAAGGTTTATTGAAAGGCATATTTAGAATTGCTAAGGATTGTGGATCGGGCTTGACGCTGCTGATTCCAAAAGGTGAGAATGCGCCCTTTGTCTACCTGTGGGCCAGGTGTCCGCGGCTGGGGCAGAAAAATCACGGGGCGAACGGTTGGAGCGTGGATCGGATATGGTGGAATCGGTAGACAGTCAGGTGCCCCTGGTCAGTATTCGGGGGTTGCGCTTCTCCCGTGGCAGCCGGGTCATCTTCGATGGCGTGGATATCGATATCCCGCGCGGCAAGATCACCGCCATCATGGGGCCGAGCGGTACCGGCAAGACCACCCTGCTGAAGTTGATCGGCGGCCAGCTGCGGCCCTCGGCCGGGACCATTCTGGTGGATGGGCAGGATATCCATCGCCTGGGCAACCGGGATCTCTATCGCCTGCGCATGCGCATGGGAATGTTGTTCCAGAGCGGCGCGCTGCTCACCGATATCGATGTGTTCGAGAATGTCGCCTACCCGTTGCGCGAGCACACCAATCTATCGCCCTCGATGATCCGCAAACTGGTGTTGCTGAAGCTGGAGGCGGTCGGCCTGCGTGGGGCGCGCGAGTTGATGCCGAGCGAGCTTTCCGGCGGCATGGCCCGACGGGTCGCCCT
This sequence comes from Sedimenticola hydrogenitrophicus, assembly GCF_025175675.1. Classification (GTDB taxonomy): domain Bacteria; phylum Pseudomonadota; class Gammaproteobacteria; order Chromatiales; family Chromatiaceae; genus Sedimenticola; species Sedimenticola hydrogenitrophicus. Next base: position 50,035 of record NZ_JANIOA010000022.1, read on the forward strand.
GGCCCGCGCCATGGTGCTGGACCCGATGATGATCATGTACGACGAACCCTTCACCGGGCAGGATCCGATCTCCATGGGGGTGCTGGTGGAGCTGATCCGTGCCCTCAACGACGCCAGCCGGTTGAGCAGCATCATCGTCTCCCATGACGTGCAGGAGACGGCGGCCATTGCCGACCTCATCTATGTCATCTCCAACGGCAAGGTGATCGAATCGGGCGGGCCCGAGGCGATGATCAATTCCGAGCTGGCCTGGACCCGGCAGTTCATGCAGGGGCTGGCCGATGGCCCGGTGCCCTTCCACTATCCGGCCGCTGAGCTGGCCGACGATCTGCTGGGGGGCGCATGCTGAATGCACTGGCTCAATTGGGGCGGGTCGGCATCGGCATGCTGGAGCGGCTGGGGCGCGGTCATCTGCTGCTGCTGGGGATCCTGCGCGGACTGCCGGACCTGTTGCCGCGCCCGGGTCTGCTGATAAAACAGATCTATTCCGTCGGCGTGTTGTCTATATTGATTATCAGCGTCTCCGGGCTGTTTGTCGGCATGGTGCTGGGATTGCAGGGCTACTATATTCTTTCCCAGTTCGGCGCCGAGCAGACCCTCGGGGTGATGGTGGCGGCCTCGCTGGTGCGGGAGCTGGGGCCGGTGGTGGCGGCACTGCTGTTTGCCGGTCGCGCCGGATCGGCACTGACCGCCGAGATCGGCCTAATGAAGGCGACCGAGCAGCTCTCGGGACTGGAGATGATGGCGGTGGATCCGATCCGGCGCGTGTTGACGCCGCGTTTCCTTGCCGGCTTCATCTCCATGCCGCTGCTGGCGGCGCTGTTCAGCGCCCTGGGCGTGCTGGGCGGCTACTTTGTCGGCGTCGGCCTGCTGGGGGTGGATGACGGCGCCTTCTGGGCGCAGATGCAGGCCAAGATCGATCTGCACGAGGACGTATTCAACGGCGCAATCAAGAGCGTGGTTTTCGGTCTGGTCTGTACCTGGATCGCCCTGTTTCAGGGCTTTGACGCGGTGCCCACCTCCGAGGGGGTGAGCCGGGCGACCACCCGCACCGTGGTCCACTCGTCTCTGGCGGTCCTGGGACTGGACTTCATATTAACGGCACTGATGTTCGGGGATTGATTGATGATACAAAACAGGACGATTGAGATTCTTGTCGGTGCCTTCATGGCGGCAGGTCTGGTCGCTTTTTTCTTCCTGGCCATGCAGGTGAGCAACCTGAGCGCGTCCAACAACGGGGAAGGCTACGAAGTGACGGCCCGGTTTGACAACATCGGCAGCCTGAAGGTGCGTTCGCCGGTCACCATGGCCGGGGTGCGCATCGGCCGGGTCAGCGAGATCGGTTTTGACCGCGCCACCTATGAGGCACTGGTCAAGATGCGCATCGAGGGCCAGTACAATGTCATCCCCGACGACAGTTTTGCCAAGATCTTCACCGCCGGGCTGCTGGGCGAGCAGTACATCGGCCTGGATCCGGGTGGTAGCGAAAAATATCTGCAGGCGGGCTCCGAGATCACCCTGACCCAGTCGGCCCTGGTGCTGGAGGAGATTATCGGCCAATTCCTGTTTAGCAAGGCAGAGGAGGGTGGATCCGTTGAATAAGCGAATGATTAGCGGCATCGGGCTGGCGCTGGCGCTGTTGCTGGTGGCTCCGGTGGTGGCGTCCGCGAATGCGGAGGAGATCGTGCGCCAGACGTCCGGGGAGATGCTCACCGAGCTGAAGGAGCGCAAGCAGGAGCTGCAGGCGTCACCGGGCAAGATCTACGCCCTGGTGGAGCATATCGTGCTGCCCCGGTTCGACTTCGAACGTATGTCGCAGCTGGTGCTGGGCAAGCATTGGCCGCGCGCCAGCGAGGGTGAGAAAGAGGCCTTCGTGAGGGCGTTCCGGGAGCTGCTGGTGCGCACCTACGCCACGGCGTTGTTGAACTACTCCGGCCAGGAGATCGTCTACCTGCCCTCGCACAAGGCGGAGGACGGCAAGGAGGTGACGGTAAATACCAAGGTGCAGGCCACCGGCGCGCCGTCCATCCCGATCAATTACCGGCTCTATCTCAATGGCGAGGAGTGGAAGGTGTTCGATCTCTCCATCGACGGGGTCAGTCTGGTGTCAAACTACCGCTCAACCTTCTCCTCGCAGATCAAGCGTTACAAGCTGTCGGGACTGATCGAGCGGCTCGAAAAGCGCAATCAGCCGGGCAGCTGATGGCCGCGCCCCAGGCTGTTATCGATGACCAGGGGGTCATGCAGTTGTCGGGTGATCTGGTGTTCGCCCATGTCACGGCACTGCTGGCGCAGATCGAGCGTCTGCTCGGCAATACCAAGGCGGAGCGCCTGGTGATCGACCTCTCCCGGGTGGAGGATGTGGACAGTTCCGCCCTGGCGCTGCTGCTGGAGGTGATGGAGCGCGCCCGGCACCATGGTGTGACGTTGCGGATCCGTTCGCTTTCCGAGGCGCTGCTGGGCATCGCCCGGCTGAGCAACGTGGAGAACCTGTTGCCGCTGGAGGGTTGAAAGGCGTTGCGGCAAGCAAGCAGGCAGATACTCGCTCCGTCCTTAGATGACGTCGCCCTGTCCCCGGCGGGGAGCAATTCTAAATTTGACACGGATAGATTTACCATAACCCCATCCGGTGGTTTGGTGGCTGCCAGAAGGGAGGGGCATTACGGACGAATTCGTAATGGCTGAGCGGGACCCCCCTGGGGAACCACGGATTCACACAGATAAACACGGATTCAGAATTCTGATCCCCTATCTGTGTGAATCCGTGTTCATCCGTGGTTCCTAACCAACCGGGCTGAGATAACTAAACGGCTGTTACGGGTTCGCGCCAGTCCTTCCGGTTTGCCGCTTTTTCTCATAGAATAACCGGTTCCTTTGGGCTTCTCTTCTTCCTAGGCGGTGCCTCTGGTGCCCGAAAAAATGGTTCTTAGATGGATAAACTGATTATCACCGGCGGCGCGCCGTTATCCGGCGATGTACGTATTGCCGGGGCCAAGAATGCCGCCCTGCCGATCCTTGCCGCAACCCTGCTGGCCGACGGGCCGGTAAACATCGGCAATGTGCCCCACCTGCACGACATCACCACCACCATGGAGCTGCTGGGCCACATGGGGGTGAAGCTGGTGGTGGATGAGCGGCTCTGTATCGAGACCGATACCAGCAGTATCCGCGACTTTCATGCTCCTTACGAGCTGGTGAAAACCATGCGCGCCTCGATCCTGGTGCTCGGCCCGCTGTTGGCCCGCTTCGGACGGGCCGACGTCTCCCTGCCCGGTGGCTGCGCCATCGGTTCCCGGCCGGTCAACCTGCACATCGAGGGGTTGCGCGCCATGGGCGCCAAGATCGAGGTGGAGAACGGCTATATCCGCGCCTCGGCCAAGAAGCTGAAGGGTGCCCGCCTGGTCATGGACGTGGTGACCGTCACCGGTACCGAGAACCTGATGATGGCGGCGACCCTGGCGGAGGGGGAGACGGTGATCGAGAACGCCGCCCGTGAGCCCGAGGTGGTGGATCTGGCCCTCTGTCTCAACAAAATGGGCGCCAGGATCAGCGGCGCCGGTACCGATACCATCATCATCGAAGGGGTCGACCGGCTGGTCGGCACCCACTACGACGTGTTGCCGGACCGCATCGAGACCGGCACTTACCTGGTAGCGGCGGCCATCACCGGGGGCCGGATTCGTGTTCGCGATACCCAGCCGGCGCTGGTGGAGGCGATCACCCACAAGCTGCGCGAGGCGGGTGCCGAGATCGAACTGGGTGCCGACTGGATCTCCCTGGATATGCATGGCAAGCGGCCCCGCGCCGTGGATATCCACACCGCCCCCTATCCGGCCTTCCCCACCGACATGCAGGCCCAGTTCACGGCGCTGAACGCGGTGGCCGAAGGGGTCGGCACCATTACCGAAACGGTATTTGAAAACCGCTTCATGCATGTGCAGGAGATGCAACGCATGGGTGCCAAAATCAGGGTGGAAGGGAACACCGCCATCATTGTCGGTGTCAGCCGGCTCACCGGGGCACCGGTGATGGCCACTGACCTGCGGGCCTCCGCCAGCCTGGTGCTGGCCGGTCTGGTGGCGGATGGCGAGACCATCGTCGATCGCATCTACCACATCGATCGGGGTTACGAGAATATCGAGGAGAAGCTGGCGGGACTGGGTGCCCAGATCCGCCGCGTGCCTAAGTAGGCCTTGTCGGGCGACACAGCGGAATTAAGCACGCGATCAAAAATAACTTCCACTTTTCAGCGCCCCCTCATCCCGCCTGGCGGCGTTGCTTGAGCTAGAAAGATCGACATATTCCTGCGCTCAAGCGTCTTGCCAGGCGGGCGATGGAACACTGAAAATGTTAAAGTTATTTCCGACCGAGTCCTGACAGATGAATTTTGACACGCCGATTACCATTGCCCTCTCCAAGGGGCGGATTTTCGAACAGACGCTGCCGCTGCTGGCCCATGCCGGGATCGTGCCGAGCGACGACCCGGAGACCAGCCGCAAGCTGATCCTGGGCACCAATCACCCCCAGGTGAAGCTGGTGATCATCCGCGCCACCGATGTGCCCACCTACGTACAGTGGGGGGCCGCCGACCTGGGAGTCGCCGGCAAGGACGTGCTGCTGGAACATGGCGGCGAGGGGCTGTACGAGCCGCTGGACCTGGAGATTGCCCGCTGCCGCCTGATGGTGGCGGGGGCGCCCGATGCCAGCCTGGAGGGCAACCGCCTGCGCATCGCCACCAAGTACGTGGAGTCGGCGCGACGCTACTTCGCCGCCCGCGGCCAGCAGGTGGAGATCATCAAGCTGTACGGCTCCATGGAACTGGCACCCCTGGTCGGTCTCTCGGACCTGATCGTGGATCTGGTGGAGAGCGGCAACACCCTGAAGGCCAACGGCCTGGTGCCGCTGCAGCACATCGCCGACATCAGCTCCCGCCTGGTGGTCAACAAGGCCTCCTGGAAGATGAAGCACGCCACCGTCATGCAACTGCTCGATGCCCTGCGGGAGGCGACCGCCAAGGCGGCGTAAGCCGACCACGCCCGATAACACCCCCGTTATATTCTGCCATTGGAAAAGATCATGTCTGAAATACGCCAACTCTCCACCACCGACAGCGACTTTCAACAGCAGCTGGACCAGTTGTTGGCCTGGGAGTCGGTCTCGAACGGTGCGGTCAACAGCACCGTCAACGGGATCATCGACGACATCCGCGAACGCGGGGATCAGGCACTGCTGGAGTACACCAACCGCTTTGACGGCTGGAAGGCTGCAACCGCGGCGGACCTGGAGATTCCGCTGGCACGCTTGGAACAGGCCTGGAACACCATCCCCGAGGCCCAGCAGGCGGCGCTGCGGCATGCCGTTGAGCGGGTCCGGGTCTACCATGAAAAGCAGAAGGGCGAGTCCTGGAGCTACCGGGAGGCCGACGGCACCCTGCTGGGCCAGAAGGTGACGCCGCTGGAGCGGGTCGGGCTCTATGTGCCCGGCGGCAAGGCGGCCTATCCCTCGTCGGTGCTGATGAACGCCCTGCCGGCCAAGGTCGCCGGCGTGCGCGAGCTGATCATGGTGGTGCCGACGCCGGGCGGCGAACTCAATGAACTGGTGCTGGCGGCCGCCCACCTCTGTGGTGTCGACCGGGTGTTCGCCGTGGGCGGCGCCCAGGCGGTGGCGGCCCTGGCCTACGGCACCGGGTTGGTGCCGCCGGTGGACAAGGTGGTGGGGCCGGGCAATATCTACGTGGCCACCGCCAAGCGGGCGGTGTTCGGCCAGGTCGGTATCGACATGGTGGCCGGCCCGTCGGAGATCCTGGTGGTGTGTGACGGCCTCACCGATCCCGACTGGGTGGCGATGGACCTGTTCTCCCAGGCGGAACATGACGAGGATGCCCAGTCGATCCTGATCTCGCCGGATGCCGATTTCGTCGCCCGGGTAAAGCAGAGCATCGACCGGCTGTTGCCCACCATGGAGCGCGAGCCGATCATCGCCACTGCCCTCAAGGAGCGCGGCGCGCTGATCGTCTGCCGCGACATGGATGAGGCGTGCCGGGTGGCGAATCACATCGCCCCGGAGCACCTGGAGCTGTCGGTGGAGGACCCGCTGACCCTGGTGGAGCAGATCCAGCACGCCGGCGCGATCTTCATGGGGCGCTACACCTCCGAGCCGCTGGGTGACTACTGCGCCGGGCCGAACCATGTCCTGCCCACCTCGCGCACCGCGCGCTTCTCCTCACCCCTGGGGGTCTACGACTTCCAGAAGCGCTCCAGCCTGATCATGGTTTCGGATGCCGGGGCCGATACCCTGGGCCGGACCGCCTCGGTACTGGCCCGGGGCGAGGGGCTGACGGCCCACGCCCGCTCCGCCGAGTACCGACTCAAATAGCGTAGGGGCAACCCCCCGTGGCGTTTCCATGCTCTGCGTGGGAATGCCTACCCAATCGGGTTGGCACGCTTTTTGTGCCCACGCGGAAGGCTGTTTTTCGCCACCCGACCTACTGCTGCTGCGGATCGATGCGCGGCCGCTCGCTCACCTCGACCTGGATATCCAGCGGTTCGCCGTTGCGCCACCCTTTGATCCACACCTTTTCCCCGGGTGGCACGGCCGCGATCAGGTTGAGAATATCGTGGGCGCTGGTCAGCGGCTGGTCGTTGATGGTGGAGATCACATCCCCCGGTGCCAGTCCCGCGTGGTCGGCCGGACCGTCCTCCAGTACACCCGAAATCAGCACCCCGCTGCCCGCCTTGAGGCCGAATGACTCGGCCAGTTCCGGGGTGATGTCCTGGCCGGCGATGCCGAGCCAGCCGCGCACCACCCGGCCCTGCTTGAGGATCTGGTCCATCACCCCCTTGGCCAGCGCCACCGGGATGGCGAAGCCGATCCCCTGTGAGCCGCCGCTCTTGGAGAAGATGGCGGTATTGATGCCCACCAGCTGGCCGTGGGCATTGATCAGCGCGCCGCCGGAGTTGCCCGGGTTGATGGCGGCATCGGTCTGGATAAAGTTCTCGAAGGTGTTGATGCCGAGCTGATTGCGCCCGGTGGCACTGACGATGCCCATGGTGACGGTCTGGCCGACGCCGAACGGGTTGCCGATGGCCAGTACCACATCGCCCACCTGCAGCCCCTGGGAATCACCCACCGTGATGGTGGGGAGGTCGTCCGCGTCGGTCTTCAGCACCGCCAGGTCGGTGTCCGGGTCGACCCCCGCCACCTGGGCATCCAGGGTGCGGCCATTGGCGAGCACGACGCGGATCTGGTCGGCGTCCTCAATCACATGATTGTTGGTGAGGATATAGCCGTTGCTGCTGATGATCACTCCGGAGCCGAGGCTGGTCTGGAGTCTCTGGCGTGGCGGCGCCTGGAATCGATCGCCGAAGAAGCGCCGGAAAAACGGGTCGTCGAACAGCGGATTGCCGCGCTGCACCGTCACCTTGGCAGTGAAGATGTTAACCACCGCCGGGGTGGCCAGCTGCACCGCGCTGGCGTAGGAGACCGGCCCCTGGCTCTGGCCGGACGGCACCGCCGGTGCCGGGGTCGGCGTCAGCAACTCGGTCGGGGGCGGCGCGGTGAACAGGCTTACGGCAATATAGGCGGCCGCCATGCCGGCGAGGGCGGAGGTGGCGATATAGGTGAAGGCTCTTTTCATCATGCGGTCAGGATACACTGCGGCGGTTGCATATGGGATAGCTTATTATGTCCCAATACCGAGGGTTTGGGCGAGGTGGAGCGATGATTGATATTTTTGAACTGGAACGCTATTGCAATGACCTGTTGGCAGCCGATGGCTTTGAAGACTACTGTCCCAACGGGTTGCAGCTGGATGCCGGGCGGCGGGAGATCCGCCGGCTGGTGACCGGCGTCACCGCCAGCCAGGCGCTGATCGAGGCGGCCGGGCAGACCGGCGCCGACCTGCTGCTGGTTCACCACGGTTACTTCTGGCGCGGTGAGCCGGCGCCCCTGGTCGGCGTCAAGGGGCGGCGGGTGCGGTCCCTGATGCAGTCCGGCATCAGCCTGCTGGCCTACCACCTGCCGCTGGATGCCCATCCGCAGCTGGGCAACAACCGCGCCCTGGGCGACCGGCTGGGAGTCGCGCGAGCCCGACCCCTGGAACGGGGGCTGGTGTGGCAGGGCGAACTGGACGGCGAGTTACCGGCCGCCCTGGCGGAGCGCCTGACCGGCCTGCTGGGGCGGGCGCCGCTGCTGATCGCCGCCGACGCGCGGCCGATCCGGCGAATCGGCTGGTGCACGGGGGCGGCGCAGGGGGCGATCGTGGAGGCGGCTGCGGCGGGGCTCGACGCCTTCATCAGCGGCGAGGTGTCGGAATCCACCACCCACCTGGCCCGAGAGTTGGGTATTCACTATTTCGCCGCCGGCCATCACGCCACCGAGCGCTTCGGGGTGCAGGCCCTGGGGCGCCACCTGGCGGAAAAATTCGATCTGGATCACCAGTTTATCGATGTCGACAACCCTGCCTGACAGGCGGCTTTGATGTTGGCTCGCCCAGCCAATGACCCTGTTATCGACCAGGCCAATCTTGACCTTGGGCGGCGCATGTTAGAGAATGCGCCGTCTATTTTGGGGTAAATATCAGCATATACTGATTTTCCTGAGCCAATTCTGTTAAGATTCGGCCGGGATTTTCAGCGTCCGGCCTACTCCGGGAGTCATAAACTAATGAGTGTGGATCTAAAAAAGCGGCGGTTTCTAACTGCCGCAACCAGTGTGGTCGGTGCCGTGGGTGCCGGCTTTGTCGCAGTACCTTTTCTGAAGTCTTGGAATCCAAGTGAAAAGGCCAAGGCAGCGGGTGCGCCGGTTGAAGCCGACATCGGCAAGCTTGAGCCGGGCCAGATGATGCGCGTAAAATGGCGCGGCAAACCGGTCTGGGTGGTCCATCGCACGGAGAAGAACCTCAAGGATATGGAGGGCCTGGTTGAGGTCCTGCTGGACCCTGATTCAGAGCAGCCGCAACAACCGGCTTACTGCCAGAACCCCTATCGCTCGCGCAAGGAGAAGTATCTGGTGGCCGTGGGTATCTGCACCCACCTGGGCTGTTCGCCGACCTACCGTCCTGAGGTGGCGCCGCATGATCTGGGCGCGGAATGGGTGGGTGGCTTCTTCTGCCCCTGCCACGGTTCCCGTTTCGATCTGGCGGGTCGCGTCTATCAAGGCGTACCGGCCCCGACAAACCTTGTGATACCCCCCTACTACTACCTGACGGATACCCGGTTACTGGTGGGTGAAGACGGAGGAGCTGCCTGATGAGTTTAATGAACTGGATCGACGAGCGCTTCCCGGCCACCAAGGTGTGGAATGAGCACCTGGCGGAATACTACGCGCCGAAAAACTTCAACTTCTGGTATTTCTTCGGCTCACTGGCCATGCTGGTGCTGGTCAACCAGATCCTCACCGGTGTCTGGCTGGCCATGAGCTACAAGCCGGACGCCGTGCAGGCCTTCGGCTCGGTCGAATACATCATGCGCGATGTGGAGTGGGGCTGGCTGATCCGCTACCTGCACTCCACCGGGGCCTCAGCCTTCTTCATCGTCATCTACCTGCACATGTTCCGCGGCCTGATCTACGGCTCCTACCGGGCGCCGCGCGAGCTGTTGTGGATTATCGGCGTGGTGCTCTATGTGCTGATGATGGCCACCGCCTTCATGGGCTATCTGCTGCCCTGGGGCCAGATGTCCTACTGGGGCGCGCAGGTGATTATCAACCTGTTCTCGGCGGTGCCGGTGATTGGCCCGGAACTGGGTGTCTGGATCCGTGGTGACTACGTTATCTCCGATGCCACCCTGAATCGTTTCTTCGCCCTGCACTTCCTGCTGCCGTTCCTGCTCGCCGCCGTGGTGTTCATCCATATCGTGGCGCTGCACAAGGTGGGTTCCAACAACCCGGACGGTATCGAGATCAAGAAGAACAAGGACGAGAACGGCATCCCGAAGGACGGCATTCCGTTCCACCCCTACTACTCGGTCAAGGATACCGTCGGTGTGGCCGGGTTCCTGTTCCTGTTCGCGGCGGCGGTCTTCTTCGCCCCGGAGATGGGCGGCTATTTCCTGGAGCCCCCCAACTTTGATCCGGCCGACCCGCTGAAGACCCCCGTGCATATCGCCCCGGTCTGGTACTTCACGCCGTTCTACGCCATCCTGCGCGCGGTGCCCTCGATTGCCGGCTCCGCCTTCCCGGGCGTGGTGGCCATGGGCGCGGCCATCGTGGTGATGTTCTTCCTGCCCTGGCTGGACCGCAGTCCGGTTAAGTCGGTCCGCTATAAGGGGTCGATCGTAAAGGGCGCCATCGCCATCTTTGTGGTGGTGTTCATCCTGTTGGGATGGCTGGGAACGCAGCCGGCCACGCCTTTCCTGACCCTGCTGGCGCAGATCTCTACTGTGCTCTACTTCGCCTTCTTCCTGTTGATGCCGATCTACAGCAAGATGGATAAGACCAAGCCTGTTCCTGAGAGGGTGACCAAATGAAAAAGCTGCCAATGAACAAGCTGATAGCTGCATTTTTATTAGCCACGGCACCCCTGCTTGGTCTGGCGGCCGGTGGCGGTGCGCACCTGGATGACGCCGATATCGATGTCTCCGACCAGACATCGCTGCAGCGCGGCGCCAAGTACTTCGTCAACTACTGCCTGAGCTGCCACTCGGCCAAGTTCCAGCGCTACAACCGCCTGGCGCGCGACCTGGGCCTGACCGAGGACGAAGTGAAGGAAAACCTGATGTTCACCACCGACAAGATCGGCGAGACCATGAACATCGCCATGAGTCCGGCCAATGCCGAGGGCTGGTTCGGTACCGCGCCGCCCGATCTGAGCCTGATCGCCCGCGCCCGGGGTGTCGACTACATCTACACCTACCTGCGCGGTTTCTACGTGGATGAGGCGCGTCCCTTCGGCGTGAACAACGTGGTCTTCCCGGATGTCGGCATGCCGCATGTCCTGTGGGAACTGCAGGGCATGCAGAAGGCCGTGTTTGAAGAGGTGGATGGCCAACAGGTGGTCAAGGAGCTGGTGCCGGTCGAGGGTGCCGCCGGCCAGGGCAAGATGAGCACCGAGGAGTTCGACGGTGCCATGCGTGACCTGACCGCCTTCCTCAGCTACGTGGCCGAGCCGATCCAGCTGGAGCGCAAACGCATCGGCGTCTGGGTGCTGCTGTTCCTGGCGGTGTTCTTCGTGCTCTCCTACCTGTTGAAGAAAGAGTACTGGAAAGACGTCCACTGATCGTCGACATATCCGGTCACCCGGGGGCGTACAGTTTAATGTATACTGTACGCCCCCGTTGCTTTAGGGCAGCGGAATTTTTTATTGCCAGGAGTCTGCCGGGCTTGACCGATCGTAGCGAGGGAACGCTGGATTGAGACAGATTTTTCGATCTTTCGAGGCGGATAGTGGGCCTATTTAACGAGAAAGATCGGGAAATGTGGCCAATCCAGCTTTTCCGCAGTAGATCAGTGTTAAGTCCGGCAGACTCCTCGTCCCTGATACTATCCTGGAGTGGTTTGTATGGCCGTTGTTGCGAACAAGAGATCTGTGATGACCATGTACTCGGATCCGAGCAGCCCCTACAGTCATCGTGTGCGTCTGGTGTTGGCGGAGAAGAATATCACCGTCGAGATCAAGGATGTCGATCCGCTGAACATATCCGAAGACATCATGGACCTGAACCCCTACGGCAGCCTCCCCACGCTGGTGGATCGGGATCTGACCCTGTTCGAGTCGCGTATCATCATGGAGTATCTGGATGAGCGCTTCCCGCACCCGCCGCTGCTACCGGTGGATCCGGTCTCGCGCGCCAGTTCGCGACTCTACATGCACCGCGTGAGCAAGGACTGGTATACCCAGATGGAGGAGATCCTGGCCGGGGGCAAGGGTGCCGCCAAGGCGCGCAAGGAGCTGCGCGAGAGTCTGATCGCCGCCGCCCCCATCTTCACCCACAAACCCTATTTCATGAGCGACGACTTCTCCCTGGTGGACTGCTCGATCGCCCCGCTGCTGTGGCGTCTGCCGTTGCTCGGCATCGAACTGCCGCCCCAGGGCAAACCGGTACTGGATTACGCCGCCCGCCTGTTCGAGCGCGAATCGTTCCGGGAGAGTCTCTCCGAGGCCGAGCGGGAGATGCGGGACTGATCACCGCCTGTTGCCATGCTGACTTCCAACCGTCCCTATCTGATCCGCGCGCTCTATGAGTGGCTGGTGGATAACGATCTCACGCCTCACCTGCTGGTGGATGCGGAGAAACGGGATGTGATCGTGCCCCGGCAGTTTGTCGAGGAGGGGCGGATCGTGCTCAACGTGACACCCACCGCGGTGCGCGGCCTGGTGCTTGGCAATGACTACATCACCTTCAACGCCCGCTTTGGCGGCACGCCGATGGACGTGGTGGTGCCACCGGAGGCGGTGTTGGGGGTCTATGCCCGCGAGAACGGCCGCGGCATGCTGTTTCCGGACGAAACCCCGGGCGATGACGACGGCACCCCGCCGGATGACGATCCCAAGCCACCGCGTGACCGGCCGAGCCTGAAGGTGGTCAAGTAAGGGCTCTAAGGTCAGAGATCGGGTGGCTTGTGGCGAAACGGCACCACATTGTCCCCCTGGCTGGGCAGGCCCAGACTGAACTCCTCCAACTGGATGCCGAGCAGTATCAGATGGCCGTCGCGGCGGCCGACCCCCTCCTCGCTATAATCGAACTGATACAGCCGCCTGATGCGGATACCCCGATCGGTCCAGCGCAGCCCGATGCGCCTCAGGGCCACCGTCTGGTCGAGAAACTGCAGATTCCGCTGTTCACAGGCCGCCTGGCAGATCCCGGTGGCGAGCTCGCGGGCGCGGGCGCTGTCCAGCCAGAACCAGATCAGCAGGCCAAGCAGCAGCAGTGGGACAAGAGTGGTCATAGCGGCTATGTTACAGAATAAACGGGGTGGTGACCCCATGGATTGCAGCACATCCCATGAACTCTTTGGCATAGGGTGTAGGATGCAGTCCGGCCCACTTATGGGTAAGGGGTAGTGCCAGGGTGCTTGCCGGTGATGTAGGATGCTGGTGAGCTTGCGAACCGCATCATTGGCGGTAAGGCTTGATGCGGTTCGTGCCTCACCGGCATCCTACCCCGGTTATTCAACGCCCGCTTTGTGGTTTGTTGCCCGTTGGTGTGAGCCTGCGATTCCAATGGGTTTATCCGCGTTCATTTGCGTTTATTCCATCCTTTGGTCCGTAAACGGTGCATCCTTGCACCACTCCTCGCGGCTAACCTTTTTCCTGATGATGGCTGAGCTGGATAGGTAATCAGGAATCTATTTGACTCCGACACCTCGGAACAGGCGGAGAACGATTGAGATGAACCACATCAGCATCATACAGGACGATATCACCCGGCTGGCCGTGGATGCCATCGTCAACGCGGCCAATTCCAGTCTGCTGGGCGGCGGTGGGGTGGACGGGGCCATCCACCGGGCGGCGGGGCAGGAACTGCTGGCCCATTGCCGCAACCTGGGTGGCTGTCCGACCGGCGAGGCGCGCATCACCTCGGGCTTCGGGCTGCCGGCCGACTGGATCATCCACACCGTTGGGCCGGTCTGGCGCGGCGGCGACCGGGGTGAGCCGGAGCTGCTGCGCGCCTGCTACCGCAACAGCCTGGCGCTGGCCCGGGAGAAGGGGCTGCGGCGGGTCGCCTTTCCCGCCATCAGCACCGGTGTCTATGGCTATCCGAAACGGCAGGCGGCGGCGATCGCCCTGGAGGAGATGGCGGCGGCCGAGGGATTCGATGAGTTGATCGCCTGCTGCTGCAGCGAGGCGGATGCGCTACTCTATCGCTCGCTGGTCGATCGGGCATAGGGCCGGCGGGCATGGCCCGCCCTATGGGACAGGGACGCTCCGTGGCGCCGGCCCCAGGTGTGAGCCGTTACCGGACATAGGGCGCCCCGTGGGCGCCGCACCCTTGGTGCGAAGCGTCACAGGAACAGTCGGGGGATGTCCGTCCCCCATAACAGATAAAAAGAGTAATCAGCATGTATTTGGCAATCGCGGGAGTTGAAAATGGCCTGGCTGGATGAGTTTCCGCTACCCCTGGTCGTGCTCGCCTGCCTGCTGCTCGGGCTGGCCCCCTTTACCCCGGAGCCGCATCTCTGGGAGAAGCTGAAGATGCTGGCCGAGGGTCGCCTGGTGCGCCCCCTGGATATGTTCGACCTGCTGCTGCACGGTGCGCCCTTCGTGGTGTTGCTGTTGAAGCTGCGGCGCCTGCGTCAGGCCGCCTGACCGCGACAGCCGATACAACTCGCGCAATTCCATTCCAACTGATGGACTCGGTGGCTTGTCGCAAATTCGGCCGGGGCGGACCGCCTACAGGATGGACCACCGGCCGGGGAGAACCGCACCTGTAGGAGCGGCGCCCCGCCGCGATTTTGGCCGAGTTCCTATCCGCGTGGCCAATCGTCGGGCCGATCCCGCGCACCCCACGCCTATGCGTCGGTGAGCCGCTCCAGGCGCAACCGCTGGCGCTGGTCGAACAGCCGTCTTGAACCGATCCACACCGCGACGATGGCCCCCAGGCCGGTGCCCACCGCAATCAGCAGCAGGATCATGATCTGGTACTTGGCCGCCTCCAGCGGCGGGCTGCCGGAGAGGATCTGCCCGGTCATCATGCCGGGCAGGCTGACCACCCCGGCCGCCGCCATGGCGTTGATGATCGGGATCAGGCCGGAACGCAGGGCGTCGCGGCGGATCTCGCCGATCGCCCGGTCCCAGCTCTCACCCAGCATCAGCTGCGCCTCGATCACGCCGCGCTGCTGCCAGGCGTTCCGGGTCAGGTTGTCCAGGGCGATGGCCATGCCCGACATGGTGTTGCCCAGCAGCATGCCGAGCAGCGGGATCAGGTACTGCGGGGTGTACCAGGGATCGACCCGCACCACCAGGTGCACCGCCAGCAGGGTGATGCTGAAGGAGGAGATGAACATGGAGAGGGTGCCGATGCCGATGCCCCAGAGCCCTCGGAATCGGCGTTTCTGGCGCGCCATCACCTCGTAACCGGCCACCGTCAGCATGAACAGGGCCAGGGCCAGGATCGGCAGTGGTGCGCGCTGACTGAACAGGGTGTTGAGTACCAGGCCGAGCAGCAGCAGTTGCAGGATGCTGCGCAGGGCGGCGATCAGCAGTTGCCGTTCCACCCCCAGCCGCAGCCGCCACGAGAGGGCCGCCAGCGCCAGCACCAGCAGGGCCGGGATCGACAGGTCATAGGCACTGAGGTGGATCAGTTCCATCAAGCGCTCTCCGTCTCGATCCGCCGCTCGCGGATCACCAGGTGGCGTTGCCCCACCCGGCGGCGCTGCCGCGGATCATGGCTGACCCAGAGTACGGCGGCGCCGTGCTGTTGAGCATAATCACCCACCAGTGCCTCCACCCGGGCGCTGTTTTCCGGATCCAGATTGGCGGTCGGCTCGTCCAGCAGCAGCACCGCCGGCTGGCGATCCAGCAGTCGCGCCAGGGCAAGGCGCTGGCGCTCGCCGCTGGAGAGACGCACCACCTGCCACTCCAGGCAGGCCTCGCTCAACCCCAGCGCGGACAGCAGCTGGGTGGTCGAGCCGTTGAAGTGGTCGCCTACCCGCTCCTGCCACCAGTGGCTCTCCGCCGGCAGCAGGCCGACCCGCTGGCGCCACTCGGGCGGCGGCGTCTCGTCGACCAACTGGCGGTCGACCAGGGCCGCGCCGCCGTGGGGATCGAGATCGGCAATGGCGCGCAGCAGGCGGGTCTTGCCGCTGCCGGAGCTGCCGGTGAGGGTGACGCATTCGCCCGCCACAATGGTGAGATCGACCGGTTCCAGACCGGCGCCCTGAAACTGCCGCAGAATCAGCCGGCCCATCCCCGCTAGGCCTGCCGCCGGATGAAGATCAAGTCCCAGACGCCGTGGCCCAGCCGCTGGCCGCGCTGTTCGAACTTGGTCAGCGGGCGGTAATCGGGGCGGGGGGTGTATTGGCCCGGACCGGCACTGTTCTCAAACAGGGTGTCGGCCGCGGAGAGCACCGCCAGCATCTGCAGCGCATAATCCTCCCAATCGGTGGCGGCATGGAAAAAGCCGCCCGGGCGGATCACCCGCCCCAGTTCGGTGACGAAGGCCGGATTGAGGATGCGCCGCTTGTGGTGCCGTTTCTTGTGCCAGGGATCCGGAAAGAACAGGAACAGCCCCTGCAGCGCGGCACTCGGGATGCACTGTTTCAGCACCTCGATGGCGTCATGGCGGAGGATGCGCACATTCCGCAGGCCCCGCGCCTCGATCTGGATCAGCAGATGGCCCACCCCGGGGCCGTGCACCTCGATGCCGAGATAGTTTTGCTCCGGGTGCGCCTCGGCCATGGCGGCCAGGGATGCACCATTGCCGAAACCGATCTCCAGGAACACCGGGTGGTCATTGCCGAACAGCTGGTGAAAATCGATTGGCCGGCCGTCGTAGTCGATGCCGAAACGGGGCCAGAGGGTATCGAAGGCCCGTTGCTGGCCAACGGTAAGGCGGCCCTGGCGCAACACGAAGCTGCGGATCGGACGGAGCGGTTTTTCCTGTTCAGACATGATGCGGGTGTGGTCAATAAGCAATGGGCCGGGGTCGGCTTGGTTCCGCTCTCGCGGCCGTGGATTCCGACGTCACGCCGATCCCGGTACGACAACAAGCCGGTTTTCAGGCGGATTCTACACCAAACCGGCCGCACGGGTGATTGGATTCGCCGGGGCGGGGCGGGGCGGGCGGTGAAAACCGTGGCCGGGCGGTCGCGGTGCTTGCACCCAACCCCCGTCAGCGCATAGAATCTGCTGCGCACAGCGGGTGTAGTTCAATGGTAGAACGGCAGCTTCCCAAGCTGCATACGAGGGTTCGATTCCCTTCACCCGCTCCAATTTCCTCCTCCCGTTTCGGCATATTCCCGTTAGCCGCATAATCCCTTTAGCGGCATAATCAAGTCATGAAGCGACTCTACGAGTGCCGGGACCGGCTGCAGGCGCAGATGCTGCACGACGCCCTGGCGGCACACCACATTGAAACCGTTATCCTCGGCGACTACCTGAGCGGCGCGGCGGGCGAGCTGTCGGCGCTGCAGTTTCCGGCGCTCTGGGTGGTGGAGGAAGCGGATTACGCGTTGGCCCGGCAATTGATCGATCGCTATCTCAGCGAACCGGAAGCGGAGCGTTTACCCTGGCGCTGCAGCCGCTGCGGCGAGCTGATGGAGGCCGCCTTCGATCTCTGCTGGAACTGCTCCACACCGCGTGACCCGTAACGGCGATAAATCGGTGTCCCCTGTCTGTTAACCCCAACCGGCTACAAACTTATCCGCCAATTCAGGGCGGTTTCCCCGTATCGTAAATTCCCATGGGTGATGCCTTCGGTTAACGTGGCGCCGGCGGTGTCGGCTCGTCCCGCCGCCGGGATTCGGCTAGCATTTCCGTACTTCCCACGGGTGGCGCCAAGGCCGATTATGGTTCATGCTTAGGGGTGCTTTGACCCGCCGATCCAAACCGGCGAGCGGCAGGGTGGAAATAAGAAAACGACAATAACACGGAGTTTGTGATGGGTAAGTTATTCAAAATACTGGGTGGTCTGGTGTTGGTGCTTCTGCTGCTGATCGTGGCGGCAGTCATCATCCTGCCGATGGTGGTCGATCCCAATGACTACAAGGAGGAGATCGTCACCCAGGTCAAGGATCAGACCGGACGGGATCTGACCATAGCCGGCGACCTCAAACTCTCGGTCTTCCCCTGGCTGGGGATCGAGATCGGCGGGCTTGAGTTGAGCAACGCCCCGGGCTTTGGCGAACAGCCGTTTGCGGCGGTCAAGAGCGCGGCGATCCGGGTGAAACTGATGCCGCTGCTGAGTCGCCGGCTGGAAGTGGATACGGTGGGGCTGGACGGCTTGGCGTTGAATCTCGCCAAGTCGAAAGCGGGCGTCACCAACTGGGATGACCTGATCAAGGAGGGCGCCCCGGTTGAAGGCGCCCCGGCTGAGGGCAAACCCGAAGCGGCCCCGGGACGCGGGCTGGAAGGCTTTATGATCGGCGGCGTGGATATCAGCGATGCCCGCATCCGCTGGGACGACCAGAGTACCGGACAGCAGTATACGGTGGACCGGTTCTTCCTCAAGAGCGGCGCCATCCGCCCGGGTAGCCCGGTGAGCCTGGAACTGGGGGCACAGTTGCAGAGCCGGGAGCCGGAGCTGAATGCCGAGATCAAGCTGGAGGGTGAGGTCGCCCTGGACGAGGCGGCCAGGATGTTGCACATCAAGGGGCTCGAGCTGCAGGTGGATGCCACCAGTCCGCTGTTGCAGAAAGAGACCATGAGTGCCAGCCTGATGGCGGATGTCGGGGTGGCGCTGGATGGCCAGTTGCTCACGGTCGATGGTCTCTCCATCACCGCCGATGCACTGAAACTGACCGGCAGTCTGCAAGGCCGCAACCTGGCGGCCCAGCCGGCCTTCAGCGGCACCCTGAATCTGGCGGAGCTGAATCTGCGCGAATGGCTCGGCGGGCAGGGTATGGTCGTGCCCGAGACCGCCGATCCCCAGGTGTTGACCCGCTTTGGCGCCGCTATTGAACTGGCGTCCCAGGATGATGTGACCCGGCTGAACAAACTCGCCATTGTGCTGGACGATAGCAAGATCAACGGCAATGCCAGTCTGCAGGGCGGCGCGATCGGATTTGCTCTGGATGTGGACAGCATCGACCTGGACCGCTATCTGCCACCGGTACAGGAAGAGACCGCCGCGCCGGCAGCACCGGCCGCCGGCAGCGATGGCGGCGCGACCACGGCGGCGGCGAGCGGCGACGAGCCGTTGCTGCCCGTTGAGCAGTTGCGCGGGCTCAATCTCAACGGCACGCTCAAGATCGGCCAGATGATCATCCGCAAACTGACTGCCAAGGATATCCTGGTGACGGTCAAGGCCAGTCAGGGCAAGATCGATGTGCAGCAGAAGATCGGCGCATTCTATCAAGGTAGCCTGGACGGGCTGGTCAACCTGAACGTGGCCGGCAAGACCCCGGTTGTGCAGATTGCGGAACAGGCGACGAATATTCAGGCCGGTCCCCTGCTGCAGGACCTGATCGCCAAGGACAAGTTTGACGGCAAGGGCAGCTTCCAGACCAAGCTGAGCACCAGCGGCAACAGCATCAACGCCTTCAAGCGCGCACTCAACGGGAATCTCAGCTTTCGCTTCGAGAATGGCGCGGTCAAGGGGGTCAACCTGGCGCAGTTGCTGCGTGAGGGTCGAGCCCGGCTGAAGGGCGAGCAGCTGCCGGCCGACAGCGCGCCGCCGCAGACCGATTTTTCCGAGCTGGGCGGCACGGCGGTGATCAAGCAGGGGGTGCTGGATAACCAGGATCTGCTGGCCAAGTCGCCGTTTCTCCGCGTGACCGGCGCCGGTCAGGTCAACCTGGTAACGGAAACCCTCGACTACCTGGTCAAGCCGGTGATCGTCAGCACCGCGGCGGGACAGGGTGGCGCGGGGCTTGAAGAGCTGAAGGGGGTGCCGATCCCGGTCAAACTGACCGGACCCTACGCCTCGCCCGATTACACCATCGACTGGGCCCAGGTGGTGACCGCCTCGCAGAAGGCCAAGCTCGAAGAGAAGGAGGCCGAGGTGAAACAGCAGCTTGAGGAGAAGAAGCAGGAGACCAGGGAAAAACTGGAAAACAAGCTTAAAGACCGCCTAAAGGGGCTTTTTAACTGATTTTTAGGGCTGTAGTGTGACGTTCGCCGCTGAATTCGTTTGAGAACGGGTCAGCGATCCCCTATCATGTCGCCAGGGATACTGCTGGGTCAGCGCCTGGCGGGAACTGCGTGGTAAAAACAAGATAAATCTAGGAGATGACGATGACCAAGAGCACCCTTAAGAAGCTGGCCGCGATGGCGCTTACTCTGGGTTTGGTGACAGGCTGTGCCAGTACCGAACAGATGAAACAGATGCAGACGGATATCACCAAGGCTCAGGAAGATGCCGCGGCAGCACTTTCTGCCGCCCAAAGCGCCAGCCAGACAGCAGGTGATGCTGACCGTAAGGCGGATGCGGCGATGAATGCCGCCAATGCCGCGCAGGCCGCCGCCGATGAGTGTGCGGAAAAATGTGACCGCATCCTGCAGAAATCGATGGCAAAATAAATCTTGCCCGCACTGCTGAAAGGCCCGTTGGCGAAAGCCACCGGGCCTTTTTTGGCTATGTACCAGTTAGGTGTTGCATGAGAGACCGTGCTTTTGTCGGAGTGGCCGCTCCCGGCATCCTGCCTCCCGCGGCATTAGCGCTTCCTTGTGCGTCGCTTTGCCGCGAAAACCTTCGCGCCAGGGGCGCCCCTATCGGGGTGATTCACCAAGCTTGATCAACACCAACAACTAACTCGGACATAGCCCTTTTTTTGGCCCGCACCCAAGCGGACATCGGCCGCCCCGTGGGCGCCAGGCATCCCGGCAGCAAACTCGGAAAAGCTACTCGGCAGTGGAGAGCGACAACGCGTTCGGCAGCGGTGCCGTCGATTGATACGCCGGTGCCGGCGCCGCGGTGACCGGTACCGGGATACCGCGCTGCCCCAGGGCGGCCTGTTTCAGCGCCTCCCAGTCCGGTTTCGCTCCACTCGGGCCCAGGGCCGCGACAACGGCCCTCACCAGCGGCGTGAAATTGATCCCTTCCCGGGCCCGCTGCTCGCTCAGCGGTGGATGCGCCTCCACGTAGAGGCGGCCGTTCTCCCAGCCGGCCTTGTACGGCTCGTCGATGATGCGGACCGGGGTATTGGCCTCGACCTGTTCAAACAGGGCGGCGATATCCTCGGGGTAGAGGCGGATGCAGCCGTGGCTGACCCGCATCCCCACCCCGTAGGGCTTGTTGGTCCCGTGCAGCAGATAACCGGCCATGCTCAGGTAAATGGCGTGGCTGCCGAGAGGGTTGTCCGGTCCTGGTTTCACCACGGCCGGCAGTGGATCGCCATTCTCGGCATGCTCCCGGCGGATCGACTCCGGCGGGTACCAGCTCGGCCGGTACTGTTTGCGCGTGACCCGGGCCTGACCCGTCGGCGTGCTCCAGCCCTCGCGTCCGATCCCCAGCGGATAGGTGACCACCCGGTTCTCCCCCTTGGGAAAATAATAGAGCCGCAACTCGGCCAGGTTGATCACGATCCCTTCACGCGGGCCGGGCGGCAGGATGAAGCGGCCGGGCAGGGTCACGGTAGTGCCCTCGCCGGGGAGCCAGGGGTCCACCTGCGGATTGCTCTCGGCCATCTCCATATAGCCGAGGCCGTTGGCCCGGGCGATGTCGGAAAAGGTGTCCTCGTAGCGGGTCTGGATCTGGCGGACTTCGCCGACGATGTCGTTGCCCGCTTCAGGCAGGGGAAAGCTCAGGGCGTGGCCGATGCCGGGCAGAAGGGCGAACAGGGTGCAGACAAATCCGGACAGAAGTGATTTCACGGTCATCCATCGGGTTGTTAAACAGGGCGTTATTGTGACATAAAGCGTCCGGGCCGTCTGCGAAGCGGTTGGCGTGGTCGAGAACCGGAGTGGTTTCATGGAGCAGGACCCAACACAATTTTCCGAACTGATCGTCGCCTGGTACGAGCGTCACGGGCGCACGGACCTGCCGTGGCAACGCAACCCGACCCCCTACCGGGTCTGGGTCTCCGAGATCATGCTGCAGCAGACCCAGGTGACCACCGTCATTCCCTACTATGCACGCTTCATGCAGCGTTTCCCCAGGCTACGACAACTGGCCGAGGCGGAGCTGGACGAGGTGTTGCACCTCTGGTCCGGTCTCGGCTACTACGCCCGGGCGCGCAACCTGCACCGCGCGGCACGGATCGTCCTGGATGAGCGGAACGGCCGGTTCCCCGCCACCCTGGAGTCACTCATGGCGCTGCCGGGGATCGGCCGCTCCACCGCGGGCGCCATCCTGTCACTGGCGCTGGAGCAGCCCCTGCCGATCCTGGACGGCAATGTGAAACGGGTCCTGGCGCGCTGTTTTGCAGTGCCCGGCTGGCCCGGCAAGGCGGACGTTCTGAAACGGCTCTGGGCCCTGTCCGAGCGGCTCACCCCGCCAACCCGGACCCGCGCCTACAACCAGGCGATGATGGATCTGGGGGCCACCCTCTGCCGGCGCGCCAATCCGCTGTGCGACGCCTGTCCCCTGGGGCGGCAATGCCGGGCGCGCGCCGAGGGCGAACCCGGCGCCTACCCGCAGGCCAAGCCGCGTGCCCAACTGCCCAGCCGTAAAGTCGTGATGCTGCTGATCCATAATGGCCGCGGCCGGCTGCTACTGGAGGCGCGTCCGCAAAGCGGCATCTGGGGTGGTCTCTGGGGGTTGCCGGAATATACCGACCGGGCGGCGGCGGAGGCCGGGCTGGCCGCCCGCTTCGGCGAGGCGTGTCAGGCGGTCGACTGGTGGCCGCAACGGCGCCACACCTTCAGCCATTTCCACCTGCTGATCACCCCGCTGGTGGTTCGGATCAGCGGGCAGCCGGAATGCGTCATGGATGGCGGCGGTAGAGTTTGGTATAACACCAATAAACCCGACCAGCGCGGCCTGGCCGCACCGGTTTCGCAATTGATTGAAGAACTAAAACAGCATTTAGAGGAGAGGGTCGATGAGCCGTATGGTGGAATGCGTTAAATTGAACAAGATGGCCGAAGGCCTGGAACGACCGCCCTACCCGGGCGAGTTGGGGCAGCGGGTGTTCGAGAGTATCTCCAAGGAGGCGTGGCAGCTGTGGCAGCAGCAACAGACCATCCTGATCAACGAGAACCGGCTCTCCCTGGCCGACCCCAAGTCCCGCGTGTTCCTCGAAGAGCAGATGGTCAAGTTCCTGTTCGAAGATGGCGGCACCCAGGTCAAATTCACCCCCTGAGCCGGCGGTCGCCTGGCAGACCCCGTCGTCCTCCAGAGCAACAGGGGGGCGAAAAAGTCTGCCGTCGGCGGCTTAATACAATTCCCACTTGACTCAGACGGCGGGTATCGGTTTAATACGCCCTCGCCAAGGCTAGGTAGCTCAGTTGGTAGAGCAGCGGATTGAAAATCCGCGTGTCGGCAGTTCGATTCTGTCCCTGGCCACCATCCACAAAAAACGGCCCGCATTCATGCGGGCCGTTTTGCATTTTAGCTTCCGGTAACACCACGACGGGTCGAAGACAAAAGGCACACGTTGTGCTACCTTTTTGGTATGAAAACCTTCGCATGGAATTCAGAGAAAAATGATCTTCTCAAAGCGGAACGAGGTATATCTTTCGAGGAAATCGTTCTTAATATCCAGCTGGGAAATGAGGTCGATATCTTCGAACACCCGAATCAAGGGCGATATCCCGGGCAAAAAGTCTCGGTTGTGCTGGTGTCGAGGGTTACGCCTACCTCGTCCCATTCGTTGAAAGCGAGGAGGAGATCTTTCTGAAGACCATCATCCCAAGCCGAAAGGCCACGAAGCAATATGTGGGTGGTTTAAATGAGTAAACTGAAATTGGAAGAGAAAGAGATCCTGGAAGCATTCGAGGCGGGTAGGCTCAAGCGCGTCAAAAACGCCGATAAGGAGATTGAGGAGCATCGGATCGTTGCGGAAGAGACTTTCAAAAAGGATGCACGGATAAATATCCGGCTGTCGTCGCGGGACCTCCGGGCGCTTCAGGCGCGTGCGCTGAAAGAGGGAATCCCCTATCAAACTCTGGTCTCAAGCGTGCTGCACAAGTTTGTCGATGGGCAACTCATCGATAAATTGGCTAATAAATAGCTCCTCCGGGATTACTCCAGCCGGTCCAGCGGACTTGTTACACCACCCCCACCTTTTGCCAGCACATGGGTATAGATCATCGTCGTGGTCACATCGGTATGCCCCAGCAGCTCCTGAACCGTCCGAATATCCGAGCCTGATTCCAGCAAATGGGTTGCAAAGGAGTGGCGCAGGGTGTGGCTGGTAACCCGTTTGGTGAGACCCACATCCACGGCGGTTTTGCGTACCGCCCGCTGGATCACCGATTGATGGATATGGTGTCGGCGCAATACGCCTGAACGCGGATCAGTGCCAATGCGCGTGGCTGGAAACAGATACTGCCATCGGAGTTCCTTGGCGGCATTGGGATATTTACGTTCCAGTGCCTCCGGCAGATACACGGACCCAAAGCCAGCCTTGAGATCCCCGGCATGCTGGTCGGTTACCCAGGCAATCTGCCGTTGCAGTTTATCAGACAGGGCATCGGGCATCGGCACCACCCGGTCCTTCTTGCCCTTGCCGGCGCGAACGGTGATCTGGCGGTAGTCAAAGTCGAGATCCAGTATGCGTAATCTGGCGCACTCCATCACGCGCATTCCGGTGCCATACATCAACCGCACCATCAAACCTGTCATTCCCTGCATCTGGCCAAGAATCCGCGCCACCTCCCGTCGGCTCAGCACGGTGGGTATCCGTTTATAGGGTTTGGGCCGTTTGAATGCGCCGATGTCGCCCAGCGGCTTTTCCAGGGTACGGGCAAAGAAAAAGACCAGCGCGTTCAGTGCCTGGGCCTGGGTTGCGCCGGATACCTTGCGTTGAACGGCCAAATGCTCTAAAAAGGAAGACACTTCTGGCTCGGCGCAATCTTTAGGGAGCGAGCTTCCATGAAATCGAAGGAAACGGTTTATCCAGCCCAGGTAACTCTGCTCGGTATTGATGGCCAGGCCGGCTACGCGAATCGCCGCGATAAACCGGGCATACACCTCAGGAAAGGCATTGCCCAGCAGATTGCCGGGCTTATCGGCACCCGCATTGGCCGTCTCATAACTGCGTGCAACCGTCGGGTGGCTGTCGCCCAGTGGCTGCCCACCTTCCGACCAGTGGTCCCAGTCAAACTCACTCGCCCAATCCGGTTTCAGAATGTGCCTGAACAGCAGCCGCAAGGCATCCACTTTTTGCCGCAACTGCCAGGCAGAGAGTTGGGGGTTCTGCCCCTGCCTGGTAAACCAGCGTTCGATCGCCTCCGGGGTTTGGGCGTGAAGCCTTACGCCGGGATGCGCATCAATGAATCCCTGGACATGTTTCCGGTACCAGGGGCGGGATCGCTCAGGGATATGAAACAGCTTGAGAACATCAATATACCGTTTCCAAAACTGTTCGATTTTGGGATCAGTGGGTTGAGTGCCCGAATCAATAGACATAGTAGCGGCTCCTTGCTGTATGAATCTCCAATGGAGAACAAATATAGAACAATAAGTCGCTTTTTACAAATAATGCGCGAGCAACATTTCTCAAGAAATGCGCGAGACGCATAATCAGCTGTTCTATGCAAATAGACAAATAAATCAACAACTTACAGCATTTATTCGAGCGCTGCTCCGGAAAATAAAAAGCAGCACAAAAAAGGAATAATCTGACGAAAGCCGCTGAAAAGGGAGACAGGGAGTGATAAATAAAAATGTTACCGTGAAGCCGTGTGCTCACGCAGTAAACGAGTTTACCGGATGAGCACACGGCTTCACGGCAAGGAATCCCTCCCTATCAGGTGCCAACGGCCCAACAGCCGAGCCCACATCCCGTCCTCCCGTCGATGGCGTCTCCCCACATACACGGCGTGCGAAGGGGAAGCGAGTCGGATGTATGAAAGGCCCAGCATAGAACCACCCGTTGAGATGGACCGATTGCTCCACTGCGTTCCGCAACGGCCACTCAACATTAATCGTTAAAGCAGAAATGGATAGTAAGGTGAAAACATTTGTTGCTGGTTTGGAGAAGAGGTCTATTCAAAAAACGGTCGTGGCATTCAAGGCCGTGCAGAGATGGAGTCATAGGATAGATCGTGCCGCCATGAATGGAATCGCCTTTTTGATACCGTTTAGAGTTTATATCGGGTTCCGGTCCACACCGGTGCGGGTCCAAAGCATCGCAGGGAGCATTTGTGAAAATTGAGCGCAGTAATATGGGTCCGTTGTTGTTTGTAGGGCGGAGCTTTAACCAGTTGCACCAGCCGATTCGCCACCGCTGCGCGGCGGCTCCCGGCTGTGCAAAGCGTTAGGCGCAGAAAAAACAGGACTTGAAAAAAATGGAAAAAAAGGAAGCAGCACCGGAACCGAGTAAGTGGCCGTATGAAACGGTCGAAATGATTACAGGAAAATACAAAAAACGAATTCAATCATCCATATTTTACTGGAGCTCTTTAATCAGTTTCTCAGTGGGAGTTTATCTCATAGTAAACGACAAAATGATTGGCGCGTTTTTTGCGATTACTTTGGCTCCGTTTCTATTGCTATATCCACTTGTTCGTTTTCTTTTTGGCGGAAAAGACAGTGTTGGCGTGGTTGTAGCGACTGCTATCGCTGAAGAAGTTATCAAACATAAAGTGTTCAAGGCTATAGATGAAAGCTCTAAGAGAAAAAGGTAGTTCGGCCAACTCGGTAAGTTC
>NZ_JANIOA010000023.1 GCF_025175675.1 Sedimenticola hydrogenitrophicus
GCAAAGAACGCAAAGAACGCAAAGAACGCAAAGAACGCAAAGAGCTACGATGACTTACCTGCACGTCAGGGCAAGCCCGGCAGGTGAAGGATCGGGAGGATACAAGCCGGTGTTTTCCTTCGTGTTCTTTGCGTCCTTGCCGGTTGAAATAAGGTTTTGGTTGTAGGTCGCGTTAGCCGAAGGCGTAATCCGATAGATCGGGCTTATTCGTCGGATTACGCTGCATTTCTCCGACCTGCGATCCTGATGGCTGAGCCAGGTGGGTAATCAGGTAACCCTATCAGTGCCGCAGCCCGATATAGGCACCGGCCGCCATCATGATGGAGCCGGCCACCCGGTTGAGCCCGCGCATCGCCCGCTCGGAACGAAACTTCTTGCGTGCCCAGGAGGCGCTGAGCGCGATCAGCAGCAGACCCAGCATCAACCCGACCAGGGTGATCACCGAGGCCAGAACGATATCCCGGGTGGTCAGCACGCTCAGGTCCATGAAGGTGGGCAGGAAGGCGATGTAGAACAGGATCACCTTGGGGTTGGAGGCCGAGATCAGGAAGCCCTGGATAAAACTCTTCACCTGATCGCTCGACTTCACCCCGGCCGCTTCGGTGGCCAGGCTGGGCCGGGTGCGCCACATCCGCCAGCCGAGATAGAGCAGGTAGGCGGCGCCCAGGATCCGGATCAGCGTAAACAGCCCGCCCCAGTGTTCGGCTACGGCGGCCAGGCCGTAGCAGGCGAAGACCAGGTAGACGATGTCGCTGATCGCCATCCCCAGCGCCAGGGTAACGCAGGCCGCCGTCCCCTCGGTCATGGCACGCGCCAGAATGGCGAACACCCCGGGACCCGGGGTGATGGAGAAGATGAAGATGGCCACGAAAAAGGCCAGAGCGCTTTCTGTCGACATGGGAGAGACCTGTATCCGCCACCTGATCTGCCTGAGGGTGTCGGAGTCGCGCGCCCGCTGTAGTGGGCACGCCACCAAAACCTCCGCGCGACTCCGACACCTGCGGCGATGAATTCGCCAGATCATAACCCATTGACACGGCCAAGACAGTCGCCGAGAAGACAATTTCAATCTCTTTTGTCCCCCGCACCTTCCGTTGCATGGGTAACTTGGGGGTCGTAACTTGAGGGGTCGGAGTCAAATTGAGTTCATGATTTTGGCTTAACCGTCCAGGCTTGATCCAATTTGACTCCGACCCCTGCGGCCTAAATACTGCGAACCCCGACCCTTGCGGCCTGATCGGTTGCAGATGAAACTAACCCTTCCCCGTCCCTGTTATTAATTACGCCGAAATCGGGTACCATGCGGCATCCGCCGAAACCGAAGGGAATCCATCGTGAGCGCAAATAATCCCAACCTGCCCCACTTGGCGCACCCCGCTGCTGGTCATCATCGCCGGCTGCCTGATCGCCATGATCGGCTTCGGCATCCGCTCGGTGTTCGGCCTGTTCCTGGAACCCATGACCCTGACCCACGGCTGGAACCGCGAGACCTTCGCCATCGCCATGGCGATCCAGAACTTGCTGTGGGGCATCGGCGTACCGGTAGCCGGGGCCATGGCCGACCGCTTCGGGCCGA
The DNA here is from genome assembly GCF_025175675.1 of Sedimenticola hydrogenitrophicus. Classification (GTDB taxonomy): domain Bacteria; phylum Pseudomonadota; class Gammaproteobacteria; order Chromatiales; family Chromatiaceae; genus Sedimenticola; species Sedimenticola hydrogenitrophicus. The sequence goes on from NZ_JANIOA010000023.1 coordinate 1,577, forward strand.
TGCGGGTGCTCTCCTTCGGCGCCCTGCTCTACGCCATCGGCGTCTGGGGCATGGCCACCACCGACAGCAGCCTGGGGCTGCACCTGTTCGGCGGTGTGCTGACCGGCCTCGGCATCGCCTTCTCCGCCTTCTCCATCGCCCTGGCGGCCATGGCCAAGGTGGTGGGGCCGGAGCGGCGCACCCTGGTACTGGGACTCGGCACCGCCGCCGGTTCCCTCGGACAGGTGGTCTTCTCGCCCCTCGGCCAGCAGTTCATCGCCGCCTTCGGCTGGCAGGCGGCATTGCTGATCCTGGCCGCCTCCGCGCTGTTGATCATTCCCTTTGCCCTGGTACTGCCGGACAGCCACACCCACCTGGGTGAACCGGCCTACGACCAGTCGCTGGTAGAGGCGCTACGCGAGGCGGCTGGGCATCGCGGCTTCGTGCTGCTCACCGTCGGCTTCTTCGTCTGCGGTTTCCACGTCGCCTTCATCACCGTCCACTTTCCCTCCTATGTGAAGGATCTGGGACTGGCACCGGAGGTGGGGGCCTACGCCCTGGCAATTATCGGCCTGTTCAATATTATCGGCTCGTTCCTCTCCGGTGCCGCCGGCACCCGCTGGAGCAAGAAGGGCGGTCTCGCCTTCATCTACTTCACCCGGGCGGCGGTCATCACCGCGCTGCTGCTGGCGCCGAAGACCCCCCTGACCATTTACCTGTTCGCCGCCGCCATGGGTATCCTCTGGCTCTCCACCGTACCCCTCACCTCCGGCATCGTCGCCCAGGTGTTCGGCGTGCGTTACATGGCCACCCTGTTCGGCATCGTCTTCTTCAGCCATCAGATCGGCAGCTTCCTCGGGGTCTGGCTGGGCGGGCGGCTGTATGACACCACCGGCACCTACAATGCCATCTGGTGGGCCGGGGTGGTGCTGGGGCTGCTGGCCGCCCTGATTCACCTGCCGATCAATGAACGTCCCCTGGCCCGACTGGCGCCCGAGCCCCGGTGAAACAAATCCGTAGATTCGCAAGGGTACATTCCATACACGATTTTGATAGACTGATTATTTGCCGTTATCACCCGAAACGGTGAAGTTGTTTACTGCAGGGTGCGGACAGCCGTCAGTGCTGCCAGGTGTCAGGTAAGGCCACTCCTCCCGGGAGACGACTATTATATAAAGATGTAGTCATTAGGCCGTGCCGGAATCCCGTGGCGCGGTGGCGGGTGAGCCGTTGCAACACCCCTGCAGGCACCCGGGATGACGGCATTTCCATTGGATTATCAACTGCGACAAGGGCATTACATGACAGCACGTACACAGATCGGCGGCTTGCAAATCGCCAACGTGATCAAAGAATTGGTAGAGAACCGGATCATACCGGGGAGCGGGGTTAACGCCGCCGACTTCTGGAGCCGACTCGAGCAGATCGTCGACGACCTGACCCCGAAAAACCGTGCCCTGCTGGCCAGGCGTGACCAACTCCAGGCGCAGATCGACCAGTGGCACCGGCAGCAGGCCGGCCAACCGCTGGATGCGGCCGCCTACAAGACGTTCCTGGTCGAGATCGGCTACCTGCTACCGGAGGTGGCGGACTTCACTATCGGGACCGAGAACGTCGACCCGGAGATCGCCGAGATGGCCGGTCCCCAGCTGGTGGTGCCAATCAACAACGCCCGCTACGCCCTCAACGCCAGCAACGCCCGCTGGGGCAGCCTGTACGACGCCCTCTACGGTACCGATGCCATCGCGCAGAGCGGCGACCTGGCGATCACCGCCGGCTACAACCCGGCGCGCGGCGCCAAGGTGATCGAGACCGCGCGCAACCTGCTGGATGAGGCGGTAGCGCTGGCGAACGGCAGCCATCGGGACGCCACCGGCTACCGCATCATCGACGGCGCGCTCACGGTCAGCCTGGGCGACGGCAGCGAGACCGGCCTGGCGCAGCCGGAAAAACTGGCCGGTTTCAACGGCGAGGCCGACGCCCCCAGCGCGGTGCTGCTGAAGAACAACGGCCTGCACCTGGAGATCCAGATCGACCGCAACTCGCCGATCGGTAAGGGGGATGCGGCCGGGGTGAAGGACGTGCTGCTGGAGGCGGCCATCACCACCATCCAGGACTGTGAGGACTCGGTCACCGCCGTGGACGCGGAGGACAAGGCGCTGGTCTACAGCAACATGCTGGGCCTGTTCATGGGCGACCTGAGCACCGACATGGAGAAGGGCGGCAAGACCATCACCCGCCACCTGAACCCGGACCGTAGCTACCGCACCCCCGACGGCGGCAGCCTGACCCTGCCGGGCCGCAGCCTGCTGTTCATCCGCAACGTCGGTCACCTGATGACCAACGAGGCGATCCTCGACCGCAACGGCGACGAGATACCCGAGGGCATCCTGGACGGCATGATGACCGCCCTGATCGCCCTGCACGACTTGAAAGGCAACGGCAAGTACCGCAACAGCCGGCGCGGCAGCATCTATATCGTGAAACCGAAAATGCACGGTCCGGAAGAAGTCGCCTTCACCTGCGAGCTGTTCAGCCGCATCGAGGAGGCCCTGGGCCTGGCGCGCAACACCATGAAGGTCGGCATCATGGACGAGGAGCGCCGTACCACGGTCAACCTGAAGGCCTGTATCCAGGCCGCCAGGGAGCGCGTGGTGTTCATCAACACCGGCTTCCTCGACCGCACCGGCGACGAGATCCACACCAGCATGGAGGCCGGTCCGGTGGCGCGCAAGGAGGCGATGAAACAGCTCCCCTGGATCAAGGCCTACGAGGACTGGAACGTGGACATCGGACTGCGCTGCGGGCTGCGCGGCAAGGCGCAGATCGGCAAGGGCATGTGGCCCATCCCCGACCAGATGGCCAACATGCTGCAGGCCAAGATCGCCCACCCGCTGGCCGGTGCCAACACCGCCTGGGTGCCCTCGCCCACCGCCGCCACCCTGCATGCCATCCACTACCACAAGGTGAACGTGGCCGAGCGCCAGAACGAACTGGCGAGCCGCGAGCTGGCCAGCCTGGACGCCATCCTGGAGATCCCGCTGATGGGCGACCGGAGCTACAGCGCCGAGGAGATCCAGCAGGAGCTGGACAACAACGCCCAGGGCATCCTCGGCTATGTGGTGCGCTGGATCGACCAGGGGGTGGGCTGCTCCAAGGTGCCCGACATCAACGACGTCGGCCTGATGGAGGACCGCGCCACCCTGCGCATCTCCAGCCAGCACATCGCCAACTGGCTGCGCCACGGCGTCTGCAGCGAGGCGCAGGTAATGGAGACCCTGAAACGCATGGCCGCCGTGGTGGACCGGCAGAACGCCGATGACCCCAACTACCGCGACATGGCACCCGGCTTCGACGGCGTCGCCTTCCAGGCCGCCTGCGACCTGGTGTTCAAGGGCACCGAACAGCCCAACGGCTACACCGAACCGGTGCTGCACGCGCGGCGCCGCGAGGCCAAGGCAAAGTACGGCCAGGCCTGATCGCTCCCGCACACGGGCGATTCGGACCCCGGACCACGCCACAGTGAAACCCGGGGAAAAAATATCCCGTAACAAATGGAAACGCCCGTCTTAGACGGGCGTTTTCATTGTTGCCTGCGCCGACCCGCGCCGGAGCGCCAGCGCGGTCAGTCGATCTGCGGACCCGCCGCCACCAGCCGTTTGCCCTCCGCCGCGTCGGTATAGCGACCGAAGTTTTCCGCGAACAGGTGGGCCAACGCCTTTGCCTTGGCATCCCACTCCGCCGCGTCGGCATAGGTGTCCCGGGGGTCCAGAATGCCGCTGTCACAACCGGGTAGCTCGGTCGGTACCTGCAGATTGAATACCGGAATGCTCTTGGTTGCCGCGTGCTCGATGGAGCCATCCAGGATGGCATCGATAATGGCGCGGGTGTCCTGGATAGAGATGCGCTTGCCGGAACCGTTCCAGCCGGTATTCACCAGGTACGCGGTGGCGCCCACCGCCTCCATGCGCTTCACCAGCTCCCTGGCATACCGGGTCGGGTGCAGTTTCAGGAACGCGGCCCCGAAGCAGGCCGAGAAGGTGGGGGTCGGCTCGGTGATGCCGCGCTCGGTACCCGCCAGCTTGGCGGTGAATCCGGAGAGGAAGTGGTACTCGGTCTGATCCGGCGTCAATCGGGAGACCGGTGGCAACACGCCGAAGGCGTCGGCAGTGAGGAAGATCACCTTCTGTGCATGCCCCGCCTTGGAGACCGGCTTGACAATATTTTCGATATGGTGGATCGGATAGCTGACCCGGGTGTTCTCGGTACGCGAACCGTCGCTGAAATCGATCTTGCCGTTCTCATCGACAGTCACATTCTCCAGCAGCGCATCGCGCTTGATCGCATGGTAGATATCCGGCTCGTTCTCCTCGCTCAGATTGATGGTCTTGGCATAACAACCGCCCTCGAAATTGAAAATGCCGTCATCGTCCCAGCCGTGTTCATCATCGCCAATCAGGGCGCGCTTGGGATCGGCCGAGAGGGTGGTCTTGCCGGTACCGGAGAGACCGAAGAAGATCGCCACATCACCCTGCTCTCCCACATTTGCCGAACAGTGCATGGAGGCGATGCCGCGCAGCGGCAGCAGGTAATTCATCATCGAGAACATGCCCTTTTTCATCTCGCCGCCGTACCAGGTGCCGCCGATCAGCTGCATCCGCTCGGTAAGATTGAAGGCGACAAAATTCTCACTGTTGAGGCCCTGACGCTGCCAGTGGGGATTAGTCGCCCTGGCGCCGTTCAGCACCACAAAGTCGGGCTCAAAGTGCCGCAACTCCTCCTCACTCGGCCGGATGAACATATTTTTCACAAAGTGCGCCTGCCAGGCCACCTCGGTGATGATGCGTACGCTGAGACGGCTGCTCACATTGGCACCGCAGAAGGCATCGATGACGAACAGGCGCTTGCCGGAAAGCTGCCGGGCAACCAGTTCCTTCAGTTCTCCCCAGGTCTCCTGGGAGAGCGCCTTGTTATCGTTCTTGCCGTGGTGCGACCACCAGAGGGTATCCTCGGTCGTGGCGTCGCGAACGATATACTTGTCCTTCGGGGAACGGCCGGTGAAATCACCGGTACTCACCGCAACCGCCCCAAGCTCGGTAACCACACCCCGCTCAAAGCCCTCAAGGTCGGTACGGGTCTCCTCCTCGAAGAGCTGTGCATAGGAGGGGTTATAGACAATCTCCGCCACATCGGTAATGCCAAATCGACTGAGATCCGCTGGGGCCGAAAGGCCTCTGGTCGGCATGTCCATACTATCTCCTGGCAACTGTTCACATTGAAGGGGATTCCGGCGGCTCATCCCGCTTGGTTTCAGTGCCCCAGAACACCGAACCCCGCCATGCCTTGCCAACAATCTCCCGGTCCACCACCCCGTATCCGGGGGAATAACACAGCAAGTTTAGCTGCTATAGCAGGTCTGGCAGGGTAATGATAGAAAATATTAATCATCTATAATTTTTTCTTATGATATCTATTTGTTGCCCTTAACAACCTGAAGTGGATGAACTGGCATAACCGAACCGACTGGTATCATAATCAGGCAGTCTTTTTCCGCCCCGCATTGGCAACCTATGCTCGGTCCTCATCCATACAACCCACGACCCGGTCAAACCATGCACACCAGCAACCCTATCCACCACATCATCGTCCCCGGTTACGGCAACTCCGGCCCCGATCACTGGCAGAGCCACTGGCAGCAGCGGCTGCCCAACAGCCGCCGCACCCGCCCCGCCAGCTGGGACTTCCCGGAACACGACGACTGGGTCGCCGCCCTGGACCGGGAAATCACCGCCGCCGCAGGCCCGGTGATCCTGATCGCCCACAGCCTGGGCACCATCACCGTGGCCGAATGGGCCGCTGAACACGCCTCGGACCGGGTCATCGGTGCCCTGCTGGTGGCCATCCCCGACGTGCAGCGCCCCGACCTGCCGGACGCCATCCAGGGCTTCTCCAACCCGCAACTCGCCCCGCTGCCCTTCCCCGCCATCGCCGTGCTGAGCCGCAACGACCCCTACTCCGCCCTGCAACGCGGCCGGCTGTTCGCCGAACGCCTGGGCGCCCGCATCGAGCTCCTCGGCGACTACGGCCACATCAACCACGAATCGGGTCTGGGGGAGTGGGAGCAGGGGCTGAAATGGCTGGATGAATTGCGTGCTGCGGATGAGTGATGCCAACGGTCTCAACGCGAATCAGGTTCGGCGCTGGATGCGCGACCCCGGCGATCAGTCAGTGCGCTGTCAGGAAGTGTTGCCAATCGCTCCCACGCGCTGATCATCCGTTGAGCGTCCGCAGGATGATGTGGCACTAATCCCGCAACTCACCCGAGCTTCCCAGAATCGAGCGGCGCGCACGCAGGTGCGGGTCGATCGTCGACTGCGATCCCGTCGCGAGTGCGGGCTGGAACGCGACGCCCGTCACGGGTGGCACGACAATTCGCTGACGCGCGAACTCATGCGGATCCGTCGGCGCCAGCGCCGCAGTTGCCGTCGTGCTGCGGATGGCTGCCGAATGCTGTGTCACGCTCAGTATCAACTGCCGCGCCTGCTCGTGAGGGTCCAGCGGGCGACCGGCATCGGCCAGCGCGGTGTGGGCGGAAAGGACGAGGGCGATGCCGGACAATGCCAGAGTCGAGTTCATGATGAGTCTCCTGTTCAGGTGATGCGGTGGGCGGGCGGCACCGTTGGCGCTTGGCACCGCTCGGCCGGAAATACGTGTCATCCGTTCATGGCACGCGACAAAAAGGCCTGGTGCAACCAGCGTGGCGTCGCCCACGTGAGGATCACGAGGGCCTTGTTCGCCCAGCCCGGCACGACGCTGATGCGTCCGGCCTGCAAGGCGCGGATACCGGCGCGCACCACGGTGGCCGGCTGCATCATCAACCCCTTTAGCGCGGGTGTGATCTTCATCTGCGCCGCGGTGACGAAGCCGGTGTCCGACACGCCCGGGCAAAGCGCCGTCACCGTGACCCCATCGCGCTTGAGTTCGCGATGCAGCGCTTCACCCAGGCGCAACACGTAAGCCTTGGCAGCGGCATAGACGGCGAAGTTCTGCACCCCCTGGTAGGCCAGCAGGCTGGCCACCAGCAGGATCTTCCCGCGTCCGCGTGCCCGCATGTCTTGCGCAAAGACGTGGGTAATCGCGGTCAGGCTCGTCACATCCAGCTGCACCATTGCCATCGCCGCGTCCAACTGGCTCTCCACGAACGGGCCTTGCAGTCCATGGCCGGCGTTGTTGATCAGGATGTCGATCGCAATGCCTCGCTCGCGGAGGCCCCGATGCAGTTGGGTGACCGCCGCAATATCCGAGAGATCGACCTGCTCCACCACGACGTCGATGTCGTACTGTCGGCGTAGTGTCTCGGCGAGTGCTTGAAGCCGGGCCAGCCGGCACGCCACCAGGACCAGCGAATGGCCCTGCTCGGCATATTGGCGGGCGAACTCCTCGCCGAAGCCGCTCGATGCGCCCGTGATGAGCACCCATGAATTGTCTGTTGTGGTCATTTTGCTTTCCTGCTGTCGGGAGTGGCGATGTCGTTGGTGGAGAGGTCGCTGTAGAGGCGGTTGCTGCTTGCATTGGGCGCCTCCCATCCGCCCCCCAAAGCGCGGAAGGCGGCGATGGCGGCGCGCGCAACCTCGGTTTGCGCCTGTGCTTTCGCGTCGCGCGCCTGCAGCAGCTTGCCATCGGCATCGAGCACCTCGATCAGGCTGACGCCGCCGCCCTGGTAGGCGGCAAGCGAGTTCTCGCGCGCACGGGCGAACGACAATTCACCCCGCGTCAGGACGCCGACCTGGGCCTCGCGTTTGACCAGCGCGGAGAAGGCGTTCTCGACATCCTCGGTCGCCCGTAACACGGCCATCCGGTAGGCCGCCAGGGCTTCGGCCTCCTGGCCACGCGCCGCGGCGATCTGCGCGTCGACGCGGCCGAAGTCGAACAGGCGCCAGCGCAGTCCGAGGATGCCCTGGGCCTGACTGGCGGCCCCGGCGAAGAGGTTGCCACTCGCGATCGCGGTGGCGCTGCCCAGCAGGGCGGCGAGCGAGAACTTGGGGTAGTACTCCGAGACCGCCACGCCGATGCGCGCATTGGCTGCGGCAAGGCGCCGCTCGGCGACAATGAGATCGGGCCTGCGCCGAAGCACCTCGGCCGGGGTGCCGGTCTCGGCCAGCCCCGGAGCGACCGGGACCGGCGCCACCGGGGCCAACTCCCTGCGGTAGGTTCCCGGCTGCACCCCGAGCAGCACGTCCAGCGCGTTCATCGCCGTATCAAGGCCAGCCTCCAGGACGGGGATCTGCGCCTCGGCCTGGGTAAGCGAACCCTCGGCCTGGTTCATCTGGAGCTCGGCGGCGATCCCCTTTTCGTACTGGAGCGTGACCATGGCGAGCAACTGGCGGCGGGTCTCCACCTGCTGTCCGGCGATCGCGATGCGCGCCTGCAAGCCCCGGATCGTGACGTACACGTCCGCGGTCTGCGCGGCTACGGCCAGCCGCGTCGCCACCGCACCGGCTTCAGAAGCCTCGTACGCCGCGCGGGCGACCTCCTGCCCTCGGCGCAGACCGCCGAACAGGTCGGTTTCCCAACTCGCACCGAGGTTGGCCTCGTAGGCACTGCCGCTGCGATCGAAGCCTGGCATGGCGTTGAGCACCTGCCCCAGCGGGGTCTCGACCGACTGGTAGCCTCGCTCAGCGCTTATACTCACGTTGGCCGCCGGAAGCAGCCCCGCATCGGCGTGGCGCAGCGACGCGCGCGACTGGACGACACGTGCCGCCGCTTGTGCGATGTCCAGATTCTGTTCAAGGGCCAGAGAGACGAAGCGCGTCAGCAGAGGATCATCGAAGGCGGACCACCAGACCGTGAGGTCTGCCTTGTGCTGAACCAGCCGCTGATTGACACTTTCCTGCCCGAAGAAGGTGGACGACAGTGCGATCTCGGGAGTTCTGTAGTCGGGGCCAACGGCGCAACCCGTCAAGATGCCGACATTCAGAAGAAGGGCGAGAGAGCGGGGATGTGCGATCATGAGAGTCCTTCGGGTAGTTGAACTGTTCGAGTGACTATTATCCGTATTAGTCACTAATTGTCAAACTGTAGAATATGAGGTATTGTTTTCCCATGAGTGAAATTGAGTCTTCCACCCCGCAGGCGCGTGGCCCTGCCGACCACAGCGTTCGAGAGCAGATCGTCGAGGCAGCCGGAGAGCACTTCAGCCACTACGGCTACGAGAAGACCACGGTCTCCGACCTGGCCAAGTCGATCGGCTTTTCCAAGGCCTATATCTACAAGTTCTTCGATTCCAAGCAGGCCATCGGCGAGGCCATCTGCGCCAGGACCCTGAGCGCCATCATCGCCGCGGTCGAAGAGGCGATGGCAGGCGCGCCCACGCCGACGGAAAAATTCCGCAGGATGTTCAAGACCTTGGTGTCGACCGGCGTGAGCCTATTCTTCAACGATCGCAAGCTGTACGACATCGCCGCGTATTCCGCCGGCGAGGGGTGGCCGTCCGCCCGCGCCTATTGTGAGCGCATCCGGCAGATCCTGACGGAGGTGGTCCGCGAAGGGCGGGAGAGCGGCGAGTTCGAGCGCAAGACGCCGCTCGACGAGACGGTGCATGCGATCGATCTCGTCATGCAGCCTTATGTGAATCCGCTCCTGCTCCAGTACAACCTTGATGTTGCCGACGAGGCGCCGGTCCAGCTTTCCAACCTGGTGCTGCGCAGCCTGGCCCCATAGCCAGTTCAAAAATCTGGGTTGTGACTATTGACAATATTAGTCACTCGCTAGAGAATAAAGGCCTTCGCGTTACCGGAGGTCGCCATGCTTCAGCACCGTAATATTTCCCTCGCCGTCGTCGCTCTGCTGCCCTTAGTCCTGGCTGCGTGCAGCGACGCCACTTCTTCAATTGATCCACGGGCCCGGATCCCCCTGGTGCGGGTAGCGCCGGTGGCGCCCGCCGTCCAGGCGGAGCGTTCATTCACCGGAGTCGTCGCGGCGCGGGTTCAGAGCGATCTGGGCTTCCGCGTTCCCGGCAAGATCCTGGAGCGTTTGGTCGATACCGGGCAGGCCGTCAAGCGCGGCCAACCGCTGATGCGCATCGATCCGACGGACTTGAAGCTCGCCACGCGCGCCCACGACGAGGCCGTTGCCGCCGCCAGGGCGCGGGCGCACCAGACCGCGGAGGACGAAGCGCGCTATCGCGACCTCGTCGCCACGGGCGCGGTGTCGGCTTCCGCCTACGACAAGGCCAAGGCGGCCGCCGATTCGGCGCGAGCGGAGCTCAAGGCGGCCAAGGCCCAGGCCGACGTTGCCCACAACGAAACGGGCTACGCCGTCCTGCTCGCCTATGCGGACGGCGTGGTGGTGGACACCCTGGCGGAGCCGGGCCAGGTCGTCGGTGCGGGCCAGGTTGTCGTCCGCGTGGCGCATGCCGGGCGCCGTGAGGCGGTCATCGCGCTCCCCGAAACCCTGCGCCCGGTGATCGGCTCCAACGGCCGGGCACGCTTGTATGGAAACGGGCTGACGGGCGCCGCGAAGCTTCGCCAGTTGTCCGACGCCGCCAACCCTCAGACGCGGACCTTCGAGGCGCGCTACGTACTGGAGGACCGCCTGGCAGACGCGCCGCTGGGCTCAACCGTCTCCATCGAGATTCCTAACGGCCAGTCCGCCCCGGCGCTACAGGTGCCGATCGGTGCGATCTTCGATCCGGGCAAGGGGCCCGGCGTATGGCTGGTCGAAGGGGAAACGCCTCGGGTCACCTGGCGTCCCGTGCAGGTCGCCGGCCTCAGTGAAGATGCCGCTCTGATCGTCGACGGCCTTGCTGCGGACGATCGCGTCGTCGCGCTCGGCGCGCACCTGCTGCGCGAAGGTGACCACGTGCGGCTGGCTGAAGGCGAAGTCACACCAAGCGTGGCGGCGACCGGTGGGGAACGGCAATGAGCGGCCTCAACCTCTCCGCCCTAGCCGTACGCGAGCGTCCGGTCACCCTGTTCCTGCTGGTGGCGATTTCCGTCGCTGGAATCCTGGCCTTCCTGAGCTTGGGCCGGGCGGAAGACCCCCCTTTCACGGTCAAGCAGATGACCGTGATCACGTCCTGGCCGGGGGCCACGGCCAAGGAAATGGAGGAACTGGTCGCCGAACCCCTGGAAAAGAGGATGCAGGAACTACGCTGGTATGACCGGACCGAGACCTTTACGCGCCCGGGCCTGGCCTTCAGCACGGTCTACCTGCAAGATAGCGCCCCGCCCGCCGACGTTCCCGATCAGTTCTATCAGGCACGCAAGAAGCTCGGCGACGAGGCCGGCAGCCTTCCGCATGGCGTTATTGGTCCGATGGTGAACGACGAATACGCCGACGTGACCTTTACGCTCTATGCGCTGAAGGCCAATGGCGAGCCGCATAGAAGCCTGGTCCGCGATGCGGAGGCCCTGCGCCAGCGGCTGCTTCACGTGCCAGGCGTCAAGAAAGTGAACATCATCGGCGAGCAGGCCGAAAGGATCTTCGTCGAGTTCTCCCAAGACCGCCTCGCAACCCTGGGCGTGTCCCCGCGCGACCTCTTCGCAGCGCTCAATAGCCGCAACGCGATGACGCCAGCAGGCTCGGTCGAAGCCAAGGGTCCGCAAGTCTTCATCCGGCTGGACGGTGCGATCGACGACCTGGAGGCGATCCGCAATACGCCCGTCGTCGCGCAGGGCCGTACGCTGAAGCTCGGCGACATTGCCGACGTGAAGCGGGGGTACGAAGATCCGGCGACCTTCCTGATCCGCAACAACGGTGAGCCGGCCCTGATTCTCGGCGTGGTCATGCGCGAGGGCTGGAACGGCCTCGATCTGGGCAAGGCGCTGGAAGCGGAAGCGGCGGCCATCAACGCAGCGATGCCGCTCGGCATGAGCCTGTCCAAGGTGACGGACCAGTCGGTCAATATCCAATCGGCCGTCGACGAGTTCATGCTCAAGTTCATCGCTGCCCTCGGCGTGGTGATGCTGGTGAGCTTCCTCAGCATGGGATGGCGGGTCGGCATCGTCGTTGCGGCGGCGGTGCCGCTGACGCTGGCGGCGGTGTTCGTCGTCATGGCCGCCACCGGCAAGAACTTCGACCGGATCACGCTCGGTTCCCTGATCCTGGCCCTGGGGCTGCTGGTCGACGATGCGATCATCGCGATCGAGATGATGGTCGTGAAGATGGAGGAGGGCTACGAGCGGGTACACGCAGCGTCCTATGCGTGGAGCCACACCGCCGCGCCCATGCTCGCCGGGACCCTGGTGACCGCGATCGGCTTCATGCCCAACGGCTTCGCCAAGTCGACCGCCGGCGAGTACGCCGGCAATCTGTTCTGGATCGTCGGCATCGCGTTGATCGTGTCCTGGATCGTCGCCGTCGTATTCACCCCCTACCTGGGAGTGAAGTTGCTACCGAACTTCGAACCGCGCGCCGGCGGTCACGACGCGATCTACGGCACACTGCGCTACGAGCGCTTCCGTCGCCTGCTGGGATCGGTGATCCAGCGCAAATGGCTGGTCGCCGTGAGCGTGATCGGTGCCTTTGTGATCGCGGTGATGGGCATGAGTGTCGTGAAGAAGCAGTTCTTCCCCACTTCCGATCGGCCCGAGGTGCTGGTCGAAGTGCAGATGCCCCATGGCACTTCCATCGAGCAGACGAGTGCCGCCTCCAAAAAGGTCGAGGCCTGGCTGGCCAAGCAGCCGGAAGCCAAGGTCGTGACCGCCTACGTCGGACAGGGCGCGCCGCGCTTCTACCTCGCCATGGCGCCGGAACTGCCCGACCCCTCGTTCGCGAAGATCGTCGTGTTGACGGGAGGCGCCGAGGAGCGCGAGGCGCTCAAGCACAGGATGCGCCAGGCGGTGGCCGACGGGCTGGCACCGGAAGCCCGCGTGCGGATTGCCCAACTGGTGTTCGGACCCTACTCGCCCTACCCCGTCGCCTTCCGCATGATGGGGCCCGACCCCGACAAACTGCGCGACATCGCGGCACAGGTGCGTGGCGTGATGCAGGCCTCTGCGCAGATGAGAACGGTCAACACCGACTGGGGCGAGCGTGTGCCGACGCTGCATTTTTCGCTCGATCAGGATCGCCTGCAGAGCATCGGCTTGACGTCCACCGACGTGGCTCAACAGCTGCAGTTTCTGTTGAGCGGCATCCCGATTACCGAGGTGCGCGAGGACATCCGTTCGGTACAGGTCACGGCCCGCTCGGCCGGAAACACGCGGCTAGATCCGGGCAGGATCACTGACTTCACCCTGGTGGGCGTGACCGGCCAGCGGATTCCATTGTCCCAGATCGGAAAAGTGGACGTCCGCATGGAAGATCCGATCCTGCGCCGCCGCGATCGCACACCGACGATCACCGTGCGCGGCGACATCGCCGAGGGCTTGCAGCCGCCGGACGTGTCCACCGCGGTATGGAAGGATCTTCAACCCGTCATCGCCAAGTTACCGGCCGGCTATCGGATCGAAATGGGTGGCTCCATCGAGGAATCCGGCAAGGCGAATCGCGCCATGGCGCCGATCTTCCCCATCATGATCGCCCTCACGCTGATTACGATCATCTTCCAGGTGCGCTCGATCTCCGCGATGATGATGGTGTTCGCCACCGCGCCGCTGGGCCTCATCGGGGTGGTGCCCACCCTGCTGTTGTTCCAGCAGCCGTTCGGCATCAACGCGCTGGTCGGCCTGATCGCACTGTCCGGAATCCTGATGCGCAACACGCTCATCCTGATCGGTCAGATACACGACAACGAGAAGGATGGAGTGACGCCCTTCGATGCCGTGGTAGAGGCCACCGTGCAGCGAGCGCGTCCGGTCATCCTGACCGCGCTCGCCGCCATGCTGGCGTTCATACCGCTCACCCAGTCGGTGTTCTGGGGAACTCTGGCCTATACCTTGATCGGTGGCACCTTCGCCGGCACGGTTCTAACCCTGGTGTTCTTGCCGGTGTTGTACGCGATCTGGTTCAAAATCAGGCCGGCGGCGGGGAACGGACGGGCCGTTCCTGCGATGCGAACGGAATCTGTCACGGCCTAGGGCACGTCAGTCTCCCTTTCCGTGACCCGGCACGGGAGACTGACTTCTCCGCCCTGCAACGGGGCCGGCTGTTCGCCGAACGCCTGGGCGCCCGCATCGAGCTCCTCGGCGACTACGGCCACATCAACCACGAATCGGGTCTGGGGGAGTGGGAGCAGGGGCTGAAATGGCTGGATGAACTGATCACAACGGCGGGCCAAACCCACACACTCTCTATCCAACACGAAGGCGTAACTAGTTTCTATACTGAAGCTTGTTGGTGATGGCTTTCCACATGCGTTTTCTATGGACTGGAATCGATAACGCACAGACCAACGGAAAGGGCCGAGGTACCACTCCACGGCGCCCCCGGAGATCCCCATCTACGGCTATGTCTATGCTTGCAGGACGGGAAAACTGCTGGAAGTTCCTGAAGCGACAGCGGCCGGCAAGACACGCCAGGAGTCTGTTCCGGTAAAAAACGGGACGGCGGGAACGGCTTTTATTCCCTCTGTTCGGCGTCGATAACGGGGGAGGGTTCAGCGATCGTGGACTTGACGGCTGCGGCTATCGCTATCGAGCCAGGCACTGAATCCTGCGGCGGGGAGCGGCTTACTGAAGTAGAAGCCCTGGATCAGGTCACAGCCGTGGGCCTGCAGGAACTGTAACTGCTCCAGGGTTTCGACGCCCTCCGCCACCACCTGCAGGCGCAGGCTGTGGGCCATGGAGATGATGGAGAGGGTCAGTTCGGCATCATCCGGGTCGGTAGTCAGGTCGCGAATAAAGCTGCGGTCGATCTTCAGGATATCGAAGGGAAAGCGTCGCAAATAGCTGAGCGATGAGTATCCGGTACCAAAATCGTCCAGCGCCAGGGTCACACCCAGACCCTTGAGCTCCCGTAACAGGGCCTCCTTCTCCTCCGGGTGCTCCATCAGCAGACCCTCGGTCAGCTCCAGCTCCAGCATCGCCGGCGGCAGGCCGCTCTGTTCAAGCGCCCGGCGCACCACCGGGACGATCCTGCCGTCGCGAAGCTGCAGCGGCGAGACGTTCACCGCCATGCGAAACGGTAACTGACGTTCGCCGAACCAGGTGTACGCCTGGCGACAGGCGGTGAGCAGGATCCATTCGCCGATTTCGTGGATCACCCCGAGATCCTCGGCCAGGGGGATGAACTTGTCCGGCGGCACCTGACCCAGCACCGGGTTGTGCCAGCGTAACAGCGCCTCGGCCCCCAGCAGCTCAGCGCCGTCGGCACTCACCTGGGGCTGATAATGGAGTGACAGCTCGCCGTTCTTCAGGGCATGGCGCAGACGCGATTCCATCTCCAGGCGTCGCAGGGCATTCTCGTTCATTGCCGGCGTGAAGAAGCGGTAAGTGTTACGACCGCTGTCCTTGGCGTTATACATGGCGGCATCGGCGTTGCGCATCAGGATCGGTGAATCCTGGCCATCCGTGGGATAGAGGCTTATTCCCAGACTCGCCGTGATATAGATATCCCGCCCCTCCAGCCTGATCGACTGCTCCAGGGTTCGAATGATCTTTTCAGCGATATTGCCGGCCTCATCCTGCCCCGTCACATCGGGGATAACCACCAGAAACTCATCACCGCCCAGTCTGGCAAGGGTATCGCCACCGCGCAGCACCTGGCCGAAGCGATGGGCGATCTTGACCAGCAGCGCATCCCCCACCGCATGACCGAGGGTGTCGTTGACCTTCTTGAAGTTGTCCAGATCGATAAAGATGACTGCCACGCTGAGCTCATGGCGCCCGGCATAAGCGAGCGCCTGGGAGAGGCGGTCGAGCACCAGCAACCGATTGGGCAGTTCGGTCAGGCTGTCATAATTCGCCTGGCGCAACAGCTGCTCCTCATAGGATTTGCGCAGGGTGATGTCCTCCTTGACCGCGATCAGGTGGGTGACCTGGTCGTGGCCGTCCTTGACCGGCGCGATCACCGCCTCTTCCCAGTAGATCTCCCCGTTCTTGCGCCGGTTGCACAGCTGGCCGCGCCAGACGCTGCCGCCGAGTACCGTATCCCAGAGTTGTCGGTACCTTTCCAGGGGGGTGTTGCCGGACTTGAGCAGGCTGGGTTTTACACCCAGCGCCTCCTCGCGGCTGTAGCCGGAGACCTCCACGAAATGGGCATTGACATACTC
The DNA here is from genome assembly GCF_025175675.1 of Sedimenticola hydrogenitrophicus. Lineage (GTDB taxonomy): Bacteria > Pseudomonadota > Gammaproteobacteria > Chromatiales > Chromatiaceae > Sedimenticola > Sedimenticola hydrogenitrophicus. Next base: position 17,709 of record NZ_JANIOA010000023.1, read on the forward strand.
AATCCATCCGTCGGGATCGGTGATCATCACCGACACCGGACTCTGCTCGACGGCCAGGCTGAGCTTGCGCAGGCCCACCTCTCGGCTCTGCAGCGCCCGACTCATCTCATTGAACGAGCCCGCCAGCTCCCCGATCTCATCCCGGCTTCCCCGGGTATTCAATTCGATGTAATCGCCCCGCCCCAACGCCCGCACCCCGGAAGCGAGCCGTTCCAGGGGCTGGGAGATATTGCGGCTGAGCAGGAAAAAGCCCGCCGGCAGCACCAGCATGGCCATCACGATCAGCACCGCGATGATCGAGGTTTTGAATACCTCGAAACTCTTCATCAGCTCATCCTTGCTGATGCCGAAGACGAAGACAACCGGCTGCGCCCCCTGCAGCGATAATTTGCCGACGCCGAGAAAATGTTTGTCGTCGTGCCGCCACAGGGGTTCCGAACGGGTAAAATCTGCATTATCCAGCTGCGGCAGATCGGTGGCGGCACCCGGGGTGACCCCATCCAGCCCACCGTAGCGAAGCCGTTCTCCGACCGAAAACATGAACTCGGCGGTGCTGTGCTGCCGGATATGTTCGACAAACGCGTCATCCAGATACTCGATTATCCGCACCACCCCCAGCAACCGGTGGGTTCCATCCGGGAATGTCCGGGTGACCGGCATAAAGGCATCGATCACCAGCTGGTCATCGAGCAATCGGAACAGCAGGGTACGTACCGTCGGCAGGTGCTCCGGCAGTGACTGGAGCTGGTTGAAACGGCTGTCCCGGAGCAGTTCCCCCTGTTCGATCCCCAGGTAAGTGAGCACCCCATCCCGGACGCTGGTATAGCCCCCGCTCTTACCCCCGGTCGGAGACGCACAGTTGCAGGCGATCAATTGCCGTTTACTGTCATAAATGGAGATATGCTGCAGGTTGCTGGCCATCGCCTGTTGCGACAGCAAGCCGGCAAGACGCCGCTTCTCGCCATCGAACACCAGCGGCTGATAGTCACCAACATTCTGATAGGTATCCACCAGGCTGGTGATGGAGACCACATCTGCTCTGGCGGCCAGCAGGGAGACCTGGTGTTCCAGTTTGACCTGGAGGCCGCTCAATTCGCTGACGAGGGTATGAAAATCGATGGCGATCTTTGCCCGGGCACTCGCCTCATACTGCCGGGAGATCAACAGCGACAGGGTAATTCCCAGCAGCAACAGGGAGAGCAGGATGGCGCCAAACCAGAACAGCAGCAGCTTCTGTCTGATCTTAAGATTGAGCAGGGAGACGACCCTCATCAGAAGATTGGCTCGATGGCGTCGACATTCTCATGCGTCACCATCAGCGAATCCACCGTGACCTCCTTGGGTACCGTCTCGCCGCGCAGAATACGTATGGCGTATTCCGCCCCTTCCCTGCCGAACGTGGGATAGGTGAAACTGGCGGCCTGCTCTCCGGCACGGATGGCCTCCCGCGCCTCGCCGATATAGTCAATGCCGGTAATGGGAATCGCGGCCGGATCCCGGCCCGCCTGCTTCAGCGCAATACGCGCGCCGGTGGCCATGCTGTCACTCTGGGCATAGATGGCATCGAATTCGATCCCCTCGGCCAGGGCCTCCTCTACTGCCTTGATCGCCAGGTGGCGCAGTGAGTCGGCGCGCTTGATCGCGGCGATCTCGATACCGGGATAGTTGGCCAGTTGCTCCCGGAACCCCTCAGTGCGGTCGATCCCCGGGGTCGAGGTGGGGATGTGCTGCAGCACCAGGATGCGCCCCTTGCCGTGCAGCCGTTCAGCGAAGAAATCGGCCGCCTGGCGGGCGATCCGACGGTTGCTGGCGCCGATAAAGAGGCTGTAATCGTCGCCTATGGTACGGCGGCTCAGCAGGATCACCGGGATACCGGCGTTGTAGACGCTGGAGATGACCGGCGCCATGGCCTCGGCATCGCGCGGGCTGGTGATCAGCAGATCCACTCCGCGCGCCCGCAGGTTCTCGATATCCACCACCTGCTGGGCGGTCTTGCCGCCGGCATCGGTATAGACGAAACGGATGAAGGGATAACGGGCGAACTCCCGTTCGATATCCCGCACCTGGGCGGCCCGCCAGTCGTTGGCCATGTGATCCTGGGCAAACCCCACCAGGAAAGTGCGGTCCCCCGGCCACTCCCCGGCGCGGACCATCGACGCCATCGAGAACAGTCCCAACAGGACAAACGCGGCGGCGATCAATCGCCCCGACAAAGAAACACCACGATTCATTATTTTCATGATTGCCGATACTACTTGAGGCCCCCCGCCTCTCCGCGCTATCAGTAATACAACTATCGGTATAACCAATCTAAACTTTAGGGTTTTATGAACTGAATTTCAATCCCAATCTCGAAAGGGCGTTCCAGCGGTCCGCTCTCGGGCGGTCAGAGCGGTAGTTATTTCTTCGCAGATCTCAGAGGGGGCTCCCGGGGAACGGGGCTGACCTGAAATCGCACGCAGGTGTAGGAGTCAAGCCGCTCGGAATGGATCATCCGATTCCCGGAAACACGCGGCTTGACTCCGACACCTCTCTACCAGCTTCCATCAACGGGATGCACCTGGGTGTTATTACCTACCGGCACTCGGCAATAACCGCCCCGCCACTCGGTAGTGTCCGGTGCCGGTCTGCGCACTATTGCGAGTAGCCGCCTCCTCTCCCGGTTGTCAGCATGAATAAGCGGCCCCAAGCCGTGTTTGAGTCCTGACAATAAACCGCCGATCAACGCATCGGCCGAGAGAGGATCCGTTACCATGTTCAAATCCCGATTAACCCGAAAACTGCTGGCGGCCGCGGTCTGCGCCGTGGCGCTGATCAACCCCGCCTTTGCCGCCGAGAAGAGCTACCGGCTGAGGCTGGCCGAGACCTGGCCCTCCAATTTTCCGATCTTTGGCGATGCCACCAAAAACATGGCGGCGATGGCGGAGAAGATGTCCAACGGGCGCCTGAAGATCAGCATCGACTCCAAGAACAAGCACAAGGCACCCCTGGGGGTGTTCGACATGGTGCGCGCGGGCCAGTACGACATGGGCCACTCCGCCTCCTACTACTGGAAGGGCAAGGACCCCAACACCCTGTTCTTCACCACCATGCCGTTCGGCATGACCGCGCCGGAGCAGTACGGCTGGTTCTACTTTGGCGGCGGCATGGAGCTGATGAAGAAGGTGTATGACAAGCACGGCGTGCTCTCCTTCCCGGGCGGCAACACCGGCAACCAGATGGGCGGCTGGTTCCAGAAGGAGATCAACTCGGTGGAGGATCTGCAGGGCCTGAAGATGCGTATCCCCGGCTTCGCCGGCGAGGTGCTGGCCAAGCTGGGCGCCAAGCCGACCAACATCCCGGCGGGCGAACTCTACACCGCCCTGGAGCGCCGCACCATCGACGCCCTGGAGTGGGTCGGCCCCTCGCTGGACCTGCGCATGGGCTTCCACAAGATCGCCCCCTACTACTACACCGGCTGGCATGAACCCGCCACCGAACTGCAGTTCATGATCAACCAGAAATCCTGGGACAAGCTGCCGGCCGATCTGCAGGAGATCCTGCGCGTGGCCATGCGCACCGCCGCCTATGACATGTACGTGCAGTCCTATCACGCCAGCGGCGAGAACTGGGCGAAGATGAAGAGCGAATACCCCGAGATCAAGATCAAGACCTTCCCCAAACCGGTGATCGCGGCAATGGAAAAAGCCAACAGCGAACTGCTGGCCGAGCAGGCCGCCGGGGACCCACTGGCCAAGGAGATCATCGACTCCCAGGCCAGCTACCTGAAGCAGGTGCGGGTGTGGAGTGACATCTCCGACGTCGCCTACCTCAACAGTCAATCCACTCAGTAATGCCACAACCGCCGGACGGCCGCCAGGCGGCCGTCCGGTCTTCGGGGTCGATTTATGTTTCTCATGCAACTGGAAAAGGCCATCAACGGCTTCTCGGATCTGTTGGGCAGGATCGCCGGGGCGTTGTTGATCGGGCTGCTGCTGAATGTTTTTTACGACGTGGTGATGCGCTACCTGTTCAACGATGTCTCCATCGGCATGCAGGAGCTGGAGTGGCACCTCTACGCCAGTGTGTTCCTGCTCGGCGTCTCCTACGCCCTGCGCCACGACGGCCACGTGCGGGTCGACCTGATCTATGAACGTCAGTCGGTCAACGCCAGGGCGTGGATCGACCTGCTCGGCAGCCTGCTGTTCCTGCTGCCGTTCACCCTGCTGGTCTGTTACTACGGCGTGGATTTCGTGCGCGAGTCCTTCGCACTGGGGGAGCAGTCGGGCGATCCCGGCGGCCTGCCCTACCGCTGGCTGATCAAGTCGATGATCCCGTTCGGCTTCTTTGCCATGACCGTCAGCGGCGTCGGGATGATCCTGCACTCGGTCAACACGCTGCTGGGGCGGCACCCGCAAGCCCCCCATGAAGAGTCCTTTTTCTGATCCGGCAGGTAGAGTGCAATGATTGGTATCGTTATGTTTTTCGCGGCCCTGGCGCTGCTGCTGCTGGGCTTCCCGGTGGCCTTCACCTTCGGCGGCGTGGCGCTGCTGTTCGGCCTGTTCGCGGCCGGCCCGGACCTGTTCGCCTTCATGCCGTTCCGTATCTACAGCATCATGGAGAACACGGTGCTGATGGCCATCCCGCTGTTCATCTTCATGGGCATCATCCTGCAGAAAACCCAGTTGGCGGCCCAGCTGCTGGAGTCGATGGGCAAGCTGTTCGGTGGCGTGCGCGGCGGGCTGGCCATCTCCACCATCCTGGTGGGCGCCCTGCTGGCCGCCTCCACCGGCGTGGTGGGTGCCTCGGTGGTGGCCATGGGCCTGATCTCCCTGCCGGTGATGCTCAAGTTCAACTACGACAAGCGCCTCGCCTGCGGCACCATCTGCGCGGCGGGCACCCTCGGCCAGATCATCCCGCCCTCGATCATCCTGATCATCCTCGGTGACGTGATGGGCATCCCGGTGGGCGACCTGTTCAAGGCCGCCGTCGGCCCCGGCCTGGTGCTGATCGGCTCCTATGTCGTCTATATCCTGATCAAGGCATTCCTGCACCCGGAGGTGGCCCCGGCCATGCCAATGGATGAGGATCTGAACCACCGGCACGAACAGTATCTGCGGGCGCTGAAGGCGGTGTTGCCGCCCCTGGTGCTGATCCTGGTGGTGCTGGGATCGATCTTCGCCGGTATCGCCACACCGACCGAATCCTCCGCCCTGGGCGGCTTCGGCGCCCTGCTGCTGGCCCTGTTCTACCGCCAGTTCAGCTGGAGCATGCTGTTCGAGTCGGCCCTGGAGACGGTCAAGGTGACCGCCATGGTATTCGCCATCCTGCTCGGCGCCACGGCCTTTTCCATGACCTTCACCTACTCCGGCGGCGACCTCATCGTGGAGGAGATCCTCGGCGGCCTGCCGGGCGAGCAGATGGGATTCCTGATCCTCTCCATGCTGGTGATCCTGGTGCTGGGCTTCTTCATCGACTTCGTCGAGATCTCCTTCATCATCGTGCCGATGCTGGCGCCGGTGGCCGACAGCCTGGGGATCGCCCCGCTCTGGTTCGCCATCCTGATCGCGATGAATCTGCAGACCTCCTTCCTGACACCACCGTTCGGTTTCAGCCTGTTCTACCTCAAGGGGGTGGCGCCGCCGGCGGTACGCACGGTCGACATCTACCGCGGGGTGCTGCCGTTCATCCTGATGCAGATCGCTATCCTCGTCTCCATCCTGCTGTTCCCCGGGCTGTACGGGCTGAGCTGATGCGCGGAAGCGGAATTGCTTGCGATTCCGCTTCCGGCCTTGTTCCACTCCCGTGTGGTCTACCCCGGGGATTCAACTCCGTATTACTGCGTATTTTTCCCCCGCGGGCGTTACATGGGCGGCTTTTTTTGTCAGGATAGGGCCGTATCACACTGCGTAGTCTTTTATGTCCCTGAAAACCAAAATATTGCTGCTGGCCATACTCCCCCTACTGCTGGTGGCCAGCCTGATCACCCTGATCAATGTGAATCAGGCCCACACCCTGTCGGAGGAGGAGATCCACACCTTCGAGGAGAATCTGCTGGCGTCGAAAAAGCGCGAGCTGAAGAACTACGTCAGCCTGGCCCTCACCTCCATCGACCATATCATCCGCGATCAGAACCTCGACGAGCAGACGGCCCGCGACGGGGTAAAACGGATTCTGAATGAACTGACCTACGGCGAGGATGGTTATTTCTTCGTCTATGACCGTAACGGGATCAATCTGGTACACCCGATCCTGAACGAGATCGTCGGACGCAATCTCTACGACCTGCGGGACAGCAACGGCGACTACGTAATCCGCAACCTCCTGCGCATCGCCGCCGAGGGCGGCGGCTTCCACCGTTACCTGTGGAACAAGCCCTCATCCGGCCGGGAGGAGGAGAAGCTCAGCTACGCCGTCCAGGTCCCCGGCTGGAACTGGATGCTCGGCACCGGGCTCTATATCGACGATATCGCCAGCGAGGTGGAGAAGATCCGGGCCCAGGTCAATATCAATATTCGCAACACCTTTTTCACCATGCTGATGGTGATCGTCGGCACCGTCATCATCATCACCCTGATCGGCATCGCCATCAATCTGCACGAGAGCCGGCTGGCCGATATCCGGTTACGCGAACTGGTCCACCGCTCGGTTCGCTTCCAGGTGAATGAACGGCGGCGCTTTGCCCGGGAACTGCATGACGGCATCAATCAGTTGATGGTGTCGGTGAAATTCCGCATCGAATCGGCCATCAGCAAGCTCCAGAAGGGTCACGCCACGGCCCTGGAGGACCTGAAGAGCGGTGCCGGCGTGCTCAATGACGCCATCCAGGAAGTACGGCGCATCTCCCATGACCTGCGCCCCCGGTTGCTGGACGATATGGGCCTGGGGGTGGCGCTGGAGAGCCTGACCGGCCATTTCAGCGAGCGCACCGGCATCATGACCGATCTCGCGCTGGAACTGGCGGATGAGCGATTGCCGGAGGATATCGAAATCACCCTCTACCGGGTGGTGCAGGAGGCGCTGACCAATATCGAGCGCCACGCCGGCCTGTGCAAGGTGCAACTGAGGCTGCAACAGCGCGGCGGCAATGTCACCCTGGACATTCGCGACGACGGCTGTGGTTTCGACCCCCAGACGAATCACTTTGACGAAGGCATCGGCCTGCGTAATATGCGTGAACGTATCGAACTGCTGGGTGGCGAGTTCAGCCTCATGAGCCGGACCGGCGAAGGCACCCGCCTCAAGGCCCGGCTGCCCGATGAACCCTGATCCGTGATGGTACCTGGCCAATGAACGAGCACACACCGATACGCGTATTGCTGGTGGACGACCACCCCCTGGTGCGGGACGGCATCAGCTCGCGCCTGCAGGAAGAGCCGCACATCGAGGTGGTGGGCCAGGCCGGCAACGGCCGGGAGGCGATAGCACGGGCCCACGAACTGTGCCCCGACGTGGTGCTGATGGACATCACCATGCCGGTAATGGACGGGCTGGAAGCCACCCGCCGCTTCAAGGCGGAACTGCCGGAGGTCCGGGTCCTGATCCTGAGCATGCACGACGATCAGGAGTACATCGTCAAGCTGATGCACGATGGGGCCAACGGCTATGTGCTCAAGGATGTCTCATCCGACGAATTGATCAAGGCGATCGAGGCGGTCCACCAGGGCAGCACCTACTTCAGTGCTGGCGCCTCCCAGAGCCTGTTCAACAATTTCCATGGCAGACCGGGCGGGCACGAGCCGGTATTGACCCGCCGCGAGGAGACCGTGCTCAGGCTGATCGCCGAAGGTCAGTGCAACAAGGATATTGCCCGCAGCCTGAATATCTCGGTGAGGACCGTCGAGACCCACCGCCAGAACATCAAGGGCAAGCTGGATATCCACACCGCCGCCGGACTGGCCCGCTACGCCATCGAGCACAAGCTGGTGGCGCTGTAGTATTACTTCAATGTAACTACTCACGGGGTGAGTAGTTACACTTCAATTTTATAAAGTACTTTTGTAGGGTGGATAAGCCGGTAGGCGCATCCACCATTGCTGCGGTGGATGCGCTGTCGCTTATCCACCCTACAAAACTGTACAACCAAGCGGCCCTTGCTACCCGGATCAAATCCTCAGCGCAACGAGCGATAGACCGCGGTGCGTCGCCGCTTGGTCAACACCAGCTGCCACAGCTGACCCTGGCGCGAGCGGAAGAAGCCGGCGCAGCTGTGCAGATAATATTTCCACATGCGGTAAAACGACTCGTCATAGCGCGCCTGCAATGACGGCCAGGCAGCGTCGAACCTGTGCCACCAGGCCATCAGGGTGAGATCGTAGTCGCGGCCGAAACTGTGCCAGTCCTCGAGGATAAAGTGCGGTTGAAAGGCCGCCGCGAGGCGTCCCGGGGAGGGAATTTTTCCATTCGGGAAGATGTACTTGTCGATCCAGGGATCGGTAGCGGCCGTGTCCGCATGTTCGCCGATGGTGTGCAGCAGGAAGATGCCCTGCTCCTTGAGCACACGGTCGACGGTGTCGAAAAAGACCGCGTAGTTTTTCGGCCCGACATGCTCGAACATGCCGACCGACACCACCCGGTCGTAGCTCCCCTTGAGGTCCCGGTAATCCATCAGTTCCAGGCGTACCGGCAGGCCGCGACAGCGCTCCCGGGCCAGCATCAGTTGCTCACGGGAGACCGTGATCCCGTCCACCATGACCCCGTAGTGCTCGGCGGCATGCCGCGCCAGGCCGCCCCAGCCGCAGCCGATGTCCAGCAGACGCAGGCCGGGTCGCAAATTGAGTTTATGGCAGATCAGATCCAGCTTGGCGATTTGCGCCTGTTGCAGATTCTCCGCCCGCGCCCAGTAGCCGCAGCTATAACTCATGGTTGGATCAAGCATGGCGGTATAGACGTCGTTGCCGATGTCATAGTGCCGCTCGCCGACCTGGAAGGCGCGCCGTCGCGACTGGCGGTTGAACAGGAGATTCTTCAGCAACGCGGAGGCCCAGTGCAACCGGGCGCGTCGATTCACCCGCTGTTCCACATTCCGTGACAACAACCGGCTGATGGTTTCGTCCAGCCGCTGCGCGGTCCACAGGCCATCGACAAAGGCCTCACCGAATCCCAGCGATCCCTGCATCAGGATGCGTCGGTAGACCGACGGGTGGAACACCTGGATATCCCACGGCCGGTTGCCGTTGAAGCGCACGTCCGCCTCCGCGGCCAGATCGCGCAGGATGGGGGGAGGCGCGGGCCGCTGTTCCGGGTTCCCGCCGCTATCGGACCACTGATCCGACGGTCCGCCAGAAATAAGATCTCCTATCTCAACCATTGCCTTCTCCCAAAACAATCCATCCCCAAATACGGTACAAATAACCGGAATAGAGCGCGGCGGTATCAGCTACAAATATAGCGGATTCAACCGGAAGCGGAAGCCTCCGCACCCGTTTCACCCCGAACGCCAGGCCCGAACAGGGTCGGAATGCCGTCCCGCGTGCGGCAAAACGCGCCACGCAAACCGCCCCAGGGGGTTAAAATATCGGCTGCCGCCAGGTACGGGTTATAGTTGTCTTGATTACACTTCTAAAGGTGCACGAAGCATTGGCGATTTACCAAAAACAATCACGCATTCACGGTCTGTTGCTGAAGTCGGTACAGGTTGAGCCAGCCGAAGTGACGGCGCTGCTGTGGTCGTTCAGCTACTTCTTCGCGCTGTTGTGCGCTTACTACATCGTCCGGCCGATGCGCGATGAGATGGGCATACTGGGTGGGGTGGAGAACCTGCAGTGGCTGTTCACCGGCACCCTCATCGCCATGGGCGCGGCGGTCCCGCTGTTCGGTTGGGTCAGCTCGCGGTTTCCCCGGCGCCGCTTTCTCCCCTACGTCTACGGCTTTTTCATTCTGGTGATGCTGCTGTTTTATCTGCTGATGGATGAACAGCGGGCCTCGCCCGCCGTGGCGCGCGCCTTTTTTATCTGGGCCAGCGTATTCAATCTGTTCGTGGTCTCCGTGTTCTGGAGTTTCATGGCGGATATCTACAGCAATCGCCAGGCACGCCGACTGTTCGGTTTCATTGCCGCCGGTGGTACCGTGGGCGCGCTGGCCGGCCCCGCCCTGACCACGCTGCTGGTGCAACCACTGGGCGCCAGGAACCTGCTGCTGGTCTCGGCACTGCTGCTGTCCTGGGCCATCATCTGCATCGCCCGGCTGTCGGCCTGGTCGGAGGCCCATCCGGCGGATGACCGCACGGCTGATGACGGAACCACCACAGCCGCCGCGGATGACCCACTGCTGGGTGGTAGCATCTGGGCCGGTATCACCCTGGTTGTTCGCTCCCCTTACCTGCTGGGCATCTGCCTGCTGATGCTGCTGTTCACTACCCTGGCAACCTTTCTCTACCTGATGCAGGCGCAGATCGTGCGTGATGCCTTCGGCGACTCGGCCCAGCGCACCGCCGTGTTTGCCGCCATCGACCTGGCGGTCAACGGCCTGACTCTGATGCTGCAGCTGTTCCTCACCAGTCGGCTGATCAAATGGTTCGGCCTGGCCGTGGTACTGTCCCTGGTTCCGCTGTTGCTCGCCGCCGGTTTCGCCCTGCTCGGCCTGGCGCCAGTGCTGCTGGTGCTGCTGCTGGTGCAGATCATCCGGCGCGCCGGCAATTACGCCATCATGCGCCCGGCCCGCGAAATGCTATATGTTGTATTGACCCGGGAGGAGAAGTACAAGGCGAAGAATCTGATCGATACCGTGGTTTATCGAAGCGGCGATGCGCTGAGCGCCTGGGTCTACGCCGGCATGCGCAGCCTGGGCATGAGCCTCACCGGGGTCGCCCTGGTCGCGGTGCCGCTGGCCCTGCTCTGGGCCTGGATCGCCTTTGGCCTGGGCCGGCAGCAGGTAAAGCTGGCCGCCGCCCGGCCACGTATGGAAGAGGTGTAGTGTATGCGCCATCTGTCCCCGATGAATCGACGGCGGTTTATCCAGACCGCGGGTACCCTCGCCGCTAGCATGATCCTGCCCGCTGGAGCGGTGGCACAGCCAGAGACGCTACGCAAGGCGATCCCCTCCAGTGGCGAGCTGTTGCCGGTGATCGGCATGGGTACCTCCCGCACCTTCGAGGCCGCCGGCGACAGCGCCCTGCTTGCGCAGCTGCAGGCGGTGACCCAGCACTTCTTCGACATGGGGGGCGGCATGATCGACTCCTCGCCCATGTACGGTTCGGCCCAGCAAGTGATCGGCCGGCTGCTCCCCGGGGTGACCGGGGAGAGGAATCTGTTTGCCGCCACCAAGGTGTGGATCGACGGCCGGGAGAGCGGCATTCGGCAGATGGAGGCGTCCCGGCAGGCGTGGGGCATCCCGCGCTTCGATCTGATGCAGATCCATAACCTGGTGGACTGGGAAACCCACCTGCAGACCCTGCAACAGATGAAGGCCGAGGGGACGATCCGTTATCTCGGCATCACCACATCGCACGGTCGCTATCACGATGCGCTGCAGGATATTCTGCAGCACCACGCCTTTGATTTTGTGCAACTGACCTACAGCCTGGGCAACCGCGAGGCGGAGTCACGGTTGCTGCCCATTGCCCAGGAACGGGGGATCGCGGTGATTGCCAATCGGCCGTTTCAGCGCGGCAGCCTGTTCCGTCGGGTCAAGGGCCGACCGCTGCCGCCCTGGGCCGCGGAATTTGACTGTGCCAGCTGGGGACAGTTCTTTCTCAAGTTCGCCGTCTCCCATCCCACGGTCACCTGTGCCATACCGGCCACCAGCAAGGTGAAGCACATGCAGGACAACATGCTGGCCGGCCGCGGCCGGCTGCCCGACGAGGCGCAGCGCCGACGGATGATCGACTATTTCGAATCGCTGTGACACGGACGCGCCATCAATTCACCGTTAATTTAGCCAAATCGGGGGAATACCTGTACAGTGCAGGCCCCTCATGCGTCGAATAGCCCAGGTTAATCGTGCGTTTTAACCCGAACCTGGCGATTATTCATGACTTCGATGCGCGTACGCTACCAGACCATAGAGTTTGGCGATCTGGACATCCATCTGCGCACCCTGCGCGACCGCCAGCAGTTTCACGATAAGGACGGTGCAGCGGAGCAGTTGGGCATCTCTTCCGCCCTGTGGCCGCTGTTCGGCGTGGTCTGGGACTCCAGTGAGGTGCTTGCCCACCACATGCTCGATTACCGAATTGGCGGTAAGCGGATTCTTGAAGTGGGTTGTGGCATTGCCCTGGCCAGCCTGGTACTGAACCACCGGCTGGCGGATATCACCGCCACCGACTATCACCCGGAAGCGGGGAAGTTCCTGGCAAAAAATGTGCAGCTGAACGCGGGCAACGCGATCCCCTTCGTGCGCACCGCCTGGGAAGACGAGGCCAGCGACCTGGGCGAATTCGATCTGCTCATCGGCAGTGACCTGCTGTATGAGCGCTCCCATGCCGAGTTATTGTCCGGTTTCATCGATCAGCATGCCAAGCCCCATTGCGAGGTGGTGCTGGTCGATCCGGGACGCGGCAATCACGCCCGCTTCAGCAAACACATGGTAAATCGGGGCTACACCCACAGCCAGGAGCCGCCGGAAAATCCGGACTATCTGGCCCAGCCGTTTCGCGGCCAGATCCTCAGTTACAGTCGCTAGGAGCCTGTCGGACTTGTCCGATCGTAGCGGGGGAAAGCCGGATTTATAAGTTGCATTTAATATACCTATTAAATTAGGATAACCCCATCAACCACGCTGCCATTGATGAGGAGTGATCCATGAGTCTATTCGCGCCCCTGCTCTCCCGGGTGACCGGAAACGGAAACACCCCGTCGCCCGCCCAACTGATGGAATATGAACTGCAGCAGCTGCGCGACGAGCTGGCAACCAGCCGTCACCAGGCCGCTGAACAGCAGCGCCTGGCCGAGCAGCGGCAAGACGCCCTGCAGGCGGAGCGGGAGGCCCGGGCCCACTACGAGGCGGAGCTGCTGTCGCTGTCGCTGCGCATGCGCCGGATGCGCAAATCCTTCGAATGGCTGGACGAGAACCTGCTAAAAAGCAGCTCTGCCATCGGCCAGGCGGTGGTGGTCTCCCACGGTGCCCGCGAGCGCATTGAACAGCTCGCCAGCGAGCTGACCGGCCTGACCCGGCTGCAGGGCCAGCAGCTCTCCACCTTCGAGGGCCTGTTCAGCGAGATCCGCCAGATCTCCGCCATCGTCGGCAATATCAGCAAGATCGCCGAACAGACCAACCTGCTCTCCCTGAACGCCGCCATCGAGGCGGCACGGGCGGGCGATCACGGCCGCGGCTTCACTATTGTCGCCGGCGAGGTGCGCACCCTCTCCGCCACCACCGGGGCCTCGGCGAAGGAGGCCGACGGCTTCCTCAAGGGGCTGGCCAGCACCTCCACCGAACTGGGGGAGATCAATCGCACCCTGTCGGCCAATGTGGATAACATCGCCCAGGGTACCGTCAGCACCCTGGATGACCTGGGTGCCCAGCTGCAGCGGATCAGCGCCACCCAGGCGGACCTGGAGAGCGCCAACTGGCGCTCCAAGCTGGAGCTGGCGATGATCGACGAGACCTTCCTGCGCAACGACATCATCAGCTATGTCAGCAATCCCGCCGGAGAGCGCCTCACCGACATCCCCTCCTCGCGGGAGTGCGGCATCGGCAAGTGGTACTACGCCGATGAGATCCGCCAGCGGTTCCGCGGCGACCGCCTGTTCCTGGCCCTGGAGGAGCCCCACGACCGGGTCCACCGGCATGCCGAGCGCGCCGTGGCGCTGACCGACCAGGGCGAGCGCGCAGGCGCCAAGGAGCAGATCGGCCTGATGGAGGCGCAATACCTGATCGTCGAGCGGCTGCTGCTCGATCTGGTGGCCAAGGGCTAAGGGGGGCAGCTATGGAACGTCCCCTGGTCTGCAAACATCTGACCGCCTCGCTCACCGGCCCCGAGCACCTGGCGGCATGGTCGCAGGTACTGCTGCGGCATCATCAGGATATCCAGACGGAGATCGAACAGGTGGCCACGCTGCTGGCGCAGCCGCTCTGCCACCTGCATCGCATCGAGGCGCGGCTCCGGCGCCTGAGCCGCGCGGTGTTGATGCATCTGGAACTGGAGGCCTGTTTTCTCGATCCGGCGGTGCGCGAGGTGTCGGGCTCCGGAGGCGCGAAACTGCAGGCCCTGCGCGACGGCTACGAGAGCCTGCGGCGCGCCGTCATGGCGACCGCCGACTTCCTGCAGCGCGAGAAACTGAGCCACCCGAGCCTGACCCTCAGCACCGAACAACAGCACGCGATCACCCGCCTGATGGACGAGATCCGTGCCCGACTGCGGGCCGAGGACCGGGATTACCAACAGTTCCGCGAGGGTCGAACATGCACATGAATCTGCGCCTGGGCGGGCACAACCTGGTACTCACCTGGCACCAGCAGGGACTGGTGGCCGGCGCCCTGAACGGCCTGTATGGGCGGGAGATCCTGACCCGGGCCCACTGTGCCGAGAGCGGCGAGCCGGTAGCGCCGCAGCGCCTGTTTTCCCTACTGAAGACGGCGCCGCAACGCCTGCTGGAACTGACCGCGCGGCAGATCCGGCAGGTCATGGCCGTGGACGCCCAGTGGCAGCTCGACGGCTCGCTCTGGTTCAACCTGGCCGGTGAGCTGCTTGAGGATGAGCGGCTGTTCGAGACACTCCTGGAAGCCACCCTGCTAGCGCTGCCAACCGCCCAGCGTCAACGCCTGGTGCTGGAGGTGGCCGAGGACGCGCTGGACAGCAGCCTGATCCTGGAGCGGGCGCACACCCTGCGCCGCCACGGCTTTCTCGTGGCCATGGACGACTTCGGCGCCGGCTACTCCAATCTCGGGCGTCTGCAGGAGGGGGATTCGATATCATCAAGCTCGATCTGGGGCTGATCCGGGACGTGCCGGAGCGGATCTGGGCGGCCAACTTCTATCGCGAAGTGGTCGATCTGGCGGCCTCCAGCGGCAGCCTGGTGGTGGCCGAGGGGATCGAGCGCCAGACCCAGTCCGACTTCGTGCGCTGGGCCGGGGTCGACATCATCCAGGGTTTTCTGTACTCCCGGCCGCAACCGCTGCTGGCTGAAAGCAACGGCGGGATGCCTCGCCGGTCGACGACTTCCGCTCACGCAATGGCTGATCCGGGGCCTGGAGAATACCCAATCATTTCAACCGATACCAATTCCATATTTTCTCAGTCTAAACATAGGGATGGTCGGCATCTAGCGGACCTGACCAATGATGCGTAGCAGCAAAAAATACTCGACAGGGGGCGAATCAGGCTCTACATTCATCCCCTGGCAATCAGCAGAGTGTTCCAATAGCGATGATGACCCCAGGCAAAGCGAGTGACCATAAACACGCGGTCGCCAATCTCCATAACCTTTACCGGATCTTCACCGTACCGGAATCACCCGACTCCACGCTGGGCAAGATCGACCAGGAGATCTCCCAGAACCTGACCGGCTTTCTGCGTGATCGCATCGTGGCCACGGAACAGGATCTGGCGGTCATCGAGCAGGACTTCTCCTCGCCGCGAATCCCCGAACAGCCCAGCTTCGTCTCCGACTATACCGAGTTCCTGCTGGACACCCTGGTGGCCCAGTCGGTGCATACCGCCGCCCCCGGTTTCGTCGGCCACATGACCTCCGCGCTGCCCAGCTTCATGCTGCCGCTGTCGCGCATCATGACGGCACTGAACCAGAATCTGGTCAAGATCGAGACCTCCAAGGCGTTCACCCCGCTGGAGCGGCAGGTGCTGGGCATGCTGCACGCCCTGATCTACAGCAACGACGATGCCTATTACCAGCGCTGGATGCACGACCGCGACAGCGCCCTGGGGGCCTTCTGCTCCGGCGGCACCCTGGCCAACATCACCGCGCTCTGGGTGGCGCGCAACAAGCTGTTCCCGGCCACCGAGGGTTTCCGCGGGATCGCCCGGGAGGGCTTCTACAAGGCGCTCAAACACTACCAGTGTGAAGGGGTGGCGGTACTGATCTCGCAACGCGGCCACTACTCCTTCGGCAAGGCGGCGGATCTGCTGGGGATCGGCCGGGACGCCATCATCGCCATCCCCACCGACCGGGACAACCGCATCGATATCGACCGGCTGCTGGAGACCTGCGACCACCTCCGGCAACAGCGCATCCGGATACTCAGCCTGGTGGGCATCGCCGGCACCACCGAAACTGGCAACGTGGACCCGCTGGAGCGGTTGGCGGATATCGCCGGGCAGGAGGGTTGCCATTTCCATGTCGACGCCGCCTGGGGAGGCCCCACCCTGTTCTCGGAGGCGCACAAGTCGCTGCTCAAGGGGATCGAGCGGGCCGACTCGGTAACCATAGACGCCCACAAGCAGCTCTATGTGCCGATGGGGGCCGGCATGGTGCTGTTCAAGAACCCCTGCTCGCTCACCAGTATCGAACACCATGCCGAGTACATCCTGCGCAAGGGCTCCAAGGATCTGGGTAGCCATACCCTGGAGGGGTCGCGTCCCGGTACCGCCATGCTGGTGCACTCGGCGCTCAATATCATCGGCCGCAAGGGCTACGGGCTGCTGATCGACAAGGGGATCGACATCGCCCGGACGTTCGCCACCATGATCGAGGACGATGCCGATTTTGAACTGGTCACCCGCCCGGAGCTGAACCTGCTCACTTACCGCTATGTGCCGGCCTGGGTACAGGCGGCGCTACGCAACGCCCCGGCGGAGCGGCGTACCGAGATCAACCGGCAACTCAATGCCCTGACCAAACAGATCCAGAAAAGCCAGCGTGCCGCCGGCAAGAGCTTCGTCTCCCGCACCCGGCTCTCACCGCTGCAGTACGACCTTGACACCATCACCGTGTTCCGGGTGGTGCTGGCCAATCCCCTGACCACCGCGGAGATCCTGCGCGAGATGCTGGCCGAGCAGAAACAGATCGCCACGGAGGATGAGCAGGCGGCGGCGATGCTGCACAGCATCGATGAGCTGATCGCCGGTACCTGAGCATCCGCGTGGGCACAAAAAACGTGCCCACTCTACCATCTACGGGCCGATGAACACCGGGTGGACGAACCCGTTCGTAGGGGCAGGCCCCCGTGCCTGCCCTTTCCCATCGACATCCGCCGCGCATGGGGTGCAAGGTCTGCCTGTCTGCTTGATGGGTTACGTCGTTCCCCCTCCACCCATCCTACGTTTTCAGCATCCACGTGGACAACAACTCCCAGGGGTCGGTGGGCCCGCCCCGCCCTATAGGTGGTGTTTCACTCGTGGCCGCCCTGCTGGCGGGCATAGGCCACGGCCCCGTCGAGGCCGGCGGTGCCGGAGTTGACCAGCGCCACCGTCAGCTGCTCCAGATAGTGCTGCATGGGCCCCTTGTTGCACAGGGCCCGGAGAAAGCGCGGGTCCCCCAGCAGCGGCTGCAGTACCGTCACCACGCCGCCGGCCAGGTAGATGGCATTGAGCGGAAAGTAGTGCAGCGCCACATCCCCCACCACCGCCCCGAGGATCTCGACAAAGCTGGCCAGGGCCCGGCAACAGAGCGGGTCATCGGCGGCCAGGGCGTGCCGGCTGATCAGCGGCGCCGGGTCCTCCAAACCCGCCATCTGCTCCCGCAGCCGGTCTGATTCGGGCTCCCCCAGGACGTCGCGGTAGAAACGGTAGAGAGTGAAGATGCCGCGCCCGGAGAGCAGCATCTCGACACTCACGTGGACATGCTGCTGATGCAGCCAGGCGAGCAGGCGCTCCTGCTCGGCCGTGGCCGGGGCGAATCCGGCGTGCCCCGCTTCGCTGCTGAAGGCCAGGTAGCGGTCGTCGCACCAGACCAGGTGCGCGGCCCCGAGACCGGTACCGACCCCCACCACCGCCGCATTCAGCGGGGCACCGGCGGTACCCTGTTGCAGTACCACCAGCGACTCCGGGGGCAGCCCGGGCACGGCATGGGCCACGGCGGCCAGGTCGTTGATCAGGAACACCGAGCGGGCGTTCAGCAGGGCGGCCAACGCGCCGGTGGATATCTCCCACGGCAGGTTGGTGATGGAAGCCCGGCCGTCGAACACCGGACCGGCGACGGCCAGGCAGACGGCGTCGAAGACCTTGGCGAGGCCCTGCTGCGCGAGGAACTCCTCGATTACCGGAATCAGTCCGCTGTAGCGGGCGCAGGCATAGCGCTCGATGCGTCTGATCGGACGCTGCGGATCGTCATCCACATAGATCAGACGCGCGTGGGTGCCACCGATATCACCAGCCAGTATTCTCATTCCATGCTCGTCAGGTCGGCGGTTTGTTCACCGGCCGATGCCGCTTGTAGTAGTTGATCAGGCCGTTGGTGGAACAGTCATGACTGGTAACCTCCTGCGCGTCATTCAGTTCCTGGCGAATGGTCGATGCCAGCTGCTTGCCCAGCTCCACCCCCCATTGATCGAAGGAGTTGATATTCCAGATCACCCCCTGGACGAATATCTTGTGCTCATACAGGACGATGAGCGAGCCCAGGGTCTTCGGGTCGAGGGTCTTGAACAGCAGGGTGCTGGTCGGTCGGTTGCCGGGAAACACCCGATAGGGCAACAGCCGCTCGATCTCCGCCGGATCCAGCCCTTTCTCGCCCATCTCCCGGCGCGCCTCCGCGGCCGTCTTGCCGCGCATCAGCGCCTCGGTCTGGGCGAACACATTGGACATCAGCGCCCGGTGATGGCGCTGGATGCAACGGACGGTATAGATGGGGGCCAGTATATCGGCCGGGACCAGCTTGGTTCCCTGATGCAGCAACTGGAAGAAGGCGTGTTGCGCGGCGATGCCGATCTCGCCGAACAGCACCGGGCCGGTGGAGTAGTCCACCGCCTGGCCGGAGCGGTCCACGCACTTGCCGTTGCTCTCCATGTCCGCCTGCTGCAGATAGGTGGGAAAACAGTGCAAGTGCTGGTCATAGGGGAGGATCGCCATGCTCTGGGCATTGAAGAAATTATTGTACCAGACCCCGAGCATGGCCATGATGACCGGGATGTTCCGCTCCAACGGGCTCTCCCGGAAGTGCACATCCACATCGCGTGCGCCTTCCAATAGCAGGTCGAACTGCCGGGAGCCGATGGCGATGACGATCGCCAGGCCGATGGCGGACCAGAGCGAGTAGCGTCCGCCGACCCAGTCCCAGATGCTGAAGATATTCTCCTCGGCAATACCGAACTCCCGGGCCAGCGTGGCATTGGAGGTGACCGCCGCGAAATGGCGTTGGATCTGCTCGTCCGATCCGACTTGGTGGATGAACCACTGGCGGGCCGTTTCGGCGTTGACCATGGTGTCCTGGGTGGTGAAGGTCTTGGACGAGATGATGAAGAAGGTGGTCTCCGGATTGAGAAATTCCAGCGCGTCATTGATGTGATTTTCATCCACGTTGGAGACGAAATGCACATCCAGATCGTGGAGCGTGTAGGGACGCAACGCCTCGGTGACCATCAGCGGCCCCAGATGCGAACCGCCGATGCCGATATTCACCACGTCGGTGATCGGCTGGTTGGTCACGCCGCGCCAGTCGCGGGTGCGGATCGCCTCCGCCAGCCGGTTGACGCGCTGCCGCTCATTGCGGATCTGGCTGACCACATCGACCCCGTCCAGGACGATCTTATCCTCCGCCCTGGCCCTTAACGCGGTATGCAGGACCGCCCGGTGCTCGGTGTGATTAATGGCATCGCCGCTGAACAGCCGTTCGATCCAGCGCGGCAGTTGCGCCTCCTCCGCCAGCTTCAGCAACAGCCCGAGAGTCTCGGCCGTTATATGATTCTTCGAGTAGTCATAAAGGATGTCGTTGAGCCGCAGCGAAAAGCGGTCGAACCGCTGCCGGTCGCTGTCGAACATATCGCGCATGTGTTGCCGGCGGACCTCCGCATAGTGACGCTTGAGTGCCAACCATACTTCCGTTTCGGTTAGATCTGACATATGCACCTCTTCCCTCTCAGCCCAGACAAATCCCCCTTGTTGCTGTTTTTTTAACGGGACGGTTCACCTCGGGGTTTGTTCAACCAGGACGTAGGATGGGTGGAGCGCCCCAATGAACGCTCCGCCAACTCCCGCTCCGGCGCGCAACCCATCGCGCACCCGCATCCGCATCCGCAGATGGGTTACGGCGCGCCCGACCACCGTGAACAGCCGTCAACAGGGGTGCCGCGCCTCCACCCATCCTACAGGCTGTTTTTTTAACGGGCCGGTTGATCCAGGGGTCTGGCCTGCAGTTTCCAGATCCCTTCATTGTATTCACTGATGGTCCTGTCGGTTGAAAAACCGCCGCTGCAGGCGGTATTGGAAATACTCATACCCACCCAGCGATTACGCTCCTGATAGGCCCGTGACACCTGCTCCTGGGCATCGATATAACTCCTGAAATCCGCCAGGGTCAGCCAGGGATCCTGCGGGTTCTCCAGGGAACCGACCACCTCGTCAAAGATATTCGACTCGAAGGTGCTGAAGTGGCCGCAGCGCAGCAGGTGCATCACCCGCCCCAGATCCTCATCCTGCCCGATCAGCCGGGCGGGGTCATAGTTGGCACCTGCCCTGTCGACCTCTTCGGCATTCAGGCCGAAGAGGAAATAGTTGTCCTCCCCCACTGCCTCCATGATCTCGATATTGGCCCCGTCGTAGGTGCCGATGGTGATGGCGCCATTCATCATGAACTTCATGTTGCCGGTGCCCGACGCCTCCTTGCCGGCGGTCGAGATCTGTTCGGAGAGATCCGTTCCAGGACAGATCACCTCCATTTTTGAAACACCATAATTGGGGATGAATGCCAGCTTGAGCAGACCATTCACCTGCGGGTCGTTGTTCACCACCTCCGCCACATTGTTGATCAGCTTGATGATGTTCTTGGCCATCCGGTAACCGGGAGCCGCCTTGCCGCCGATGAGGATACAGCGCCGGGTCCAGTGCCCGATATCGCCGCGCTTGATCCGGTCATACAGGTGAATCGCGTGCAGCACGTTCAACAGCTGGCGCTTGTATTCATGGATCCGCTTCACCTGTACGTCAAACAGCGCCTCGGTGTCGAAATCAACCTGGCAGTAGTGCCTCACCATATCCGCCAGGCGCTGCTTGTTGGCCTGCTTTACCTCATGCCAGCGCTGCCTGAAGTCGGCATCTTCCGCATACTCGCCGATCGCGGCGATCCTGGCGTAGTCATGCACCCAGTCGGGACCGATCTTCTCGGTGATCAACGCACTCATCCCGGGATTGGCATAGGCCACCCAGCGCCGCGGCGTCACCCCATTGGTCTTGTTATTGAATTTCTCCGGCCACAGTTCGTAGAAATCCCGGAACAGGCCACCGGTCAGCAGGCGGGAATGCAGGGCGGCCACCCCATTCACCGAGAAACTGCCGACAATGGCGAGATAGGCCATGCGCACCTGTTGGGTATCCCCCTCTTCAATAATGGACATCCGCTGCTGACGCTGCGTTTGTCCGGGCCACTTCATGGCGACCAAGCGCAGAAACCGGGCGTTGATCTCGAATATGATCTGCAACAGACGCGGCAGCAGGCTCTCGAACAGCGCCACCGGCCACTTCTCCAGCGCCTCGGGCAGCAGGGTGTGATTGGTGTAGGCCATGCAGTGGCTGGTGATCTCCCACGCCTGATCCCAGCCCAGCCCCTTTTCATCCATCAGCAGCCGCATCAGTTCGGCGACCGCGATGGTGGGGTGGGTGTCGTTGAGATGGAAGACATTCCGCTCCCGGAAGTGTTTATAATCCGGCCCCTCGGAGAGCTCCCACATCCGCAGTACATCCTGGAGGCTGGCCGAGGCGAGGAAATACTGCTGTTTCAGGCGCAGTTCCTTGCCGTTTTCACTCACGTCATTGGGATACAGCACCATGGTGATATGCTCGGCATTGGTCTTCGCCTCCAACGCTTCGGCATAGCTGCCCGCATTGAAATCGTCCAGATTGAAGTCGCTGGTGGCACTGGCCGACCACAGGCGCAGGGTATTGATGGTGTGGTTTTTATGGCCGGAGATCGGGACATCATACGGAATCGCCAGCACATCGGTGGTATCCACCCAGGCGCTGCGCCGCTTTCCCTGACTGTCGGTGACACCCTCCACCCGGCCGCCGAAGCGGATCAGGCTCTTGAACTCGGGGCGTTCAAGTTCCCAGGGGTTGCCATCGCGCAACCAGTGATCCGGCTCCTCCACCTGGAATCCGTTCTCGATCTCCTGCCTGAACATGCCGTACTGGTAGCGGATGCCATAGCCGATGACCGGCAACTGCAGGCAGGCACAACTGTCCATGAAGCAGGCGGCCAAGCGCCCCAGCCCGCC
Organism: Sedimenticola hydrogenitrophicus; assembly: GCF_025175675.1. Classification (GTDB taxonomy): domain Bacteria; phylum Pseudomonadota; class Gammaproteobacteria; order Chromatiales; family Chromatiaceae; genus Sedimenticola; species Sedimenticola hydrogenitrophicus. The sequence goes on from NZ_JANIOA010000023.1 coordinate 39,948, forward strand.
ATTGCCCAGCCCGGCGTCCACCTCCTCCGACTTGATCTCTTCGAGATCCAGGGCCAACCGGTGCATCGCCTCCGCGGTTTCACTATCCAGTCCGAGATTGAGAATATGGTTGCCCAGCGACCGTCCGATCAGGAACTCGAGCGACAAATAATAGGCCCGCCTCACCCCCGGCTCATCATAGCGCCGCCAGGTATTGCGCCAGTCGGTCATGACCCGGTCGCGGATGGTAAGGGCCAACGCCTCGTATTCGTAGAATGGCACGCAGCCGATAAAGCGACCGAGATGCTGGGTCAGATAACGTTGAAAATCACCGGCAATGGCCTCGCTGTCGGAGGGCAGATTCTCGACCTCGAACAGCTCCTCATTGCATCCTTTCGGCACACTGGGCATGTCTTCACCTCTGGTACAGGGCTATGAAACGGGTGAGCTGTTCCGTCAACTCCGGCGTGACCTGCTGCCAGGAGAAGCGCCATCTCCAGTTGCCGCAGATGGTTCCCGGCATATTCATCCGCGCACGGGAGTCGAGCAACAGGACATCCTGCATGGGCAACACGCAGAGGAAGGAGACCGAGGAGAGCGCCATGCGCAGCATGGCCAGCGTCCGCTCCTTCGGCGCGTCGCTTAGACAACCGCTGTAGGCTGAAAAAAAATCACTGTTGTACTGCTCTTCCTCCTGAACCCAACCAAAGGTCGTGTCATTGTCATGGGTTCCGGTATACACCACATCGCCCGGACGATGCCGGTGCGGCAGATGGGGATTGGCGCTATTGCCGTCGAAGGCGAACTGCAGCACCTTCATCCCCGGCAGGCCGAAGGCATCCTTCAGCGCGTTCACCCGATCGGTGATCACCCCCAGGTCTTCGGCTACCAGCGGCAGCGCGGGATAGTAGTCATGCAGCTCCGTCAGCAGCGCCGCGCCGGGCACATCACGCCAGTGGCCGTTGATGGCGGTTTCGTCCCGTGCCGGGATCTCCCAGCAGGCATCGAGGCCGCGGAAGTGATCCACCCGGATCAGGTCAAACAGCTGCAACAGGGTGTCCAGGCGATCCTTCCACCAGCCGAAGCCGTCGCGTCGCATCCATTCCCAGTCATACAGGGGATTGCCCCACTTCTGTCCGGTGGGGGAGAAGGCATCGGGCGGCACGCCGGAGACAAACGCCATGCCGCCGTCCTCATCCACCTGAAAATTGTCCCGTTGCGCCCAGACATCCGCGCTGTCAAGGGCGACGAATATCGGCATGTCACCAAATATCCTGACATCGTGGCGCGCCGCATATTCGCGTATTTCATGCCACTGGGTAAAAAAGATGAACTGTTCGAATACCACCTGATCGATCGCTTCCGCCAGTTTGCCGGCGGCCTGTGCCAGCGACTCCGGATTACGCCGACGCAACGCCGGCGGCCACTGGTACCAGGGCTTCCCTCCCTGGCTGTTTTTGAGCACGACAAACAGCGCAAAGTCATCCAGCCAGGATTGATTCCGCCGCCGGAACTCGCTCAGCCGATCCGTCCAGACGCCCCCCGAAGCCCGGACAAAGCGGACATGCGCCTGTATCAGGCAGCGTGAACGGTACTGTTCATCCGTTAGCGGCAGATGGATGTCACCGAGGTCGAGCCAGCCGCGATCAACCAGCCAGTCGAGGCTGATCAGATCCGGGTTTCCGGCATGCGCCGAAAAACACTGGTAGGGTGACTTATCCTCATGCGTCGGACAAAGCGGCAACATCTGCCATACCTTGATGCCGCAGGCGTGCAGGAATTCGATGAAGCGATACGCCTCATGGCCGATATCACCACCGGCGAGCGGCCCCGGCAGGGAGGTCGGATGTAGCAGGATGCCCGCGCAACGTGACTTATCCATCGCCGCCTGCTCGCCGGAGAAGGGTCCGGTCACTCCTGTCTACCCGGCCGCATCGCACCTCCCATGGCGGGTCTCCCGGTACCCACGGAGAAGGCCCGGGTCAGGTAGTCCGGGGATTCCACTTCCAGCAACTGGTAAAGGTTGCTCAGGTGCAGCCGGAAGAGTTCGTCAAACATCGACACGGCTTCCGCCGAGTTGTATTCACCCAGCCACCAGAACCAGTCCGAGCTTTCACAGGTGGCCAACTGCAGGGTGGCGGCGCGGTAACGCTCCGCATCCAAGGTGCCGGCGCTGACCACCTTGTCATAGGTCTTCTTTGCTTCCACGAGCATGTCCCAGGCGCGATTCTTGCTCTTCTCCCCGATCCAGGTGGAGAAGGTCCCATAGACCCAACTGCCCGCCACGACCCGCTCCAGCCTCGCCTTGCTGGTCTGCTCCCGCTGCAGGTATTCGCTGTAGGTGGTCAGCCTGAGCCCTTTATGGCTGCCCAGTTTTTCATACAGCGCGGATAGAAAATAATAGCCATTTTCCGGATAGTGCTCCCAGGCATTCTCCCCATCCATAATGATGGATACCACCGGCGCAGTCCGGTCGGCGCAGTGCCGGGCGATGGTTTCCAGGTGATGCACCAGGTTGGCCACGGCATCGTCCGCATGCCAGTCGGAATACTTGAAGCCGATCAGATCGGAAAGGCCGTCATCGCGGAAAAAACAGGCAATCCGACTGTCCCGGTAATAATAGACATCCTGGATGCAGGGCGGCTGCTCCTGCCGTGACTTGTTGAGGGAGTTCCGCAGGACCGTCTCTCCGCTGGCCAGCCACTTCAGCCCGAGATCATCCACCAGCTCGATAGATTCGCCACTGATACCGCCCTCGGAGGGCCAGCAACCGGCCGGTGCAAAACCAAAATGCTTTTTGAACACCGCCAACCCCTGCTCCATGTGCCAGCGACACCGTTCCGCCCCACCCGGATAAACCGGCGACAACGGGAGTTGGATATCCGGCTGGGACTCCTCGGCACACTTCAGATCCATCAGCAGGGGCATCATCGGGTGGGCATAGGGTGTCACCGACAACTCGATGCGTCCGCTCTCGGCCAGACGCCGGTAGCGGTCAATCACCCCGTTGAGCAGTTCATGGATCAGCTCAATCAACAGGTGTCGGTCGTGTATGGTGTAATTGCAGGCACGGTTCATCAGCGGTTTCACCCGGCTGTCGTTCCTGCGCACGGACTCCCCCAGCCAGGCCAGGTGATACCAGACCAGGAGATCGATGAAATATTGCTCCGAGTAATAGGCGAGTTTTTCCGGGGCCTTTATCGCGCTCAGCGCCATATCCGCCAAGGTCTTGAACTGCGGGTAGCGCTCGATCAACCGCTGCCGGTTGGCGCGCAGGCAGGAGTTGACCAGTTTCATTTGTCGATGGGTATCAAGGTGAAGGACCGGGTCGATCAGCGCCGCCAGCAAGGGGTCGCGGAGCGACTTTCCGTGATGCAGATAATGCTCCAACTGGCTGGCATAGTCTTCGATCTGTTCCAGCAGTATGGGGGCGAAATTGACCACCGCGCGGGCCGACCGGTTATTTTCCAGATGCGCCACCATGTCGACATAATCCTTGATGGTGTGCAGATAGGTCCACGGCTGCTGATACTCGCCGTTTCTCAGATCACGGTAATCCGGCTGATGCATGTGCCAGTAGAGGATAACGTTCAGTTGCGTAGGTTGTGAATCTTTAGCGGACATGATGAAGCGACTGACCCAGCATTTCCGGTATCACCAGGACCACCCCGTTCGGTGACACGTAATATTTTTCCTGATCCTTCTCGAGGTCCTCCCCAATCACCGTCCCGTCAGGGATCTCGCACCCCCGGTCGATGACCGCCCGGCGAATACGGCAGTGCTTGCCGATGGTGACATCCGGCAGCACCACGGAGGACTCCACTTCCGAGTAATCGTTGACGCTGACATTAGAGAACAGCAGCGACCGCCTGACCGTGGCCCCCGAGAGAATGCACCCCCCGGAGATCATGGAATCGATGGCCGTGCCGCGACGGTTCTCCTCATCAAAGATGAACTTGGCCGGCGGTAACTGCTCCTGGAGGGTCCAGATCGGCCAATCTTCATCATACAGATTCAGCTCCGGGGTGACGTCGGTCAGCTCCAGGTTGGATTCCCAGAACGCATCCACCGTCCCCACGTCACGCCAGTAGGCCTGGACACGGTTGTCCGAGTCGGTGAACGGATAGGCGCAGACGCGGTAGCGGCCGATGATGCTGGGCAGGATATCCTTGCCGAAGTCATGGCTGGACTTGGGATCGTCGGCATCACGGATCAGCTGCTCATACAAAAAGCCGGTATTGAAGATGTAGATACCCATCGAGCACAGGGCATAACCCTCCTTGCCGGGCATGGACTCGGGAAATTCCGGTTTCTCAAGGAATTTAGTGACGCACATATCCTCATCCACGGCCATGACCCCGAAGGCCGACGCCTTATCCACCGGCACCTCGATACAGCCCACGGTGACATCGGCGTTAAAGTCCACGTGCCTGGCCAGCATGGTGCCGTAATCCATTTTATAGACGTGATCACCGGCGAGAATCAGCACATGATCGGGGGAGTGGGTGCGAATGATATCCAGGTTCTGATAGACCGAGTCCGCGGTACCCGAGTACCAGGCCTCCTCAATTCGCTGTTGCGCGGGCAGCAATTCGACAAACTCACGCAACTCGCCGCGAAAATGCCCCCATCCTCGCTGAATGTGCAGGTTTAACGAGTGGGATTTATACTGGGTCAACACCCCGATGCGGCGTATGCCCGAGTTGACGCAATTGGACAATGAAAAATCAATTATCCGGAACTTGCCGGCAAACGGCACCGCCGGCTTGGCGCGCCATTTCGTGAGATGCTTCAGGCGTACCCCCCGCCCGCCGGCCAATATCAGGGCCAGGGTATTGCGGGTCAGGTAACTGATAAAGCGGGGTGAATTTTTATACCTCATCGACTTTCTTTCCCTGTTCCAGTCAGCGTATGTTTATCTGAAAATTGACCATCAGTGGCGTGGTTGATCCTCCGACCTTGTGGATTACCCGGATTGAATTGATAACCGGCTAGGGTGTATTTCAGCCTGCGGATCCCCGAGGAAACGTCTGCGGTTCCCTTGCTGTTCCAGCCCTCGACCTTCGCCCACGTCACACCTCCTAAAGCGTAGTTATAAAATGTAAATTATCCAGTCAAAATTGCCCTGCCATGATGTTCCGCCGACAAACCGCCGGTTTATGCAGTAGAATTGTTTTACATAGATAATATTTATAGTTACGGAATTAACAGTGAACAACTACCGTTACAAGAAGGCAACGTGATGACGCCGTCCACCGATGAACCGGCCACCAAAAAACTGGACAGTCGGGCACAGAGCTATCTCGCTACGGTCAGGCAGGATCTCGAACTGATTGCCAAGGCGGCGCATTATAACCCCTGCGCCATACTGGGCACACAGAAACATCCTCCGGACAGCCCGCTGCTGCTCTATTCGCCCGATACCCTGGAACTCTCCCTGGAGGCCTCCCCGGAACCTTCCCAGGAGCAGCCGGAGCACACCCTGCCGCGAGTCGGCGATAGCGACTTTTTTATCTATACCGGGGATCTTCAGGCACTCCCCCGGCACTACAGGGTGCGGCGCCTGGACACCCAGCAGCATATCAGCCGCTTTCACGACCCTTACAGCTTTCCCCCGCAGATTTCCGATTACGACCTGCACCTGTTCTCCGAAGGGAGGCACTTCCATATCTACAATATCCTCGGTGCCCACTTCAGGTGCATTGATGGCATAGACGGCATCCACTTCGCCACCTGGGCACCCAACGCCGAGCGGGTCAGCGTGATCGGTGACTTCAATCACTGGGACGGCCGCCGCCATCCCATGTGCTCCCGTGGCCCCAGCGGGGTCTGGGAACTGTTCATACCCGGCCTGCCCCAGGGTACGCTCTATAAGTACGAAATCCGTAACCGCGATTCCGGGGCCATCCTGACCAAAACCGATCCCTATTCACAGCAGATGGAACTGCGCCCGCGCACCGCCTCGCTGGCCACGCAACCGCCCCCCCACCCGTGGCAGGACGACGCCTGGATGGCAGCCAGGGCCGACCGGGCGTGGCTGTATGAACCGCTGTCGGTCTATGAGTGTCACCTCGGCTCCTGGCAACGCAACGCGGAGGGGCGCTTCCTCAGCTATCGGGAACTGGCACACCGGCTGGTGGCCTATCTCGCGGAGACCGGCTTTACCCATATCCAGCTGCTGCCGATCACCGAACACCCGCTGGATGCCTCCTGGGGTTACCAAACCACCGGCTATTATGCGCCAACCAGTCGTTTCGGCGAGGCCGATGAGTTCCGCTACTTTGTCGACTACTGCCACAGCCATGGGATCGGCGTACTGCTGGACTGGGTGCCGGCGCACTTCCCCAAAGATGAGCATGGCCTGGCCCGCTTCGACGGCTCCGCGCTCTATGAACACGAGGACCCGCGCCGCGGCGAGCACCGCGACTGGGGCACCCTGATCTACAACTACGGCCGCAACGAGGTGAAAAACTTCCTCCTCGCCAGCGCACTCTACTGGCTCGAGGAGTACCACATCGACGGCCTGCGTGTGGACGCCGTCGCCTCCATGCTCTATCTCGACTATTCACGCCAGGAGGGTGACTGGCTACCGAACACCCATGGGGGTAACGAGAACCTGGAGGCGATCGCCTTTCTCCGGGAACTGAACAGCGTCGTTCACGAGCGCTTTCCGGGCGCGCTGATGATCGCCGAGGAGTCCACCGCCTGGCCGCAGGTGACCCGGCCGGTCCACCTCGGCGGGCTGGGGTTCGGTATGAAGTGGAACATGGGCTGGATGCACGACACCCTGAACTATATGCAGCAGAACCCGATCTACCGCCGCTATAGCCATGACCAGCTCACCTTTGGGCTGCTCTACATTTTCACCGAGAACTTCATCCTGCCGTTTTCACACGACGAGGTGGTGCACGGCAAAAGCTCGCTGCTGAACAAGATGCCGGGGGACGAATGGCAGCGCTTCGCTAACCTGCGCCTGCTCTATACCTACATGTTCTCCTATCCGGGGAAAAAGCTGCTGTTCATGGGGTGTGAATTCGCCCAGGGAGACGAGTGGGACCACGACACGACCCTGGACTGGTATGTGCTGCAATACCCCCTGCACCAGGGGGTCCGACAACTGGTCAGCGACCTGAACCGGCTCTACCGGAGCCTACCGGCACTGCACCGCTACGACTTCGATCATGAGGGATTCGAGTGGATCGACTGCCACGACTCGGATCAGTCGGTGCTCTCCTATCTGCGCAGGGCCGGTGATGAGCATGTGCTGGTGGTGCTCAATTTCACCCCGGTGATCCGCACCGGATACCGCATCGGCACCCCGCTCGCCGGCGCCTACCGGGTACTGTTCAACTCCGACTCGCTCCATTATGCCGGCAGCAACGCCGGCAGCGGCGAAGTGGTGATGGCCGAAGAGACGCCCTGGATGGGCCGGCCGGCGTCGTTAAGCCTGGACCTGCCACCTCTGGCCGGCCTGATGCTCGTCACAACAACATGAACAAAATCCTGTACCTGACCAGCGAGCTGTTTCCGTTGATCAAGACCGGTGGCCTCGCCGACGTCGCCGGGAGCCTGCCGCCGGCCCTTACCCGACTGGGCCAGGAGATGCGGGTCCTGCTGCCCGCTTACCCGGAGGTGATGCGCAAGGTCAAGCAGCCGAGCCTGCTGGCCAGCACCCGGTACTATAACCAGGAGGTCAAACTGCTCGAAACCCGGTTACCGGAGAACGGTCTCTCCCTCTGGCTGGTGCACTGTCCGGCGGCGTTCGACCGCCCCGGTGGCCCCTACATCAACGGCAACGGCGAGCCCTGGCATGACAATGCCCTGCGCTTCGCCATCTTCTGCCTGGTGGCCGTGGATATCGCCCTGAACCGACTCAACCTGAACTGGCGGCCCGACATCGTGCATGGCAACGACTGGCAGTCCGGACTGGCCCCGGCGCTGTTGCAGCTGCACTCCCGCAGGCCGGCCACCCTGTTCACCATACACAATCTGGCGTACCAGGGGCTGTTTGATCATCAGACCTTCCTCGACCTGGACCTGCCGGCGAGTCTCTGGCACCCCGACGGACTGGAGTTCTACGACCAGCTCTCGTTCATCAAGGGCGGGCTGGCCTTCGCCGACCGCGTCAACACCGTCAGCCCGACCTACGCCCGCGAGATCCTGCAGGCGGAATTCGGCTGTGGCCTGGAAGGTCTGCTGCAGCATCGCCGCCACCGGCTGTCCGGCATCCTGAATGGCATCGACAGCCGGGTCTGGGACCCGAAGCACGACAAGTATCTCAAGGCGCCCTACGGCACGGAGAATCTGGAACAAAAAAGCATCAACAAGACCCTGTTGCAGCAGCAACTGGGCCTGCCGGTCGACTCCGACATTCCGCTGATCGGCATGATCAGCCGGCTGGTGGAACAAAAGGGCCTGGAGATCATTCTGCAGGGCATGGCCGATCTGCTGGCGTTGCCGGTGCAACTGGTCATTGTCGGTACCGGCGACACCCATTACGAACTCCAGCTCAGCCACTGGGCAAACCGCCACCCCGACCAGCTCAAGGTCATTATCGGCTATAACGAACCGCTGTCGCACCGCCTGGAGGCCGCCGGTGACCTGTTCCTGATGCCCTCATCATTCGAGCCCTGTGGGCTGAACCAGATCTACAGCCTGCGTTACGGCACCCTGCCACTGGTAAGCAATGTCGGCGGTCTGGCGGATACCGTGGTCGATGCGGATGCGGAAAACATTAAAATCGGCACCGCCAACGGTTTTGTCGTCCCCAGCCAGACTGCCGATGACCTCCTGGCCACCCTGCGCCGGGCACTTGGGCTGTGGCAGACCGATACCTGGCGTCAGCTGCAGCTCACCGCCATGGGTAATGACTACTCCTGGCGCAGCAGTGCCAGGCACTACCTGGATCTTTACCACCTGGCACTGGGCGACCGGCGCGGGGCGATAGGCTAGCTGTGCAGCTTTTTTGCGGCGGAGAAGCAATCCTCACGCCAGCGGCACATCGACTGATCGCACTCCCCCGTCACCGCCGAGGCGAAACAGTCGAAGTTGCCCTCCCGCCGCTGTATGGAATGGATGATTTTCATTTTACTGATGCCCCCGGTCTTTAGCCCCAGATCCTTTGCCACCCGGCGCACTTCCTGCATATTCACCATATTCTCCTCCTTAGGGTCCCTCTCCTTACCGCCGACATTGCCGCCGATGTTCCAGAGCGTAGCACATGAAACCGACCACTCCAGACTGCCAATAGAGTTTGTAGCCTGGATGGCGCCCGGCCAGGGGTGCTTGACAGGCGCCCACCCTACGCGACTGATGTTGGGGTTCGTGCCTCACCCCAACCTACGGCATGAGCCAGCTGGGTAATCAGGTACCGGGTTGCTCGACCCGTGGGTGGGTGGGTGCCTCGTCGCTCCGCCAGCCGCGGGTTTCAGGACTCCTTCTTTTGGCGGAACTTCTTGTGACAACCGCCGCAGGTCTCGGCGGTCTTCTTGAACTGCGCCAGCATCGCCTTCTCATCCCCCGTCGCTGCCACCTGTTGCAGCTTGTCGGCCTCGTCCTGCAGGTTCCGGTAGTTGCTCAGGAACTCGTCCCAGTTGTCCCAGATCTCCGGCTTGGCATCGCTCTCCTCGATCGATCCCTCGGGAAAGCCCTCGGAGACGTCGAGCCGGGTGGCGTTGGCCAGGCCCTCGGCGCGACTCTTGAACCGGGCGGCATCAAACGGGATCTTCCCCTTGGCCATGGCGCCCATCGGCTGCACATACCACTTGAAGGTGGTCATCACCGAGGCCCTGAAATCAATCGCCGCCTGGGTGGACTCCTGAGCCATGCCGGAGGTGCTGGCAGCGCCGCTGGCGAGGAGACAGGTGATCAGGGCGGTTTGCATAAGACGCTTGTTCATGATTTTCTCTCCCTATTAGCGCTCTGTGTTGTTGTTTTCCGAAAAAGCCTGTTCCTGGTGATAAACAACCGGGGCCGGGGTTTATTCCATCCCGTGGCCGAATGCTACATGGTTTAGCCCAGAACCACCGTCATCCCGGCGAATGCCGGGATCCAGGCGGCTCGATGGAGGCGGTTTTCCTGGATTCCGGCCTGCGCCGGAATGACGGAAACAGGTGTATCCCAGCTTAACTAAGCGCCATTCACCCCGTGGCCGATTTGTTTGGGAATAAATGCCGCGCCCGGGTGTTAACTACAATAGTAGAAATTTATGCAACGGGAAGAATCCATGTCCTCATTCGGACAACTCATCAGCCAGCAGATCCCAAGGCTGCGCCGTTACGCCCGGGCTCTGCTCGCGGATCCGGGGACGGCGGATGATCTGGTGCAGGACTGCCTGGAGCGCGCCTGGTCGAAACAGCGGCTGTGGCGTGATGAAGGCGACATTCGACCCTGGCTGTTCACCATCATGCATAACATATACGTCAACGACATGCGCAGCCTGAAGCGCCGCCCCGGCTTTGAGACCCTGACGGCCATGGCCGAGCCGCCCGGCCAGGAACGGCCGGAAAATCTGCTGGCGCTGCAGGAGCTGGAGCGGGCGTTGCACCAGCTGCCGGATAAACAGCGACAGGTGCTGCTGTTGATCGGGCTGGAGCAATTCAGCTACGAAGAGGCGGCCTCGGTACTGGGGATACCCCTGGGCACCGTGATGTCGCGGCTGTTTCGCGCCCGGGAAAATCTCCGGACCACGCTTCACGGGGAGCAGAAGTCGCACCTCAGGAGGATCAAGTGAACGAACGGCAGCCGCAAGTCACCGAACAGGATATACACGCCTATGTCGATGGACGGCTGGAGCCGGCACGGTACAGCGAGGTCGAGGCCTATCTGAATGAATCGGATGAGGCGCGGGCGCAGGTCGCCGGCTATCAGCAGATCGACCAGGCGCTGCACACACTCTACGATCCGGTGCTGGATGAACCGGTACTGCCGCACCTGGGGCTACCGGCCAACCCGGACCGCTCCTACCGGCGCCTCGGCCGGCAAATGGCCGCGATGCTGGCGACCCTGGTGATCGGCGCCATCGGCGGCTGGTTTGGCCGGGGTGGACTCGACAACCAACCGGCACAGACCGCCAGCCTGTTCAGCAACGCCTATATGGCGCACGTGGTCTATAGCCCGGAGGTACGTCATCCGGTGGAGGTCGATGCCGAACAGGAGCAGCACCTGGTCACCTGGCTCTCCAAACGACTGCAGGCACCGGTACGGGCCCCCGTGTTGAGCGAGCTGGGTTATCAGCTGCTGGGGGGGCGGCTGCTGGCCAGCGAGGGCGAACCGGCGGCCCAGTTCATGTACGAGAATGCCCAGGGAAACCGGCTGACCCTATTCATCCGCCGCAACCGGCAACAGGCCGGCGACACCGCTTTCCGCTTTGACCGCAACAACGGCATCCAGGGTTTTTACTGGATCGATGGCGAGCTCGGCTACGCCCTGATCGGCGAAGCCGACCGGCAGTTGATCTCCCGGGCGGCCCATCGGGTATACGAACAGCTGGCGCTGCATTAGTAATACATCAATTGGATAAAGTACTTTTGTAGGGTGGGCACGTCTTGCGTGCCCACGCGGATACTCGACTGACTACGGTGGACAGCGGGCCGGGCAATGGCATCCGGGCGGATGACCATGAGTTCCACGTAACTTCGACCGCTTATCCTTCAACCTTTGCAACCTCCGGCTCGCCGCAATAGCGCAGGATCTGTTTCCTGGCCAACGCCCTCAGCTGAATGGCCGTTTTCCACCGATCACCCGTCTCCTTTTCCGGCAATTCGTCAGGCTCGATAGCCTCACCAATCGTCACTGCGATTCGACCGCGGCGGGTAAATCGAGAGTTACCCCTCAATATGGAGCGGGTCCCTCGTATCGCTATCGGGATGATCGGCACTTTGGCCTCGGCCGCGGTGAGAAATGCCCCCATATGGAAGTTGAGCAGACCGGGGATCTCTTGGAATGTGCCCTCCGGGAAGATGAAGAGCGACTCCCTCCTCTGGAGGGACTCCACGAGACGTTGAGCGTCGATCACGCCACGCGCCTTGTCAATACGCTCCACATACTCGACGCCCATTCTGTTCAGGAACAGTCTTGAAACAAGGCTCTTCTTCAATTCACTCTTGGCGGCATATCTGAACCTGCGCGGGATCGCGGCCACCATCAGCACACCATCCAGGTAACTTGCGTGGTTGGCAACATAGACACAAGGCATTCCCGGCTGCGGCAGGTTTTGCAGACCCTCTACCTTGATCCTGGTGCCTGTCAGGAGTGCCAGGCTCTTTGCCATGACGCGCATCACCGACCAGCGCCAACTCATGACCGGCAGGGTAACAACGGCAACCCAGCCAAAAGCGGCCAATGCGTAAAAAAGCACCCAGGCGTAAGCGGCATACAGATAACTGACGATAGCCTGTTTCAAGCGAAGCCATACGGGCAACAGGGAACGCATGGCCGTGCGCAGCACCTGTAGCCAGACGGCAGCCTGTCTCTTCTCCAGCTCGCCCCGCTCATACATCTCCTGGCATGCTGAACGCCTCACCTTGCCGCTGGATGTCTTCAAAACGGTATGCGGAGGGGCAAGTATGACCTCATCTGGTGGCAGGCCGATCAGATCACTCGCCACAGAGGTTATCTCTTTCTCTATAGACTGCCTGGCCCTCTCATCCTGCTGCCGCGTCTCGGCAATCAACACCAGACGTTCGGTACCGGTACGCGGCTCCCGCGTACCGAAAGCGACCACGCAGCCCTTGCGCACGCCCTCGATATTGCTGACCACCTCCTCCACCTCCTGTGGATAGATATTCCTTCCCGCCCTGATAATCAGATCCTTGCTCCTGCCTGTGACGAACAGATAGCCATCGGCGAGGTAAGCAAGATCGCCCGTATCCAGCCATTCATCCCTGAATAGTTGTTGCGTGGCTTCCGGGTTTCGGTAATAGCCGCTGGTGGATGAAGGCCCCTGAAACTGGAGAGCCCCTTCATGCCGCTCCGGAAGCGGCTTGCCATCGCGATCGACTATGCGAATAGCGTGTCCGGGCAAAGGTTGTCCGCCGGTGACGAAAGAGAGCGCACTGCTGTCCGACACATCCGACTGTCTGGCATGTGCTGTATGGGTAAACGCCTCTCTCTGCACATAGTCGATACGCGGCACGGTATGGAGTGGCGGAAAGGCGAGCCCCACCGAGGATTCGGCAAGGCCGTAGACAGGCATCATCGCTTCTGCCTTGAAACCTGCCTGAGAGAGGCGCCGGGTAAAGCGGCTAATGGTATCCGGACTCACGGGCTCCGCGCCGTTAAAGGCACACCGCCAATGACTCAGGTCAAAACCCTTCAACACCTCATCGGGCACCCTTTTAAGTACCAGTTCATAGCCAAAATTGGGGGCGGCCGACAGTGTGCCCCGATAGTGATGCATGGCCCATAGCCATCGCTGCGGACGCGTCAGGAAGGTGAGCGGAGACATCACGATGAAGCTGAACGCAAAGTACATGCTGCCTAGCCAGGCACCGATCAGACCCATGTCGTGATAGAGCGGTAACCAACTGACGAAGACATCGTTGGAGTCGGCCTCCACAGCCTCACCCATGGCGCGAATATTGGCCAGCAGGTTGGCATGCGTGAGCACTACCCCCTTGGGGCTGCCCGTACTGCCGGATGTGTATTGAATAAAGGCGATATCAGAGGAACCGATAACCGGTCGCACATACTCTCCAGGCTGCGCCAGCAAGTCAGAGACCGTTGTAATATCACGCAGGCTCACGACTTGTGATTTCAGCAGTTGCCCGATCATTCTTGCTTCTGAAACCGTGATCAGCATCGATGCCTGGCAATTGTTGAGAATGCCGCTGTGCCGCCGCAAATGATCTTCCAACTGGCTACGTCTGGCGGGTGGATAGATCGGGACAGGGATGCCCCCCGCCATGAGGACGGCAAAGAAACCGAAAAAATACTCCCTGCCGGTTGGCAGCATAATCGCAACGCTTTCGCCTGTTTGCAGCCCCCGCTGCTGAAGGGCAGCCGCGACTCTCGTAGCGCCCTCCCATAATTGTCGATAGGTCACCGTGTCCTGCTCGTCTTCATCACCCAGGATACGGATATGCATTCGTTCAGGATGGCGCTCCAGATGCCACTCCAGTACCTCGACCAGGGTTCGGGCGCTGGCGGGCTGGCCCTGGATCCTCTTTGTTTCATGCCCGGTAAATTCGGGTACGGGAACCGCCTCGGCACGTCCACGGGCTGCACTGATGGCCCGCAGCAGGTCTCGTGGTGTTTCAACCTCGGCAAAGACCGATTGTGGGAGCGCGATATCAAAGCGCTGTTCGATCCGTACAATAAGCTCTACCCGGCCAAGACTGTCCAATCCCAGATCCTTGTCCAGGGAACTGTCGAGCGACAATGCCAAGGTCCGCCCCCTGGAGAGCTGTAGCTCCTCCACCAGCTCTTCAACGACCGCGAGCAGACTGGCTGAGAGGTTATCCTCGCTTGCTGTTTCAGTATTCATTCTGTCTGCCATTAATCCTGGAGACGACGTTATCCGAGTACTAAATGACCAAAAAATCAAAGCATTACCTGATTAGAAAGAAAGGTCAGCCAAGTTTCGTCATTCCGGCGCAGGCCGGAATCCAGCCGCAACTCGAGGTGCCAGCAAACCCTGGATTCCCGCCTTCGCGGGAATGACGGGTGCTGATGCTTCGGTCCGGTACGCGTAGCTGACGTTCATTGCTAATCAGAAAGCATTATGATCGGCAGTCTGGTGTTTTCCGGCCTGTTCTCCAATTTTAATGGTAGGTGATAAAGCGGGATTCAGAGGGGATTCAGAAATCGGGGATTCAGGACATCCATCATTTATTCATTCTCACTTCTCCACCGGGGACAACGTATGGGCATCGCGGGCCAAGAGCCAGCGGCCGTCGGGTTGTTTGCGGTATAGCGTAATACGGTGCCCGGCGAGTTGCGTCGCTTTCCCGCCAGCGCGCGGGGTCACGGACAACGCGTCCCGGCTCCGCGTGTAGGCGACTTCGCCGACGACCACGACTTCCTCCAATTCGCTGATGCAACCGATCCGAATCTGTTGGTGGGCGGCCGAGAAATTACTGGAAAATCCATCCCTGCCGAACGGCGCTTGGCCCGGATTGAGAAACACGACATCGTCCGCCATCAAGGTGAGCAAGCGGACAAGATCACCGGCGTTTACGGCATCGATCCAGGTGGAATGCACCTCGCGGATTTCTCGTTCATCAGGTCCCATCTGCAACCTCCGTCGCCAAACAGCATGATCATGCGGCAGTCAAAATGCCAGAGTTCGTCTCTTCGTGAGGGAAAATAGATGCGTCCCCGTTCGCTTGGCCTCATGCGCCTTTCCGTCTGAGTTGTTACTCTGAACCCGAATTCTGTAATTCTGTGAATTCTGTTATGCGCTTTTCTTCCTCAAGTTCGCAATGACTTTCCAGCGGTTTGCACCGGGCAACTTGCACTCCCAAAAGCGCCAACCATTAACCGGATTACCTGTAATTGACACTGCGGCGGCAGAAGGAGAAGTAAAACGCTCACCGTTTACAATTAATGCCCCGTTTTCTACCTTGCCGATATGTCGCTGGCCTTTATAGGTGGCCCTGAATTCAGTACCGGACGGAAAGGACACGCCCTTAGATACCCACGGGAATCGGCCTGCCTCAACTGGCTGTGGCCCGGCCGGCGTGACAGGAACCGTCTGATTAAGGCTCAGAAGCCCCCGAATGACGTCATTTTCAGTTACAGATTCAGACGTGCGACGAACCGTAAGTTCTTTAAAAACCTCGAAATCTACTTCAATCGTTGCCATAGCTCCGTACCCCATAATAGCGATAGTAGGAGTAATAGTAGCATTTATAGCAAACATATCAAGGCGCTATTGGCGCATAACCTGATTATGCGTCTCGCGCATTTTCTGAGAAATGTTGCTCGCGCATTATGTGTAAAAAGCGACTTTTCGTTCTACGCATTATCCTGCCTTTTTTAGTCTATTTGACTCGGCTGGAACACTGGATCGGAGGTGTATTCAGCATCCCGCCAACAGGATATTCCTTAGATTCTCAGCAGGCTATCAAAGATTCGCGGGAAGGTGAAACAGTTTCTCAAATGGCAACAGGGGTGGGAGGGCCGCCGATGAGATGCCGCGATTTTAGGTGGCATCGGTCCGCCGGCTATGCCACCCGGTGTGTTTCCTGACGTTTAATCTTTTATTTCATCAGGTTAAGGGCGAACCCGCACTGCGCAACTTCCGTATCTTGATGTATGGTCATCACGCTGCGCATCCATGCAGTTTCCATTCGATTGCACATCATCTACCTCCAGATTTTTGTCTTAACTATTTGATTAATAAGAAACTATTACGCTATCGTTCTATTCTGTTTTATATTCAATGATCTATTCATGCGTACCTCTGTCGACGATCTCGTGCAGTTACACTCTGACCGGGACCCCATGGCCTCGCTGGCCCTGCAGGCAGCGCTTGGAATCAGCCAGCCAACGGTGTCGCGCCTGATTGGTGCCGCCAGCAGCCGGGTGCTCCGGCTGGGGCACGGCCGGAATTCACGCTATGCGGCCGTCCGGGAGGGTGACCGGCGCCGACAGACGAGCGCGTGCCCCCGGCGGTGGTCGGTGAAATCACTGCCTTGGCGGGGACGGCCGCCGTCGCGGTGTTTTCGGGGGAGCTGTGGCTACTCGGCGAGGAGGGCAATGGTGAATTTCCGGGCCTGCCCTACTTCCTGCACGATCAGCGTCCGCAGGGGTTTCTCGGGTGGCGGATCGCCAACAGCGACATGCACCTCGGCAACCTGACGCTGGCACCCGGGCAAAACCGTTTCAGGCTCCACCCGGTCTATGACATGGTGCCCATGCGTTGGCTATAGGGCGCCCCATGGGCGCCAGCGGCGGGCACGGCCCGCCCTATGGTTCTCGAACATCGCCAGCACGGGATAGTAGTGAGTCTCATGGTGGCCGGAAATACGGCCCGACAGGCGGCTAGGGATTGGCCACCCGGTGCTTGGCGGCGATGAACTCGGCATGCGGGACATACAGCAGATCCGCCAGGCGGCGTATCACGTACTCTTCGTAGTGATGCAGTTCGCTGTCGGAGAAGGCCACCCGCCAGAGCGCCTCGATCAGATCCACCTTTTGCCGTTGCGAATAATGCTGGTTGATCAGGCGGGTAAACTGGAAATAGTCGGTGGAATCGGCATGCTCCGCCTCCGCCAGGTCCAGCAGTTCATCCGCCTCCCCCGGCGCCAGCCGGAAGTGCTCCTGAACCGCCGACAGCAGCGCGGCCTTCTCATCGGGATGCTGTTTATAGTCCGACTCGGCCACTTCGAACAGCAGCACCGCCACCGCCAGCCGCAGGGCGTGCTCCGGGTCCCGGTCCATCGCGGATGAATCGGGGGCCAGGTGGGTTTCAAAAAACTGTTTGATCTTCTCTATCATAATAAATACTTCGCTTGCGCCAGCGGCGGCCACGCCTGAGTCTCAACCTCCAGGGGCATACCGGACAAAACGGATGGCACCGCCAACCTTGGACCCCACTCCGGCCTCGATGTTTCGCGGAGCCCCGTGAACCGGCACTGCCAGGGCGCGGTGGGCGTTCCGTTGCACAGGCCGCCCCGGCTGCCGCCGCGCCGGATGTCCTGCCGGGAGGGACGGCGGCAGGGGCGTTACAAAGGGTACCGAACAACTACACTGTAGTCATCAACAAGGAGTCTGAACCATGAAACAGATCAGAGCGGCAGATGACCGTGGTCATGTCCAGCAAGGTTGGCTGGAGAGCCATCACAGCTTCTCCTTTGCCGATTATTACGATCCGGCCCACATGGGGGTATCGATCCTGCGGGTCATCAATGAAGACCGGATCGCGCCGGCCAGCGGATTCCCCACCCACCCGCACCAGGATATGGAGATCGTCACCTATGTCATGGAGGGGGAGCTGGAACACAAGGACAGCATGGGCAACGGCTCACTCATCCATCCGGGCGACATTCAACACATGAGCGCCGGCACCGGGGTCAGACACAGCGAGTTCAACCCGTCCGAACATCAGCCGGTGCACCTGTTGCAGATCTGGCTCCTGCCCAATGAAAAGGGCGTGACGCCGGGCTATGCCCAGAAGCACTTTCCCCTGTCGGAGCGGCGCGGCATCCTGCAGCTGCTGGTGTCGCCGGACGGCAGTGGCGGCTCCATCAGCGCCCATCAGGACGGGCTGCTCTACGGCACCCTGCTGGAACAGGGCGAGTCGGTGACGCACACGCTGACGGCGGGGCGAACCGCCTATGTCCATGTCGCCAGGGGCCAGGCGGCGGTCAACGGCGAAACCCTGGGCGCGGGCGACGCCCTCACCCTGGTGGATGAACCGCGGGTGGAGCTGAGCGGTGTCGATAGGGCCGAGGTGCTGCTGTTCGATCTGCCTTGATCACCCAGGGGAATGCACCACCGAAACAGGCACCAGGAGAAACAATAGGGTAACTACTCACCCGGCCTGTAAGTGATTGGCCTGCCTTGTTGGCCTCACGCGATGGCTTGTCTCCTCGAATCCGCCCCCTTTTTCAGCGCCTACCCAAACTCGCTTCGCTCAAACAAGGGCAGGCTTGAATCTGAAAAAGGGGGCGGATTCGAGGCGCCATCAAGATCGGCCAACAAGGCAGGCCAATCACCCTGGGAGTAGTTACGATGCAGGCGAATTTGTCCCTGGGAATACCGCTTCAGGGACTGGTGGACCCCCACGGCCTGGATCAGAGCTTGAACTCAGCCAGTTTCAACTGCATGGTCTCCTCCTTCGACTCCTGATCCTGGATGCGGCGGGTGATCTCGGAGATGGCGTCCAGGTTGGCCTGTGAAATCTGGTTGACCTGCGCCACGCAATCGACCACGTGGGCATTCTTCTCCTGCGACAGGGTGGACATCTTGACGGTGTGCTCCATCTGACCCGATGCGCTGGCGGCGTCGGTGGTGGCGGCACTGATGATCTCGATGGTGTGCTCCATAGTGTTCATGACACCATCCAGCAGGACGGTCTGACTCTCCATCTGCCGGGTGGAGGTGCTGACCGACTGGGTGATATCCGCGATGATCTTGTGAATCTCCTTCAGACTCTGCTGGGTGCGTACCGCCAGGCCGCGCACCTCGTCCGCCACCACCGCGAAACCGCGCCCCTGTTCACCGGCACGGGCCGCCTCGATGGCCGCATTCAGTGCCAGCAGGTTGGTCTGTTCCGCTATCCCGTTGACCACCGTCAGGACCCCTTTGACCTGATCGGTGTTATTGGAGAGCTGGGCGATCTCTCCCGCCATTTCACGGTTGCTGGCCGAGTAGCGACGCAGTTTTTCGCCAAAATCGCTGATCCCCTGTTGCGAACTGTTGAGGTGTTCGCTGACCTTGCGGATCAGTCCCTGACTCTGTTGGGCATCGCTCACCAGGCTGTCGGTGATCTGGTCCAGTTCCGCCAGTTCCTGATGCGCCTCCTGGATCAGCCGGGCGATGCCGTTGATGCGCT
Source organism: Sedimenticola hydrogenitrophicus (assembly GCF_025175675.1). Lineage (GTDB taxonomy): Bacteria > Pseudomonadota > Gammaproteobacteria > Chromatiales > Chromatiaceae > Sedimenticola > Sedimenticola hydrogenitrophicus. The sequence continues at coordinate 59,428 of NZ_JANIOA010000023.1, forward strand.
GATTGATTTCACCGGTCATCTTGTTGATGTCATGCACCGCGTTTTTGTTCGAGCTGGCAAACTCCTTGGTCTCCAGCAGGGCCGAGCGGATGCTGTGCCTGAAGCTGTCGATCACCGCCAGGACCTGCCCCAGTTCGGTATTGAAGTTGGCATTGACCCGGCACTCCTGGGAGAGATCCCGGCGCGAGAAGTTCTCCATGTAGTGGGACATTTGCTTCAGGGCATCCACCCCCCAGCGTTTCTCGTCCAGGTCGTGTACCAGCACGACCACGGCCACCACCAGCTGGATCACCATGGACCAGAAGTTTTCCGTTAATATCAGGGCATTGGCCACCAGCAGGACAATTCCGATCCAATGAATGCTGCGCATCCGCAAGAAGAGTGATTTCATATTATTTGGCTTCGCTTATGGAGTAATTCGCCGTCTGTACGGCAGCCCGAGAGGCTGACACGGGGCCTTGCGACCCGCCCTCGGTGGCCGGATATGGATCGGTGGTGAACCGGCAACCGGTTGCCATCGGGTGCTTATCGGACAGTGGCAGGGATACTTTAACGGGCGGGACGGGAATGGCGGGCATATTGGTATTTCATTGACGGGGGTCAGCAAAACCGCTCGGGATCGCCAGAGGTGCGGAGCGCTACGCGGGTCGGTTCACCCGATCGTTGTAAAAATCAACCGGTAGGAGTGGCGCCTCGCCGCGAAATCGGCCCGGGGGCGGGCCTCCTACAGGGCGCAATGCTGGACTCCGCCAGCGGTGCATTCCGGGAAACCATGCCTATTTATATCATCCGGCAGATAACGGGGTGAACCAAATCATTGGGTCATGAATGGCACTTACTTAAGGCGAATTGCAGGATTTTCGTCATTCCATCCTTAGGTCCGTAAACGGTGCATCCCTGCACCACTTCTCCGGCGCAGGTCGGACAAAATCGCGAAGCGCGTTGAACGACTGAAAGTCGGCCCGAAGGGTGAGCGAAGCGAATAATCCAGGAATACCGCCACCATTAAGCACGTCTGGATCCCGGCCTGCGCCGGGATGACGGTGGTTCTTGGCTTAAGTAAGTGCCATTCATTGGGTCATGATTAATGCAACTATTGGGTTCACTCAGCGCCGGCGGCACTGAACCAGCAGCGGGGCCGCAGCCCGTGGGTCTGCTGCGGGTGCTGGGTGCAGAGCCAGGGCGGGCCATCAGCGGCGGACGCACTCTTCTGCGGATCACACAGGGCGGCGGCAAAATAGGTATCGAGACGGCACTGCGGGCTGGGCAGTCCCATATCGGTTTGCCGGGCAATCTCCCGCTCCGGCATCTCGAACCTTGGGTAGCCGATATGCCGCTTATGCGCAAAGTAGCGGGTCAGACGCGCCCCGGCCATCGCCGAACGCATGCAGAGCTCACGCTCCTCGCGACTCTCAAACACCATCCGGCAGCGGTCGATCACGATCTTCGGGGTGGTCGCTTCACGCAGCACACTGTATTCGGGCAGCTTCGGGAACACCCGCCGCAGGCAATCGGAAACCCCAAAGTAGTCCGCCTGTCCCTCGACCGAGTACTTCCAGACCGCCGGTGGTCCCGCCAGATGGTGGCCTATCTCATGGCAGGCAATCAGGGTGAAGGCGTCGGCATTGATGATCGGTTGACGGGCGATCCCGCCGGGCATCCGCAACACCGCGATCTCACCGCGCCGGTCCTCCTCCCGCCAGGCCGAGGCCTGATTGGTCTCATCCGGCCACAGCCGGTCGATGCGCAAGCGCTCGTTGCGTTCGTTGAATGCCTCGGCATAGGTCCGGGCGACCATGTCGAGGATGGTGTCATAGGTGTTGCGGGAGATCTCCGCCTGCACCGTCGACAGGCCCAGCAGCCACAAAAACCCAAAAACAGCCATGGAGAGACGCACCATACACAGCTTCCGTGTCCGGCTCCCCTTATCGCTAACTAATAGCGCAAACCCGGCCGAGTTCAAGCCGCCGGCGAATGTTTGCCCCGACGCGGATCTCCTGCGATGATTCGGGCACGCTACGCCAAACCACGAGGAAGCCCAATGGAACGCATCACCATTTCCCTGGACGAGGAGCTGATCGGCCAGTTTGAGGAGTACCTTAAACGGCGCAGCTACAAGAACCGCTCCGAGGCGATCCGGGATATGATCCGCGACACCCTGGAGGCGGACCGCATGGCACATGCCGCCAGCGGTCACTGTGTCGGCACCCTCAGCTATGTGTTCAACCACGAAGAGCGGGAGCTGGCCCGGCGCCTGACCCACGCCCACCATCATCACCACGACGTATCGGTCTCCACCCTGCATGTCCATCTGGATCATGAGAACTGCCTGGAGGCGGTCGTGGTCAGCGGCCCTACCCGGCAGGTGGAGGAGTTTGCCAATGCGGTCATCACCCAGCCGGGCGTGCGCCACGGCAAGCTCAACCTGATCCCGGTGGAGGTGGAGCAGGAGCACCACCACCACGGCGGCGGCGCCCACAAACACAGCCATACCCACCCGCAGACCTGAGTCACCGGGTTAACTCCCCGGCCAGGCCGAGCAACGTCTCCGACGCGGACATTTGGGACCTGAGCGGAATGGCACTTACTTAAGCCAAGAACTACCGTCATCCCGGCGCAGGCTGGAGGAGTGGTGCAGGAGGAGTGGTACAGGAGGAGTGGTACAGGGATGTACCGTTTACGGAGCCGAGGATGCCATGCACCGTTTACGGACCTAAGGATGGCATCCAGACTGCTTAATGGTGGCGGTATTCCTGGATTATTCGCTTCGCTCACCCTTCGGGCCGACTTTCAGTCGTTCAACGCGCTTCGCGCTTTTGTCCGGCCTGCGCCGGAGAAGTGGTGCAGGGATACGGACATTGTTACTGACAAAATAAAGCCCCACCGGAAGATGAGGCTCATTAAGCCAATGGGTAAGAAACTATTAAGCTTTACGGCGAGATACACCCAAGCCAATCAGACCTAGACCCAAGAGAGCCAGTGGAGTGGGAACTGGAACTTCGCTAGCAACTGTTATTGAGCCACCAGTGTCTTCATAAAAATAATCTCGCAAGTATGTATCAGTTCCATCAAAATCGATGACGAAATAGCCGTAGTAGGAACCGATAGAGGTATCAAAAGCCGCCACATACTGCTCACCAATAATCAGGTCAGCTGTATAATCAGCTACCCCACTAACCCAATCCAGAGATGCATCAATGGTATCTCCGATCCCTAAAAAGGCAAATTGGAAATCTGTGCCGTAACTTGAACCGTTTATCCAAAGAGTTTCGTCGTAGCAACAATCTTCAGCTAATCCAATATCATTAGTTCCGTCACCGTCCAAGTCGTAGTGGTTTGTACCAGATGCAGGCAGTTGCTCATCGATCTCAACTTGAATAACCGCTGCTGTCGCTAAACCCGAGAACATGAGTGCAAGAGCAAATATAGTAGTAGTTAGTATTTTCTTCATAACATTATTATTTCCTTAATTTTTATGTAGGCATTTACTATCATGCATAAACCGTGCCATTATCATAAGCCACTAAAAAAATACAACTTTTTTTACTCCACAAGTTTTTTTGTAAAAAAACCTGACACTGAAAACATATCTTTTAGCATTTAGTCTTAGAGTAAGCTTTGGAGCATGAAAACTAATACAGATTAATCCTGTTGCATCTGCTTTTAATTAACACTTGTAAATTTACGCAATCGACAAATCAGCTTTAATGTCCGTTGACGCTGATGAGTACGCATCGGAATTATCTGCAATACCTATTTGTGAATGCCTGTAAGCACTGGTTTCAGCTATTTGGCGGCTATCACACGCGATTGTCTGCTTTCTTGAATGGAAAAGTTGTGTAAAAGATTCTGACAATGACCGGTGTCCTACAGAACTAGCCTTTCATTTTTTATAGGCAATAGCGATATTCAACTGTCGGTTTATCTCGGTACATGCCATTCAGCGGGAATTGAATAAAGACCACTTCGGGTGCGCCGCAGATTTCTTCAAGTACTGTCACTATTTCAATTTCCGGCCAATTCCGGTCATTGCGCTGAATCGGGCTCATTGCCCCGGATGGGCCGTTTTCGGAAGCTCAGGTCGCCTTCTTCACCGTGTCGCGAGCCTGATGAAAGGTGGCGAGGATATTGCGGATAAGCTTGTCCATCCGCTTGCTAGGAGCAGGAACGCCCGGCCAATTGTATTACGTATTATTTTTTTGTAATATCTCATACACTATCCGGGCAGGTAGCAGAAGACCCGACCCCTATCACCACCGGAGTCCACGGATGTCACAACGGCCAATCCGAATCCTGGCGGCCCTGCTCGGCCTGTGTCCCGCCCTGGCGACCGCCCACTTCCAGACCCTGATACCCTCCCATGACCTGTTGCAGGCGGACACCCCCCGCCAGGTGCAACTGGACATGCGCTTCACCCACCCGATGCAGGGGGGGCCGGCCATGGATATGGGGCAACCGGTACGCTTTGGGGTGCTGGGTCCCGACGGCAACCGGGACCTGCGCGACGCCCTCACCCCCTATCAGATCACCGGCCAGACGGCCTATCGGGCCGACTACCGCGTCACCCGCCCCGGCGACCATCTCTTCTACCTGCAGCCCGCCCCTTACTGGGAGCCGGCCGAGGGGAAAATGATCGAACACTTCACCAAGGTGGTGATGGACGCCTTCGCCGGTGAGCCGGGCTGGGACCGGCTGGTGGGGTTTCCGGTGGAGATCGAGCCGCTGACCCGCCCCTACGGGCTCTGGACCGGTAACCTGTTCCAGGGCGTGGTGCGACGGGACGGTGAGCCGGTGCCCTTTGCCCAGGTGGAGATCGAGTGGCTGAACGACGGCAGCTTTACCCCCCCGGCGGATGCCTATGTCACCCAGGTGATCAAGGCCGACGCCAACGGCACCTTCAGTTATGCACTACCGCGGGCCGGCTGGTGGGGCTTCGCCGCGCTGCTGGAGGGTCCGGAAAAGCTGCGCAACCCTGCCGGCAAAGCCGTGCCGGTGGAACAGGGGGCGCTGATCTGGGTCCGCGCCCGTGACATGCAATGACGCCAATAGAATGGTTAGTAGAATGAGGAGCCACGGCCATCGCCCATATCCCTGACGGTGTACTCTCCGCACCGGTACTGATCAGCGGTGCCGCCGTCACCACCTGCCTGCTGGCGGTGGCGATCCGGCGGCTCGATTTCGACCGCATCCCCCAGGCGGCGGTGCTCTCGGCCGCCTTCTTTATCGCCTCGCTGGTCTCGGTCCCGGTAGGCCCGAGCAGCGTGCACCTGATCCTGAACGGACTGATGGGGCTGATCCTGGGCTGGGCGGCGGTGCCCGCCATTCTGGTAGCCCTGCTCATGCAGGCGGTGTTTTTCGGCTACGGCGGCCTGCTGGTGCTCGGCGTCAACACCCTGAACATCGCCCTGCCGGCGCTGCTCTGCGCCGGCCTGCTGGGTCCGGCGCTCAGGCGCTCCAGCGGTCGCGCCAGCCTGGCCTGGGGGGCGGCCAGTGGCGCCCTGGGCGTAGTGCTGACCGGCACCCTGGTCAGTCTCAGCCTGGGCCTGAGCAGCAGTGATTATCTGCCGGCGGCCAAGGTGGTACTGGCCACCTATGCCCCGCTGATGGTGGCCGAGGCCGCGGTCACCGGCTTCACCCTGGCGTTCCTGCTCAAGGTGGCGCCGGAACTGATCACCCTGCAGGAGTAAACCGATGCCCCGCCTGCATCTAATAATAATCCCACTCCTGCTGTTGCACGGCAGCGCCGAGGCGCACCTGCTGAAACTGTTCGCCTATGTGGAGGGGCCGAACATCCACGGTTCGGTCTACTTCGCCGGCGGCGCCGAGGCGGCCGGCGCGGTCGTCACCGTCAGCGACACCGTCAGCGACCCGGGCGGCCAGCCGCTGGCGACACTGAATACCGACCCCCAGGGCGCCTTCAGCTATACCCCGGCGAACGCGGGGGAGTACCGGCTCCGGGCCGACACCGGTGACGGCCACCAGGCGGAGTGGCTGATCCGCGCAGCGGAGTTCGGCCCGACCGGCCCTGACGCCGCGATTTCAGCCGGGACCGGGAGCCGGCCGACGGCTACCGATCAAACGGGCCTGGCCGATCGACAGTTTGAAGACCGACAACTGATGGCGCTGATCGAGCAGGCGCTGGCGCGCCAGATCGGTCCGCTACGCGCGGCGCTGCAGCGTAGCGACGAGCGGGCGCGGCTGAGCGACATCCTCGGCGGCATCGGCTTTATCTTCGGTCTGGCCGGGATCGCCCTGTGGTGGCGCGGCCGACGGGGTGGACCGGGCGGCGGACCAAATAAATGATGCAGCTGACGCTCGCCCAGGAGAGTGCCCACGGAGACTGGCTCGGCCGCTTCGATCCGCGCCTGCGCCTGCTCACGGCCCTGCTGCTGGCCCTGACGGTAGTCGCGCTGCAACGCCTGCCGCTGCTGCTCACCGCCCTGTTGCTGGCGCTGCTGCTGGCGTGGCGGGTCGGCCTGAGCGGCCCGCTGCTGCGCAAGCGGCTGCTGGCCATGGAAGGCTTCATGATCGTGCTGCTGGTGATGCTGCCTTTCTCGGTGCCGGGAGAGAGCTGGCTGACCCTGGGGCCGTTCAGTGCCAGCCTGGAAGGCTTGTGGCGCGCCCTGGAGATCGTGCTCAGGGCCAACGCCGTGGTCATTCTGCTGATGGCGCTGATCGGCACCCTGGAACCGGTGGTCCTGGGCCATGCCCTGGGACAGCTGCGCCTGCCGCAGAAACTGATCCACCTGTTCCTGTTCACCGTGCGCTATATCGGCGTGCTGTTCGACGAGTACCAGACCCTGCGCCTGGCGATGCGCGCCCGCGCCTTCGTCGCCGGCAGCAACCGCCACACCTGGCGCAGCCTCGGCTGGCTGCTGGGCATGCTGCTGGTGCGCAGCCTGGAGCGCTCGCGGCGGATCCTCGCCGCCATGAAGTGCCGCGGCTTCAGCGGCCGCTTCTATCTGGTCAACCCGAATGTCTGGCGCCACCGCGACACCCTGGCGCTGTTCGCCGCGGGCGGCCTCGCCGCTATCCTGTTACTGCTGGAGCAGACCCTATGAATGAAATCCTGATCAGCCTGCAGGATATCGCCTTCGGCTACCCGGCCCATCCGGTACTCTCCGCGGTCAACTTCCATCTGCACCCCGGTGAGCGGGTCGCCCTGCTGGGAGAGAACGGCGCCGGCAAAACCACCCTGTTGCAACTGATGGTGGGCCTGCACAAACCCAGCGCCGGGCGCATCCACGCCTTCGGCCGGGAACGCCGCAGCGAGCAGGAGTTTCGCGAAGTGCGCGCCAGGGCCGGGCTGCTGTTCCAGGATGCCGACGACCAGCTGTTCTGCCCCACGGTGCTGGAGGATGTGATCTTCGGCCCGCTGAACCTGGGCCGCAGCGAGACCGAGGCCCGGGCGATCGCCGAACAGGTGCTGGACTCCCTGGGGCTCACCCACTATGCCGACCGGGTCACCCACAAGCTCTCCGGCGGCGAGAAACGGATGGTCTCACTGGCCACGGTGCTGGCCATGCAGCCACAGGTGCTGCTGATGGATGAGCCGACCAACGGACTGGATGAAAAGGCCGAACAGCGCCTGCTGGAACACCTGGAGTCCCTGCCCCAGGCGATGGTGTTCGTCTCCCACGACCGCAAACTGGTGGAGCGGCTGGCCACCCGCGCCGTGCTGATCCAGGACGGCACCCTGGTCGAAGGCATCATGCATAGCCATCCCCATCTGCATACCCATTCGCACCTGCACATCCACGCCGCCGGTATCGACGCCGGGCATGAGCACGACGGCAGCGTGCCGGAACACCGTCACGCCCATGGCGGGGCTGATCAGCGCTCGGGGTAAGGCACCCGGTTTGGCTTTGCCCGGTTGACAGTAGGCCCTGGGAATGGGATTTTTGAACCAATCGGTCAGGCGCTGGTCGGTATCTGCCATTATGGGCCATCAAAAACACAATCCCCGGGGAATGCGTGCATAACTTCTCAATTCAGCTTCAACTACTGTTCAAGGTACTGCTATTCAGCCTGCTCGGTTTGCTACTGACCCTGCCCGCGGTCGCGGCGCAAGAGGGTACACAAACCACCCCCCCGGGCACAACGATACCCGGCATCGAAGGCACCAAGGCAAAAATCGGCGAACTGGAAGCGGCCAGCGGGCAGGAGGGTGCCGACAACGGCGAGCTTGATAACTACCGCCAGACGCTGGAGCAGCTGCAACAGGCGGAGAAGGAGCAACAGCAGGCGGAACTCTACAAGCAGACGGTGGACAACGCCGAGCAGCAGCTCAATCAGCTGCGCAACGCCCTCAGCCGTTTCATCAAGCAGAGCAGCCAGCCCGCCATAGTGGCCAACTTGTCCGCTGAGGAACTGACCCGGCGCTACAACCAGTCCCTGTCGGAACGCCAGTTGGCCCAGACACAACTGCAGGACCTGGAAGAGCAGCGTGCCGTTCAGCGGGTCCGCCCGGAACAGTCGGGAATGGAGCTGGCCGACACCAAGCGGCAACTGGAGGAGACCGAGAACCGTCTCAATAGCGATACCAGCGGAACACTCCCGGCACACCGGAAACAGCTGCTGCTGGCCAGTCAGCTGATGCTGAAAAACAAGATCAACCGGCTACAGCTGGAGCGCCTCAGCCACACCCACCGCATGGACCAGCTGGCGCTGCGTATTGAACTGGGGCAGGCCCGGCTGAAGCAGGCCGACACCCTTGTCCAGCTGCTTCAGGAGCGGGTCTCTTCGTTGCAGGTGGAGGAGGCGCAGCAGGCCCGGCAACAAGCCGAGATCGTACAGCAGCAGGCGGCCGGCAAACATCCGCTGATCCAGCAGTATGCCGATCAAAACGCCGAGCTGAGCCAGAGGTTGTCCCAGCTCGCCACCCAGACTGAAGCGACCACACTGGAACTGGAAAAGACCCTGGCCCGCAAGGAGGCTATCCGCCAGAGTCAGGAACGGGTCCAGCAGCAGATCACCATTGGTGGCCTGGATGAGCAACCGGGCGGCGTGCTGCAGAAACAGCGTAGCGAGTTGCCGCGGCTGGCCGATCTGCAGAAGAGCGTGAATTTGCGCCGCGCCCAGATCGCCGCGGCGCGGCTGGAGTCGTTTCGCATCGAGGACCGGCGCCAGCAACTGCGGGCGGAGCTCGGCCACAATCTGATGAGTACAATCCAGCCGGAGGAGCTGACCGAGGCGGAGTGGAGCGGCATCCTCGAGGAACTGAAACAGCTGCTGGAAAACCGGCTGCTGCTGCTGGACAAGGTCAAGACCGCCTATGGCCGCTATGAAAAAGTACTGGCCGATCTCAGTGCCGAACAGCTCCAGCTCTATGACCGCGTGAAGCAGTACAGCGATCTGCTGGACCGTCACCTGCTCTGGATACCCTCAACCACCCGGATCGGAGGCGCCACCTTCACCCAGGCCATTGAGGCCCTGGGCTGGTTTTTCTCCGCCGACAACTGGGCCAACGCGGCCGAAGGCCTGGCGACCGGCCTGGAGCGCTACCCTTACCGGGTGATCCTGCTGGCGATCGTACTGGGCCTGCTGCTGCGCAACCGGGGCAAGATGTACCGGCGACTCGACCAGATTGCCCCGGCGGTCGGCAACGTCACCCGGGACAGCTTCAAGAACACGGTGCACGCGTTCCTCATCACCCTGCTGCTGGCGCTGCCCTGGCCGCTGCTGATGGCGGCGCTGGGCTGGTGGCTGACCACCGGCTCGGACCACTCCTTCATCGTCGCGGTCTCCATCGGCCTGCGCCGGGTGGCGGTGTTCTTTTTCATCATCCAGATTGTCCGCTACCTGTTCATTCCCAATGGCCTGGCGGAGGTGCACTTCCGCTGGGATCCGGCCAACGGCAAGCTGTTTCGCCACCATATGCACTGGCTGGTGGCGGCGCTGGTGCCGCTAGCGTTCACCGTGGGCGTATTCGAATGGGTGGAAAATGCGACCTACACCGACTCCCTGGGCCGGCTGGCGTTCATCGCCGGACTGCTGGTGACCGCGCTGTTTTTCCACCGCCTGCTCAATCCCTGGAGCGGTTTCCTGGCGGTTGATGCAAACGCCAACCGGAGTGATCTGAGCCGGCTCTGGTATCCCGCCGCCATGCTCGTCAACCTGAGCCTGACCCTGCTGGCCATCGAGGGATACTACTTCAGCGCGCTCAACCTGGAGCGCATGGTGTTCCTCTCGCTGATCTCCGGTGTGCTGATCTTCCTGGTCTACCACCTGTTCGTGCGCTGGCTGCTGGTGGCGGAGCGGCGCCTGGCACTGGCCCGGGCCAAGGCCAGGCGACAGGCGGCCCAGGAGGCCAAGATCGCCAGGGAGGCCGCCGACGCCGCCGGTGAGGGCATGCCGGAACTGGCGGAATTCGAGGCCGTCAACCTGGCCACCATCAATGAACAGACCCGCCGCCTGCTACGCGTCGGCTCGGGCCTCGTGTTCGCCACCCTGCTCTACCTGATCTGGGAGCAGCTGACGCCGGCCCTGAGCTGGCTCAACGCCGTGGTGCTGTGGCAGTTCGAGAGCGGCAGCGGCCAGCTCGCCAATATCTCCCTGTGGGACGGCCTGCTGGCCCTGGTGGCGCTGATGCTGACCCTGATCGCCGGCCGCAACCTGCCCGGCCTGCTGGAGATCGCCCTGCTGCAGCCGATGAACCTGGATCTCGGCAACCGCTATGCCGTCTCCAGCATGAGCCGCTACGTCATCTACGGCGGCGGCGCCCTGCTGGTGCTCAATCTGATCGGCCTGCAGTGGAGCGACGTACAGTGGCTGGTCGCCGCCATGGGCGTCGGTCTCGGTTTCGGACTGAAGGAGATCTTCGCCAACTTCTTCTCCGGCATCCTGATCCTGTTCGAGCGGCCCATCCGCATCGGCGACACGGTCACCATCGGCGATATCAGCGGTACCGTCTCGCGCATCCGCATCCGCGCCACCACCATCACCGACTGGGACAACAAGGAGCTGGTGGTGCCGAACAAGAACTTCATCACCGACCCGCTGATCAACTGGACCCTGTCGGACCCGATCACCCGTATCGTCATCAAGGTGGGTATCGCCTACGGCTCCGACACCGACCAGGCCCTGCGCATCATGACCCAGGTGGTGGAACGGCACCCCGATGTCATGAAGGAGCCGCGCGCCACCATCTTCTTCACCGGCTTCGGCGACAGCTCCCTGGATTTCGATATCCGCGTCTTCGTCAGCGACAACCTCAAGCGCATGCCGCTGATCCACGACCTGCACATGGCCCTGAACAAGGCGCTGGCCGAGGGCGGCATCGAGATCCCATTCCCGCAGCGGGATCTGCACCTGCGCTCGGTGGCGCCCGGGATCAATCCGCGGGGCGAGGACAAGGCCTAACCCTCCATCGATCAGCTCCCACACCGTAGGGGCAACCCCCTGTGGTTGCCCGGACAACCGAGCGGATACCGACCCGGGCAGGCACAGGGGCCTGCCCCTACGAAGGCAAGAGACCCATCCACCCGGCACATCGCCGATATCGATCCCGTAGGGGCAACCCCCTGTGGTTACCCGGACAACCGAGCGGATACCGACCCGGGCAGGCACGGGGCCTGCCCCTACGACGGCAAGAGGCCCATCTACCCGGCACATCGCCGATGTCGATCCCGTTGGGGCAACCCCCCGTGGTTGCCCAAGGTTCCGGGTGGCATCCGGCCGGGGCAGGCAGGCGGCCGACGCGCATTTGTGACAACCCACCACACCCTTTAGAATGCCCCGATGAACCCGACCCCGCCCACAGCCGACCGGCTGGACCAGACCCTCAGCCATGTCTTCGGCTATTCCCGCTTCCGCCCGCACCAGCGCCAGATCATCGAACAGCTCATCACCGGCGAATCGGCCTTCGTGCTGATGCCCACCGGCGGCGGCAAATCCCTCTGCTACCAGCTCCCCTCGCTACTGCGCCCCGGGGTCGGCATCGTCATTTCACCGTTGATCTCGCTGATGAAAGATCAGGTCGATGCACTGCGCGCCAACGGGGTGAAGGCAGCGTTTTACAACTCCTCCCTGGGCACGGACGAGGCCCGCCAGGTGCTGGCGCAACTGCACAGCCAGGAGCTGGAGCTGCTCTACATCGCCCCCGAGCGGCTGATGCGCGACGATTTCATCGAGCGGCTGCGCGAGGTCGAGATCGCCCTGATCGCCATCGACGAGGCGCACTGTGTCTCCCAGTGGGGACACGACTTCCGTCCCGAGTACGCCCAGTTGGGCCAGTTGGAGACCCTGTTTCCCGGAATCCCACGCATCGCCCTCACCGCCACCGCCGATCCGCAGACCCGCAAGGACATCCTGCGGGTGCTGCAGCTGGAACAGGCGGCCTGCCACATCACCGGCTTCGACCGTCCCAACATCCGCTATTCGGTGCTGGAGAAGCACAACCCGTTCAGTCAGCTGACCCGCTTTCTCGACGGACACCGGCAGGAGGCCGGCATCATCTACGCCCTGAGCCGCAAGCGGGTGGAGCGGCTCACCGCCCAGCTCTACGAGAAGGGCGTCCGTGCCGCCGCCTACCACGCCGGGCTCTCCTCCCAGCAGCGCCACTGGGTACAGGAGCAGTTCCTGCGTGACGAGATCGACATCGTCGTCGCCACCGTCGCCTTCGGTATGGGCATCGACAAGTCCAACGTGCGCTTCGTGGTGCACTACGACCTGCCGAAAAATATCGAGAGCTACTACCAGGAGACCGGCCGTGCCGGACGTGACGGCCTGCCCGCCGAGGCGCTGCTGCTGTTCGGCACCCAGGATATCGTGCTGGTGCGCCAGCTGGTGGAGAGCGGCGACAACCCGGAGCGGGTGCGCATCGAGCTGCACAAGCTGAACACCATGATCGCCCTGGCCGAGAGCGTCACCTGCCGCCGCCAGGTGCTGTTGAACTACTTCGGCGATCAGATCGAGGGCGGCTGCGGCAATTGCGACCTCTGCCTCGACCCGCCCGAGACCTTCGACGCCACCGAGGACGCCCGCAAGGGCCTCTCCTGCGTCTACCGGGTGGGCCAGGCGTTCGGCATCCGCCACGTCATCGACGTGCTGCGCGGCGCCGACAATGAACGCATCCGCCGCCTCGGCCACGACCGGCTCAGCACCTACGCCATCGGCGGCGACAAGAGCGAGATCGAGTGGTCCAGCCTGATCCGCCAGCTGATCCACCACGGCTATCTGTTGCAGGATATCGAACACTACTCGGTGCTGCGCCTGACTCCTGAGGCCAGGCCGGTGTTGCGCGGTGAAAAGCAGTTGCAGTTAGCGCTGCCGCGGATTCGCGAAAAGGCCAAACGCAAGGCCAAGGCACCCAAGGGGGCCACCGAGATCGGGCCTTATGACGAGGCCCTGTTCGAGCGCCTGCGTGCCCTGCGCAAGTCACTGGCCGACGCCGCCGGTGTTCCGCCCTACGTGGTGTTCGGTGACAACTCGCTGCTGCTGATGGCCCGGGACAAACCCACCGAGGTGGCGGAGTTTCTGCAGATCAGCGGGGTCGGCCAGGCCAAGCTGGAGCGCTACGGCGATGCGTTCATGAATGCCATTGCCACGCATGAGATCCGGCCGGCCGAAGGTGACGAAACATAAGTATCGAGGGGTCGGAGTCAACCCGCTCGACAAGTGACGGATTGACTACCCGGGATGGGCGGGTTGACTCCGACCCCGGTGTGTTCGGGCCGAGGGTGGCGCCGCGTAACATACCAAGGGGTTCGTAAGCTGCGCTCTGGAGAACCACGGATTCACACAGATAAACACAGATTCAGTCTTCTGGTCTCCTATCTGTGTGAATCTGTGTCTATCCGTGGTTCCATTTAGTCAGACCCGGATGGCATTTACTTAAGCCAAGAACCACCGTCATCCCGGCGCAGGCCGGAGTAGTGGTGCAGGGATGCACCGTTTATGGACCTAAGGATGGCATCCAGACTGCTTGAAGCACCAAGGGGTCGGAGTCAACCCACGCGACAAGTGACGGATTGACTATCCGGGGTGGGCGGGGTGACTCCGACCCCGGTGTGTTTTGGAACATAAAAATCAAGCAACCGCGAAGAACGCGAAGCTCGCGAAACGAATGGTCGGTGATGGGTGACAACTTTCGCGATTTTCGTACCTTTCGCGGTTCATCCGGAGGGGGCACAATAGCCCCATAACCAAAAATCGAACACGGAGAGGGAGATGGATCGACGCTGGATCACGCTGGGTGGGGCCTTGGGGATCGCCCTCGCCCTCTACTGGGGCAGCGACCTGGAGCTCCCCCTGCGCACCGGCCTCTCCATCCTCGCCTTTATCGCCCTGCTCTGGGTCACCGAGACCTTCCATATCACCATCACCGCCCTGCTGATACCGCTGCTGGCGGTGGCCAGCGGCATCTTCACCACCGGCGAGGCGCTGAAAAACTTTGCCCACCCCATCATCTTCCTGTTCCTCGGCGGCTTCGCCCTGGCGGCGGCACTGCACCGGCAGCGCTTGGACGTGCGCCTCGCCTCACTGGTGTTGCGTACGGCACGGGGACGGCTGTCGATCGCCGCGCTGCTGCTGTTCGCCACCACCGCCTTCGTTTCCATGTGGATCTCCAACACCGCCACTACGGCGATGATGCTGCCGTTGGCACTGGGCCTGCTGGCCTGCCTGGCGTATGAAGACCATCGTTCGACCTACTGGTATGTGCTGCTGGGGGTCGCCTACTCGGCCAATATCGGCGGTATCGGCACCCTGGTGGGGAGTCCGCCGAATGCGATCGCCGCGGCCGCGGCCGGTATCAGTTTTGCCGAATGGCTCAGTTTCGGCCTGCCGATCGTGATCGGCCTGCTACCGTTGATGTGGCTGCTGTTGTGGCTGGTGTTCCGCCCCGACCTGAACCATCATCTGCAAGCCGTCCCGGCGGAATCAACCACTGCGCCCCTGACACTGCAGCAGCACCTCACCCTGGGGGTATTTCTGCTCACCGTGCTGCTCTGGCTGTTGAGCCGGCCGATTGCGCGGTTTCTCGGAATTGACGCGGATTTCGACTCGCTGGTGGCGATCCTGGCCATCGTGCTGATCGCCGCCCTGCGGCTGGTGGAGTGGCGGGATATCGAAAATTCGGCCAACTGGGGCGTGCTGCTGCTGTTTGGCGGCGGCCTCACCCTCTCCGCCCTGCTCAAGGAGACCGGCACCAGCGTGTTTCTGGCGGAGGGGGCCGCCGGCCTGCTGCAGGGGGCGCCGCTGCTCCTGCTGCTGTTGGCCATTGTCCTGTTCATGGTGATGCTCACCGAGGTGGCCAGCAACACCGCCAGCAGCGCCCTGATGGTGCCCATCTTCGCCTCCATCGCCGAGGCCATGGGACTCTCCGCCAGCGTCATGGCGGTGGTGATCGCCATCGCTGCCTCCTGCGCCTTCATGCTGCCGGTCGCCACTCCGCCCAACGCCATCGTGTTCGGCTCGGGCTATATCCCCCAAGTGCAGATGATGCGCATCGGCCTGGTGCTGAACCTGGTACTGGCCTGCCTGATCAGCCTGGCGACCTGGTGGATCATTTAGCCACTTTTGGCCACCAGGCTGCCGATAAACACCATTGATGCGTTTTGCACGCTCGGCGCATCCACATCCTGGACGCCGCTATAGTATAAATCCCCATACACATCGCCCGGCCCTTAAACCCTGAACCCGGCTTGGCCCTTGCCCGGAAATTAGTTCATTGTTAATCGGATATTTGGTAGGCTTTTCTCTCGTCCACAGTTTTGACGCCGAAAGTAATCGGGGACAGCCAACGATTATCCAGGTGACGTCTGGCCCGCCGCGCACCAGCCACACCTGAACGCAGACGTCGCAAAGTGCCACAAGGAAGAGTCGTGTATGCATTTTGAGATTATCGGAAATATTAAGAGTCAGGAAACCTTTGCAACCGGCAAAGGTATCAGAGAGCTATCACGGTTGCAGAGGGAGTAACCGGTGACAGACCACGGTTTCCTGAAGGACATGGATGTATACGCAAAACAGAAAACCATGGTCTGCCCCCAAGTCCTGCGGAATTTGCAGGATGCCTCGGCGAATGAAGATGGGTTACGTCGTGCCTCCTCCACCCATCCTCGGTCTGGATTGATGTGGTGCACAAAAGGAAATAGTAGTGCCATTAGATAATGTCGCTGAAGGCTTATTCCGACTTATAGGAAGATTCATAGCTCATATGGTATTGGATATACTAATTGAAATCGTATTTTATGTAATTGGTAAGGTATTTC
>NZ_JANIOA010000024.1 GCF_025175675.1 Sedimenticola hydrogenitrophicus
TCTTTTTGTAGGGTGGATAAGCGACAGCGTATGCCATCCTCAGGTCCGTAAACGGTACATTCATGTACCACTCCTCACCGCCGCAATGGTGGATGCGCCTACCGGCTTATCCACCCTACGAAACTGAATCAGCTTTACCCGGTAATATTAAATTGAAGTCTACTGGCACCAGCGGGCGCGCCGCGCCTGCCGACAACGGTCGACTCAGTCGGGCCGGGTGCTGTTCAACTCCCAGCAGAAGGTGCAATCCAGCTCCGCCAGCACCTGAACCAGTCCGCCCTCGCCCTCCTCAAGGATCAGGGCCAGCGGCGCCTGACCGAGCCGGCGGTGCTTCTGGCGCAGCCAGCGGCTGCCCATGGTGGGATTGGTGGGATAGCTGGTGTGCAGCGCCTGGGCGATACGGCGCACATAGGCGGCACGGCGCTGAATGTCCGGATCGTCCGGAAACGCCTCGCTCTGGCCCAGCCGGTTCAGCTTGCGCAGCCGGGTCTCCGGCAGCCCGAGGATAAAACAGACCTGTTCGACCCCCAGTCGCCAGACCCGCAGGACCTCCATGGTCTCTTGTGTATTGTTTATCGCTTGAGTCATGGCTACCGCATTCATGAAACAACCTCCCGCTAGTTTTATTTCCGAGTTGTTTACTGGGTTTTTAGTCTAGCATGATCCCCGCCAACTTCATATCCATCCTTGTTAGCCAAACAGCTGACGCCACCAGCGCCGGCGGTTGTTCGGCAGGACACGGGTAGAGGGGAGATCGCAGGGCGGCAGCTTGCTCAGCACCCAGCCCGGCAACGGCGGGTTGTCACTGTAACCGCAGGAGACCCCCAGGTTGTGCGGATCGTAGATTTTCACAAATGCCGGCTGCTGCAGGTTGTCGGCATAGACGATGCCGCAGTAATCCTCGTCATGTTCGCGGCGCAGGAACAGGGCCATCTCATCGAGAAAATGCTTCAGATCCCGGGCACTGGCAGGCTGTGCCGGCGGCGGTTCGCCGATGGCGTAGATGAACCAGTCATCACAGGGATCAGCGCGCAACAGATCCCACAGCGCATCCAGTTGAGGCCAGCGCAGGGTGGAGGTGAAGCTCCCCCGAAAGGCCGACATGAATTCGTTTTCTGGCAAAGACATCTTATTCCCACATCCTGATGCACGATGGGGGAAGTTTCCCACAACCGCCCGTCTACTTGTAGTCAATATACCGCATGCCGCCCCATAAACCTGTTATACCCGGCACGTCCGCAGCGACCCGGGCTAGGCCCCCGTCGCATTGCGCGCCAGGTAGACCGTGCAGGCCGACTCACCACCCTGGTAGGGGTTGGGAAACGAGACCACGTGGGACGCTGGGCTGACGAATTGCGACTCCAGCAGCCGCATAAAGGGATCGCTCGGAGGTTCGTTGGACCAAAGCCCGAACAAGCCGCCAGGGCGGATCTTCCGCGCCAGGCAGTGCAGTCCCTCCGGGGTATAGAGACCGCTGTTGGACGGGTTCAGCCAGTGGCTCGGGGAGTGGTCGATATCCAGCAGCACCGCATCCACCTGCCTCTGGGGTTGCTCTTCAAAGAAGCTGTTGCCAGGCGCCATGGCCAAGGCGAAGAAGTCCGCCTGCAGCAGCCGGCTGCGTGGATCGGCAACCAGCGGTTCACCCAGCGGTACCAGCCCGCGACGATGCCAGTCGATCACCGGCGCCATCACCTCGACCACCGTGAGCGCGCTTACCGCTGGAGACTCCAGCGCCGCCATCGCCGTGTAGCCCAGTCCGAGTCCGCCAACCAGGATATCCAGGCTGTCGCCCTCCAGCTCAGCCAGCGCCAGTCGGGCCAATTGGATCTCCGACTCGGTGAAGAGGCTGGACATCAGGAACTCGTCACCCAGCTTCACCTCGTAGACTATCTGCCCCGCCAGCCGCGGCTCCGCGCGGCGACGCAGGCTGATCTCGCCGTGCGGAGTCTTCTGGTAGTCAAGCTCTTCAAAGTCAAACATGGTCAACACCCTAACATAGGTTGGAATACGCCCCCCCTGACGGCCTTAACGGCCACGTCGGGACCCGGAAGGGGTGCGCGGACAGGAAACAGGGGTGAGGGTAACAGACAGGGTTGGTCTTGTAACCACGAGAACACCTCTATGAAATTCATCGCAAACGGTGAGGGCTTACCTCACAATGAGGCTCCGGGAAAACGCCCCAATACCGGACACCCGCCCCAATACCGGACACCTACAAATCGCCCCAAGCCCCAATACCGGACACCCACAAATTGATACTCACGATTTGATAAAGCCCCAATACCGGACATATATGGACGCCCGGCCTGTGTCAAGGCAAATCCTGCCCGTGCTGGTATCCAGCGATTACCAACCTTTGTCTGTCACCGAAGCTGTTATCGAATGATGCAAACGGTCGTGCTGACATATATCCGGTCTACTGGATGGAGGTACTTTTCTAACCTCCGGACCCTGATGAAGATCCGCGCTTGACGGTCTTAAACACCCACTCGGTCTCGCGGACCGTGTCCTAACCAGACTCAGGCCAAGGCGGAGTACCGCTCATATCATCATCAAATCGTCGACCCCGGCGATAACGTAAACTTTAAGTGATCGGACGATACTGCTCCTGCTTCTGCAACAAGATCCAAGCCAGCCGCGCCAGTCTATTCGCCAGAGCGACCGCGGCCTTGTTCGGACCGCGTCGCTCAGCGACTTGCCTGGCCCATACCAAGATCGGATCATCCCGTTTACAGATGTGGAGCGCCGTATCAATACCGGATATCAATACCGGACACCCACAAATTGATAAGGAGTCATTCCTGCAACGGTTATTCGGTCGGGCAGTATACCCATTGAAATCGCTTGGGTAGAGTTAGCAGCGAGGTTGTTTGAGGTGTGTTGGTGCTATTGGATACAAAGCGGCCTTATCCTGCACGTCAGTACCCTGCCGATGGGTTCGGCAGGGTGCAACGGGAGTGTGCAGCGGGATAAAGATCAGGGACTGAACAGACGTCTCGCTGCCCCAATACCGTGAGCCCAGCATTGCCCCCGGGATACACAAGCCCGTTGCATATCGTCGGGTCGCCCGACCAGGTGGTTGAAGTGCACTTCAAACCCCTTGGCCAACAAAAGCCAGGCATCGGCATCGATAGCCAGTCGTTGGAGTATCGGTGATAGTGTCTCTGGAATACGGCCTCGCTTATCCTCACGGAACTGGCGGCCGGTCCAGTCGACCAGAGAGAGATAATCCTCCAGCCGATAGGCCAGCCCCTTGGGCATGTCTTGTCGAGGATTGCCCACGAAAGGCATCAACTCCGGTGGCTGCGGCGGTGTGTCTTCGTCGGCAGCAGTAATCGCCCGGATACGCCGTTGAACGGAGGTGTGGTCTGATGCTTCCGGTGTTTCCGCCAGACCCGCCCGGACAGGATTGAGGTCGACATAGGCCAGACAGGCCGCGAGCGCCGCTTCGTCGAGCAGGGCCTGGCATTTGAAGCGCCCCTCCCAGAAACGGCCGCTACAGTTATCCTCCGTATTGGCGAGACGGGCAATTGGTTCGTTAAGGCAACGCATGAACCAGCTGATGGACATCAATCGTTCACGCCACTGCTCAGCGTCCGCTTCCACGCACTTTACTTCTGCCAAAGAGAGTCGGTCTCCCCGCAGATAACGCTGGGACAGCAGGGTGCCGGAAAAAAGGCCATGCCACCGCTCGATGATTTCTTGGATTGACCAGTTGAGGGCCTGGTCTGAATCTACAAACAGCACCAGATGTGTATGATTACTCATCACCGCATAGCCGCAGATATCGATGGCGAAGCATTGGGAGAGCGCCAACAAGCGCTCTTCGATCCAACCGCGCCGGTGTTCGAAAGAACGGCCGCTTTGATGGTCTTCACCACAGAGGAAAGCACGCCGGACGCAGCGTGAGACGCAGTGGTAATAGGGGGTGTCATCCAGACTGACGAGGGTTTTTCTGGGCCTGGGCATTGATCAATCCTTGATGTAAATGTTTTCCGTATGTTCTCTATTCTGGCAGACGAGAGTTGCTTGTCAATAGGTGGGTGTCTACTGATGGATCACTTGTCAATAGGTGGGTGTCTACTGATGGATTGCAAGAAGGATCAGTTGATCATCTACCGGGCGGATGGACCGGATATTCGCCGCTTATGCACATTCCAAATCCGCTACAAATACGAAAATGTCGACTGACAAGGAGATGATCCATGCCACAGCTTTCCGGACTTCATAAGTACATCAACAATCAGGCATTCATAACAGCATTTCGCGATTTCATTATCCTGGCTGAGGAAGGTGGGACCAGAAATAACCAGCCCTATTTCGATTCGACTAATTTAGCCAATGTCAATAGGTGGGTGTCCACGATCACCATAGGTGGGTGTCCACGATCACCGCGATCACCGCACGATCACCACGATCACCGCCACGTCCTTGATGGCGGCGCAGGCGCCTATCACGTTGTAAAGGGCTACGGAGACCTCATTCTTCGCCAAGCCGCTTGACACGAACTGCATTCCCCCATACCATGACCAAAGAATAAGACGCCTAACGACAAGGATCATGGATAGATGTCGCAACCCGCGCTTGATTACCCACCCGTTATACTCATCGCACGGCCACCCGACCTGCTGGCGGTTTGTCCTGTCTTGCTGATCGCCTCGGCTACCCAACTGCTGCCCGTGCATGAGGAGAACCCCGCATGGTAGTCGGCTTTCTGGTTCTTGGCGGTCTGATCATCTACCTGATCCTCACGCTCATTCTGGTTTGGCTCGGCATCCGGGTGGCGAGAGAGCGTGGCAAATCGGGCTGGAAGGGCGCCGTACCCGTGCTGGTGGTCATGTACCTGTTGATGTTCTGGGACCTGATTCCGATGCAGATGGCACATCGCTACTACTGCGCCACGGAAGGCGGCTTCTCGCTGAACAAGTCCCTGGAGCAGTGGCAGGCGGAAAATCCGGGCGTGGCCAAGACACTGAAACCGTTAAAAAATGCACCCCAGGTCGAATCCGGGAACAGGGTCCGGGTGGCGCTGAATCAGCGCTTCGCCTGGGACACCTACACCACCCGGGAATTCCTGGAGATCCGCAAGCGTGACGAGCGAATTATCGATATAAAAACCGGCGAGGTGCTGGCACGAAATGTCGACTTCGACGACGGCTTGCATTCGCGTAACCCAAAGCGCTTCAGGGATTTCAAGCTATGGCTTTGGACCGGGGCGTGTCCGGGTGAGGTCGGCGATCCTAAGTGGGTGGTAGATGGGGACTCTTTTATTTCCTTTCAAACCAAGATCGAACGAATCAACGGAGTGATGAAATGACGACACATACCGAATATGAATATGCACTATTGTCAGAAGCGGCCTATGCAGATTTTTGGGATGAAAGACTCGGGCAGGTAATTACTATTGGTAATCGTGTCAAAACCGCCCTCACCACCTCCGGCTTCTCAAATACCCAGGCCGAAGCGTTCATCACCCAGTGGCGCGTAATCAGCCACCAGCCCAACACGGGTAACGGTTTCTCCGCAACGGTATTCGAAAGCATCGAACACCCCGGCGAATTCGTTTTTGCCATGCGCGGCACGGAACCCACAGCACAATGGGGTACCGACATCACCCTGGCGGACATCGCCGACATCGGCGCGGACGGCATCGCCCTGAACCAAGCTATCGACCTGATCAACTACTACCAACGCCTGACCACGTCGGGCACGGACATGGCCGTTCAATACGACGTCTATGAAGGCATCATGCCGCCCCCACCGGGAACGACGGAGTACCAGGTGTCCAACCTCTTGGGTGTACCCTATTATCGCTACGTTAAAGTCGCCGATCCGGTCCAAGGCCTCGGGGTGATTCCGGACACGGTCGGCACCATCGACATCGCCGGCCACTCCTTGGGTGGCCACCTGGCGCTGATCCTGTCTCGGTTTGACCCCAACCGTGTGGATGACGTTCACACCTATAATGCACCCGGGTTTGATACCGGTATCATCGGCAGTGACGACACCGAATGGTTTTCCGGGCGATGGCGGAAGCGGAGACGAATGAAACTGGAGCGACCACCGTCGGCAGTTTTCCGGTATCACGCATCAGTAATTTGGTAGTGCCCGAAGATTTGGTTTCCGACATAGGTGATCTGCCGCCAGGAACCATCCCACTCTTTTCCGAAGTAGACAACACCACAGAGGCGCACACCGCATTATCCGCTCACTCCATAATCAATGTGGTCGACGCCCTGGCCCTCTACGACCTGTTCACAAAACTCGCGCCCAACATTGGCTTGAATACAACGGGCGAGATCCTGCAGGCCGCCTCGGCCACGGCAAAAAGCAGCCTGGAGGCCACCCTCGCCGCTGTCGGCGCCCTCTTCGGGGAACAATTCCCGAGAACCGAAACCACCCGCGATACGCTGTACCGGAATATTGACAAACTTACCGACACAAACGTCCTGTTCAGTCAAGCGGCGGGCTTGCTGGGTATCGAATCACTCGCGAACAAAAATGCCAATGATCTGGTCAATCTTGCCACATCCCACATCGCCTACCGCTATGCCCTGGTCAACCTCAACCCTTTTGCCCTCACCGGCGATGACAGCCTCTATGCGCAGCACAACGCCGATGGTGAGCTGGAAATTTATGATCTCCAGTCCGGCCAAGGGTGCCTGACGAGAGATTATCTGAACGACCGTGCCGCATTCCTGGCGACGAAGATCCAATTCAACACGACCGGCAGTAGCCTCAAGGGCACCGAAACCCTCGAATACCATGACCTCGCCAGTGATACCCTGGTAATGGTTACTGCCACCACCGCCGGCGCCTCCAAACGCATCGTCTTCGGTGGCGACGGCAATGACCCCTTAACCCAGGGAGGCGATAAGGAGGATCACCTATACGGCGGCAAGGGCGATGACCTGCTGGAAGGTAAGGGAGGCGCTGATTACCTGGAAGGCGGCAAGGGCCACGACACCTACCGGGCCGGAGACGGCGACACCCTGTTCGATATCGACGATAACGGCCAAGTACTTTTCGAGGGCAAGCCACTAAAAGGTGGCACCCGGCAGAATGACGGCAGCTACCAGAGCGCCGATGGCGTTTTCACCTATCAGCTAGCCGATGGCACCCTCACCGTTATCGACGGTAACAAAACCCTGACGATCAACGACTTCACCTCCGGCGACCTGGGCATCACCCTGGATGATGCCGCGCCGGAACCGGGCGATACCACCCACACCATTCTCGGCGACCGCCTCTGGAAAGACTTCGACACCGACGAGCCCGGCATCCAGGTCCAGTACGACGCCTTGGGCAACAAGGTCCTCGACGAAGGAGACATCGAAGCCCACGACCAGGAAGATACCCTCTACGACAGCACGGGCAACGACCTGATCCAGTCCGGCGGCGGCGAGGATTTCATCAATGCCTGGCGCGGCGGCGATGACCACATCCAGGCCGGAACAGGACAAGACAAGGTCTATGCTGGGGATGGCCACGACCTGATCGAAGGCGGCGCCGACACCGATATCCTCGCCGGCAATGCCGGTAATGACCGGCTCTATGCCGATGCGGAGATCGAGCCGGGCGCCTTCCTGGCCAGTGACACCGGACAAACCACCAACACCCGCGACTGGCTCTCGGGCGGTGCTGGCGACGACCTGCTGGTGGGCAGCCACGGCGACGACGGGCTGGCCGGCGGCACGGACAATGACCTGATCCTCGGCGGCGCGGGGGATGACAATATCCTCGGCGATTCCGACTACACCGCCCAGGCGTTCGACTGGACCTATACCGATACCGACGATGGGCGCGTCTTCTCCCCCGTTAGCGGCGTGACCAACCCGCCCGATGGCGGGGCGGATGTGATCCATGCCGGTACGGGTAATGATCACGTCTGGGCCGGGGTGGGTGATGATGTGGTGTTCGGCGGCAGTCTTAGACTTCGCCAAGCCGCTTGACACGAACGGCATTCTTCCATACCATGATAAAAGAATAAAATGCCTAACGACAAGGAGCATGGATGAATGTCGAAACCCGCGCTTGATTACCAACCCGTCTCACCCACCGCACAGCCACCAAGCCTTCAGGCGGTTCGCCCTGTATTGCTGAATGCCACTGCTATCCAATTGCTGCCCTCGTATGAGGAGAACCCCTAATGGTAGTCGGCTTTCTGGTTCTTGGCGGTCTGATCATCTACCTAATCCTCACACTCATTCTGGTTTGGGTCGGTGTCCGGGTTGCACGAGAGCGTGGCAAACCGGCCTGGAAGGGTGGCGTGCCGGTGCTGGTCGTGATGTACCTGCTGTTGTTCTGGGACTGGATCCCGCTGCGGGTGGCCCATAGCTACTACTGCGCCACAGAGGGTGGTTTCTCACTGAACAAATCCCTGGAGCAGTGGAAGGCGGAGAATCCGGGGGTCGCTAAAACACTCAGGCCAATCCCTGATCCCACACGAACAAGCACGGGAAATCTGGTCCGCTACCCGCTCAACCAGCGTTTCGCCTGGGACATCTATACCACCCGGGAATTCCTGGAGATCCGCAAGCGTGACGAACGGATTATCGATACGAAAACCGGTGAGGTGCTGGCACGGTATGTCGACTTCGACTCCGGGCAGGATCAGCACAACCCGAAACGGTTTCGGGACTTCAGGTTGTGGCTTTGGGTGGAGTCGTGCGAGAGAGGCCAGAAGATGCCTAAAAAAATTAAGTTCAATGGATTCAAAGGGATAATCGAAGACTTAGGAGAGAAAGATGGATATCAGTGAGACAAGATCTATGGCGGTGCTCTCAGAGGTAAGTTACTCTGATTTCAGCAATAGGTGGATGTCCACGATCACCCCGCGCCGGCGCGGACCACGATCACCGTTTGTCAATGGGTGGGTGTCCACGATCACCCCGATGACGTGGTGATCAGCGAGATAGACTACACCCTGACGGACAACGTCGAGGAGCTGCGACTCGCAGGCAGCGCCCTGAACGGAACCGGTAACGACCTGGACAACACCCTCACCGGCAATGCCGGCGACAACCGACTCGACGGCGGGGCCGGCAACGACCTCAAACTTCTCCAAGCCGCTTGACGCGAACGGTGTTCCTTAATATCATGACCAAGAATAAGACGCCTAACGACAAGGAGCCAGGACGGATGTCGCCATTTAGGAAGCATTATCCGGAAACCACCCCCCGCCACCCGGCCGGTGGTCGGTCAGGCATTTCGGAGAGGACTGTTCCTCTGTACCCTGCGTTATTTCTCCTACTGTGTTCACTGCTGCTCACCGCCTGTGACAAACCCGCTTGGCCCTACCCCATCAAGGACTCCGGGTTCAGCGCCAAGTACGGCGGTTTTCACAACACGATTTTCTGGCTCGACGAGCGGCGCGTGCTGTTCGAGGGGCACGAGGGCGATAAGCCCCGGAGCGTAGAAGCCCAACAGGCGGTTCAGTGGGGACTGTTCATCTGGGACGTGGAGGCGAACACGATCGAGAAGTATACGGTGCCCGCCCGCTGGCTCTGCTACCACGAAGGTTATATCCACTATGTCACCGAAGATCAGGATGGAAACCCATATGTCAAGGAAGGCATGTTTGGCAAAGAGAAAGAGTATCCCATCTCCCGTTATTATCCCGCGTTTCGAGAACGGGACAATGTGAAGAGAAACCGCTACAGCTGTCGTCTAAACGAACGCCCAAAGTCCATGATTGGCCGGGCCTGGGTACCCCTACTGGAGGCGCACGGGTATCTGGATCGTGGGCCGCAAAGGGGGCCCAAGTCAGAAAAGATGTTGTTTGTTCCCGCAGACGGCTCTCAACCGCTTGAACTTCCATTCGACAGAACAAAGGGAAGGCTTTCGGACTACTACGCGTTCAGCAACTCCTATCTTTTCTCGGGCCATTTCGCCAGTGCAGGCCGTTTCAGCAAGGGGCCTTGGGTCGAGGGCGGTTGTGACCATGTCTGGGACCTCACCCCGGACGGCAAGACCACCTCGCAATGTCTGCCCTATTACGAACAACTAGGCACGGCATCGAAGTTCCCGATAAAAACTGCACTGGGCACCGCCATGGTGTCCCACGACCTGGACCGGGACGGTCCCGGCAAGTCGGGCATCTATCTCTTTCGTGAGGGGAAATATGAAAGGCTGATCGCCGGCATGACGAGGAACCACGACCTCTCTCCCAGCGGCTGCCGCATCGCTTTCTACCATAAGTTAACACCCCAGCATGGCGGTATCAACTGGCCGGGCAACACCACTTTAGTCATGATCGACCTCTGTTCCAAAGAAGGAAATAAACAATGAATATGGATGAGCATTCCACGACACTGTATTGGGCTGCAGGCGCGTCTTACGATCCTTCGGGTAGTTCACTTCCTGACGGCTATACACTTGACCCGGACTTTGGTCAAGGGGGTGTCTTCGAAGACAACGAAACAGATTTTCGCGTCATTGCCCTGAAGAACGACCAGGGTGACTACATCCTCGCCTTTGCCGGCACCGAGGGGTTGGCCGATGCCTTTGCCGATATCCAGCTGGGCTGGAACCAGTGGGATAAGAACAGTGGGATAATCATCGACTACATTGCTGATGTAAGACAGGATGAAAGTGATGCCACTTTCCATTTCACCGGCCACAGCCTGGGCGGGGCACTGGCGCAATACGCGGCCTATGAGTATTTAGCGCCGTATGTAGGTTCACTGACAAAACCGGAAATCTCCCTCATCACCTTCAACGGCCTCGGCGCCGTGGTGGGACTCACACTATACGGCGGCAGTTACTCCCCCGCGGTCTTTGCCGGCATCGACAACGTCCGCCACTACTTCGTCGAGGGCGACTTCGTCTCCCAGCTCGGCGGGGGCCATCTGGGCGGCAACACCTATCGCATTGATAACCTGCTCAGTGATGCCCCGTTGAACTTTTTGGACGGCCATTTCATGTCCACCATCAAGGCGATGACGCCCGAGGGTTTCGGCACGGCCGAGCCGGCGGGTATCGACTACGTGAACTTCACCGTGCTCCAACCCCTCGCTGCCGGCATAGCCGGCCTGCTCAACGACAAGGATGTCACCGAACTGGAAGCCGGCGCGCGGGTGGTGGCCGGCGTGATGGGGGCCATTTCCCAATATCTCATGCTATCCATCACACCAGGAAGTGGCATACCCCCCGGAGAACTGGATCAGTTGGTGAACGTGCTCTTCACCAATCTCGCCGAGGCGGAAAACGAGAGTCTCAAGGGAAAAGCCCTTCAGGCGATTGCCGACATGCCCTGGGAACGGCTCACCTGGAACAAGTCACTGGAAGCGGGGGCTATCAGTGTGATTGCCCTGCTGACAGGGGTGATGTCCGACCTGTACGAGACGACTGCTGACCTGGCCAAACTGCTGCCTGAACCGGAATGGCTTGAGCAGATTTCCCAAGCGACCGAACTGCTGAACGACTTTATCAGCGCGAATGCGTCGAGCAACACGGACACCCTGCGTGCGTGGTTTGGCAACCTGGCCGAACCGGTGTTGGCGGCTCTGGGCCTGAATGCCGCGCAGCCCGAGATCAGCCTAAGCCCGTTGCAACTGAGCGAGGGAGGTGATGGCACCCTGACCCTGACGCTGGAAGAGACGACAGACAGCACCGGCCAAGCCTATGTTGTTACCGTGTATGACCCGGACCTGATCACACTGAGTGGTGACGGTGTCTATCTGCGTGACGCGGCCGCCGGAGAATACCTGGTCATCGTAAAGCCCGACACCAACCAGACCACCATCCAGGTCCACGCGGAAACGGATCTGAATAATTACGACGATGATGTTTTGCTGCAAATCACCGGTACGCCATTCTCCGATCTCGACGACTCGTTGATGGATCAACCGCTGGGTTATGGAACGATTGAAGTCCTGGATACCGACCCACCGGCGGAACAGACCCTTACCCTCCTCGGCGACCGCCGCTGGAAAGACTTCGACCCCGACGAACCCGGCATCCAGTCCCACGACGACGCGCTGGGCAACAAGGTCCTCGACGAAGGAGACATCGAAGCCCCCGATCAGGAAGACACCCTCTACGACAGCAGCGGCAACGACCTGATCCAGTCCGGCGGCGGCGACGATTTCATCAATGCCTGGCGTGGCGGTGATGACCACATCCAGGCCGGCTCGGGACAGGACAAGGTCTATGCCGGGGACGGCCACGACCGGATCGAGGGCGGCGCCGATACCGACATCCTCGCCGGCAATGCCGGTAATGACCGGATCTATGCCGATGAGGAGATCGAGCCGGGCGCCTTCCTGGCCAGTGATACCGGACAAACCACCCTCACCCGCGATTGGCTCTCGGGCGGCGCCGGCGACGACCTGCTGGTGGGCAGCCACGGCGACGACGGCCTGGCCGGCGGCACGGGGAATGACCTCATCCTCGGCGGCGCGGGGGATGACAACATCCTTGGCGACTCCGACTACACCGCCCAGGCGTTCGACTGGAGCTACACCGATACCGACGATGGGCGAGTCTTCTCCCCCGTCAGCGGCGTAACCAACCCGCCCGATGGCGGAGCGGATGTGATTCATGCCGGCAGCGGCGATGACCATGTCTGGGCCGGGGTGGGTGATGACGTGGTGTTCGGCGGCGCGGGCGATGACAAAATACAGGGCCAGTCCGGGGACGATGCCCTGCTGGGTGAGGCCGGCAATGACGAACTGTCAGGCGACGCCGGCTATATCGATGCGAGCGAACATGGCGACGACTACCTCGATGGTGGTGACGGCGACGATATCCTTGTGGGCCATGGCGGCAACGATGTACTGCTGGGTGGTAACGACAATGATCAGCTGCAGGGCGATGACAGCGAACTGGAGGCTCAGTATCACGGTAATGATATCCTGGACGGTGGCGACGGCGACGACGAACTGCAGGGGGCCGGCGGGGCCGACATCCTGAGTGGCGGTGCCGGCGCCGACCGGCTGTTCGGTGATGACGCGAACATCGACAGCGCCTATCACGGTGACGATAGCCTGGATGGTGGCGACGGCGACGATATCCTGGTGGGGCATGGCGGCGACGATCAGCTTTACGGAGGCGACGGCAACGATGAACTGGATGGCGACAGCATCGATACCGATGCCACCGTTCATGGTATGGATACCTTGTATGGCGGTGCCGGCGACGACTTGATGTGGGGCGGCGGCAACAACGATTGGCTCAACGGCGGAGATGGCAACGACGAGATCGCTGGTGATAGCAATAGCCTCGATGGACAGTACCACGGTGACGACACCCTGGATGGCGGGCTGGGCAATGATCGGTTATTTGGTGAAGGCGGCAGCGACAGCCTCCTAGGCGGTGCAGGCGATGACGAGCTGTACGGTGACAGCGCCGACCTGGATATCCAATACCACGGCGATGACTACCTGGATGGCGGTGCCGGCGACGACCTGCTGGTGGGCAGCGGCGGGCACGACACACTCTCGGGCGGCGAGGACAACGACCAGTTGTGGGGCGATGCTGCCGACCTGGACGGGGCCGACCACGGCAACGACTGGCTCGACGGCGGCGCGGGTGATGACCTGCTGGGCGGCATGGGCGGGAATGATGTGCTGCTCGGCGGCAGTGGCCATGACACCCTGTACGGCGATGACAGCCAGACCGACCCAGCCTACCACGGCGATGATAGCCTGGACGGCGGCGAAGGTAACGACACCCTCATTGGCGGTGGCGGCCGCGACACCCTCCTCGGCGGCGCCGGCAACGACACGTTGCAAGGCGACAGCGCGAGTCTGGAGGGGGCATGGCACGCGGACGACATTCTCGACGGCGGCGCCGGTGATGACAGGCTGTTCGGTCAGGGCGGTGATGACACCCTGTACGGTGGCGCCGGTGACGATCTGCTGGTGGGCGACGACGGCGCCCTGGCGGCGCAATACCATGGTGATGACACCCTCGACGGCGGTGCCGGCAATGATACCCTGGCGGGCCAGGGCGGCGATGATACGCTCTACGGCGGCGCGGGTGTCGACAGCCTGAGCGGTGGCGACGGTGATGACTGGCTCGACGGCGGCGCGGAGAACGACATCCTGTACGGCGGTGACGGCCACGATTCCCTGCTGGGCGGTGACGGAGTGGACCGTCTCTACGGCAACGCCGGCAACGACATCCTTTGGGGGGGCGATGGAGACGATCTGCTGCACGGTGGGGAAGGGATGGATACCCTGTATGGTGGTGCCGGAACCGATCTGCTGATTGGTGGCGGCGGTCATGACACACTGTACGGCGGCGACGGTAATGACCGCTTCGTCTACAGTCTCGGCGACGGCCCGATCAACATCTATGACATCGGCGCTAACGTCCTGGTCCTGGGCGGCGGCATTCGCCGCGACATGATCACCCTGCGCCTCGGCTCGCTGCTGCTCGACCTGGGCAATGGCGACGAGATCCACTTCCAGGGCTTCGACCCGGAGGATCCCTACGGCACCCAACCGATTGACCATATCGAGTTCGCCGACGGCTCAGTGATGAGTTACGACGAACTGCTGGCGCTCGGCTTCGACCTGGAAGGCGGCGACGGTGACGACCTGATCGAAGGCACCCCGTTAGAAGACCGCCTGAGCGGAAATGCTGGCAACGACACCCTGATCGGCAAGGCGAGCAACGACGTGCTCAACGGCGGCAGCGGCGCCGACCGCATGCAGGGCGATGCCGGCGATGACGAGTACCGGGTCGACGACACCGGCGACCAGGTGATCGAGCTGGCCGGCGAAGGCCATGACGTGGTGGTCAGCCACATCGACTACACCCTGACGGACCACGTCGAGGAGCTGCGACTCGCAGGCAGCGCCCTGAACGGAACCGGTAATGACCTGGACAACACCCTCACCGGCAACGCCGGCAACAACCGGCTCGACGGCGGGGCCGGCAACGACACGCTGCACGGCCTCGACGGTGACGACACCCTGCTCGGCGGCAACGGCGAGGACCGGCTCTATGGCGGCGACGGCAGCGACGTGCTGGACGGCGGCGAAGGGGCCGACTGGATGGTGGGCGGCAACGGCGCCGACACCTACCGGGTCGACCACGCCCAGGATACGATCCATGAACTGGGTCCCCAGGGCAGCTGGACCCGGGGTGACGAGGCCGTGGACACGGTGATCGCCTCGGTCGACTACGCCCTGCCCGAGTACCGGGTCACCGTGGATGCATGGAGTGGTGAAATCCTCTACGAGGAGGGAATGGTCGAAAATCTAACCCTTACCGGCGATGCCGTTACCGGCACCGGCAATGCGCTGGATAACGAGATCACCGGCACCGCCCGGGACAACGTCCTCGATGGCGGTACCGGCAACGACCTGATCCACGGCCTGGACGGCGACGACTGGCTGGCCGGCGGGGCCGGGGCGGATACCCTGATCGGCGGCCGGGGCGACGACACCTATATAGTGTCCGACCCTCAGGATACGCTCATCGAACAGGCCGGCGAGGGAACCGATACGGTCATCAGCTCGGTCGACCACATCCTGGGCGAGCATATCGAGCACCTCACCCTCACCGGCAACGCCGCGAACGGCACCGGCAATGCGCTGGACAACGAGATTATCGGCAACGACAGAAACAACCGTCTCGACGGCGGCGCCGGCGCCGACACCATGGCCGGCGGTGCCGGTAACGACACCTACCTCGTCGACGACGCCGGCGACAGCGTGACCGAAAACAGCAATGCGGGGATCGATGCGGTACGCAGCGCGATCACCTACACCCTGGGCGCCAACCTGGAGAACCTCACGCTGACGGGCGACGCGGCCATCGACGGCAGCGGCAACGCGCTGAACAATCTCATCACCGGCAACGACCAGGCCAATCAACTGAGCGGCGCGGACGGGCATGACCGGCTGTACGGCAAGGGCGGTGACGACCGGCTGGATGGCGGAGCCGGCTACGACATCCTGGATGGCGGCACCGGGGCGGACCTCATGGCCGGCGGCGCGGACGGCGATACCTATTACGTGGACAACGCCGGGGACGTGACCCTGGAGAATCCCGGCGAGGGTTACGACCAGGTCTACGCGACCGTCACCCACGCCCTGGGAGACCACCTGGAGGCACTCTATCTGCAGGGGGACCAGGACATCGACGGCACCGGCAACGACAGTGACAACTGGATCATGGGCAATGCCGGCAACAACCGCATCGAGGGCCGGGGTGGTGACGATGCGATTTACGCTGGCGCGGGTGACGACACCCTGGACGGCGGCGTGGGCAATGACACGCTCGACGGCGGCAGCGGCGCCGACCGTATGGCCGGCGGCGCGGGCGATGACTTCTACATCGTCGACCATGCAGGCGATACCCTCGTAGAGGCGGCGGGAGAAGGGATAGACCGGGTGGAGAGTTCGGTCACCCACACCCTGGCCGAAAATGTAGAACACCTGGAGTTGGTGGGTGACGGTTGGATCAACGGCTATGGCAACGACGCCGACAACACTTTGATCGGCAACATCGGCGCCAACACCCTGGAAGGCGGTGACGGACAGGATCACCTCGACGGCTACGCGGAAAACGACATCCTGCTGGGCGGTGCTGGCGATGACTGGCTCTATGGCGGCGATGACTACATGGGTAACGGGGGTGGCGAGACCCCGGGTTTGATTCCCGGCCGAGTCATTTTCGTTGAAGAATCAAGTTGGGGCTATGGCGGCCCCCTGCCCAATGACGACCATCTGGACGGCGGCGACGGCAATGACTGGCTGGATGGCGGTTCCGGTAATGACGTCCTGCTGGGTGGGGCCGGCGACGACCATCTCTATGGTGGTGATGATGGCGACTATGCCAATTACCTGACCAACCATAACTATCTCGATGGCGGTGCCGGCAGTGACACGCTCGTGGCTGGCAACGGTAACGACATCCTGGATGGCGGAACCGGGATCGACAGCATGAGCGGCGGTTCCGGTAACGACATCTATTACGTCGACGGCTATGCCGAAACCATCACCGAGCCGGGTGATCCTGATGACGGTAGTGATGACGGAAGCGGCGGCGTGCCGGGCAGCGACCAACCACCCCTTGATTGCAGTGATGGCGATGGCGCGCACGGCAAACCCGGGAAGGGCAGAAAGGGCAACGAGGGCGTCGGCAACGGCGAGGATCCACCACCCCCGGGGCACGACTACAACTGGAACGACGGTCCCGGCACCTCACCCGGCAACCCCGGCCGCAAGGGCGGCGCGAAGGGTAAGGGAAATAGCGGCGCCGGGGGTGGCGTTCACGATGGGGAGCAGACCCACCCTGGTGCTGGCGGACACGGCCAGGGAAATAATGGGGATACGAATTGTAGCGATCACGGCGGGCACGGCGATGGCACGCCCGATGGCGGTGACGGCATGGTAACGCGCACGGTGTGGTACACCGACGAGGTGACTGAACAAGCCGGCGGTGGCTATGACGTGGTGCATTCTTCCGCTACCTACACCTTGACCCCGTTCGTGGAGGAGCTGCACCTGACCGGCGACGAGGCTCTCGATGGCACCGGCAACGATCTGGACAACCTTCTTTACGGTAACAGCGCGGCCAACCGGCTTGATGGTGGCGCCGGCGCCGACGCCCTGTGGGGCGGCCTGGGCGACGACACCTATGGGGTCGACAGTGAATTCGACCGGATCTATGAATATGCCGACCAGGGCCGGGATACGGTGAAAAGTTCGGTGAGCTACACCCTGGGCGAGCACCTGGAAGCCTTGGAACTGCTGGGCGAGGCGGACCTCTCCGGCCAGGGCAATGCCGGGGACAACACACTGAGCGGAAACGCCGGCAACAATCTGCTGGATGGCGGCGCCGGCAACGACAGCTACCGGATCGGCTACTACGGCGGAGTGGACCAGCTGCGGGACGCCGAAGGCAATGACACCATTGCGTTCTCGGCATGGGTCACCCCGGACCACGTGGTGGCGCGCACGACCACGCTCGACGGAACCACTACCGCCCATGTCCGCCTGCTCGATGCCAATGGCAATGAGCTGGCCGATCAGGGGGCGGACATCGTCTTGGGAGCGACCGACACCCTGTCGCCCATAGAACGGTTCCGTTTTGCCGACGGCAGCGAGCTGACGCTCGACGATCTGCTGGTACGCACCGAGACGCACTTCGGCAGCCAGCGCCGCGATACCCTGATCACCGGCCGCAATGACGACACCATCCACGCCGGGTCGGGTGGAGATAACGTCCATGCCGGTGGCGCCAACGATGTGCTGTACGGTGAAGCGGGCGAAGACACTCTGTTCGGCGAGGCGGGCAACGACCACCTGTTGGGCGGCGATGATGATGATGCCCTCTACGGCTGGGCCGGCAACGACCTGCTGCAGGGTGGCACCGGGGATGACCTGCTGAGCGGCTGCCTGGGCGCGGATCTCTATGTCGGCGGGGCCGGCGACGATGAGCTCTTGCTGGAATCCGGGGACGACGTCGTGCTCTACAACGACGGCGACGGCCGCGACACGATCCGGTTTGGCGAGTATGCCTCGGCGGTGACGATCTCGCTAGGCGGCATCCCGCTGGAGGATATCCTGCTCGGGCGCGACGGCGACGACCTGGTGATCGGGCTCGGCGGGGAAGCGGATGCCGAGTGTGGCGGACAACGGTCGCGTGGCCGGCATGGGCAAGGGCGTGATGGAGACAGCATCACCCTGGCAAACTGGTTCGGGCAGGCTGAAACCGAAACAACACCGAACATCACACTTCAACTCATCGGGGAGACGGACACGGCTCCCAATGCGGACGATCCCGCCCACCTCATCGCGCGGTTCGACTTCAACGCCGTGGCGGCGGCATTTGCCGCCGGAGGCAACCAGACCGACGCCTGGGGCATCGTCGACGCCGCCCTGGATGCCCACCTGGGTGACAGCGACAGCGAAGCGCTCGGCGGCGCCCTCGCCTATCGCTATGCCGTGGACGGCTCGCTCGATCAGTTGAGTCGGGAGACGATCACTGCGGCGCTGGCCAGCCGCCCGTTGGGCAGGGAGCCGCAATCCATTGCCGGTGCCTGACCTGATGCAACCGGAGCCGATGCAACCGAAGGCAACCGAAACCACGGGCGGCGCTGTGCCGCCCGTGCCCCGACGACCCCTTCCTGGCAGACTGCGCAGGGCACTTCGGTTGCCCGTTCACGATGCGCCGTCGGAGGCGCATTTTGATCCGCAACTGCTCGATATTGTCCAGGAACCACCCCCGCCGTTGGCGGGCCGGGTGTTGCGGACCGTGGCCGTGCTGTTCGTGGTGATCCTGGCGTGGGCGGCCCTGGGCCGGCTGGATATCGTCGCACGGGCCGAGGGCAAACTGGTTCCCCAGACCCGCCTCAAGGTGGTGCAGCCGTTCGAGGGCGGGCGGGTGGCGAAGATCCTGGTCGGCGACGGCGATCTGGTCCGCGCGGGGGCACCGCTGCTGCTGATGGACCGCCAGCTGTCACAGGCGGACCGGCGAAAACTGCAGACCGAATTCAACTCGGTCGGGCTTCAATTGCGCCGGATCGAGGCCGAACTTGCGGGAACTCCGTTCGAACGGGTCGAAGGCGATGTCACGGCAGATTATACCCAGGTGGCCGAACAGTACCGTGCCCACCGCAACGCCTACCGCAATGCGCTGGCAGAGCAGCGTGCTGCGTTGGAGCGGGCGCAGCAAGATCGCAAGGCAGCCGGAGAGATCACGGAGAAACTCAAAGAGACCCTCCGCATCTACCGTGAAAACGAACAGGTGTTCGCGACACTCGGGGAGAAGGGCTACAGCTCCAGGCTGCAGATGCTGGAACACCAGAGGGAGCGGATCGAGGTCGAACAGGATCTGCGTGCCCAGCGATATACCATCGAGTCGCTCGACGCCACGGTCCGGGCCACCCGGGAACGGCTGCGCTCCATCGACTCCGCCTATCGGCAACAGCTGCTGGACGAGCGCCACACCCTATCCCGCGAGCTGGCGCAACTGGAGGAGGAGTTGCGCAAGCAGGATTACCGCAACGGCCTGCTGGAACTCAAGGCGCCGCAGGACGGCGTGGTGATGGACCTCGCCACCCATACCGAGGGGACGGTGGTGCCGGCCGGTACCGTGCTGTTGCGGCTGGTCCCGGTCGATGAACCGCTCAAGGCGGAGGTCTATATGGGCAACAGTGATGTCGGATTCGTCCATTCCGGCCAGACCGCCCGCATCAAGCTGGCCAGTTACGAGTTTCAGAAGTACGGCACCATCAATGCCGAAGTCGAGCGCGTGAGTGCCGACGCGATTGACAATGCCGCCACCGGTTCCGGCTCCGATTCTGGCGACGCCCAAACGCCACCAGGTTCGAGCCTGACCTATCGGACAGTGCTGGCGTTGGAGACGCAGCACCTCGCGCGCAACGGCAAACAGTTCGAACTGCGGCCGGGCATGCACGTGACGGCGGAGATCAAACTGGGGGAACGTAGCGTGCTTGAATATCTCTTCTCGCCGATCCAGGCCACGGTTTCAGAAGCAGGGACGGAGCGGTGAAAATATCGGGAGCGGCTCAAGAGAGGAAGGTATCCGATGGGCGCGACCGGACGGGGAAACCCGCACCCGGGCAGGTTGCGCCACGTTCGCTGCTGACGCGCGACCATTTCCTCTGGCTGCTCGGCAGTCTGTGCCGCATCCACCGCAAACCGTTCGAACCGCGACTTGTGCTTGATCAGTTTCCGCCCCCGTTCACCTTCGCGGCCCTGCAACAGGCGCTTGGAACCCTCGGCCTGGATGGCGAACTGCGGGAGGTCTCAGCGGCCAATCTGCAACCGCGACAACTGCCCGCCGTGGCGCT
Organism: Sedimenticola hydrogenitrophicus; assembly: GCF_025175675.1. Lineage (GTDB taxonomy): Bacteria > Pseudomonadota > Gammaproteobacteria > Chromatiales > Chromatiaceae > Sedimenticola > Sedimenticola hydrogenitrophicus. Next base: position 20,780 of record NZ_JANIOA010000024.1, read on the forward strand.
GCTGAAGAGCGATCCGCAGTCGGGCGAGGCGACAGACGGGGAGAGCGATGCGGCGCCGCTGGATCCCACACTGGCCCCCGTACTGATCGTCCGCTGCGAGGACGACGGGCTAGTCTATTTCGGCGCGGGCAGTGACTCACCCGATAGCGTGGAGCTCAAGGCCGTCGCTGGCCGATTCCAGGCCAGCATCCTGAGCGTGCAGCCGTCCGCCGAGTCGGCGCCGGCTGACGAAATCGACCACCAACCACCGCGCTTCGGCTTCAAGTGGTTCGTCCCCGAACTGCTGCGGCACAAGCGGATCTGGCGCGACGTGCTGATCGCCTCGCTGTTCATCCAGCTCATGGCGCTGGCCACGCCGCTGTTCACTCAGGTGGTGATTGACAAAGTGATCGTGCACCACACCAAGAACACCCTGGTGGTGGTGGGCGTCGGGCTGTTGATGTTCATGCTGTTCACCGCCGCCATGACCTGGACCCGCCAGTACCTGGTCATCCACACCGGCAACCGGGTCGATGCGGTGATCGGCAGCCGGGTATTCTCCCATCTGTTCCGGCTTCCGGTACCCTACTTTGAACACCGCCCCACCGGGACCCTGATCGCCCGCGTTCAGGGCGTCGAGACCATCCGCGAATTCGTCACCGGCGCGGCCGTCACTCTGCTCCTCGACCTGCCGTTCCTGTTCATTTTTCTGGCGGTGATGTTTTACTACTCCTGGGTGCTGACCCTGATCGTCCTGGCCGTACTCGCCGCCATTGCAGCCGTCAGCCTGCTGGTGACACCGCAACTGCGCGAACGGCTCAACGCGCAGTTCCAGCTGGGCGCCCGCAACCAGGCGTTTCTGACCGAATATGTCAGTGGCATGGAGACTGTCAAATCGTTGCAGATGGAGCCGCAACTCGGCCGTCGCTATGACGGCTACCTGGCCGGCTTCCTCGCCGCGGGATTCCGCACCCGAAACCTCTACAATGCCTACAACGTGACCGCCACCACCCTCGAGCAGTTCCAGACCCTCGCCATTCTCTGTGCCGGTGCCTGGCTGGTGATGCAGAGCAATACCTTCACCGTGGGCATGCTGGTGGCGTTTCAGATGTTCGCCGGGCGCCTTTCGCAACCGGTGATGCGCATTGTCGGGCTGTGGCAGGAGTTCCAACAGGCCGCGATCGCCGTGCGCCGCCTCGGTGATGTGATGGACGCGCCCGCGGAACCCTATGCGGTAGCACCTACCCGCCCCCCGGCCGACCAGGGCAGCCTGCGGATCGACGGGCTGGGCTTCCGCTACAGCGAAGAGCACCCCTGGCTCTACCGGGAGTTCAACATGCAGGTAGCCCCAGGCAGCTGCGTGGCGATCATGGGGCCTTCCGGATCCGGCAAAAGCACGCTGGCCAAGCTGCTGCAGGGTTTCTACCGGCCGGAGGCGGGTCGCATCCTGCTCGACGGACGGAATATACGCCACCTCGCCGCCAACGAACTGCGGCGGCATTTCGGCATCGTGCCCCAGGAGATCGTACTCTTCTCCGGCACCCTCTATGACAACCTGCTGATGGCCAATCCCCACGCGACCTTCGAGCAGGTGGTGCATGCCTGTCGCATGGCGGAGATTCATGAAGTGATCGATACCCTGCCGAGGGGTTATCAGACCGAGATCGGCGAGCACGGCAGCGGGCTTTCCGGCGGCCAGAAACAGCGTGTCGCTATCGCCCGCGCCCTGCTAAAGCGCCCGAAGATCCTGGTATTTGACGAATCAGTGAGCAACCTGGACAGCGCCACGGCAGAGCAGTTTGCCAAAACCATCAATCGACTGAAGGGAAAAGTGACCATCCTGTTCATCACCCACCAGTTGCCCCAGGCGCTTTCGGTGGATACCGTGATCAACCTGGGTGATGACCGCGGTGACCGATTTCCCACGGGCATGCGCGGTTCGATGGATGGCGGCCAGAGAGTGGAAGGCACGGGTATGGAAACCATGCTTGAGACAGGCAACAGTCACTGATGGGGAAGGTGCTTTGCGCCTGGGAGCTGGGCAGTGCCTTCGGGCATCTGGGTCGATTCCGAAGAATTGCCGATCAGCTCGCGGCACACGGCCACGAGGTGGACTTCGCGCTGCGGGAACTCGGATCCGCCGAGCTGATGCTGGGGCGAACCCGGTTTCGCTGGTTTCAGGCGCCGATGTTGACGCCGGCATTTCGACCCAGGACCAGGCCCTGTACCTATACGGAAATCCTGCTGCAACATGGATATGCAGATCCACTGCGTATGACCGGACAAGTCAATGGCTGGCTGGCACTGATGGAGGCGGTCCGACCGGATCTGGTGATGTTGGACTATGCACCGACGGCCCATATTGCAGCGATCATTGCCGGCATACCGACCGCCACCGTTTCAGGTTCCGGTGGATTCGTATGCCTGCCTCGCGTCTCCCCTGTACCCGCCTACTATCCACAGGCCCCCAATGCCGAAAAAAGAGCAATACAGGCGGAGTATCGGGTATTGAAGTCAGTCAATTCCGTCCTGAAAGATTACGGCAGTGCGCCTCTTGAGGCCTGCTGGCAATTGACATCATCAAATCGCGACTTTCTCTGCACCCTCCCAGAGGCGGATGTCTATGCCGATCTACGAACGGAAAAAATCTATTATCCCTTTGCCTGTCACTCGTCCGAATTTCTGGTGCCGTCCTGGCATCCGGCTGCGCGGAGAAAGATCTTCGCCTACCTGAAATCGTACTATCGTGATCTGCCGGAACTTATCCGGCGAATGAGCGGTTGCGCGGATGAAGTAAAGGTTTTCGTTTCAGAAGGTCCTGGAGCGCAGTTCGAAATACCGGAAAATGTCGAGATCCTGAATCGACCCGCCAATCTTGGGTCGGTAGTGGAGGCGTGCGATGTGGTGGTGTGCCACGCCGGTAATGAGACCGTGATGACCACGTTGCTGGGAGGAAAACCGCTGCTACTCATCCCGCTGCAGATGGAGCAGTGGCTGGTCGCGCGACAGGTTGTCCGCTCAGGCGCTGGCCTGATGGTAAATTTGGATTCACAGGGGCGTGATGCCGGAGAACTGCTGACCCGTCTATTCGATAGCGCGTCTTTTCGCGACAGGGCCGGCACCGCTGCTTCCTCGGGCGCATCGGGACCCGGCATCTCCGAAATTATCGAGGGGTGTGAAACACTCTTATCCGCGTCGTGAATTCTGCAATACAACATGAACTATTCTCCCAAAGAACTCCCCCTTGTCGGAATGGCACTAAGTTAAGGCAGGAACCCATTTTTTCGTCATTCCGGCGCAGGCCGGACAAAAGCGCGGATCGCGTTGAACGACTGAAAGTCGGCCCGAAGGGTGAGCGAAGCGAATAATCCATGAATTCACCGCGGATGCGGGTTCTGGATCCCGCCATTCGCCGGGATGACGGGGGCTCTGGGCTTAACTTAGTGCCATTCCCCCTTGTCGCCTTACGGATGGGTTGCGAGAAATTAACCGTTGATGCCGGTGAGGTACGAACCGCATCGATCCACTTCAATGGGCGAATGATGCGGTTCGCAAGCTCACCGGCATCCTACACTCAGCCAGTTGGTAGCCTGGAGGGAGCCCACCCACGGGAACCCGACAGGCACACCTACCCAGGCGGGCGGAATCCGGGGTGCCATTGGACCGAGCCTGTTCCCCGGATTATGCCGCCGCGGCACATAGGGTCCTTCCAGTTTCGACGGTGGCGGCTCATCCGGGCTACGCTACTCACGAGAAAATGTAACAAGGGCTTATTAACAAGCCCCGGATGGGGGTATAATCGCTCCCCTTTCCAGTCACCAAGTTTCACTATTATGAGCCAAGCTGACGCGCTGTTTGAAACCGACCTGCCCCACCTGAAGCTGCTGAATCGCGGCAAGGTCCGGGATATTTTTGATATCGACGAGGGGCACATGCTGATCGTCGCCAGCGACCGCCTGTCGGCCTTCGATGTGGTGCTGCCACAGCCGATCCCCGGCAAGGGCGAGGTGCTGACCCGGGTGGCCAACTTCTGGTTCGGGCGCACCCGCTCCATCCTGCCCAATCACCTCTCCGATCTGCCGCTGGAGCAGGTGGTGCCGGACCCGGCACAGCGGGCGATGCTGGGGGATCGGGCCATCGTGGTGCGCAAGCTGAAGCCGCTGCCGGTGGAGGCGATCGTGCGCGGCTATATCATCGGTTCCGGCTGGAAGGATTATCAGAAGACCGGCGAGGTGTGCGGGATCAAGCTGCCCGCGGGGCTGCGCCAGGCCGACAAGCTGCCGGAGCCGATCTTCACCCCCTCGTCCAAGGCGGAGATGGGGGATCACGATGAGAACATCAGCTTCGCCCAGATGATCGACCTGCTCGGCGAGGAGCTGGCCAACCAGGTCCGCGAGGCGAGCCTGCGCATCTACAGCGAGTGCGCCGACTATGCCCTGCAGAAGGGTATTATCATCGCCGACACCAAGTTCGAGTTCGGCCTGGACGGGCAGGGTCAGCTGTTCCTGATCGATGAGGTGCTGACCCCGGACTCCTCCCGCTTCTGGCCGGCGGACCAGTACCAGCCGGGTATCAGCCCGCCGAGCTTCGACAAGCAGTTCGTGCGCGACTACCTGGAGACCCTGGAGTGGGACAAGACGCCGCCGGGGCCGGTGCTGCCGGACGAGGTGATCAGCAAGACCGCCGACAAGTACCGCGAGGCGGAGCGCATCCTGACCGGCCGTTGATTTCCCCAGGGGGCGATCCGCCACGGCCTTGATCTGCAGGGGTCGGAGTCAATCCGTGAAATCATGTGCAACCAGAGGGGTCGGAGTCAATCCGTGAGATATTGTGGCAGCAAGCGCTGCAGGCTGAACGGATTGACTCCGACCCCGTAGCTACTCCGACCCCTGACCTACCGATCCATCCTACGAGACTGACCGGGTGATACGACTGATGAAAAAGCGACCGACACGCATCACCCTCTACAGCAGCCGTAACTGCGCCCACTGCCGGCGCGCCAAGGCGTATCTGCAGGAGCACCATATCCCGTTCACCGAACAGGACGTGGAGCGCAACCGCCGCGCCCAGCTCGATTTCATGCGCACCGGCGGTCGCGGCGTACCGCTGATCATGGTCGGGGAGCAGCTGATCCAGGGGTTCGAACCGCGCCAGCTGCAGCGGGCGCTGCGCCAGGCCGGATTTGATGTCTGATCCGGGCACACCTTACGCCGACCTGACTCCCGAAACCATTCTCTGTGCGCTGGAATCGGTCGGCTACCGGCCCTCTGGCGGTATGCTGGCCCTGAACAGTTACGAAAACCGGGTCTACCAGATCGGCATGGACGAGGGACCGCCGCTGGTGGCCAAGTTCTACCGGCCGCAGCGCTGGAGCGATGCCAACATTCTGGAGGAGCACCGTTTCACCCTGGCCCTGGCCGCCGACGAGATACCGGTGGTGGCGCCCCTGGAGGATCCCCAGGGCACTACCCTGCACCAGTTCCAGGGCTACCGCTTTGCGCTGTTCCCGCGCCGCGGCGGGCGCTGGCCGGAGCTGGAGAATCCCGACAACCTGGAGTGGATCGGCCGCTTTATCGCCCGCATCCACCTGATCGGTTCCGCCCAGCCGTTCCAGCACCGCCCCACCATCGACCCGGACCAGATGGGCCGCGCCTGCGCGGACTATCTGCTGACCGAGGGCTGTATCCCGCTGGAGCTTGAATCGGGCTATCGACGGGTGACCGAGGCGCTGCAACAGGGCATCGATGAAGCCTTTTCCATGGCCCGGCCGAGTCGCATGATCCGCCTGCATGGCGACTGCCATCCGGGCAATATCCTGTGGACCGAGCAGGGGCCGCACTTCGTGGACATGGATGATTGCCGCAGCGGTCCGGCGATACAGGATCTGTGGATGCTGTTGTCCGGTGACCGTCAGGAGATGGCGCTGCAGCTGAGCTATATCCGCGAGGGCTACGAGACCTTCCGCCAACTGGACAGCCGCGAGGTGGCGCTGATCGAACCCCTGCGCACCCTGCGCATGATCCATTACGCGGCCTGGCTGGCGCGGCGCTGGCAAGACCCCGCCTTTCCCCAGGCCTTCCCCTGGTTCCATACCCACCAGTACTGGCAGTCGCACCTGGGGGAGTTGGAGCAGCAGCTGCGGCTGCTGGATGAGCCGCCGCTGCCGCTCTATTGAGGCGCGATGCAACGGCGTCCCGGATTTCGCCCGCATGGGTCGGTGTGCCTGGCGGGGATTCCGCAATGGTGCGGTTCGCAAGCTCACCAGCACCCTACCGGTTGTGCAAGGTGATTGCCAAGTTACCCTTATTCGCGCTCATTCGCGTTTATTCCATCCTTAGGTCCGTAAACGGTGCATTGCATCCTCGGCTCCGTTATCGGTACATCCCTGTACCACTCCTCTTGCACCACTCCTCGCGGCTACAGATCTCCTGATGATGGGTTCCGTCGTTCCTCCCCCACCCATCCTACGCTCTATATCTGTGGCAATCCTGAGTAGGGTGGGTTAGCGACGCACAGGCACGCTACTTCCAGTCCACGATAATGCCCGCGCGTCGCGTAACCCACCGATTGCGCAATCGCTAAATGGTGAATGACGGCGTATTGTCTGTTTGCTGGGTTAGGTTGACCATCCTACCCGCTGTAGGGGATCCGCCGACGGGCCGAGGCCGGTAGTAACGGTACCTCAGTCTCCCCGCTTGGCGTCGGCCTCCACCTTGTCCAGCATCTCGAACACCTTCTGGCTGTTCTCCTCCATCACCTGAAACGCCTGCATCAGGGCCGGGTAGTTGCGCTGCTCGCCACCGAGTAGCTCGAACACCCCCTTGGTGCCCTGGTGAACCACCGAATGGGGCTGCTCGATTTGCCGGTAGTGACTCGAATGGGAGAAGAACTCCTTGCCGTCCCCTTCGTAATACCACTTGCCCAGGCGGCAGTGGTGGTGATCGACGAAATCAAATGCCGGCTGGTTCAAATTCACCGACAGATAGGTGTTGACCTTCCAGAGTACGTGATCCAGCTTGGCCAGGCTGAGGAAGACGTTGTCGGTCATCAGCGTGACGTCATTAAAATAGGACTGCACCCCGCTACCCATCTTACCCAGTTCCTGCTCGAATCCGCCGACCGCCCCGGAGACCATCTCCACCTTATCGATCACCTGCAGCGATGCCGCGGAGACCGATTTCACATTGTCCTGCATCGCCTGGATCACATCATTGATCTCGGTGATCGCCGCCTGGGTCTTGTCCGCCAGGCCGCGCACCTCGTCGGCGACCACGGCAAAACCGCGCCCCTGCTCGCCGGCCCGGGCCGCCTCGATGGCGGCATTCAACGCCAGCAGGTTGGTCTGTTCGGCGATGCCCTTGATCAGCGCCAGGATGGAACTGATCTCACCGGCGCGGGTGGACATGCCCGCCACCGATTCGCCCGACCGGCTAGACACCTCCGACAGGGTGCCCAGCTCCGTGGTGACCTGCTGGATACGGCTCGACAGGGCGGAGAACTCCCTGCCGATCTCACCGAACCCCGCCAGAGATTGCTTGGCGGCGGTGACCGATTCGGCCAGATTCCCCTGGATATCCACCAGACCCGACTTAAGATGCTTATTCTCACAATGCATCAGGCTGTCGAGTTGCGCCTCGCGACCGGCGGCAACCCGAAAATGCTCCAGCTCGTCACCCTGGGCGGCCAGCTCAGATTTGTGCCGTTCAACCTCCTGGGAAAGCCGTTTATTCTCCTCTTCCAGCTCGATCAAACGCCGTTTTTGTTCGCCATTACCAAACAGTGCCATCTTTACCTCCTGTTCGACTATCCCTGTATTCAGCGGTATTCACCCGCTCCTCTTGCTGCTTCCTGTTACAGCTTATAGCGTCGCCAACCCGACAAACTGTAGGCTAGGAGTCCGTCAATAATTAACGACCTGATTACCCGTCCGCGCCAACTATGGTCAGATACCGTTTCTAAAGCCGTGAGGAGTGGTGCAAGAGGAGTGGTACAGGGATGTACCGTTTACGGAGCCGAGGATGCCATGCGCCACTCCTTGCGGCTAATATTTTCCTGAGCACGGTCGATTCAGATGGCTAATCAGGAATAACTATCACATCAGAGCGTCCCCGACGCCTTGATCATCAAATAGCCGTTCACCAGGGCGACCGGCAACTGGGGTGCCTGCAGGTCCAGGGTCAGCACCCCCTGATGCCGCAGACCGTCCAGACTCTTTCGCCGCTGCTCCAGATAGCCATTGACCGTGTGAAACTGCAGTGCCGAGTCCAGATCATCCACCGGCCGCGCCAGCACTTCATCCAGGATCGACTCGCGCAGATTGGCCACCACCACCAGATGCCGCCGCTTCAGCAGCTGGATCGCCTGGATCAGATCGCTGTGGTCCTCATCCCGGGTGTTGGTCATTACCACCACCAGGGCGCGGCGCGGTTGCAACGACATCAGTTGCCGGGCCGCCAGCAGGAAATCGGCCGCCTCCTGGCCGGCACTCAGGTCATAGGTACGCGACAGCAGATCCTGGACCACCCCCGCCCCTTTGCGCGGCGGCAGCCAGCGATCGGCGCCACCGAAGGTGAGCAGGCCCACCGCATCCCCCTGCCGCGCCGCCACATGGGCCAGTAACAGCAGCGCGTTGAGCGCCTGATCCAGATGCACCCGCCCGGCCTCCTCGTGGCGCATGCGGCGGCCGCAATCGAGCAGAAACAGCACCTGCTGGTCACGCTCGTCCTGATACTCCTTGGAGATCAGCTTGCGGTAGCGCGAACTGGCCTTCCAGTCGATCTGGCGCAGGGCATCGCCGGCGCGGTACTCACGCAGCTGATGGAAGTCATTGCCCTGCCCGCGCCGCTGGCGCCGGCGCACCCCCATCTGACTGAGCCGGTGATCCGTCGCCAGCAGGGCATAGCGGCCAATCTCCTGAAAATCGGGAAACACCTTGACCCCTTCGGCCAGGGCATGAAAATGGCGGCGGCGCCAGAAACCGAGTGGCGAGGCGACGATCAGGTCACAGCCGCTGAATGCGGCGTCACCCCGGCGCCGCGGCTTCACCCGGTATTCGACACACCCCGCACGGTGCGCCGGGAGATCCAGTGCGGCGGGCATGCCCTCGCACTCGAATCCGCCCGGATGATGATCATGCAGCCACAGCCGCAGGGGACGGGCGCCCGGATTATCCAGGCGCAGCACCACCTTCGACCACACCCCGACCGGGATGCTGTGGCGCAGGGTGCGGCTGAGAGTGATGTTTGGGGCCCTGCGCACCAGCAGGGCGTCCAGCAGCAATACCCCGCAAAGCAGCCAGAACAGCACCAGCCAGAGCTCGTGCAGCGCCGGATAGAAGGCCGCCGGCAACGCCGGCAGGCTGACCCCAAGCGCGGCCCAGAGCAGCGACCGGCTCGGCGTCATATGCGCGGCGCATCCACATTGACCAGGATGTCGGCCAGCACATCGTCCGCCTGGTAGCCTTCGATCTCCAGGTCGGTGGTCAGCTTCATGCGGTGGCGCAGCACCGCCGTGGCGACCGCCTTGACGTCGTCCGGAGTGACGAAGGCGTTGCCCTCCAGCAGGGCGTGGGCACGGGCGGCACGCAGCAGCGAGATGCTGCCGCGTGGTCCCGGCCCCACCTCGACCCCACTCCAGTCCCGCGCCGTGCGCACGATGCGCACCGCGTAGCCGACAATCTGTTCATCCACCCGCAGGCGGGCCGCCGCCCGCTGCAGTTTCAACACCTGTGCCGGGTTCAGCAGGCCGCGCACCGCCGAGATATCCAGTTGATCGCCCACCACCCCATTGGTGACGTGATGCACCAGTGCCTGCTCCTCCTCCTGGGCGGGATAGTCGATAAACACCTTGAGCAGAAAACGGTCCAGCTGGGCTTGGGGCAGGGGGTAGGTCCCCTCCTGTTCGATCGGGTTCTGGGTGGCCAGGACCAGGAACGGCAGCTCCAGCGGATACGAGGTCCCCTCGATGGTGACCTGCTGCTCCTGCATCACCTCCAGCAGGGCCGACTGGGTCTTGGCCGGTGCCCGGTTGATCTCGTCCGCCAGCAGGAAGTTGCAGAATACCGGGCCCTTGCGCACCCGGAAGGCGTCGCGCTTCATGTCGAACATCACATGCCCGCTGATATCGCTCGGCATCAGGTCCGGGGTGAACTGGACGCGGCTGAAATGGCCGCCCACGGCCGCCGCCAGGGCGCGTACCAGCAGGGTCTTGCCCAGTCCCGGGACGCCCTCCACCAACACATGCCCGGCCGCCAGCAGACCGATAATCACCTCGCGGATGACCCGGTTCTGTCCGATCACCGCCCGTTGCACCTCGCGTTCCAGACCCTGGACCTGATCCAGCGTCTCCTGATCCAGCGCCTGATCCAGTGTTTCGGGGCACAGACCACCGCTCGGCGGCGCTGCCACGTTCATATCCTCATCCACGCGTCTTCTCCTGTATATGCAACCGCGCCGCCAGTCTCTGTTGGACTGCCGTCACCTGAATAAATGCCTGTTCGCCCTGATACCCGCCATAGAGTGCCCGTTCCACCGCCTGCGGCGAGAGTCCGGCATGTTGCGCGATCCATTGGCAGCGCTCCCCCTGCTCCAGGGTCGCCAGCACGGGATGGCGCTGCCGCCACGCCTGCTCCAGCGCCGCCTGGGATTGGCCGAAGGTAACAGCCGCCTGGTCGGTACGCCAGAGGTAACGGCTCACCGCCGCCAGATGCTCCATCAGGTTGCGCCGCACCACCTGCCCGGGGGTGATGACCGGCCCGCTGCGCCGGGCCAGCGACCAGACCAGCAGCAGCCCCAGGGCAGCAAGAGAAATGACCAGCCCCGGAGCCAGGCGCCACAGCAATTGCGGCAACGGCGGCATGTCGCTGCTGTAGAGCAGCCAGGCGCGTCGCTGCTGGCCCACCAGCCGCGCCAACAGCAGGGCATGATCCTGCTCACCGATCGCGGCATTGGCGAAGATCTCCAGGCCGCCGATCACCGTGATCCGTCCCTGCCCCAGCCGATACTGCAGCAGATGGGCGCCCGCCTCCGTCTCGATCGTCCAGTCGGCCCGTCCCTGACTGTCGAACAGCAGGCGCCGGTCACTGAAGGCGACACCCATCCGCTCACCAGTTGCGGGCAGCTCGAACAGCACCGGCGCCGGTTTATCACCGGTTGCGAGGGTGCGGTCATCCGCGGGTTGATCCGCGGGTGGCGTGTCGTCGCTGGGCTCGGGGTTGACGGACTGAGGGTCGACGAACTGGGGGTGGACTCCCAGGGCGTCCAGCAGATTGTTGCCGCTGCTCTGGGCCTCGTCATCCCAGGCCTCCTGCGGGGTGATCAGCAGATGACCACCTTGCCGCACCCACCCCAGCAGCACCTGTTCGCGCTCCGGTGGCAGGCTCACGCCCAGCCGGTAGACCAGCAGCAGACCGGGCTCCGCCGGCGGGGTCAGCAGGCGGTCACGGCCACTGATGCTCTCGGCATCCAGGCCGATGCCGTTGAGGAAACGCTCGGCCGCCAGCAGCGGGTTTCTTTTTGCCAGCGGCGACATCCCTTCGACGATCTCGCGGCTGCGCTGTTCATGATTGGCGAAGAACCACTGCACACCCCAGCCCGCGAGCAGCAACAGCAACACCCCGATCAACGCCCATGTCAGCCGATTACCCATGGCCCGGCTCTCCGCCGAACAGCCGCTGCCATTCATCACACAACCCGGCCACCTGCCGTGCATCCGCCGGCTGATGCCCGTAGGCCGCCGCGATCCAGACCCGCGTCAGGCGGACAAAGAAGGCGCTCTCGCCCTCGGGACAGACCGCCCGCACCCGGGCAACACACTCGCCCTCGGTGGCACTGTCCGCTATCTCCAGCCGCTCATGCCGCAGCAGCGCCACCAGCACCCCGCGGTAGAGCAGGCTCAATGCCGCGCGGATCTCCCCTTGCTGCAGCAGCCGCCGGCACTCCCCGGCGATGTCGGCCGGCAGCGACTGGCTGTCCAACGACAGCCCGAACAGGCTGGCCGGGCGCTGCCGCCTTGCGCTCGGCGGCCGGCGGATCACCAGGGACTCCCGGTTGCCCCAGGCCTTGTACAGCAGCCAGGCCAGCAGCACGCCCGCCCCGATCAGCAACACGCCCTTGCCGAAGGCGGCGGTCCCGCGGCCGAAGCCCTCCAGCACCTCCAACAGCCACTGCAGCAACCAGTGCGGATCATCCCGATCGGCCGCCGGCTCCTCCGCCGCGCCGATGTATTTCCAGTAGGTCTCCTGTTTGCGCTGGCCGAACGCCTCATCCGCCAGCACCTGCGCTATCACCGTTTTGGCCTCCCGGGATTCCAGGGCCGCGGCAGGCAGATCGGGGACATAGCCACCGGCCAGCAACGCGCCGCACAGCAGCAGGCTCAGCGCCCCCCCGGACGTACCGGCCGGACGGGCGGGACGGGCTTCCCGGCTGCTCTGTTTCCTGCTGATCAGGCGGCGGAAGGCCAGCTCGATATCCCACGCCTCGAGTTCGGTGCGCCGGGTCAGGTAGAGGGCGAAACCGGCCGCCACATAGAAGGGGGCGATCAGGGACATGGCGAACAGGTCACCCAGATGCTGCAGCCACTGCTCCAGACGCCCGGGATTGAACAGGAAATTGTCCAGGTCCAGCCAGCGCAACTCCTCGGGCAGCATGATGACGATCAGAAAGATGAAGGAGAGTTCCAGAATGATCTCGAAATGCATCCCCACGATGGTCAGCCAGGTACTCGCCTGCTGTCCCCGCCCCAGCACCGCCACCCGTTTTTTGCGCGCCTTGCCGCGGAGCCTTTCCAGTACCGTCACCGGCATGTTGAAGGAGCGGTTGGGGTTGAAGCGGCGCCAGGTCAGGTTGACCAGCAGTTGCGGGAAAACGACCCGGAACGCCTGCCGCAGGGCGGCGCGCAGGGGGATCCGGTCGGCAAACAGGGCGCGGCTCAGCCAGAACAGCAGCAGCGGCTCGTAGGCCGGCTTGCACCACCAGACGATCAGGATGACCCACAAGGGGTGGTCGGGAAGCAGCAGCGCCGCCAGCAGATAGACCGGCAGCGCCAGGGCCAGCCAGAGCAGCCAGAGCGGCACGAACCAGACGCGGGCCATGGCAAAGCCGAGGTCGATCGCCTCCCAGGGGGTGCGGGGACGCACGGTGACGGCGATCCTATCCAGTTCCATGCGCTTCCCGGCCGGCAAACCCCAGATAATACACCACCAGCAGCCAGAGCAGGCCGGCCACGCCGTACTTGATTTCGACGGCCGCCGTGCCGGAGGACCAGAAGGCCTCGATAACGGCAGCGATCAGCAGCATGAAGGCCGCCCCCATCACCAGCGGCAGCGCCTCCCGGGCACGCCGCTTCAGGGCGTCCAGCCGGGTCAGCTGTCCGGGGGCGATCAGGGCGTGGCCGAGGATCAGCCCCGAGGCCCCGCAGATGGCGATGGCGGTCAACTCGAACGCGCCGTGACCGCTGACAAAGGACCAGAAGGTGTCCTGATAGCCGACCCGGGTCAGGTGGCCGGCCACGGCGCCGATGGCCACGCCGTTGAACAGCAACAGCAGCACCGAGCCGAGACCGAACAGCATGCCGCCGGCGAAGGTGCGGAAGCCGATGCCGATATTGTTGGAGATGTAGTGGCCGAACATCATCATGTCGGTCTCCGCGCTGCGCTCCAGGGAGCGACCCGGTTTGCGGTTGCCCGGATCATACATCGCCTCCATGCCGGCCACCTGATCCTCATCCATCACGCTGTAGATCAGCTCCGGCTGCAGATAGCAGAAGCCGCCCACCAGCAGCCCGGGCAGGACCAGCAGCACCGCCGCCAGCCAGAAGTAGCGGATTTGCCGGCGCAGGGCGCGCGGGAAGCCATAGGCAATGAACTGCACCAGGCGCCACAGTTCGGCGCTGCGTCCCGAGTAGAGCTGGCGATGGCCGCGCAACACCAGTTCATGCAGCTGCTGCTCCAGGGCCGGGCTGTAGTGGCGGCTGCGGGCGATCGCATAGTGATTGCAGAGTTCACGATAGAGCGACGGCAGCCGCGCCAGTTCGGCCCGGCTGTGGCGGCGCTTGCGTCGGGATCGCTCCAGATCGTCCAGCAGCAGCCGCAGCTGTTCCCAGGCGTCCCGGTGGCGGCGTTCGAAATCGAGTTGGCGCATGCTAGCGCCCCTGCGCCAGCCAGCTGGCGTAGGCGTGCAGTTCGGTCACCGCCGCCGTCCCCTGCCGGCCGCTCAGGGCGGAGAGGATCTCGGCCAGCTCGACCTGCCGTTCCGCGGTCAACAGCGGTGTGCGTTCGGCAAAGGCCAGCAGGGTCCGCTGCTCCTCGCGGGTCAACGGCTGGGGCGGATGAATGGGGGTCACCTCCGGCAACTCGTGGCGCTGAGTGGCCTTGTCCCGATACACCACCAGGGTGCCGGCGGCGAGGTCGCCCAGGCGCTGGAAATTGCGGTTCAGCAGCATGGAGGCCAGCCCGGCGGCATACAGAAAAGGCAGGAAATCGGCCGCCCGCAACAGATTCCTGAGCAGTGAGGCGGACCAGGATACCGGCGTGCCGTTATCCTGGATCACCTCCAGCCCCATCGCCTTCTTGCCCGGCGTGGCGCCCTGGCGCAGCTCGAAGAACACCGGATAGAACCATTCGATGAGAAAGAACACCACCAGGCTGAGGCCGAACCCCAGGCCACCGAGGAACGAGAAGGGGATGGCGATGGCCAGATAGAGACCGGCGCGGATCAGCATGTCGATGGCCCAGGCGCAGCTGCGCACCACCGGTCCGGCAATGCGCAGGCCCAGGGCGATCCCCTCAGGGGTCTCATAACGGCGGGTGGTATCCAGCATTAAACGGCATTCATTGGTAGTAGATATCGCGATAGGCAGTATACATGGAGGCGGTCATCACCGGCATCACCACCAGCAGGCCGAGGCCCACGGGCAGGGCGCCGAGGAAAAACAGGACCAGGCCCACAACACCATACAGCAGGAACGGCAGGATGTTGCGGACACAGCCGGAGAAGCTCAGTTTCATGGCACTGAGGGCCGACATCCCCTCCATGGCGATCAGGGCGGGGGCGAACCAGTAGGCCATCATCAGCGGAATGGAGAGACCGAGACCCACCAGTATCAGCAGCAGCACCGAGCCGACGCCCATGGCCGATGCAATGGCACCGGGATCGGCATTCTGCATCGCATCCATCCCCCCCAGCATGCCGATCAGCATCCCGCCGCCAACCATGCCCAGCACAAAGGTAAGGGCGATAACGCCGATCAGGTAGAGCAGCCCGACCAGCATCAGTTGGCCAACACTGGAGGAGAAGCCGGCAAACAGGTGGCTGAGCTCGAAATCGTCCCCGTGCTCCTGGGCGGCGCAGCCGAGCATCAGGCCGGCAAGGATCACCGGCGAAACCAGGGTGATCACCAGCGAGCCGATGAACGGCACCAGACTGAGCACCACCGAGAGCACCACCCAGACCACCAGGGCGATGATCCAGGCCAGCGGATTCTGCCGGAAATGCCAGAAGCCGCGCCGGATCCACGCCCAGCCGTGGCCGATCGGCCGGGACTGCGGACCGGACAGCTCGCCGCGTTGCGCCTCGCCCACCAGTTCGGCCCGGGGCGCGGCATAGGGATCCTTGGCGCTGGCCGACGCTTCGCTATAGCTCGTCTGTTCGGCGTCGGCCGCCTGGCGGACCAGGTACTTGGGGATGACGATGCCACAGCTGAGGCAGGTGTCATGCTCCAGGTTTTCCGAGCCGCACTTGGGACAGGTTGGCGCTGTCGGTGCGCGGGAAGGCTGCGCGGCGGCATCCAGAGAGGCGACCGTGGGGCTTTCGGTATCAAACAGCGGTTCTAATGAGAGTCCGGCCGAGAGTCCACTCGGAGCAGACTCCTGCCTGATCGGCTCCAACCGCACGACCATGCCGATCGCCTCCAGCGCCTGCCGGTATTTTTCCGCCTTCGCCTCCTCCAGGGCCTTTTTCAGGGTGATCTCACGAGATGCCGTGAATAGCTTCCGGGCCTTCTCCTCGGACACCTTGAAGCGGCGACAAAACTCCGCTATCGCATCGTCTATTTCTGTGCCCAGCCGCAGCTGGCCGGTATAGATCACGCTGTAGTGCTCACCCACTATCCCGCTCCTATCATTCTCGTTGTTATGCCGCGACCGTCCCCTGACAACCGCACTCCAGGCCCGCAACCACCATCCCGACTCTCCCCTACATTGCGACGGTACCAGGGCACTGATAGCGGAGTTTATGCCATGAGCGTGAAAATCTAAATCCTGAAAACGGAAAAATACCCTTCCGGGCCGCTATTTTGTCGGCTCTGCCCGGTTTCGCCGTGCACACCGGCGACAAAATCGGCCCGGAGCGGGCCTCCTGCTGAGTTGGTGCGATGCGCATCTACCGCCACCACACCCTGCCCGGTCAAGCGGCTCCCCGGCTATCCACGATAAAAAAGGGCGCCTGAAGGCGCCCTTTCACTCTACCGGAGAACCGCTGGATCAGCTGATCTTCGGGTCCAGCTCGCCGCTCTCGTACAGGCCGAACATAGTCTCCAGGGACTGGGCGCGGATCTTGGACGCATGGCCATTACAGCCGAAGGCCTCGTAACGCGCCTTGCAGATCTCCTTCATTCCCTTGGTCGCCTCCTTGTAGAACTTGCGCGGATCGAAGTTGGAGGGGGCGTCGTGCAGGTGCCGGCGGATCGCGCCGGTCGAGGCCATGCGCAGGTCGGTGTCGATATTGACCTTGCGCACGCCGTGCTTGATGCCTTCGACAATCTCCTCCACCGGTACGCCATAGGTCTGGCCCATGTCGCCGCCGTAGTTGTTGATGATGGCCAGCCACTCCTGCGGCACCGAGGAGGAGCCGTGCATCACCAGGTGGGTGTTGGGGATGCGCTGATGGATCTCCTTGATACGGTCGATGCGCAGCACCTCGCCGGTCGGCTTCTTGGTGAACTTGTAGGCGCCGTGGGAGGTGCCGATGGCGATCGCCAGGGCATCCACCTGGGTCAGCTTGACGAAGTCGGCTGCCTGCTCGGGGTCGGTCAGCAGCTGATCCATGTCCAGCTTGCCCACGGCACCGATGCCATCCTCTTCGCCCGCCTCGCCGGTCTCCAGGGAACCGAGACAGCCCAGCTCGCCCTCCACCGAGACACCGCCGGCGTGGGCCATCTCCACCACCCGGCGGGTCACGTCCACGTTGTACTCATAGGAGGCGGGGGTCTTGCCATCGCTCATCAGCGAACCGTCCATCATCACCGAGGAGAAACCGGACTGGATGGAACGCAGGCAGACCGCCGGGGAGGTGCCGTGATCCTGGTGCATGACGATGGGGATGTGCGGATAGGCCTCCAGGGCCGCCAGGATCAGGTGGCGCAGGAAGGTTTCCCCGGCATAGGCGCGCGCGCCCGCCGAACCCTGCATGATGACCGGACTGTCGGTCTCGTGCGCCGCCTGCATGATGGCGTGCACCTGCTCCATATTGTTGACATTGAAAGCCGGCATACCGAACTGGTGATCGGCGGCATAATCCAGCAGCTGTCGCATGGAAATTAGAGGCATGATGTTCTCCTTCTCAGATAATTATTTGTTTAATCCGCCGGACGAAATCCCGTCCGTCTTGTAATCAGGTAATCCCTGGAAATCACTCAGCACGGACTCAGCAGTGCTCGCCGACGCGCAATATCTTCATTACATTGGTACCGCCCATGACCCCGCTGGTATCGCCCTTGGTGATGATCAACAGGTCGCCGTTGCGCACCGCCCCGCGCTGCAGCATCTCGCTGACAATCGCCTTGTTGATATCCTGGTCGCTGTCGTTGGAGACATCGAAGCTGACCGGGTAGACGCCACGAAACAGGGTCACCTTGCGGCGGGTCGCCACGTGCGAGGTCAGGGCATAGATCGGGATACCCGAGCTGATGCGCGACATCCACATCGGGGTATAGCCGGTCTCGGTCCAGGTCGCAATGGCGGCCACGTCCAGGTGGTTTGCGGTATACATGGCGGCCATGGCGATCGCCTCGTCGATACGACCGAACACGCTGTTCAGGCGATGGTGCGATTTGCGTACCTTGAGTTGTTTCTCCGCCTCGCGGCAGATCTTGCCCATCGCCGCCACCGTCTGCACCGGGTAGTGGCCGGCCGCCGTCTCCGCCGAGAGCATCACCGCATCGGTGCCGTCCAGCACCGCATTGGCCACGTCGAACACCTCGGCGCGGGTCGGAATGGGATGCTCAATCATCGATTCCATCATCTGGGTGGCGGTGATCGCCACCTTGTTGCGCGAGCGGGCCAGGCGGATCAGCCGCTTCTGTACCGCCGGTAGTTCCGCATCGCCGATCTCGACGCCGAGGTCGCCGCGGGCGATCATGATCGCCTCCGAGGCCGCGATGATCTCCTCGATCACATCCAGCGCCTCGGCCCGCTCCACCTTGGCAACGATGCCGCCGCTGCCGCCCGCCTCGCGCAGCAGCGCCCGGGCCTGGTCCACATCCTCGGCATTGCGCACGAAGGAGACGGCCAGGTAGTCGGCCTCGATACTCGCGGCGAACAGGATATCCTCCTTGTCCTTGTCGGTCAGCGCGGGGGCGGACAGGCCGCCGCCCTGCTTGTTGATGCCCTTGCTATTGGAGAGTTCGCCGCCGGTCTCCACCTTGCAGCGGATCTCGGTCTCACCCACCTCTTCGACCCAGAGCATAATGGCGCCGTCGGCCAGCACCAGGGTATCGCCCCGCTTCACATCCCGGATCAACTCGGGAAAGGTCAGACCGACCCGGTGCTGGTCGCCGTCCCGGGGACCGCACTGGGTATCCAGGACGAACTGTTCGCCCTGCACCAGGAACACCTTGCCCTCGCGGAAGCCGGTGATGCGGATCTTCGGCCCCTGCAGGTCCACCAGCAGACCGACCTGGCGGCCGCTGGCGCGCGCCCGGTCACGCACGATCTCCGCGCGTCGCCGGTGCTCTTCATGGGTACCGTGGGAGAGATTCAGGCGCACCACATCCACACCGGCGCCGATCAGTTGATCCAGCACCTTGGGGTCATCGGTGGCCGGACCCAGTGTGGCCAGAATTTTGGTTCTTCTTAACATAGTATCTCCGGGACCGGCGTCCGCTGCTACGCACGCCGCCCCTCAGTTCTTCATCCAGCCGCGCGCGACTCCAGCATCTCCACCGCCGGCAGCTTCTTGCCTTCCAGGAACTCCAGGAAGGCACCGCCACCGGTTGAGATGTAGGAGACACGATCGGCAATGGCATACTTATCCACGGCGGCCAGGGTATCGCCGCCACCTGCAATCGAAAATGCCGAAGAGTCGGCGATCGCCAAGCCCAGGGTCTGGGTGCCGGCGCCAAATTGATCGAACTCGAATACGCCCACTGGACCGTTCCAGACGATGGTGCCGGCGGTCTTCATCAGCTCGGCAAAGCGCGCCGCGGTCTGCGGACCGATATCGAAAATCATGTCGTCATCCGCCACGTCCTCGACCCGCTTGACCGTGGCCTCGGCGGACTCCGAGAACTCCTTGCCGCAGACGACGTCGGTGGGCACCGGAATCTCGCCGCCCTTGGACTTCGCCACCTCCATCAGGCGCTTCGCCTCCGGAATCAGGTCGGCCTCGTACAGCGACTTGCCCACGTTGTAGCCGGCCGCCGCGATAAAGGTGTTGGCGATACCGCCGCCGGGGATCAGCTGATCGACGATCTTGGACAGGGCATCCAGCACGGTCAGCTTGGTGGAGACCTTGGAGCCGCCGACGATGGCCGCCATGGGACGGGCCGGATTGTCCAGGGCCCGGCCCAGCGCCTCCAGTTCGCCGGCCAGCAGCGGACCGGCGCAGGCGGTGGGGGCATAGGTGCCGGCGCCGTGGGTCGAGGCCTGGGCGCGGTGGGCGGTGCCGAAAGCGTCCATCACGTAGACATCGCACAGCGCCGCGTACTTGCGCGACAGCGCCTCGTCATTCTTCTTTTCACCCGGATTGAAACGAACATTCTCCAGCAGCACCACGTCGCCGTCGGCCATGGCGGGCGGGGTATCCAGGTAGTCGCTGACCAGCCGCACATCCTTGCCCAGCGCCTCAGCGAGGTAGCTGGCCACCGGCTGCAGCGAAAACTCCTCGGCATACTCGCCCTCGGTGGGCCGACCCAGATGGGACATCAGCATCACCCGGGCGCCGGCCTTGACACAGTGCTCGATGGTCGGCAGCGAGGCGCGGATGCGCTTATCCGAGGCCACCTTGCCCGCCTTGATAGGCACGTTCAGATCCTGGCGGATCAGTACCCGTTTGCCGGCAAGGTCAAGATCGGTCATTTTGATTACGGACATGGAAAGGATCTCCTGGGAACGCGTGTTTATTATTCAAAAGGGATTGGATGAAACGGTTATTTCAGCAAATACCTCTTAACTGGACATGCGATGGCCCCGGTGCAGCAGGACGACATCTTCCAACACTGTGTGGGGCGAGAATCTGCCGTCTTGCTTGCCGGGACGCCGTAAACCCATCCCTGGGGGCTTGCCGCGGCCATCCATGGCCGCGGACACCCGTCAATCAAGCCGTCAGATTCTCTCTCACAAGCCGTTGCGTGTTTAGATGAAGCGGCCCTGCTCGGGAGCAGGGCGATCTGGTTACTGCTGCATGACGCGGACCATCTCCAGCACCTTGCTGGAGTAACCCCACTCGTTGTCGTACCAGGAGACGACCTTGACGAAGGTCTTGTCCAGGGCGATGCCGGCCTCCTCGTCGAAGGTGGAGGTGCAGGACTCGCCGCGGAAATCGGTGGAGACCACCTTCTCGTTGGTGTAGCCCAGCACGCCCTTCATCTTGCCCTCGGAGGCGTCCTTCATGGCGCTGCAGATCTCCGCGTAGCTCGCCTCGGTCTTCAGCTCGACGGTGAGGTCCACCACCGACACGTCCGAGGTGGGCACGCGGAACGCCATGCCGGTGAGCAGGCCGTTCAGCTCCGGGATCACCTTGCCGACCGCCTTGGCCGCACCGGTGGATGAGGGGATCATGTTCTCCAGGATACCGCGGCCACCGCGCCAGTCCTTCATCGACGGGCCGTCCACGGTCTTCTGGGTGGCGGTCGCCGCATGCACGGTGGTCATCAGGCCACGCTTGATACCGAAGCTGTCGTTCAGCACCTTGACGATCGGGGCCAGACAGTTGGTGGTGCAGGAGGCGTTGGAGATGATGGTCTCACCGGCATATTTCTCGTGGTTCACGCCATACACGAACATCGGCGTGTCGTCCTTGCTGGGGGCGCTCTGGATCACCTTTTTGGCGCCGGCGGCGAGATGCTTCTCGCAGGTCTCCTTGGTCAGGAACAAGCCGGTGGACTCGACCACCACCTCGGCACCGACCTCGTCCCACTTCAGGTTGGCCGGATCGCGCTCGGCGGTTAGGCGGATCGGCTTGCCGTTGACGATCAGGGTATTGCCGTCGACGGCGATATCGCCCTTGAAGCGGCCGTGCACCGAATCGTATTTCAGCATGTATGCCAGATACTCGGGGTCCAGCAGATCATTGATACCGACGATCTCGATATCGTCAAAATTCTGTACGGCGGCACGGAATACCATGCGTCCGATTCGACCAAAACCGTTAATGCCTACTTTTATAGTCATTAGCAAAACCTCCAGATAAGTTGTTATTTACTGCAATCAGATTTCCCGGCCGGGGCGCCGACGGCACCCCGGCACCATTCAGGTCAAAGCGTCTCTTGCACCGCCTTGACGACATTTTCAACGGTAAAGCCGAACTCCTTGAACAGCTGCTCGGCCGGTGCGGATTCACCGAAGTGGTCAATACCGACCACCTTGCGTGCATACTTGTACCAGCCACCGGTCACACCCGCCTCGACCGCCACCCGGGCGGTCACCGCCGCCGGCAGGACCGACTCACGATATTCCGCCTCCTGGGCCTCGAAGGCATCCACCGCCGGCATCGACACCACCCGCACCCGGCTGCCGCTGGCGGCCAGTTCCGCCGCCGCGTCCACCGCCAGACCCACTTCCGAACCGGTGGCGATAAGGATGGCATCCGGGGTACCGTCACAGTCACGCAATACATATCCCCCTTTGGCAATATCGGCGATCTGTTGTTCACTGCGCGCCATGAACGGCAGTCCCTGGCGCGAGAAGATGAGACAGCTCGGCCCGCCGCTTCGCTCGATCGCCGCCTTCCAGGCCACGGCGGTCTCGACCGCGTCACAGGGACGCCACAGCGCCATGTTGGGAATCATCCGCAGGGTGGCGATCTGCTCGATCGGCTGATGGGTCGGGCCATCCTCACCCAGACCGATAGAGTCATGAGTATAGACAAACAGCGAGCGCTGTTTCATCAATGCCGCCATGCGCAGGGCATTGCGGGCATACTCGGAGAACATCAGGAAGGTGGCGCCGAACGGGATCAGGCCGCCGTGCAGGGCGACGCCGTTCATGATCGCCGACATGCCGAATTCACGTACACCGTAGTTGATGTAGTTGGAGTTGGGGGTCTCGGCGCGCATCGGCCGGTAACCGGACCACTCGGTCAGGTTTGAACAGCCGAGGTCAGCGGAGCCGCCAAACAGCTCCGGCAGCAGCGCGGCGTAGCCCTCGATGGAGGCCAGCGAGGCCTGGCGGGTAGCCGGGCTCTTCGCCTCGGCGTTCACCTGGCGCACGAACTCGGCGGATTTGGCCGCCCAGTCTTCCGGCAGATCGCCCGCCATGCGGCGCTTGAATTCGGCGGCCAGTTCCGGATGGGCCTCCTGGTAGGCGGCGAACCGGCTGTTCCAGGCGGCCTCGGCGGCGGCACCCTTCTCGCGGGCATCCCAGCCGGCATAGACGTCCGACGGCACCTCGAAGGGCGCGTGATCCCAACCCAGGGCCGCCTTGGTGAGATTGATCTCCTCATCACCCAGGGGCGCCCCGTGGCAGGCGTGGCTGCCGGCCTTGTTGGGGGAGCCGAAGCCGATGGTGGTCTTGCAGCAGATCATGGTCGGCTTGTCGGTCATCGCCTTGGCGAATTCCAGCGCCTTGTTGATCGCCTCGGGATCGTGGCCGTCCACATCGGCAATCACGTGCCAGCCGTAGGCCTCGAAGCGCTTCGGGGTATCGTCCTGGAACCAGCCCTCGACGTGACCATCGATGGAGATGCCGTTGTCGTCCCAGATGGCGATCAGGTTGCCCAGGCCGAGGGTGCCGGCCAGTGAGCAGGCTTCGTGGGAGATGCCCTCCATGAGGCAGCCGTCACCGAGGAACACATAGGTGTTGTGATTGACGATGGTGTGGCCGTCACGGTTGAACTCGGCGGCCAGCGCACGCTCGGCGATGGCCATGCCGACCGCGTTGGTGATGCCCTGGCCGAGCGGGCCGGTGGTGGTCTCCACGCCCGGTGCATAGCCGTACTCCGGGTGCCCCGGGGTCTTGGAGTGCAGTTGCCGGAACTGCTTCAGGTCCTCGATGCTCAGGTCATAGCCAGTGAGATGCAGCAGCGAATAGATCAGCATCGAGCCGTGGCCGTTGGAGAGGACAAAGCGATCCCGGTCAGGCCACTTGGGGTTCGCCGGATTGTGCTTCAGATAGTCGTTCCAGAGGACCTCGGCGATGTCGGCCATGCCCATGGGCGCGCCGGGATGGCCCGATTTGGCCTTCTGGACCGCATCCATGCTGAGGGCGCGGACGGCGTTTGCAAGATTTCTGCGTGAGGACATATTTCTCTCCTGTCTTAGGATGGTTTAGTAATTCTGTAATCCGTGCGGTACGGAAAAACCGGTCACCGACGGCGGGCAGCACCCACAGGCGGGGCGCTCCCGATCAATTCATGGCTATCAACTCGTGGTCTTTCGCGGCCCGCTCACCGCGCCCCCCCCGCAACGTTGGCGCCCTCGCGGACGGCGACTTGCCCGAAAAACAGCCCGGGGGGTGCCATTCTTGCGCCATCATCTGCCGGGGGCAAGCCAGATCCGCTTATAGGGGTAAAAACAGCATCCCACATACAATGCAAGATGCTGATTTAAATATATTTAGTAACTACTCACCCGGCCTGTAAGTGATTGGCCTGCCTTGCCGGCCTCACACGATGGCTTGTTTCCCAAACGGCAGCCGCTACTAGCCGTCGCGCCATTTTATCGAGCAGCCGATACTGGGTATCTGCTGCGCCGGCCCCTTCCCGGTTCGGGCGACCTGTTGCATCGCCTCAAACAGCTCCCGCCGCGAGCCCTCCGGCGCGAGGCCCATGCCGCTGGCATCCAGCCGGCCCCGATACTGCAGCCGCAGGTCGGCGTTGTAACCGAAAAAGTCCGGGGTACAGACGGCCCCATACTGCTTTGCCACCAACTGGCTCTCATCCAGCAGGTAGGGGAAGGGGAAGCGGAACTCTTCGGCAACCCGAACCATGTTCTCGAACGAGTCCTCCTCGTACAGTGCGGGATCGTTCGACATGATCGCCACCGCGTTGATGCCCAGGCCCTGGAGTTCCGCGGCATCCCGGACAATTCGCTCGCGCACCGCCTTTACGTAGGGGCAGTGGTTGCAGATAAACATCACCAGCAGCCCGTTCTCGCCCCGGCAGTCGGCCAGGGTCCAGCGTTTGCCGTCCACCCCGGGCAGATCGAAACCAATCGCAGGCAGGTCGAATTCACACACCGGCGTTTGCAGAGAGACCATGTCGTACCCTCCCGATCAGTTGGCGTAAGTCCAAAGGAACATAATCCTACCTTAAAAGAATGGCAGCATTGATATAAAATTCTTATGGAAGCCATTACCGTGGATTAATTGACATTAACAGAAGCCGAAGCTACCTTAGGGACCTGTCGGACTTATCACAGATCTACTGCGGACTCGCTATGATCGGTCAAGCCCGCCAGACGCCTTAAGGCAGCGCCAATTTGACTCAGATTGCGGGCGCTTAATAAATACAGCTAAAGCGAGCGAACAGTGACAGACTACTGTGAACCCGTCTTTAGCCCACGCTAGACGGGTTTTCTATTTTCTGGAAGAAATAAATTATGAGTGACTATATCTTTACCTCTGAATCGGTCTCCGAGGGCCATCCCGACAAGGTGGCGGACCAGATCTCCGATGCGGTACTGGACGCCATCCTGGCCCAGGACCCCAACCCGGAACACGCCCGGGTCGCCTGCGAGACCATGGTAAAGACGGGGGTGGTTATCGTCGCCGGCGAGATCACCACCAACGCCTGGGTCGACCTGGACGACCTGGTGCGCAAGGTGATTTGTGATATCGGCTACACCAGCTCGGACGTGGGCTTCGACGGCAGCACCTGCGCCGTGATGTCACTGATCGGCAAGCAGTCCGGGGATATCGCCATGGGCGTGGACCGCAAGGCACCGGAGGAACAGGGCGCCGGCGATCAGGGACTGATGTTCGGCTACGCCACCAACGAGACCTCGGTACTGATGCCGGCCCCGATCACCTATGCCCACCGCCTGGTGGAGCGGCAGTCGGAGATGCGCAAGAAACGGGTACTGCCCTGGTTACGCCCCGATGCCAAGAGCCAGGTGACGCTGCGGTATGAAAACGGCGTGGTCACCGGCATCGACGCGGTGGTGCTCTCCACCCAGCACGATCCCGATATCAAGCAGACCGACCTGATCGAGGCGGTGATGGAGAACATCCTGCAACCGGTCCTGCCCAAGGCGTGGCTGGACAAGTGTCCGCAGCACAATATCCACATCAACCCCACCGGTTCCTTCGTGATCGGCGGCCCGGTGGGCGACTGCGGCCTGACCGGGCGCAAGATCATCGTCGACACTTACGGCGGCGCGGCGCGCCACGGTGGCGGCGCCTTCTCCGGCAAGGACCCCTCCAAGGTGGACCGCTCGGCCGCCTATGCCGGGCGCTATGTGGCCAAGAACATCGTCGCGGCCGGTCTGGCGGACCGCTGCGAGATCCAGATCTCCTACGCCATCGGCGTGGCCGAGCCCACCTCTATCTCTATAGAGACCTTCGGCACCGCCAAGATCGACGAGGAGAAGATCGCCAGCCTGGTGCGCGAGCACTTCGACCTGCGCCCCTATGGTATCCTGCAGATGCTGGACCTGATAAAACCGATTTATCAGAAGACCGCCGCCTACGGGCACTTCGGCCGCGAAGAGCCGGAGTTCACCTGGGAGCGCACCGACAAGGCCGAGGCCCTGCGGGCCGACGCCGGATTGTAAGCTATGGAGGGGTTAGGGGTCGGAGTCGAATTTGTCTCTGCCCCCCTATCCTGCGGATGTAGGGTGCCGGTGAGCTTGCGAACCGCACCAACCATCATTGGCAACGGCGCCAGCGTCCTGATGCGGTTCGTTTCACTCACCGCATCCTACGAACCGAACGTAAAATTTGGAATAGCGGTTAATTCTTTGCGTCCTTGGCGTCTTTGCGAGAGATGATATAAACAGGAAATATAACGGGTCAGGGGTGCTTCAGTAGCACACCGCAAGACCAAAACACTGCTCCTCCCGAGAAGCGCTGCAACAGGTCATCCTGCCAGGCTCGGGAGGGGTTTCCGAACCATGAACGGCGCTTAGTTTTTTCGGAGACTAATCATGAACGCCGTAGCAGAAAACAGCTTTACCGATTACAAGATTGCCGACCTCTCCCTGGCCCAATGGGGTCACAAGGAGATCGCCATCGCCAATACCGAGATGCCGGGCCTGATGGCACTGCAGGAGAAGTATGCCGAGAGCAAGCCGCTCAAGGGGGCGCGTATCGCCGGCAGTCTGCACATGACCATCCAGACCGCGGTGCTGATCGAGACCCTGATCAAGCTGGGGGCCGAGGTGCGCTGGGCCTCGTGCAACATCTTCTCCACCCAGGACCACGCCGCCGCCGCCATCGCCGACCAGGGGATTCCGGTATTCGCCTTCAAGGGCGAGAGCCTGGCCGACTACTGGGAGTACACCCACCGCATCATGGAGTGGCACGACGGCGGCACCCCGAACATGATTCTGGATGATGGCGGCGACGCCACCGGCCTGCTGATCCTCGGCAGCAAGGCGGAACAGGATATTCGCGTGCTGGACAACCCGGGCAGCGAGGAGGAGAAGGTGATGTATGCCGCCATCCGCGCCCGCCTGGCGGAGCAGCCCGACTGGTACTCCAACAACCTGAAGAACATCAGGGGCGTCACCGAGGAGACCACAACCGGGGTGCACCGGCTCTACCAGATGCAGGAGCGCGGCGATCTCCCCTTCCCCGCCATCAACGTCAACGACTCGGTGACCAAATCCAAGTTCGACAACCTGTACGGCTGCCGCGAATCCCTGGTGGACGGGATCAAGCGGGCCACCGACGTGATGATCGCCGGCAAGATCGCCCTGGTGCTCGGCTACGGCGATGTCGGCAAGGGCTGCGCCCAGTCGCTCAAGGGGCTCGGCGCCACCGTCTGGGTCAGCGAGATCGATCCGATCTGCGCCCTGCAGGCGGCGATGGAGGGCTACCGCGTGGTGAATATGGACACGGCCTGCGCCGAGGCCAATATCTTTGTCACCACCACCGGCAACTACCATGTCATCCAGCATGATCATATGGCCCGGATGAAGGACCAGTCCATCGTCTGCAACATCGGCCACTTCGACAACGAGATCGATGTCGCCAGCCTGGAACAGTACGAGTGGGAAAACATCAAGCCGCAGGTGGACCACATCATCTTCCCCGACGGCAAACGCATCATCCTGCTGGCCGAGGGGCGGCTGGTGAACCTGGGCTGTGCCACCGGCCATCCCAGCTTTGTCATGTCCAACAGCTTCACCAACCAGACCCTGGCGCAGATGGAGATCTGGAACAACACCGGCGAATACGGAAACCAGGTCTACACCCTGCCGAAGAAGCTGGATGAAGAGGTCGCCCGCCTCCACCTGGAGAAGATCGGCGTCAGGCTGACCACCCTGACCCGGGAGCAGGCGGACTACATCGGCGTACCGGTGGAAGGGCCTTACAAACCCGAGCACTACCGCTACTGATTAAGCAACCACCCACCGGCCGGCGCGCGGATCGCCGCCTGGCCGGCCGGGTTTGGCCACCCTTTTGCTACCGATAAAGCCGATGCACTCACAACAGACCAAGCAGAAACTGTTCAGCTTCGAACTCTTCCCCCCCAAGACCGAGGAGGGGATGGAAAAGCTGAAGACCCAGGTGAAAAAACTGGCCCGGGTCAATCCACTCTATGTCTCCGTCACCTTCGGTGCCGGCGGCTCGACCCAGCACCGCACCGTCCAGAGTGTCGAGTGGCTGGCCTCCCAGGGGATCGAGGCGGCCCCGCACATCTCCTGCATCAGCAGCAGCGCGGCGGAGATCGTGGAGATGCTCAAGCGCTACAAGGAGCAGGGCATCCGCCGGCTGGTGGCCCTGCGCGGCGACCTCCCCTCCGGCGCCGGGCCGGGCGGCCGCGGCGAGCTCAACTACGCCAATGAACTAGTCGCGCTGATCCGCCGCGAGTTCGGCGACCACTTCCATATCGAGGTGGCCGCCTACCCGGAGTTCCACCCCCAGGCCGCCAACGCCCGGGCGGATCTGAACAATTTCAAGCGCAAGGTCGAGGCTGGTGCCGATGCCGCCATCACCCAGTATTTCTACAACGCCGACGCCTATTTTCACTTCCTCGACAGTTGCGAAAAGATGGGGATCGCGATCCCGATCGTGCCGGGGATCATGCCGATCACCAACTTCAGCAGTCTCAGCCGTTTCTCCGATGCCTGTGGCGCCGAGATACCGCGCTGGATACGCAAACGGCTGGAGGCCTACGCCGACGACGTGGAGAGCATCCGCGCCTTTGGCATCGAGGTGGTCAGTGAACTGTGTCAGCGGCTGCTGGAGCAGGGGGCGCCCGGCCTGCACTTCTACACCATGAATCAATCCGCTGCCACCCTGAAGATCTGGCACAATCTCGGACTGCCGGAGTGACCTGCGGCCCGGCGGAACCCGCGTGAATATTTAGCCGCGCATACACGGAGAATATAAGGTACTTGGTAGGGTGGGCACGCTTTTTGTGCCCACGCGGAAGCTGCGGCACGGGGCAAAAAGGTGGGCACAGACTACGTACCCACCCTACGCTACTCAGCCACAGTTTAGGAAATTATTAGCCACGAGGAGTGGTGCAAGGATGCGCCGTTTACGGACCTAAAGGATGGAATGAACGCAAATGAACGCGAATTCTGTAAATTTCCAAGTGCCTCGTCTCCTTGCCAGGAGGGGATCGTTTATTTTCAGGTTGAGACCCGTTCTGCTCCTCTTTGGCCAGCCAACTGATTTAATTTTTATTTGCGTCTATTCGCGTTCATTCGCGGCTTTAATACCGGTATTCGAACCTGACTGAGCCTTGTGGATATCAGGATCAGGTAAATATTAAGGATTGACGGTGAAACTGCACCCGCTGCTGATTTTTCTGCTGCTGACCACCCTGGCCGGGTTCTTCTCCGGACTGATACTGCCGCAGCTGCTGCCGCTGCGCCCGGCGCCGCCGCTGCACCTGGTCTTCGCCCTGGGCATCATGCCGCTGATCATGGGCGCCATGACCTACTTCGTGCCGGTACTGACCCGCACCCGGACGGCGGAACCCCTCGCCCTGGCCCCGGCCCTGCTGGCGCTCGGTGCCGGACTGTTGCTCAGCTACAGCCTGTTTTTCTCCTTTTCCCTCTATCCCTTCGCCGCGCTGATCGGGCTGGTTGCCGCGCTTTGGCTCTCCCTCTGGATGCAGCGGCGCAGACGCCAGACCCTGGGCCGGCCCCATCCCGGACTGCTCTGGTATCAGCTGGCCCTGCTGGCGCTGATCCTGGGGCTGCTCGCCATCCTCGCCGGCCAGCTGCTGCCGGAATACTGGAGCGCCTTCCGGCGCCTGCATCTGCACCTGAACCTGCTGGGCTTCGTCGGTCTGACGGCCCTGGGCACGCTGCGGGTCCTGCTCCCCACCACCGGCGGCTATGCCGACCCCGGAGCGGGCACCTGGCTGATGCGCCAATGGCCCTGGCTGGCCGTTGGAACCCTGTTGGTCGCGGCCGGCTCGGTCGGGTCCCCGGCCGTTGCCCTGCTCGGGCTGCTGTTGTGGCTACCCCCCCTGCGGCGGCTCCTGCACTCCCTGCTGGTCACCCACCGGCAGGCGGTCTGGCATCTCCACGGCGCCACCATCTCGCTGGCCGCTGCCGTCCTGGGTCTGTTGATCCTGCTGCTCAGCGGCGCACTCCATGCACTGAGCCCGCCGGCCGGCGCCGCCACCACCCAGGCCTTCATCCCGCTGTTTCTGCTGCCTCTGGTAACCGGGGCGGCCACGCATCTGCTGCCACTGTGGATCACCGGCGCCGCCGACCGTGAACGGGAGCAGGCGCTGCGGGCGCGGCTCGGCCGCTACAGCGCCCTGCGAGCGGCGCTGTTTCTGAGCGGGGGCCTGCTCATCCTGGCCGGCCAGAGCTGGGGGCTGTTTCCGGTCCTGCTCGGTCTGCTCCACTTCTTCCTCTCGGCACTCATTGCCCTGTTCACGAAATCCTGAACACAACTGGTAACTCAAGCTTCGGAGTTCAAATTCAACTGTTTGTCCATCACCCCGTGAGTTACCACAACTGTTATTATCTCTATCTGTAACTACTCACTCGGTCTGCAAGTGATTGGCCTGACTTGTTGGCCGATCTTGATCCAGCCATCGTGTGAGGCCGGCAAGGCAGGCCCATCACCCCGTGAGTAGTTACTTCTATCTAATGCTTTAACCGGGTATTCACTGTATGAGCAGTAACCAGCAAATCGCCCAGCGCGACCTCGCGGTACTCTGGCACCCCTGCACCCAGATGAAGGACCACGAGTGGCTACCGATGATCCCCATCCGACGCGGCGAGGGGGTCTGGCTGGAGGACTTCGACGGCAACCGCTATATCGACGCGGTCAGCTCCTGGTGGGTCAACCTGTTTGGCCACGCCAATCCCCGCATCAACGCCGCCCTCAAGGCCCAGGTGGACCAGCTGGAGCATGTGATGCTGGCCGGTTTTTCCCATGAGCCGGCCATCCAGCTGGCGGAGCGGCTGGTGGCGGTCGCCCCGCCGGGGCTCACACGCTGCTTCTACGTGGACAACGGCTCCTCGGCCATCGAGGCGGCGCTGAAGATGAGCTACCACAGCTGGCGCAACCTGGGTTTCAAGGGCAAGCACCGTTTCGTCACCCTCGCCAACAGCTACCATGGCGAAACCCTGGGTGCCCTGGCGGTGGGCGATGTGTCGCTCTACAAGGAGACCTACGAACCACTGCTGATGGAGGTCTTCACCGCGCCCTCGCCGGACTGTTTTGCCCGGGAACCGGGGGAGTCCTGGGAGGACTATTCGGTCCGCCGCTGCGCCGACATGGAGGCCCT
This sequence comes from Sedimenticola hydrogenitrophicus, assembly GCF_025175675.1. Lineage (GTDB taxonomy): Bacteria > Pseudomonadota > Gammaproteobacteria > Chromatiales > Chromatiaceae > Sedimenticola > Sedimenticola hydrogenitrophicus. The sequence goes on from NZ_JANIOA010000024.1 coordinate 52,057, forward strand.
GCTGGCCGCACACGGCCCCGAGATCAGCGCCGTCATTGTCGAGCCCCTGGTGCAGTGCGCCGGCGGCATGCGCATGTATCACCCGGTCTACCTGAAACGCCTGCGCGAGGCCTGCGACCGCCATCAGGTGCACCTGATCGCCGACGAGATCGCCGTCGGCTTCGGCCGCACCGGCACCCTGTTCGCCTGTGAGCAGGCGGGCATCACGCCCGATTTTCTCTGCTTGTCCAAGGGATTGACCGCCGGTTACCTGCCGCTTTCGGTAGTATTGACCGGCGAGCGGACCTACCAGACCTTCTATGACGACTACGAAAACCTGACCGCCTTCCTGCACTCCCACAGCTACACCGGCAACCCCCTGGGCTGTGCCGTGGCGCTGGCCAGCCTGGAGATATTCCGCCAGGACGATGTGATCGAGAACAACCGGGAACTGGCCCGGGTGATGGCCGAGGCCACGGCCCACCTGAACGACCACCCGCACGTGGCCGAAGTACGCCAGCACGGCATGATCCTGGCCATCGAGATGGTCAGGGACAAGGCGAGCCGCACCCCCTACCCCTGGCAGGAGCGGCGCGGCCTGCGGGTCTACCGGCACGCCCTCGGCCAGGGTGCGCTGCTGCGCCCGCTGGGCAATGTCACCTACTTCATGCCGCCCTACGTGATCACCCCGGAGCAGATCCGGGAACTGGCGCGCATCGCCACCGAAGGCATCGATCTGGCCACACGGGACTGATATGCAACAACACCGCATCTACACCAGCCAGCCACTCCAATCAGGTGCCAGCCTGACCCTGGAAGAGGGACCGGCTCGGCACCTGACCCAGGTACTGCGGCTCAAAGCGGGGGCGGAGATCATCCTGTTCAACGGTGACGGCCACGACTACCTGGCGCGCCTGGACGAGGTGACCAAGCGCAGCACCGGCGCCCGGATTGAACAGCGGCTGGAGCCCGCGGAAGCCCCCGCCGCCCTGCAGATCCAGCTGGCGATCGCCATCTCCAAGGGTGAGCGGATGGACTTCGCCATCCAGAAGGCGGTGGAGCTGGGGGTCACCGGCATCACCCCGCTGATCAGCGAACGCTGTGTGGTGCGCCTGCCCGGCGAGCGATTGGAGAAGAAGTTACAGCACTGGAGGCAGGTGATCATCGCCGCCTGCGAGCAGTCGGGCCGGCGCCGCATTCCGCTGTGCCACGAGGTAGTGGATCTTTCCGAATGGCTCACCTCCGGGGAGATCCGGGGAGGTCTACTGCTGGATCACCGGAGTGAACACTCCCTGCCCGAACTCGATCCACCGCGGGGCGGGATCCACCTGCTGATCGGCCCCGAGGGCGGCCTGTCGGAGATGGAGCGGAACCTGGCCGCCACGGCCGGATTCAATGGTGTACGTCTGGGACCACGGGTATTGCGTACCGAGACCGCACCGCTGGCGGCAATCGCCGCCATCCAGGCGCTGTGGGGGGATTTCCGCTGATTCGAGCGCGTTAGGGGGCGTTAAGGGATCCTTAATAAAACTGTAGGGGTAGGCCCCCGTGCCTACCCGAGCCCTAAGCGCCTCAAAGGCGCCACAACAACCTGAGCCGCCCAAGGCGGGCAAAGGACCCTGGAAAACCACGGATGAACGCAGATTTACACAGATAGGAGATCAGAATTCTGAATCTGTGTTTATCTGTGTGAATCCGTGGTTCCGGCAACGATACAAAAGGGCAACCACAGGGGGTTGCCCCTACGGACATGCCGGATCAGCCGATCTTGTAGATCCCCAGCGCCGGCCCGGCGATCTCGGGGGGATCGAACACCGTATCCCCTTCACTCGCCGCGGCACCGAGATTCTTGAAGTCGTACAGGGTGTTATCGGCCAGATGGGACGGCACCACGCTGGAGAGGGCACTGAAGATGTTGGCCGTACGCCCCGGATACTGCTGTTCCCACGCCGCCAGCATCTGCTTGATCTGCTGGCGCTGCAGGTTCTCCTGGGAACCGCAAAGATTGCAGGGGATGATGGGGAACGCCCGGGTCCGGCTGTAGCGGGCGATATCCTTCTCGGCACAATAGGCCAGGGGACGGATCACCACGTGGCGGCCGTCATCGGTGTGCAGCTTGGGCGGCATCGCCTTGAGCCTGGAGCCGAAGAACATGTTCAGGAACAGGGTCTCGACAATGTCGTCCCGATGATGACCGAGGGCGATCTTGGTCACCCCCAGCTCGCTGGCTACCCGGTAGATGATGCCCCGGCGCAACCGTGAACAGAGCGAGCAGGTGGTCTTGCCGGTGGGGATCTTCTCCTGCACCACCGAATAGGTGTCCTCCTCGACGATGCGGTACTCGACCCCCAACCGCTGCAGATAGCCGGGTAGCACATCGGCGGGGAAGCCCGGCTGTTTCTGGTCCAGATTCATCGCCAGCAGGGAGAAGTCGATCGGCGCCCGCGACTTGAGGGTCAGGAGAATGTCCAGCAGGGTGTAGGAGTCCTTGCCGCCGCTGAGGCAGACCATCACCCGGTCGCCCTCTTCGATCATGTTGAAATCGCCGATCGCCTTGCCAACCTCGCGCTCCAGGCGCTTTTTCAACTTGTTGAAATTATTGGAACTTCGGGTCTTTTCCGTGAGTTCTGGCATGGAATATTCGCAGCGGTGGGGGTAAAGAGGGGGATATTACACGCGGCCGCCGAAAAAAAACAGGTTCGGTAAGAATCAGCCGTGGTCCGGTAAGGGGTCAGAGCCCTTTTAGTTTTGCTAAGCGCCCAAAAGGCGCCACAACAGCCTGAGCCGCCCAAGGCGGGCAGGACCCTGGAGAACCACGGATGAACACAGATTCACACAGATACGAGATCAGAATTCTGAATCTGTGTTTATCTGTGTGAATCCGTGGTTCTGGCAACGATACAAAAGTGCAACCACAGGGGGTTGCACCTATAGACATGCCGGATTCAGCCGATGTTGCGTTAAAAAGGGCTCTACTCGCTTAACAACTTAACACTCAGGGACTCATTGATGAGTAGCGTCGCTCCGCCTCAACCTATCCGCCGCGATCCAGAGGTCGAACTCCGACAGGGCCGACTCCAGGGCATCCAGATCCGGGATCAGGGCATCCACCCCGTTGATGATGACCCGGTCGGCAACCATGCCCGGCGGCGGCTCGTCCCCGGCGAAGGGCACGATCGAGCTCTCCGTGACCCGCACCAGGTGGGGTGCCGCACGCAGCAGGATGCCGATATAGGGCAGCCGGTCATTGCCGTTCAGGGTATTGACGATGGCCACCCGGGCGCGGTGGCCTATTTCACCACTCTCTTGACCCAGCAGTCGCTCGAAGGCGATTAACGGGAGGGCGTGATTGCGCCAGGCAAAGGCACCCAGCAGCCACGCCGGGGCACGCGCGGAGACGGCATCCGGGGCTTGGTAACTGACCACCTCGCAGACGGCGGCGTTCGGCAGCAACAGCTCCCCCTCCTGCAACGGCAACAGCACGCCCCTGATCTCCGTGGAATCCTGGCTCAGGCTCATCCGGCCTCCTCATTCAGTACCGAATAGATATTGTCCAGCAACTCACTCTCCTGATACGGCTTGCCGAGGTAGCGCCGCACTCCCAGCTCCATGGCCAGCTTGCGGTGCTTGTCGCCGGTACGCGAGGTGATCATGATGATCGGGATCTGTTTCAGGTCGTCGGAATTACGCATGTGGCGGGCCAGCTCGTAGCCGTCCATGCGCGGCATCTCGATATCCAGCAGCATGATGTCGGGGCGCTGCTCCTGCAGCATGGCGACGGCGTCCACCCCATCCTTGGCCGTCAGCACATTCATGCCGTGCCGTTCCAGCAGTCGCCCGGTCACCTTGCGCACCGTGATCGAGTCATCCACCACCATGACCATACGCCCCACCCCCGGCGCCGGTGCCGCCACGTCGACCCGGGCGACTTCGGCATGCGGGGCCGCGGTCTGGGCCACATCGGAACGTACCAGCGCGGTCACATCGAGAATCAGCGCCACGCGCCCATCGCCGAGGATGGTCCCGCCCGAAATCCAGCGCACGGTGGAGACCTGAACCCCGACCGATTTCACCACGATCTGGCGATTACCCAGCAGCCCATCGACCTGTATCGCCACATGGTGATCGCCGGCCCGCACCAGCAGCAGCGGGTACCATTTGCGCTGGTCGGAGAGATTGACCTGGCCCACATTGAGCATGCTGCCCATGTAGCGTACCTGATAATCCTTGCCAGCATAGCTGTAGGCCGTCTGCCGGCCGCTGTAGCAGGCCTCGAGCTCCTGCCGGGAGACCCGCACCACACCCTCGACGCTGGTATGGGGAATGGCGTAGATCTCCCCGCCCAGCTCCACCAGCAGGGCATCGGTAATGGCCAGGGTCAGCGGCAGGCGGATAATGAAGCTGGCCCCCTGGCCCGCCTGCGAGGTGATGTCCAGCGAGCCGCCCAGCTGCTTGACCTCGCTCACCACCACATCCAGCCCGACACCACGCCCGGAGATCTGGGTCACCTCCTGGGCGGTAGTGAAGCCGTGTTCCAGCACGAACGGCAGCACATCGGCGTCGGCCACGTCGGCCTGGGGATCGAGCAGGCCGCTCTTGATCGCCTGCTCGCGAATGCTGGCCATATCCACCCCGGCCCCATCATCCGAGATGACCAGCTGCACGTCCGAGCCCTCGCGGGAGAGCCGCAGGCTAATCTGGCCGGTTTCGGCCTTGCCCTGCTCGGTGCGCCGCGCGGGGGACTCGATGCCGTGGGCGATGGCGTTGCGCAGGATATGTTCCAGGGGACCGATCATGCGCTCCAGGATGCCGCGGTCGATCTCGCTGCCGGCCCCCTGGATCACCAGCTCGGCGCGCTTGTCCAACTGGTTGCAGGTCTGCCGTACCACCCGGTGCAGGCGCGGTACAATCTGCGAGAACGGCACCATGCGGGTGCGCATCAGGCCGTCCTGCAGGTCGGTGGTGATGCGCGATTGCTGCAGCAGCAGGGTATCGGTCTCCGCCTGCAGCTCCTCCAGGAAACCGTTGATGTTGGCCAGGTCGTTGACCGTCTCCATCAGACTGCGCGAGACCTGCTGCATGGCGGAGAATCGATCCAGTTCCAGGGGGTCGAACGAGGCGTCATGGGATGGCTCGTCGCCCCGGTCCTGCTCCCAATCCTGCTCATAGCGGAACAGGATCTGCGCCTCGGTTTCGATCTCCAGCTGGCGCAGCTGATCACGCAGCCGGCTGACCGTCTGTTCCAGTTCGGACAGGTTGAATCCCAACTGCCCGTTCTGCTGTTCGATACGGGTACGGTAGATACTCACCTCGCCCGCGTAGTTGACCAGCCGGTCCAGCAGGTCCGAACGGACGCGTACCTGCTCGCGCTGACCACGACCCGGCAACAATCCCGGCTCCTCGACGGCCAGGCCCGTCGAGGCACCGGCCGGCACCGCGGCATCAGCCAACGCCGCGGCATCAATCAGCACCGCGGCATCGGGCTCGAATTCGGCTTCGGTTTCTGCCTGATCGGCAATCTCTGCCGCGGCCTCCTCGGGCTGTTCCGCCGGCAGGTCGGTTGTTTCCGTTTCGGCCGGCTCCAGGGTCGGCCCGGCCAGCAGCGCCGCGGAAACGGCTTCGGCGACCCGGGACTCGGGGGCGATACCACCCGGGGGGAGCGACGCTGCGGCCTCGCCACTGCTCGCGGCCACCTCCGGCTCGCCGGCGGGCAGCGCGGCAGCCGCCGGTGGTGGCCCACCCGCGATCAGCCACGCCCCCATCTTGTCGACCAGATCATCCGCGACACGCAGCCTGGGGGCGCTGGAGAGATCGTCGATCTGCTCCGCCAGACGGTCCATCACCTCATGGGTCAGGGTGACCAAGGCATCGCCGGGGGCCACTCTGGCCTGATCCACGGCCGTCAGCAGTGATTCAAAAGCGTGACTCAGATCGCCGATCGGCATCGCTCCCGCCAGTCGCGCCCCGCCCTTGAGGGTGTGCAGGATACGCTGCAGCTCCTCTGAAACCTGTTTGTCGGAGAGCTGGAAAGCCGCCGCCTGCAGGGTGTCCTCGAGGGCTTCCTGCAGCTCCCTGGCCTCTTCCAGGAAGATATCCACCAGTTCGGGGTCACCCTCCAGATCCACCATGGAGGGAGCGGTACTCGCCACGGCAGCCCCGCTGTCCACAACGGGCGGCTCCGTGGCAATCTCCGGTTCCGCCAGCAGCGCTTCATCCGCGGGCTCCGCGGAGATGGTTTCAATCGGCAACTCGGCTAGCGACTGATCCGCCGCGTCCGCCGGTTCGACGGACTCGTCTACGGATTCGCTCTCCGGTTCCGCGACCGCCGCCACTTCCGTCACCTCCGCCGGGGACTCGGCGACTGGCTCTTCGGCTACTTCGGCTACCGGGGCAGTTTGCTCGGGCAGTTCACTCCGCACCGCGTCGGTGGTCGGAGTGACTTGTTCAGCCGCGCGCCCATAGGCGTGTATCTCCCCCACCAACGCCTGCCAGTCCGGCAGTTGCGCGCCGGGGACATTGATCACCCCGAGGACGGTGTTGAACAGATCGACACTGCGGCCGATCAGCTCCAGCGCCGCCCCATCGGCATGGCGGCCCAGGCTGTTGAGATCCGCCACCAGGGATTCCAGTGCGGTACTGACCTGGGCGATGGAATCGACCCCGGCCATCTCCGCGCTGCCGTGCAGGGTATGCAGCGCCCGCACCAGCTCCTTGCCGATACGGCAAGCGAGGGGATTACCGCTGCAGGCTTCACGAAACTGGCTCAGGGTCTCGATGTGGGTCCTGGACTCGGCCTCGAAGATCTCCAGCAGCGTCTCGTCCATGTTGATCGGGGCCGGGACGGTCTCGGCCTCAGCGGCCGCTGCCGCCACCGTCGCCGAGCTTGTCTCTTCGACCGCCGCCAGTTCGGAAACCGGCTCCGGAACCAACTCCGGAACCGGTTCCGCCGCTGGTTCGTCGGCCGCTTCATCCGCCGCGGCGAACCCTATCGACTCGTCTTCGGCAATCTGTTCCTCCAGCGCATCCAGTCGCTCTTCCGCCGACAGCGGCTCTTCTTCCGCCACGAAAGCTTCGGAGGCGCTGGCAACAGCCGCGGCGCGCCCCGGCTGCGCCAGGGCCTCGGCCCGATCCATCAGCGGCCGGGGATCGACGGTGGTAGCGACACCACGCTTCTGGCACTCGATCAGTTCGGGTAGTATCCCAACCGCCTCATTCAGCAGATCAATAACACCCGGTGATACCTCGATGGTCTCGTCGATCACCCGGTTGAGCAGGTTCTCAATTGCCCAGGCAAACTCGCCGATGGTCTTGGCCCCCACCAGCCGCCCGCTCCCCTTGAGGGTGTGGAACGAGCGCCGGAAGGTGGTCAATGCATCCCGGTCGTCGCGGTTGTTGCACCAGCGCGGCAGGTACTCCTGGATGGCCGCCAGCTCCTCTTCCGCCTCCTCGACGAAGATTTCAAGTATCTCGGCGTCGATATCCTCCAGGGCGGGCTTGTCCGCCGATGGGGTGGGCGCCGGGGCGGCTTCCGGCGCGGCTTCCGGCTCGCCGGCGGCGAGGCTTTCAACCGCCTCCTCCACTGCGGTGCTGTCGGTGACGGGTGCCGTCACGGAGGCCGGTTCTGGCGTCTCTTCGAGCACTGGCGGCGCATCGCTGTCCGCGGATTCGGGCACCTTGAGACGCGCCAGGGCATCCCGGGTGACATCGAGAATCTCCGGATGGATACCGCGCCCCTCGCTGACCGCCTCCATGAAGTATTCAATACCGGTTACGGCATCGGCAAAGGCGTCCAGATCGGCGGCGCTGGGCACCCCGGCATCACCGAGCAGGGTCTGTTCCACATAGCGGTTCAGCCGCCGCATCGAGACCGCCGCATCACTCAGCGACAGCACGCTGAAGGCGCCGGCAATGCCGTTGAAGCGACGCGGTACATCCGCCAGCAGCGCCCGATTATCGGGTGTTTCGATAAAGTTGATGATGGCCTCTTTGTTGCGGGCCATGTCGATCCCCGCCTCATGCATCACCGAGTCGACCAGCCGCTCGAACTCGCCTTCAGGCAGCGTGGAGCTTACCTGATCGCTCTGCGGCCGCGCATAGCGGCGAACCACCGAAAGGTTGTCCAGCGAGGTCTCGATAAACAGGATGTCGCTGGCCATGGCCATCAGGTCCTGCTCGTCGGGCTGGTTACCGGCGGCGACGATCTCGGCGAGCTTGTCGGCCTGGCGCATCAGCCGTGACCGCAGCTCGCCCTGGCCCACCATACCGAGGGTATCAGCCAGTTTCTTCAGCGGCTCCTGTTGCGCCTGCAGACGACCGAGATCCTCCCGCTTGCCGCGGATGAACAGGTCGAGCTGGTCCTTGATGGCGGTCAGTTCGGCACTGATGGCACAGCGCAGTGATTCGAGCAGTTCCCGGCCGGGTGCATGCAGATCGGCCTGTTCGCCGGCCAGATCCGCCTGACCGAGCGGACCCTGGGTCAGATCGAACTCCTGCCTGACCTGTGCCACCACCGGATCGGAGGAATCCGCGCAGGCGGTGTAGTAGAGCAGATTTTTCACCAGGTCATTGGAGGGCGCGGCCGCGACGGGCTGTTCACCCGCATCAATGATCCGTTTGATCTCCCGGTCGATCTTGCCCACCAGCAATTTGGTGGCAATGCCGGAGTCGAGGCCGCCATCTCGCAGGGCGTTAACCACCGCCTGACCGATCCGGAACAGGCGCTGCACCTGATCCGTCCAGGCCGCCTGCTCCAGGTCCCGGAATATTTCGGCGATGCGCTCCAGACCACCCGCGCTGTCGCTACCCCGGTACCAGTCCAGCAACGCCTTGTGATACCGGTAGCGCAATTTTCTGGTGAGCGCCGGCAACTCGGGATTGACCTCCTGGGCGCCTTCGGCAGGCAACAGCTTGCGCTCCAGATCCGGTGCGAACAGCGCCACCTCGGACAACAGGGAGACATCCCGTGCCGCCCGCAGCTCATTCATCAGCGGCAGCAGCAGGATCGGGTTGTCCGCTGTGCCCGATTCGATCTTTTCCAGATACTCTGGCAGCTGTACCAGACCCACCATGAGGGCCTCGGCCGACTCCTTGCGGCGCTGCTCACCGAGCGATCCAAGCACCTTGGCCACCAGCTCCATCTCTTCCGCCAGCATCGCCGCACCGTAAAGCTGCATCAGTTGCAGGGTGCCGCGTACCTGGTGCAGCTGGGTGATACAGAGCTCCAGTTCGGTATCCGGACCGGTCCCATCCAGGAAGGACTCCAGCGCATGCCGGGCCGCGTCCAGGGACGAGTCAAGCTCACCCCTGATCCATTTCAGCACACTATGATCTTGGACATCACTCATACCAGGCCTTCATATATGCCAGTGGTGGTTCGTTCATCGTTGCCACAGTCCCGCAGATACTCCCGCCGCGCAGGTGTGAATATCTGCCGGCCGCCATCAGCACCGGTGCCGGCCTGGCGTGCTCCAACCCTCGGTTGATCACCACGCCGGCCTGATCCGGGCATCCGTTCATCCAGGGCAGGGAACCGTCAGTTGTATTCCGGCAGACGGAAACCGGCAACCGACCGCTGCAGCTCATCCGCCATATCCGCCAGGGTGCCGATCGCCGCGGCCGTCTGATTGGTACCATCCGATGTCTGGGTGGTAATCTCCTGGATCACGCTCATGGTGTCGTTCACCCGGGCGGCCTCATCGGACTGTGTCTGTGCGGTGTCGGCAACTCGCTGAATACGCTCGGAGATGTGATTGGAAACGCTTTCGATCTCCTTCAGCGCCTCACCGGCGTCCTCTGCCAACTGGGCACCGGCCACCACTTCGGTGGTGGTCGCCTCCATGGAGGAGACCGCCTCGTTGGTATCCGCCTGAATGGTCTTCACCAGCGCCTCGATCTGCTTGGTGGCGTTACCGGAACGTTCCGCGAGTCGCTGCACCTCGTCGGCCACCACCGCGAAGCCGCGCCCGGCCTCACCCGCCATGGCCGCCTGCATGGCCGCATTCAGTGCCAGGATGTTGGTCTGGTCGGCAATGTCGTCAATCAGCTCCACGATATCGCCGATCTCCTGGGAGCTTTCACCCAGCCGCTTGATGCGCTTGGAGGTCTCCTGGATCTGCTCGCGGATGGTATCCATGCCCTTGATGGTCCGGCGTACCGTCTCATTGCCCTTGGCGGCGATCTCAACCGAGTGCTGCGCCACTGTGGCGGATTCGGTTGCCTCCTGGGACATTTGATCAACCGCCGAGGCCATCTTGTTGATGGCCGCGGTGGCCGAGGTGATCTGATCGGCCTGATGTTCACTCGCTTCCGCCAGGTGCATGGCGGTGGCACGGCTCTCCTGGGCGGAGCTGGATACCTGCTCGGAGATCTCGTTAATGGTGGTTACCAGGCTGCGCAGCGCCTCGATGGCGTAGTTGATGGAGTCGGCGATGGCGCCGGTCACGTCCTCGGTCACCGTGGCAGTTACCGTCAGGTCACCGTCGGCCAGGTCGCCCATCTCGTCGAGCAGCCGCAAAATGGCCTGCTGGTTTCGTTCGTTCAACTGGCTGCTCTCCAGCTCACGACGTTGGGCGTTCCGAATCTGCAGATAACCCAGCGACAGCAGTATGAAAATGGAGAGACCGCCCAGCAGCACGATCAGCACTGGTCCCGCCTTCACGCCCAGGATGCTGATCAGCCCCGGATTTTCGCCGTAGGCTTCCACCAGCAACTGGGCCGCATCGTTCACCCGGTCCGATACGGCAGTCACCTGACTGGCCGCCTCGAGTGCCGGGAGTACCGCCGGAACCGTTTCGATGATCTCGTCGGCGTGATCGTTGATGGAGCTGAACAGCATCGCCGCCTCACGCAGTTTCTGCACCACCGCCGGATTGGTGATCTTGGCGATGCCGAGCGATTCGCTGCCCTCCAACATACCGTCGAGTACCCGGCCGAGATGGTCGGAGTCACGGCTGAACTGGTCGATGGCCGCCGCCGTGGCCTGTCCGCCTGCCAACACCTTGTTCACGTTTTTATCGATTCGTTCGGACAACATCAGCTGGCGCGAGGCGATGGCGATCTGCGCCGGATCCGCCCTGGTCGCCACCAGGTCGCCGATCACCTGCTCCGAGAGTTCCTGCAACTGCGGCATGAACTCGGTAATCACCCCGATAAACTCCTGTACGGAGAGGATGGCATCCCGGTTTGACAGGATGTCATCGGCATTCTGGCGCAACTCCAGCCAGGCATTTTCAACCCCGCGCAATTGCGCCGTTACCGGTTCGGGCGACGGCGGCAGGTCAACCGCCGGATCACCCTGCTTCAACTCCGACATGAGCCGTTCGAACTTGTCCCGGGACTCGCGCAACTGACCGAATGCCGACGGGTTACCGGCCGCCGCCGAGAGCGCGCTTTTGGCGATCTCCTGGGAGACCACCCGCTGCTCCTCGGAGCGGACAATGTAGATTTCGTCATTCGCCGCCCACTTCGCCACATGGGCGAATGTCAGCAAGGTCGCCAGCAACGTGACCAGCAACCCGATCGACAGCACAATGCCAAGCTTGTTTGAGGCGGCGCCACCACCCGTACGTCTGGTAACCCTGGTATTCATTTACTCTCTCTCCCGCAAGAGGCTTGTTCTTGTAAGGTTTCCGTTGCCACGAATGATAAAAATTCGCACACAGAAATCGCCTGGAAAAAAATCATAGTGAAGACACCCTGAATTCGGTATTCTCCGCCAGCAGATTCATACTGAATACCGGCCTGACGGCGCCCTCATATTCGTACGCTCCCTGCACGAATTGGCGGATATACTCCGGCAGAATGGGAACCCGTGTGCGCTGCTCCGCAAGGAAATGACGCATCCCCTGAACTTCACCGACCAGCAGTCCCGAATAGAGCCCCTGGTGATTGACCACCAGCACCCGGCTGCGCCGCCCGACCACTACCGGCGACCCACCCAGGAACTGTTGGAGATCGATAATCGGCAGCAGGTTGCCGCGGATGTTCGCCATGCCGAGCAGCCAGGCCTGGGTCCCCGGCACTTGGGTCAGCCCATCCGGATAGTTGAGAATCTCCCTGACCTCCTGGAGGGGTGCGATCACACCCAGCCCGGTAATGTTGAACAGCACACCTTCCCAATACTCCTGGACCTTCTGCTTCGGCAAGCCCACCGCATACTGGTGACTCCGGTGTTCGATTTTCTGCAGCAGCTGCAGCAGATCGGCTGATGTGATTTCGCTCATGATATCCTAATTAGCCGGCAAGCACGGCCCTGATCTTGCCGAGCAGCTCTGCCGCCGCCACCGGTTTGACCACATACTCCTTGGCACCCTGACGCAATCCCCAGGCACGATCCGTCTCCTGATCCTTGGTGGTCACCACAATGACCGGTATGTCCTGGGTCTCCGGCAACTTGCTCAGCTGGCGTGTCGCCTGAAAACCGTTCAGTCCGGGCATGACCACGTCCATCAGCACCAGGTCCGGCCGGGATTCCCTGGCCATGGTGATCCCGGTCTCGCCATCGGCGGCGGTAATAACCTTGTATCCGCCACTCTCAACAATGCCCTTGAGAATGTGCGTCTCGGTCGGGGAGTCATCAACGATCAGGATGGTCACATCGACGGCGCTGGCTTCATCGGATTGTTCTGCGCTGTTTTTCTTAAAGAAACTTCTCATAATCACAATATCCGCGGCTTGGGTAAGGTATGGAGTTAGCGACAGCCGGTCAGGCCGCCTTGGCACTGTGCTTGCGTATGGCGCCCAGCAGCTCATCCTTGGTAAACGGCTTGGTGAGATACTCTTCGGAACCGACAATACGTCCCCGGGCGCGATCGAACAAGCCATCCTTGGAGGAGAGCATGATGACCGGGGTCTTCTTGAATTCACTGTTATGCTTGATCAGGGCACAGGTCTGGTAACCGTCCAGGCGCGGCATCATGATATCCACGAAGATGATGTCCGGGTGGGTGTCGGCGATGACCGACAACGCCTCGAAGCCGTCGTTGGCGGTAAACACCTCGCACCCGGCCTTTTTAAGCAGGCTCTCGGCCGTGCGGCGGATCGTCTTGCTATCATCGATGACCATCACCTTTCTACCGGAGATATCGACGTCTTCATTCATTACTTGTGCTCCGTCAATGTAACAATTGCGAGTTCAGTGAGCTTGTCAGCGTTTATGGCAAGGCGCGCCTCGCCGGCAATGCAGGATCCCTTGCCAAGAGGCGCAACGCCGTCCATGGGCGCTGACAAGCTCACCCTTCGGGCGTCCCTGTGGCGTTCCTCAGCTGCGTTACAGCGCTTGACAAGGGAACCACCATTGCCTGCGCACTGCGCCTTGCCGCGAAACGCCACAGGGACGCTGAATCCGTAATTATCACGTTGACGGAGCACTAGCTTCCTCTGATTCGCACAACCTCTGGCGCGGGGATATAGTGACGTCCCTGCCGTTCCACTTGCAACCCCGGCACTATTGACCAGTGGCCTATTCAGTTCACCGTGGTCAGGCCAAACATCTGCCATACCTGCATCCCGCCCCGGTAATAATGTATTTTCTCCGCCGGATAGCCGACCGCCAGCAGCCCACGGATCGCTCTTGGTGACTGCCCGCAGGCCGGTCCGTTACACCAGAGCACCAGCTCCTTGCACTCGGTGAAATCCCACTTATCGGTCACCGGCCCGGCATCCATCACGCCCCACTGCTCCAGTGCCCGGGTCAGCCCGCCCGATGACGTTCTCGGTTTGGCCCCTAACGAGAGCAGCGCCTCTTCCATCTCCAGGTCATCCGGCCCCAGGCTCAGCACCGTGAATGGAATATTGACTGATCCCGGAATCGTGCCCTTGGCGTGCCACTCGGGCGTCCGCGCATCGATCAACACCCCCTGGCCATCCCGCAACTGATTCTCCATGAAGTCGAACACCTCAATCTCTCCCACCGTCTTGACCGCGGGGTCCACCTCCATCGGCCCGATACAGAAGGGCGGACATTGCCGACTGGTCTTGGCAAAATAGCCCCGCAGTTCAAAATCGGGATCCTGCACCCGCTGCACTTTCACCGAGCGCCCATTATGCATCACATGCAGGTAGGGCTTGCCCTGATAGAGCGGGATCACGCCGTCCTCGGCACCGACCTTTACTTCATCCTCCGCGCCAACCGCCTGTCCCGCCATGATCGACAGAACAGCAAAAACAGCCACAAAGGCTATTGATTTCCTCATTATTACCCCCCTAAAGAGACCCGCTATCTGACGTAGCTTAATTATTGAAACTTCACTGCTGCTTCCGGGTATATCGTCCGGTCGTCGCCTAACCTGAATATTTTCTGCTGTTTTTTACCCTCAGCGATGCAGGAACCGATCCATGATCTTTTTTCTCAGTTCCGAAATGGAGGCTCCAGACTGGTACTCCTGATAGATCTCTTCCTGGCTGCCGGGTGCCAGCTTGCTGTAAAACACCGCGCTGCCGGCATATTTTTCTTTCAATTCACTCTCGAAGGATTCACGCGAAAGCCGGCCGTCCGCCGCTTCACCGCCCGCGCCCCGAGAACTGGCGCCTCCCCCATCGACCTTGCCGGCCTCCTGATGCAGCGCGCTCAAATAATCATCTTCCCCTGCCGCCATCACTGAGACCGAGGTCACAAAACCAATAATCGCCAGACAGCATCCGCCCAGACCAAATCCCCACAGCGCCGGATTACCACCGCCTGCTCCACTCCGATATCGCCACTTGCTCATTACTCACCACACCTCCCAAACCGTTCATATCCGGAGATTCATAATCCCTCATCCGGTGACCTTAGGCCGCTCCCGGACGCTCTTCCAATGAGGGTAGTTGTAATAATAGGGTCCCTGTATGAATCTGGTTTTTTCTAGTTGCGACACTTTATTAGGATCATAACCTGAGAGAAAATAGCAACAGATAACCTCCACTGCAACCTTATAGTGGGAAAGTTGCGACAAGGTCACCGACAAACCGGGCCTCCTCAGGTATGATTGAAAAATGACTATCACTCTCGGTGTCGTGATGGATCCCATCGATTCCATCAAGATAAAAAAGGACAGCACTTTCGCCATGCTGCTGGAGGCCCAGCGGCGTGGCTGGGACCTGCGCTATATGGAGCAGCAGGACCTCTATCTGGATAACGACCGGGCCCACGCCCGGGTGCGCAATCTGCTGGTTGAAGAGAATCCCCAGGAGTGGTTCCGTTTCGTCGGCGAGGAGACCATTCCACTGGATGAACTGGACGTCATCCTGATGCGCAAGGACCCGCCGTTCGATATGGACTACATCTATACCACCTATCTGCTGGAGAAGGCCGAAGAGCGCGGCGTATTGGTCGTCAACCGGCCCGCCAGCCTGCGCGACTGCAACGAAAAGCTGTTCACCGCCTGGTTCCCGCAGTGCTGCACCCCCACCCTGGTGACCAGTGACCGGGAACGGATCCTCAGCTTTATGGACCGGCACAAGGATATCATCCTCAAGCCGCTGGACGGCATGGGCGGCAGTTCGATCTTCCGGGTACGCCAGGGCGACCCCAACGCCAACGTGATTATCGAAACCCTGACCGGTCACGGCCGGCGGCTGACCATGGCGCAGCGCTTCGTGCCCGAGATCAGCCAGGGCGACAAACGCATCCTGATGGTGGACGGTGAGCCGGTCCCGTATGCCCTGGCACGCATCCCCAAACCGGGGGAAACCCGCGGCAACCTGGCGGCCGGCGGTACCGGCCAGGGACTCCCGCTGTCCGAGCAGGATCGCTGGATCGCCCTGCAGGTCGGACCCAGCCTGCGGCAACGCGGCATCCTGTTCGCCGGCCTGGATGTGATCGGCGATTATCTCACCGAGATCAATATCACCAGCCCGACCTGCATCCGGGAACTCGACAGCCAGTTCGGACTCAATATCAGCGCGCAACTGATGGATTGCATAGAAGAGAAACTCGCTCCATGAAACACCCCGCAAGCGCCGCCTGGCTGCTGGCCCTGCTGTTGCTGGCCGGCTGCGACACCCAGCCCCCGGTCTACAAGGGACAATTCCTCGCCTTCGGCACCCTGGTGGATATCTCCATCGCCGGACTCTCCGCACAGGAGGCCCAGGCGGCGACCGACGTCATCGAGGATGACTTCAAACGCATGCACCACGCCTGGCACGCCTGGGACCCGGGCCCCCTGGGCCGGGTCAACCGGCTGATTCAGACCGGTGAGACCTTTGCCGCCCCACCCTCGGTGCTGCCGCTGATCGTGCGCGGTGCCGAACTGTCGGAAAAAAGCGACGGGCTGTTCAATCCGGCCATCGGCCAGCTGATTGATGCCTGGGGCTTTCACAATAACGACCCGAGCGGGCATCGGCCGCCCCCGCAGGAGACCATTGACCGCCTGCTGGCTGCCGCGCCAAAGATGAGTGACCTGCACCTGGACGGCATCCAGATGCGTAGCGGCAACCCGGCGGTCCAGCTCGATTTCGGCGCCTTCGGCAAGGGCTACGGGATCGATCTGGCGGTGGAGCACCTGAAAGAGCTGGGCGTACAGAACACCATTCTCAACGCCGGCGGCGACCTGCGGGCGATCGGCAGCAAGTACGGCGAACCCTGGCGCATCGCCATACGCCACCCCAGCGGCGAGGGGGTGCTGGGGATCATCCGCACCAGTGGCAGCGAGAGCATCTTCACCTCGGGTGACTACGAACGCAATTTCACCTGGGAAGGCAAGCGTTACCACCACATCATCGACCCCAGGACCGGCTACCCCGCCGTCGGCACCCGCTCGGTGACGGTGATCGACGATAACGCCACCACGGCGGATGCAGCGGCGACCGCACTGTTTATTGCCGGCCCATCACGCTGGTATGAAATCGCCCGGCGTATGGGGGTAGGCTATGTCCTGCTGGTGGACACCGGCGGTAATCTGCACATGAATCCCGCCATGCGGGAGCGGGTCGAACTGACCGACGCCGGCTACAACATCAAACTGAGTCCGCCGCTCACGGCCGGGCCCGGACGTTGAACCCTCGGACAGGATGAAGCGGACTGGCATGACAACCTCAATAGACCGGCTGGGACTGACGCTGTTTGTGGCGGTCACCCTGCATGCCACCGTCATTCTGGGCGTCAGCTTTACCCTGGAAACGCCGGAAAAGCCGGCCACCCCGGATCGCACCCTGGAGATCATGGTGGTGCAGAATCCGCAAAAGCACGATCTGAAACAGCCCATCGAAAAGGCCGATTTTCTCGCCCAGGCCAGTCAGGAGGGGGGCGGCGACCAAACCGAGAAGATGCGTCCCACAACCGAGATCACCCCGTCGACACCACTGCTGCGGGAAACTTCGGTGCAGGCGACGGCGCCCCCCCCACCGCCGGCACCGAAACCGAAGGCGGAAAAACCGAAAAAGGTGCTCACCAAACAGCAGCCGGACAGACAGAAGATCGAGACTGCGCCTGAGAAACGACCGACCCCGCCGGAGAAGAGGAGGGTGACTGCGGCGCAGTTGCTCGCGAGCACCAATCAGGAGATTGCCCGGCTCACCGCGGAACTGGATGAAAAAACCAAGGCCTATGCCAAGCGCCCGCGGCGCAAGACGCTGTCGGCACGCACCCAGGAGTACAAGTACGCCAGCTACCTGGATGCCTGGCGACGCAAGGTGGAGCGGGTCGGCAACCTCAACTACCCGGACGAGGCGAAACGGCGCAAGCTGTACGGCAACCTGGTGCTGCACGTGGAGGTCCGTGCCGACGGCAGCGTCAAGACCATTAATGTGCGCCAATCCTCCGGCCACAAGCTGCTGGATGACGCCGCCATCCGCATCGTCAAGCTCTCCTCCCCCTTCGCCCCGTTTCCGGCCGAGATCAGGAAGGAGACCGATATCCTCGATATCATCCGCACCTGGCAGTTCCGCAATAACGACCAACTTTTTTCAAAATAGCTTTCGCCGATGGTTGCGGAGCGAATCCCCGCATCCGATACTATATAGCTATGAACAGCCCCGTATCCCTGACCAATCAGTTCCTGATCGCCATGCCGCGGCTGGATGACGCCAATTTCCACCACACCGTGACCTATCTCTGTCAGCATGGCGAGGAGGGCGCGATGGGCATCGTCATCAACCGCCCCTCGGGATTGCGCCTCAACGACATACTCGATCAGCTGGACATCAACGACAGCCACCTGCCCAGCGCCGAACAACCCATCTTTATCGGCGGTCCGGTGCAGACCGACCGCGGTTTCGTGCTGCACACCAGCGGCGGTGCATGGGAATCGACCCTGCGCATCACCTCCAGCATCAGCATCACCACCTCGCGCGACATCCTCGACGCCATCGCCCGCGGCAAGGGGCCGGGGAAGAGCCTGATTGCCCTGGGTTACGCCGGCTGGGGGGTGGGCCAACTGGAGCAGGAGCTAAGCGCCAACGCCTGGCTGAACGGGCCGGCCCCGGAGAGTGTGCTGTTCGACCTACCGGCGGAGGCGCGCTGGGAGGCCGCCGCCCAGGCCATCGGCATCGACCTGAACCTGCTGTCGGGTGATGCCGGACATGCCTGAGCCGACCCCCGTCTCACCGCAACGGACCGCCCGCCCCGACTCCACACCACCCGTAGCGAGACGGCGCGCGGCACCGGCCGGGTGCCGGGGCGCCTGCTGCACGCGCCGCTGATCTGCCGCCGAAAAATGGGTACACTACTGGGCTTTGACTACGGCACCGCCAAGATCGGCATCGCCGTCGGCCAGACGGAGACCGGCACCGCCAATCCGCTGACCACCCTGCGGGCGGTGCGCCAGAAGCCGGACTGGGAGCGCATCGGCCGGCTGATCGACGAGTGGCTGCCGCAAGCGCTGGTGGTGGGCCTGCCCTACGACATGGACGACAGCGAAGCCGAGATCGCCCCGCTGGCCCGCCGCTTTGCCCGGCAGCTGGAGGGCCGCTACCGGCTCCCCGTCTACCTGGCCGACGAGCGGCTGACCTCGCAGGTGGCCCGGATGGAGCTGGGGCGCGGAGTGAAAAAATACGATGAACTTGATGCGATTGCCGCAAAACTGATCCTGGAAACCTGGTTAAGTGAACGACGATAAAATCTACATGCAAGCCGAAGCGATTGATGGGCTGATCGGCGAAATGGTACAAGCCATCAAAACCCGCCTGGAGGTGCAGCAGGCCCGCGACCCGGTGATGATCGGCATCCACACCGGCGGAGTCTGGCTGGCGGAACGCCTGCATAAACTGCTGGCGATCAAACAGCCGCTGGGCACCCTGGACATCTCCTTCTACCGGGACGATTTCACCCGCATCGGCATGAACCCCAAGGTGAAACCGTCGCAGATCCCGTTCGAGGTCGAGGACCGCCACATCATCCTGGTGGACGACGTGTTGCAGACCGGCCGCACCATCCGCGCCGCGATGAACGAGATCTTCGACTACGGACGCCCGGCCTCGATCCTGCTCGCCACCCTGGTGGAGCGCAGCGGCCGCGAGCTGCCGATCCAGCCCAGCGTGGTGGGTGTGCGGCCGCCCCTGACCCATGAACAGCAAATAACCTTGACCGGGCCGGACCCGCTCAACTTGATCATCGGCACCTCCAAACAGGAGACCAGGGGAACATCGTGAGCAAGCCCAATATCCAACTCGACAGCCACGGCCGACTCAAGCACTTTCTCACCATCGACGGCCTCAAGCGGGAGATGCTGACCGAGATCCTCGACACCGCCGAATCCTTCACCGGGGTATCGGAACGGGTGGTCAAGAAGGTACCGCTGTTGCGCGGCAAGACCATCTGCAATCTGTTCTTCGAGAACAGCACCCGCACCCGTACCACCTTCGAGGTGGCGGCCAAGCGACTCTCGGCGGACGTGCTCAATCTCAATGTCGGCGCCTCCTCCACCACCAAGGGCGAGACCCTGCTGGACACCCTGCGCAATCTCGAGGCGATGCACGTGGACATGTTCGTGATCCGCCACTCGGACAGCGGCGCCGCGCACTTCTTCGCCAGCTACGCCGCCCCCCACATCAGCGTCATCAACGCCGGTGACGGCCAGCATGCCCACCCCACCCAGGCGATGCTCGACATGTTCACCATCCGCCGCCACAAGGGCGAATTCACCGGGCTGCGGGTCGCCATCGTCGGCGACATCCTGCACTCCCGGGTGGCCCGTTCGCAGATCCTGGCCCTCAACACCCTGGGCACCTCCGAGGTGCGGGTGATCGCCCCGCGCACCCTGCTGCCGGCCGACCCGCGCAGCCTGGGGGTGCATGTCTTCCATGACCTCGAGGAGGGCATCCGCGACGTGGACGTGGTGATCATGCTGCGCCTGCAGAAGGAGCGCATGACCGGCGCCCTGCTGCCCAGCGAGCATGAGTACTTTCAGCTCTACGGGCTCACCGAGAAGCGGCTCAAGGCGGCCAAGCCGGATGCCATCGTGATGCACCCCGGCCCGATCAACCGCGGCGTGGAGATGGACTCCCAGGTGGCCGACGGCCCCCGCTCGGTGATTCTGCAACAGGTAAGTTTCGGCATCGCCGTGCGCATGGCGGTGATGTCCATGACCATGGGAACCCAGGCCCAGGGAGCGGCGGCACGATGAGCGGCATGAAGAACAGTATCCAGATCCTCGGCGGCCGGCTGATCGACCCGGCCAACGGCATCGACGCCATCCGCGACATCTATATCCAAAACGGCCGGGTCCTCGCCATCGGCGAACGGCCGGACGACTTTACCGCCCAGCACACCATCGACGCCGCCGGACTGATCGTCTGTCCCGGCCTGGTGGACCTGAGTGCGCGGATGCGCGAACCGGGCCAGGAGCACATCACCACCATCGCCAGCGAAACCGCGGTGGCCGCCCGCTCCGGCATCACCACCCTCTGCTGCCCGCCGGATACCGACCCGGTCATCGACTCCCCGGCAGTGGTCACCCTGCTGCTGCGCCGTGCCAAGCGCGCCGCCCGCGCCCGCGTGCTGCCGATCGGCGCCATGACCCAGCAGCTGGCCGGCGAGCACCTGAGCGAGATGGTGGCCCTGAAGCGGGCCGGCTGTGTCGCCATGAGCAACGCCTATGCGCCACTGGCCAATACCCTGGTGGAGCGGCGCGCCCTGGAGTATGCCGCCACCTTCGGCATCACCGCGATCCTGCGCCCGGAGGACCGTCACCTGCGCAACAACGGTTACGCCCACGAGGGACCGGTGAGCGCCCGACTGGGACTCCCCGGCATCCCGGAAGCGGCCGAATCGGTGGCGGTGGCGCGGGATCTGGCCCTGGCCGAGCACACCGGCTGCCGCATCCATTTCCACCTGCTCTCCAGCGGCACGGCCGCGCGCATGATCGAACAGGCCCAGCAGCAGCGCCTCCAGGTCTCCGCCAACGTGGCCGCCCACCAGCTGCACCTGACCGAGATGGATATCGAGGAGTTCAACAGCAACTGCCACCTGAATCCGCCGCTGCGCAGCCTCGCCGACCGCGACGCCCTGCGCCTGGCGCTGGCCAAGGGGGTGATCGGCGCCATCTGTTCGGATCATCAACCGCTGAAAGCGGACGCAAAGGAGGCGCCCTTCCCCTCCACCGCGACCGGCATGGCTGGGCTGCAGACCCTGCTCCCGTTGACCCTCAAGCTGGTGGACGAGGGGGTGCTCGGCCTGTCCGAGGCGATCGCCCGCATCACCTGCGGACCGGCGGATATCCTCGACCTCCCCTACGGCAGGCTCACTCCCGGCAGCAGCGCGGACCTCTGTCTGTTCGATCCCAACAGACACTGGGAACTCAAGCGCGACGAGCTGCCCAGCGCGGGGCGCAATACCCCGTTCATCGGCTGGGAGTTCCAGGGCCAGGTGACCCATACCCTGTTCGAGGGCCGTATCGTCTACCAATCCGCCAGCTCAAACCAGACCGCAAGCAGCCTATGACCCAACCTACAACAGACCCTAGAAGCCATCGCGAAACCATTTTCCTGGAGGAGGCGGAGATCCTCTCCCACCAGGCCTTCGCGGGTGATCAGTATATCCTGCGCCTGCAGGCGCCGCGCTGCGCCGAAAAGGCGCTGCCCGGCAGTTTCGCGCATATTCAGTGCGACACCTCCAAGCCGCTGCGCCGTCCCATCTCCATCATGCGCGCCTCGGCCGAACAGGGTTGGATCGAACTCCTCTACAAGGCGGTGGGCGACGGCACCCGCCTGCTGGCCCGGCGCCAGCCGGGCGAGCGGATCAGTCTCCTGGGGCCGATCGGCGAGCCCTTCCGGCTCCATGCGGAGCGCTCCCGGCCGCTGCTGATCGGTGGCGGTGTGGGGATGCCGCCGATGGTCTTCATCGCCCAGACCCTGGCGGGCAATACCGACTTCCGGCCGCTGGTGATCCTCGGCTCCGAGGTGCCCTTCCCCTTCCAGCCCCAGCCGTCGACCCTGTTGATGCCGGAGATGCCGGACGGGGTGATCGCCAGCATGCCGCTGCTGGATGACTGGCACATCCCTAACCGCCTGGCCAGCCAGCAGGGCTTCCCCGGCTGCCACGAGGGCTATGTCACCGACCTGGCACGCCACTGGTTGCGGACACTGCCGCCGGAGGCGCTGGCCCAGGTGGAGATCTTCTCCTGCGGACCCCATCCGATGCTGGAGAGCGTGGCGCGGCTGGCCGACGAGTTCGACCTGCCCTGCCAGGTCTCGCTGGAGGAGTTCATGGCCTGCGGGGTGGGTGGTTGCGCCGGTTGCGTGGTGGAGGTGCAGACCGACCGGGGCCCGGCCATGAAGCGGGTCTGTGTGGATGGGCCGGTGTTTGACGCGCGCGCGGTATTTCCGGCCTGACACACAGCGGGCGGAGTCAAGCCGCACACCGACGACGGGAAGCGCTTCCTGATCCGGACGGATTGACTCCGACCCCTCCAGATCAAAACCTCATTCAACCGCCAAGAACGCAAAGGCCACGAAGGAAACCAGCGACTTGTATTGTCCCGATCCGTCACCTGCCGGATTGGACCGGAGGAGTCGCTTCGTAGGGTGGATAAGCCGGTAGGCACATCCACCAGTCGGGACCGGGAGAGTGTCGGAGACTCACAATCAGTTTCGCAGGCTGGGGTTCGCAGGCTCACCCCACCTACGAACTATGGATCATGTTCAACGTGTAGGATGGGTGGAGGCGCACATCCTCGGTTGTTGGGGACTCTCCGCAGTCGGGACGCGCCGTAACCCATCTTCGATGAAGCCGGGCGATGGGTGACATGCCGGGAAGGTACCGCTGACCGATTGATGGGTTAGGTCGTTCCTCCTCCACCCATCGCCTGCCCCCTGGGCGTCTCAGTGAATAAGCCCGCAGGGGTAGTTTCAGTTTTCATTAAACTCTCGCAAAGACACCAAGTACGCAAAGTAAAAGCGTA
>NZ_JANIOA010000025.1 GCF_025175675.1 Sedimenticola hydrogenitrophicus
GCCCCTTGTTCCCCAGGGGGGTTCGGGTAGGATAGGGTGCAATACCTGCGCGCGACTTACTCAGGGGTTGGAGTCAGGCGGCCCCTTCAGGCCGGCCCAGGCAACCATCTGTTCGCAGCCTGACTCCAACCCCCTCGTCTCAACTTCAACAGGCATGGCCGATGACTTCCAGAACATACAGCCCCCTCCGCTCAGTACTCTATGCCCCGGGCGCCAATCCCCGCGCCCTGGACAAGGCCCGTACCCTGCCGGCGGACGGCCTGATCCTGGACCTGGAGGATGCCGTCGCCCCGGAGGCCAAGGCGCTGGCGCGGGATACGGTGGTGCGGGTCCTGGCCGAGGGTGGCTACGGCCATCGCCGCCGCGTGGTGCGCATCAACGGACCGGATACCCCCTGGGGTGCGGCGGACATCACGGCGGTCGCCCGGGCGGGGGCCGATGCGATCCTGCTGCCCAAGGTGGAGACCCCGCAGGCCGTACTGGCGGCGTTGGCGGCCCTGGATGCCGCCGGCGGGCCGGCCGACCTGCCGCTCTGGATCATGGCCGAGACGCCTCGCGGTATCCTGGAGATCGGGGCTATCGCCGTCACCCATCCACGCCTGGAGGTGATCGTGATGGGTACCTCCGATCTGGCCAAGGAGCTGCGGGTGCGCCACACCCCGGATCGGGTGGGGCTGGTCGCCGCGCTGGGGCACTGCGTACTGGCGGCGCGTGCCGAGGGGCTGGAGATCCTGGACGGAGTGTATCTGGATCTGCGGGATGAGGCGGGTTTCGAGGCCGCCTGCGAGCAGGGCCGGGACATGGGCTTCGATGGCAAGACCCTGATCCACCCACGGCAGATCGAGGCGGCCAACCGGGCCTTTGGCATCAGCGCCGAGGCGCTGGAACAGGCGCAACGGATCATCGCCGCCTGGCGCGAGGCACAACAGGCCGGGCGCGGTGTCTGCGTGGTGGAGGGGCGCCTGGTGGAGCAGCTGCACGTGCAAGAGGCGGAACGGACTGTGGCGATGCACGAGGCGATCCGTGAGCGCGGCTGAAGTGGAACGGTTCCGCCAGCGCTTGCTGGCGCGCCGGGCCGAGTTGATCGCGGATACCGATACCGCCAGCGACGCCGCCAATATTGTGGAGCTGGATCAGACCCGGGTCGGCCGCCTGACCCGCATGGACGCCCTGCAGCAGCAGGCCATGTCCCAGGAGAACCAGCGGCGTCGCACGCTTGAGTTGACACGTATTGTCCAGGCATTGCGCCGTATCAAGGACGACGAGTATGGATATTGTGTAGAGTGCGGCGAGGAGATCGCAGAGAACCGCCTGGCGGTCGATCCGGCCGCCCCACTCTGCATCGGTTGTGCCAGCGAGCGGGAAAAGGGGCGCGGTTGAGCGTACCGGCCCCGATTATCAGAGGAGTTCGATGAGATGAATTGCAATGTCATGGTGTTGCCGAGCAAAAAACCAGAAAAGATCCGCCTGGTGCAGATTCCCGAGGACATGGAGTCCCAGGAGGCGTACCGCCACGCCACCGGGGTGATCGCCGCCGCCGAAGAGGCGAACCCCCAGTTTACCTGGGAGGATATCGAGGACGCCCTGGATGCCCAAGGTTTTCGCACCCTCGATTTTGTCCTGGGGCCAGCGCTGGACTGAGCCAAGCCCACCGGTCACGGTGAATTGGCTCCCGCGGGGCGCACTGATACTATCCTTTACCCACAAATGCCGATGAACACGCGTGTAGGATGGGTGGAGGCGCGGTACTTTTGTTGACGGCTGTTCGCGGTGGTCGGGCGCGCCGTAACCCATCATCGGATGTGGATGCAGGTGTGCGATGGGTTACGCGCTGGAGTGGGTGCCGGCGGAGAGTTTATGGGGGCGCTCCACCCATCCTACGTCCTGCGCTGGACTGACCCCGTTCCGCCGATGGCTGTCGACTCAGCCTTCCCCCATCCGCCGCTCCAGCTTCTGCTGGATCAGGCTGATATGCAGACGCAGGTCATATAGCTCCTCGGCGTAGGAGAGCGGGATCTCGATATGCGCCACCTCGTGCTCGATCCGCTCCAGCGCGGCCCGGGCCTGCGCCAGATCGGCCTCGGGCTGGAACAGCAGGTGATCAATGGACAGCACCTCCCGGTACCAGCGGTAGATGCGCGAGCGCATGCGCCAGCGGTAGATCGGCGGCATGATCTTGAACAGCGGCAGCATCAGCGCCAGGAACGGCAGCAGCATCACCTTCAGCCGGTCCACCAGGGTGGCGGCCCAGAACGGCAGGTAGCGCTGCAGCAGCGGCGGACCGTATTGGTAAAAGCGTTCGGCCTCGCCGCTGAGGGGGTAGACCAGGTACTCCGGGGCCGGGAACTGTCCGCTCTGCTCGAACCAGCCCCCGCTCCCGTGCACCGTCCGGGCGGCCTGCAGTAGTAGCCCTATCAGCGCCGGGTGGAGGTCGTCGCGGACCACCAGGTTGGCGCTGGCGGCCAGCAGGATGGTGGGCCGTTCCGGGAGGTTGCGTTTCAGGTCGATCACCCCCTGCGGCAGGATCACCGATGAGAGGAAGCGGTGACTGCGGGTGTAGGCCTCGGCGCGGGCAAAACTCAGCAGCTGAATCTGTTCGGCCTCGAGCAGGCGGCGCACCACCGGCGACAGGGGTGAGGCGACAAAGAAGGCGGCGTCGAGTTCGCCGTTCAGCAGCGCGTCGGCGGCGGCCTGGCCCCCCGTTTCCAGCAGCGGGCTGCTGCCCGGGACGATGCCGTTGTCCGCCAGCAGTTGCAGGGCCAGCGAGCGGGTGCCGCTGCCCTCGGCACCGATGGCGGTGCGCAGACCCTGCAGGTCGGTCAGACGGCCGACTGGCAGCGCCCGGCGGTAAAACACCCAGAGCGGTTCGAAATAGAGACTGCCGAGGGAGCGCAGCCCGGCCTCCTCGGGCGTGTTGCCGCTGGTGCCGCCCTGCACCAGGGCCGCCGCCACCTCGCCGCGGCTGAGGCGGCCGATGTTGTCGATGGAGCCCGCGCTGGTCAGGATCTCCAGTTCGATCTGCTCCTGCAGCAGCCGTTCCCGGTAGGCCTGTCCGAACAGGTAGTAGGCCCCGTCCGGCTGGCCGGTGGCCATGCGGATCCGCTCCGGTGGCGCCGGCTGGACGAACTGGTAGGCGAGCACGAAGCCCAGCAGCACCAGCAGCACGGCCGGGCCGAAGATGTGCAGGTGATCCTTGCCTGGCACGGGTTTGCGTTGTTTGCCCAAGACGCTATCCTGATCCGTTGATGTGGTGAATCTCGCGCAGTCCGTAGTTGGGGTGAGGAACGAACCCCAACATCATGGGGCACACGCATGACACCCCGTTGGGGTTCGCGGGCTCACCCCAACCTACACTCTGGGATCGGGCAGGCCCGACAGGGTCCCGCGCATTTGCGAGAATAAATTGGGCTAATATTCCTGAAGGCCAGATACGGCTCCCGCTATTCACTATAACCCAGATTCCCGAGGTCGCCATGCCGATCACCAACCAGCATTTCGTCAACGGCAACCCGCTGTTGCCGCCGTTTCCCCAGGGGTTGGAGCGCGCCCTGTTCGCCATGGGCTGCTTCTGGGGGGCGGAGCGGCTGTTCTGGCAGATCCCGGGGGTCTACAGCACGGCGGTCGGTTATGCCGCCGGGCATCTGGCCGACCCGAGTTACGAGCAGGTGTGCAGCGGCACCACCGGACACGCCGAGGTGGTGCAGGTGGTGTTCGACCCCGAACAGGTCGCCTATGCCGAGCTGCTGAAGTGCTTCTGGGAGGGGCATGACCCGACTCAGGGGATGCGCCAGGGCAACGATATCGGCACCCAGTACCGTTCCGGGATCTACGTCACCAGCGAGGCGCAGCGACGCCAGGCCGAGGCCTCCCGGGACGCCTTTCAGCCGGCGCTCACGGCGCGCGGCTATGGCCCCATCACCACCGAGATCGTGGCAGCCCCGGAGTTCTACTATGCCGAGGAATACCATCAGCAGTACCTGGCCAGGAACCCGGGCGGCTACTGCGGCCTGGGCGGTACCGGCGTGGCCTGTCCGGCCGGGGTGGATTGAGCTGGTGTGGTGCGGCGGCGGGCCGGCTTATTCCGGCCGCAGTTCGATGGTGCCGTTGATCTGCACCTCGAGCCGCTGGCTGCCCGCCTCCAGGGTGGGGGCAGTCTCCGCGCGCAGGGTCATGGCCTGCAGCGGATAGGGTCGCGGGCCGGCGCCGTCTTGACTGATATTCATCTGTACCAGCCGGTAGCGGTTGTGGCCCATCGCCTGGCTGATCAGCTCGGCCCGGGTGCGGAAGCGCTGCAGCGCCTGGCGGATCAACCGCTCCTCGATCTGTTCGCGCCGCTGCGGCGAGATGCCGTAGCTGATGCCGCCGATGCCGAGCGCTGGCTGCAGTTTGCCCATCAGCTCGCTGATGGCCGCGGCGTCGCGGCCTTCCAGGCGCAGCGACTGGCGCACGCGCCAGCCGGACAGGGTGTTGCTGCGATAGACCGGGCTGGTCTGGTAATCCAGGGTCTGCACCTTGATCCCGGGCTGCTGTTTGGCGGTCTCCACCGCCTGGCGCATAGTGCGGTTGACCCGGGCGCCGAGTTCGGCGGGATCACTCCCCTCGTGCTGGACGAACAGGGTGGCACTGAGGGTGTCGTTGTCCACCTCTTCAGCGGCGGAGACCGTCAGGTTGATGCGGTCGTAGGTCGGGGGCTCGTCGGCGAGGAGCTGGCCGGTGCTCAGGGTCAGCAGTAGCAGCAGATAGCGCAATGTCATGGTTGATCCTCGGGTCATTGCGGCGTGTCGGAGGTCCCGACCGGCACCCCGCCGATAAACAGCTGTTCCACGTCGATGGCGTCAAACCGGTAGTGCTTGTTGCAAAACTCGCAGTCGACCTCGATGGCCCCCTGCTCCGCGAGGATCGACGCCAGCTCCGCCCGGCCCAGGGCGCGCAGTGAATTGGCGATGCGTTCCCGGGAACAGCCGCAGCGGAAGGCGACCGGTTCCGGTTCGAACAGCCGCAGCGGCTCCTCGTGGAACAGCCGGTGCAACAGGGTCTGCACAGGCAGGTTCAACAGCTCCTCCCGGGTGACGGTCGCCGCCAGCAGGCAGATCCGCTCCCACGCTTCCGGGTGCTCCCGCTCCGCGGGGAGCTGTTGCAGAAACAGGCCGGCCGCCCGCTCCCCATCCGCCACCAGCCAGAAGCGCGAGGCGAGCTGTTCGGAATGGTTGAAATAGCGCTCCAGGGCCTCGGCCAGGTTTTTTCCTTCCAGTCCGACGATCCCCTGATAGCGGTCGCCGCCCTGGTTGGCCACGGTCAGCATCATCTGGCCGGCGCCGTAGATGGCCGGCAGATCGCCCTCCGGCAGCTCGCCCTCCCAGCGCGCCAGCCCGCGCACGGTACGCTGCCGGGTGGCCTGTGCCACCAGGGTGCGCAGTGGGCCGCCGCTCTGCGCCTGCAGGATCAGAGAGCCATCGTATTTGATAGTGGCGGAGAGCAGGAGCACCGCGGCCATGGCCTGGCCGAGCTGTTCGGCGACCGCGGCGGGGTAGGCATAACGCTCCCGCACCGCCTTCCAGCTGGCGTCCAGCTGGAGGATCTCGCCACGGATATCGAGTTCGTCGAAAACAAAACGGTACAGCCGATCTTGAGTGTTCATGGTGTTGATAGTAGGCAATCCGCTGGTCAGAAGATATCGAAGCGCTCGAACTGGGTGCTGAACTGGCCGCGCCCCTGGGTCATGCTGCGCAGCTCGGTGGTGTAGCCGAGCAGGCTGGCCAGCGCCACCTCGCAGTGGATGGTGGCCTGGGCGATGCTGCGTTCGGTGTCCTGGATCAGGGCATGGCGGGATTGCAGATCCCCCAGCACCGTGCCCAGGTTCTCCTCCGGCACCACGATCTCCGCCTTCATGATCGGCTGCAGCAGGGCCGGTCTGGCACTCTCCAGCGCCCTGCGCAGGGCGCGGGCGGTGGCCGAGGTGAGGGCCTCGGGGGTGGAGTGGGCACCGAACAGCTCCACCTGGGTGACGCTCACCTCCAGATCCTGCAGTGGGGCCCCCTCCAGGGGGCCGCCACCGAGGCCAAAGCGGATGCCCTGTTCCAGCGCCTCCCGCTGCGGGGCGCTGAGCTGACTGCCCTCCGGCAGGATGGCCGGCTGGCAGTGGCTGACGATGCCGGCGCCCCGTGGCAGCGGGCTGACGGCGACCGTCACCTGGGCCCGCAACGGCTCCTTGCGGGTCGGATCGGCCGGCGGCTGGAACAGGTGCGTCAGCTCGCTGCGCCGGGTGATGGTCTCGCGCAGAGCCACGGCCGGCTTGCCGGTCCTCACCTGCAGGTTGTATTCGCGCTGCAGCCGCTCGATGATGATCTGCAGGTGCAGCTCGCCCATGCCGCGGAGCAGCTTCTGGCCGGTTTCCGGATCCTCCCCGAACTGCAGGGTCGGGTCCTCCTCCTGCAGCTTCGCCATCACCTCCAGGAACTTCTCCTCCTGGCTGGAGGAGGCCGGCTCCACCGCCAGGCTCAGCACCGGCTCGCGGGTGTCGATGCGCTCCAGCAGCAGGGGGTGGTCCGGGTGGCACAGGGTATCGCCGGTGGCGGCGTGGCGCAGCCCGGCCAGCAACACGATATCGCCGGCGTGGGCGATGTCGAGCCGACTCTTCCTGGCCGCATCCACGTCGAATATACGTGCCACGTGTTCCCGCAGCTCGCTGCCGTCGGCGCGGCTGAAACGGACCGTATCGCCCGGCCTGAGCAGACCGCGGTAGAGCCGGGCGAACACATGCCGTCGCCCGTCCCACATCTGTACCTTGAAGGCCAATGCCACCAGGGGCTGGTCGTCCTCCATGGCGATGGTGGTGGTGGTGCCGTCGGCCAGCCAGGCGCTGGCCGGCGGACGCTCCAGCGGCGAGGGGAGCAGCCGGACCACCCCATCGAGCAGCGGCTGCACCCCCAGGTTGCGCAGTGCCGAGCCGCCGAAACAGGGGCATACCTCACCCTTCAGGGTGGCCGCGCGCAGCGCCGCCCAGACCTGCTCCGGGTCGGGCTCCTCGCCGCCTAGCACGCGGTCGGCAAGGGCCTCATCGGTTTCCGCGATCCCCAGTAGCAGACTCTCCCGATACGCCGCCACCGACTCCCACAGGGCCGGGTCGCAGGGCGTGGTCTCCAGTAATTCGCCATGCTCGCCGCCGAAGCGGATCAGGCTGCGCTCGATCAGGTGGATCACCGCGCCCTGTTCCAGTAGCGGCAGGGTGACCGGCAGCGGGCGCGCGCCGAGGCGTTTGCCGATGGTGGCCAGGGCATGATCATAATCGGCTCCGGCGCGGTCCACCTTGTTGACAAAGAAGAGACAGGGGAGATTGAATTTTGAACGCTGCCGCCACACCGTCTCGGTCTGCGGCTCGACGCCGCGGACCCCGTCCAGCACGATCACGCAGCCATCCAGCACCCGCATGCTGCGCTCCACCTCGATGGTGAAGTCCACGTGCCCGGGGGTGTCGATGATCTGGATCAGGTGATCCCGCCAGGTCGCCTTGGTGAGTGCCGAGGTGATGGTGATACCGTGACTCTGCTCTTCCGCCATGTAGTCCATGTGCGCCGCGCCGTCATGCACCTCGCCGATCTTGTACAGCGCCCCGGTGTAGAACAGGATGCGCTCGGTCAGGGTGGTCTTGCCGGCATCGATGTGGGCGGCAATGCCGATATTGCGAAC
Source organism: Sedimenticola hydrogenitrophicus (assembly GCF_025175675.1). Lineage (GTDB taxonomy): Bacteria > Pseudomonadota > Gammaproteobacteria > Chromatiales > Chromatiaceae > Sedimenticola > Sedimenticola hydrogenitrophicus. Next base: position 7,687 of record NZ_JANIOA010000025.1, read on the forward strand.
TTTTTCAATCGAATGGCTATTATTCATTTGACAGACTGCAGCGAGAGTGGATATCCGGGCAAGACTAAACGACTCGGCGGCAATGTGGAACAACCCCGGTGCAATCGGCCGCTTTTTTGTCCAGGGATGGGTGTAGGGGCAACCCCCCCGTGGTTGCCCGCCGGATGGGGTGGTGTCGAAAGATCAGGCAGGCACAGGGGCCTGCCCCTGCGGCGGGCTACGCAGAAAATATCCGGGAGCGGCTTTTGTCGCCCCCGACCGTTGGTTTGCGGTAGGATGTCGGCGTGTCGTGTACCATGGAACGCGGCATGGTCAATCGGCAAGTGGAGCAGTTCGGGAGCAACAGCTTATGAAGCAACGTGGATGTGCGATTCTATTATTGGCCTTGGCGGCGGTGCTGACCCCCGTTACCGGGATCTCGGCCGAAGAGCCGAAGGGCGAGGCGGCGGGTGAAGCGGCGGGCGAGGCGTCAGGCGGTCAGGTGTTCAATGACTGGGGACGGCGTTGCGAGGTCCTGAGCAGTACCGGGGAGGAGCTCTGTCTCATCTTCCAGCGGCTGCGACTGAAAGAGAACAACAAGACGGTACTCCACGTGACCTTTGGCTATCCGCCGCTCGGTACCGGGCCGGTGATGGTGTTGACCACGCCCTTGGGGGTGTCGCTGATCGCTGGCATTGAGCTGCGGGTGGACAGTGTGGGTGAGCCCCGCAAGGTGCCCTACAATCTCTGCGTCGCCGACGGTTGCCGCGCCAGCCTGGCAGTGGACGAGGTGCTGCTGGCGGCGATGAAACAGGGCGACAAGCTCCAGGTGGCCTTTGCCGACGCCCAGAACAAGCCGTTGGGTCTCGAGGTGTCGCTGAACGGCTTTACCGCGGCCAACGATTCGCTGAAAAAGTAACCGCTGTGAGGCGGCTCCCCGGGGTGGAGATGCCCGGGGGAGGCTGCTGGACCGGACCGGCGGCCTCGCTTCAGGCGGTCGGGCCGAACAGTTCAGCCAGTTTCTGGCCGGGCTCCGCGGCGCGCATGAACGCCTCGCCGACCAGGAAGGCGTGAACGCCATGGCGGCGCATGCGCGCCACATCGGCGGGGCTGTGGATGCCGCTCTCGGTCACCACGATGCTCTCCGGGGGGATCTGCGCCAGCAGCTCCAGGGTGGTGTCGAGGGAGACCTCGAAGGTGCGCAAATTGCGGTTGTTGATGCCGACCAGCCGGTTGTTGAGGCGTAGCGCCCGCTCCAGCTCCGCCGCGTCATGTACCTCCACCAGCACATCCATGCCCAGCCGGTGGGCCAGGTCGTTGAGCTCCGCCATCGTCCCGTCATCCAGACAGCTGACGATCAGCAGGATACAGTCGGCGCCGATCAGCCGCGCCTCGTGCACCTGGTAAGGGTCGATGATGAAATCCTTGCGGATCACCGGCAGGTCGCAGGCGGCGCGGGCCTGTTTCAGGTAGTCGTCGCTGCCCTGGAAAAAGTCGACATCGGTCAACACCGAGAGGCACGCCGCCCCGCCCCGCTGGTAGCTGGCGGCGATCTCGGCGGGCCGGAAGTCGGCGCGGATCACCCCCTTGCTGGGGGAGGCCTTCTTGATCTCGGCGATCACCCCTGCCCCACCCTGTTCGATCCGCTCGGCGATGGCCCGGGCAAAGCCGCGGGTTGGGTTATCGATTTGCGCCAGTCGTTCGGTCAGGTGCTCCAGCGGCAGCGCCGCCCGGCGCTGGGCGATCTCTTCGCGTTTGCGTTGGACGATCGTCTTCAGGATGTCGGGTGTATTGCTCATGGGCAATCTTCTCTGGTAAATACAGTCAGGGAGCGTAGTTTACACGTTCTCGTTTTTGAATTAAGCCTGTACGAGGTAGAGATGGGCCGTTACCGTCCCCCACAGCCCAAACAGTCCCCCTACATCACCCGCGCCGGTTACCTGCGCCTGGAAGCGGAATCGAAGCTCCTCTGGGTACGCCGCCGCGAGGTGACCAAGGCACTCGCCGCCGCCGCCGCCGAGGGCGACCGTTCGGAAAATGCCGAGTATATCTATCGCAAGAAGGAGCTGCGGGAGTTGGACCGGCGCATCCGCTACCTGCAGAAGCGCCTGCCCGACCTGAAGGTGGTGGAGACGCGGCCCAGCAACCCGGAACAGATCTTCTTTGGCGCACTGGTCGAGCTGGAAGATGACGCCGGTGAAGCGCTGGCGTACCGGATCGTCGGTCCGGATGAGTTCGATCCGCAGCGCGGCTGGATCAGCATGGATGCACCACTGGCCCAGGCGCTGCTGAAGCGCTTTGTCGACGATGAGGTCAGGGTGCAGACCCCTGCCGGAGAGCGCCGTTTCTGGGTGTTGTCAGTCACTTACGCCGTCGATTGAGAGAGCGCGCCACTGTGCTCCACCCCTTCGGGGTTGGCCAACCTGACAAATTTGTAGGATGCGGTGAGTGAAACGAACCGCATCAAGGGGGACTGCCGTTTCCAGTGAGGTTTGGTGCGGTTCGCGGGCTCACCGGCACCCTACGTCCGAGAGCTCGGTGGTCACGTTTTTTGTGCCCACGAGGATGGTGCGGCACTGGGCAAAGCCGCTCCCGGCCATCGCATCCTCGGCTCCGTAAACGGTACCTCCCTGTACCACTCCTCATGGCCTACGCGGTATCTGTCCATCCTTGGGCAAAAAGGTGGGCACAAACTACGTGCCCACTCCACGCGACATATATATTTAGTAAACCTCCGTGTCCTCTGTGCCTCGCGTTTAATTTACTGACTCTCCCGCCGTAGTTCGGTGACTGAACGCCCGCCAATACCCCAGTTGTCGGTGGGCACTTCCTCGATCACCACCACCGTGGTGGCCGGATTCTTGTTCAGGGTCTCCTGCAGCAGCCGGGTCACCCCCTCGATCAGGGTCGCCTTCTGTTCGGCCGTGGCCCCTTCGTTGGTAATCTTGATGTTCACGTAGGGCATGCTTTTTCTCCTTCGATGATGAATGTCTGTGCGATGGATGCCGCGCAGGGTGGCATATTTCCGCTTCGCGGGCACCCGCCATTACCCGGGCTGGGGGCACTCCGGTTGCAGCTCTGCACGCGGCTCCCGGGTGCCGATTGCCAGCAGGGTGCCGGCCGCGCTCAGGCCGGCGGCCAGCCACAAGGCGATCTGCGGGTTGCCACCCTGGGCCATCAACTGGCCGGCGATAATCGGTCCGCTGATCTGGCCGACCCCGTAGGAGGTGACCAGCAGGCCCATCAGCCGCGCCGGATTGTGTTGCGCCAGATGCCCTGCCTGGCTCAGCACCATGGCGACGATGCCCATGAAGGTGAAACCGAAGCAGAGCCCGCCGGCCAGGGTGGGGGTGGCGCTCCCCAGCAGCGGCAGCAGCAGGCCGAGGGTCTGAATCAGATAGGCCGCCACCAGGCTCGGCAGGTTGCCGATACGTCCCGCCCAGCGCACCCACAGGTAGCAGGAGGGGGCGGCGGCCAGCCCCAGCAGCAGCCAGGCCGACTGGCCGACACCGGCCAGTTGCGGATTGGCCTGGATCACGGCAATGATGAAGGTGGTGCCGACGGCGAAACTGGCGCCGGCGAAGAAGTAGCTGCCGGTCAGGTAGAGAAACGGCCGTCCCAGCTCGCGCCAGGCCATGCGCCGACCGGCCTGCGGATGGGGCTCCCCACCGCCGCTCCTGACCCAGCGCCAGGCGGGCAGGACAAACAGCAGGCCGAGCAGGGCGCTGGCCCACCAGGTGAGCCGCCAGTCCAGAGGGCTGCCGGCCCCGCCCAGTGCCAGGGCGGTGAGCACGATACCGACCCCCACCCCGCCGAAGTGCACGCCGATCAGTTGGCGCACCCCCTGGCGGGTCAGGTGCTCCAGCACCAGGCTGGTCCCCAGCACCATGCCGGCGGCGCTGCTGAGGCCGGAGAGATAGCGCAGCAGCGACCACACCGGCATGGATTCACTCAGGGGCAGCAGGGCGTTGCAGAGTACCGCCAGGATCAGGCCGGCGCGGAACAGCCGCTCCCGGAGGCGGCCGTTGCTCAGGCTGCTGGCCAGCAGCGCGCCGCTCAGATAGCCGGCGAAGTTCATCGCCGCCAGCAGCCCGGCGGCGGCGTCGCCCAGCCCCAGCGCCTCCTGCATGCGCGGCAGGGCCGGGGTGTAGGTGAAGCGGGCGATCCCCATGGTGAGGATCAGGCTGCTGATCCCGCCTGCCAGGATCTGCAGGTTTTGGCGTGTGCTGTGCAAGACGTTTCTCCCGTGTCGATGGTCTGTGACAGAGCATGCGGGCGCTTGCCTATCATTACAAACGATTTATAATGATCAGAACGTTCACTATTTATGAATTTAGAGGTGGGGTATGGAAGTCAGCAGTCTGCGGATCTTTCTCAGCGTGGCCGAGACCGGTGGCATCTCCGCGGCGGCCGAGAAGCTGCACTATGTCCAGTCCAACGTAACCGCGCGGATCAAGAAGCTGGAGCAGGAGCTGGGGGCGGCGCTGTTTGTGCGCCGCAGTCGCGGCATGTCCCTGACCGCGGCCGGGCGGGTGCTGAAGGACTACGCCGAGCGCATCCTGCGCCTGGAGTTGCAGGCCGCGGATGCGGTGCGCGGCACCATCAAGGATGGTGGTTCGGTGCGCCTCGGTTCCATGGAGACCACCATGGCGATCCGCCTGCCGGCGATCCTCAAGACGCTGCACGGCGACATGCCGGGGGCGGAGATCAGTGTCAGCACGGGACGCACCGAGGGGCTGATCCGCGATGTGCTGGAGCACCGCCTGGACTGCGCCTTCGTGGGCGGTCCGGTGGAGCATCCGGAGCTGGCCAGCGAGATCGCCTTCGAGGAGGAGCTGGTGCTGGTCACCGCCCGCCAGGCGGTGACCCCCAACGTGCTGCTGGTGTTCCGCTCCGGCTGCGTCTACCGGGCGCGGGCCGAGCAGTGGCTCAGGGAGGAGGGACGGTTGCCCTATGCGATCATGGAGTACGGCACCCTGGAGGGGATCCTCGGCTGCGTCGATGCCGGTCTCGGCTGCACCTTGATGCCGCGTGCCGTGGTGGAGCGTTCGGCCTTCCAGGTCGATGTGGCGGTCACCCCGATCCCGGCCCATATCGCCCGCATCCAGACCCTGCTGATCCGTCGCCGGGACACCCCGCTGAGCGGCGCCATGCACAAGCTGATCGAGCTGACCGAGGCCCACCGCTGAACTTGCCAGATAGTATCAGATGAGACTATGCTGTCTTGCAGCATCAATAAATCAACCTTTAGTTGTTACTGCTCACCCGGTCTTCAAGTGATTGTCCTGCCTTGTTGGTCGATCTTGGTGGCGCCTCGAATCCGGCCCCTTTTTCAGATTCAAGCCTGCCTTTGTTTGAGCGAAGCGAGTTTGGGCAGGCGCTGAAAAAGGGGCCGGATTCGAGGAGACAAGCCATCGTGCGAGGCCGGCAAGGCAGGACAATCACCTCGTGAGTAGTTACCTTTAATTCATGTAGTCGTCTGCGGCTCGGTGGTGGCTGACGATGACGGCCCGAGGACCAAATCCGAGTGGAACCGATGATCAACAACGAATGGCTGAAGCGCGACGATTACCGCTATTTCTACACCATCCCGACCCGCTGGAATGACAATGACCAGTTCGGGCACCTGAACAACGTCATCTATTACCGGCTATACGAGGCGTTGATCGTCCAGTATCTGACCGACGCCGGTCTGGACTGGATGCAGGACCCGGTGATCCCCTACGCGGCAGAGAGCCTGTGCCGTTTCCGCCGCGCAGTCAGCTTCCCCGACGTACTCGATCTGGGGCTGCGGGTGATCCGGGTGGGGCGCACCAGTGTGGTCTACGCCCTGGCCATGTTCCGCCAGGGTGAGGGCGAGGCGGCGGCCACCGGCCACTGGGTGCATGTCTACGTCGACCGGCAGACCCAGCAGCCGATGCCGGTGCCCGAGGCGATCCTCGCGGCGATGCTGAGCGACCAGTGAGGCGGTAGTCGCAGCCCCTCAGCCAGGGTCGGATAATGAGCAGACAGGGGGCGGAGTCAAGCAGCGCACCGGCGACGCGACAGGCAACCTGGTTTGAGCGGTTTGACGCCGACCCCTTGCTCCGAATGGTGGCGTGGATGGAGCCCGCACCCTGGGAGCTTAGTCATGTGCGCTTGCCCAGGTGACGAATTCGGCATGCGGTATCGGCCGGGCGATGTGGTAGCCCTGAATGATGTCGCAACCCAGCTCGACCAGGATCTCCTGCATCTCTGCCGTCTCTATCCCCTCGGCAACGATCTCCAGATGCAGTTTTCTGGCCATCTGGATAATGGTGCTGACGATATGCCGGTCGAGGTCGTCGTTGAGGATGTTCAGGATGAAGGAGCGGTCGATCTTCAGCTCATCCGCCGGCAGCTGCTTGAAGTAGGCGAGGGAGGAGTAGCCGGTGCCGAAGTCGTCGATGGAGATGCGTATGCCGTTGTCCTGAAGCCGCTTCAGGATGTCGGCGCTACGCGCGATATCCTGCATCAATGATCCCTCGGTGACCTCCAGGGTCAGCAGTTCGGGGCGGGTGTCCCAGAGGCCGAGGGCGCTGGTCACTGCCTTAATGAAGCGTTCGTCGGTCAGATCGAGGGCCGAGATATTTACCGCCACGGAGAGATTTCGGGCCGGATCGCCCCACTCCTGGCGTTCGCGCAGGGCGGTGTTGAGACACCACCAGGTCAGTTTCGGCATGATGCCCATGCGCTCGGCTACCGGAATGAACAGGTCCGGGGGAATCATGCCGTGAACCGGGTGCCGCCAGCGCATCAGTGCTTCGGCTCCCAGCAGGCGCCCGCTGTGCGAGGCGATCTTCGGCTGGTAGTGAAGGCTCAGTTGGTTGCCGGTGATGGCATTGTCCAGGTCACCTTCGATATCCCAGTCGGTAACGATGCTCTTCAGATCATCGTGGTTGTAAATCTGATAGGGCGTCCGGGTGATTTTCGAAGCCAGATTGGCAATCTCGGCATAGCGGAACAGCTGTTCCGGGTCACGACTGTGTTCCGGGGCCAGTGCCATGCCGATGGAGAATGAAAACTTTCGTTCCTTATTCTGGATCTCGATGGGTGAGCCGAGAATGCCTGCCAGCTTGTTGACGGCGAGGATGGCGTGACCACGATTCACCAATCGGCTGAGCAGCACGACAAACTCAAACCGCCCCGAGCGGATTATCCGGTCGTCGGGGTGGAGTGCCTGCTCCAGCTGGCGGGACAGATCGGCCATGATCCGTTCCGCATGCCGGGCGCCAAAAATGCTGCCGATACGTCTCAGGCCATGCGGGTAGATGAGTACCAGGGCATAGTTTGCCTGCGCCGAGGCCGTTAGTGCCTCCAGACGCTCAAACAGTTGTGTTGGGGATGAGATGTGTTGGTCCACGGATCTCCGGTTTAAAAGTAGTAGAGGTTCGGGTCCAGGTCATAGGCGCCCGGCGGCAGGCCCCGGGCGATGCTGAGTGGGGCGGTCCCCTTACTCTCCAGGCCGGCCTGCAGGTCCAGTTCCTGGAACTCATCCAGCAGCTGCTTGTCATGGTCGAGCAGGACCATGATCAGCGGTCGCAGGCGGTAATGATCATTCTGGCCGATCACCACGCCGACACTGCCGTTGCTGAGTTCGACCAGGCTGCCGACGGGATAGATGCCCACCACCTGAATGAACTGCTCCGCCAGTTCGGTCTGAAAGTCGATGCCGCGCCATTGATAGAGTAGTTCGATCGCCTCGAAGGCGGGCAGTGGCTGGCAGAAGGGGCGCTGCGAGGTGATGGCGTCGTAGGCGTCCACAATCCCGGCAATACGGCCGCACAGGGGAATCTTCTCCTCGCTCAGTCCCAGGGGGTAGCCGCTGCCGTTGTGCCGCTCGTGATGGGTGCTGATCATCTCCAGCGCCATTCGGTCCGCACCCTTGGTCTGCTTCACCATCTCGAACCCGATCCGCACATGCTGTTTGACCGTTTCAAACTCCTCGACGCTCAGGCGGCGCTGGTTGTTCAGCAGCTCCTTGGAGAGCCGGCACTTGCCGATATCGAACAGAAAGCAGCCGGTCGCCAGCGAGTTAAGCTGGTTGACCGGCAGGCCGAGGTGGCGGCCGAAGGCCACCGCCCAGACCGCGCAGCTGAGTGCATGGTGATAGGTGTAGCTGTCCATGCGCTTTAGGTGGGCCAGCCAGATGAAGGCATCCGGGTTGCGGGTGATGCTCTGCACCATCGGTTCTATCGCCTTTTTCAGGACCGGCAGATTGAGCTGTTTGTCCCCTTCCGCATCCTGCAGCAGGGTCTGGTAGGTGCTTTCCAATACCTCGTAGTGGAGCCGCGCGCTCCCCATCTCCTCCTCGCGTGGTACGGACTTCTGGTAGTTGATGCGGGTACGTCCCGTGAGGCGACGGATCTGCATTGCGTCGGATACCGGATCGTGCGCCCCGCCCGCGCCCAGAATATGGCCGGGGATCGAGTGGTCTTCGCTCTTCAGTACATCCACATAGACGTAGTCGCAGTAGCTCTTCAGCGCCAGCAGGTCCTGTTCGGAGAGGATTTGAAAGCCCTGGATGGGGTACGGGGTCTCCAGCCAGGGCCGGTCGAGGCTGGAGACAAACATGCCCCGTTGCAGGTCATCCACGCGTACTTTAATGACGGTTATCGACATTGAACGGCTCTGGGCAGTTGCTGGTCATGCGCTAAATGCGGACGTGTCCACGACCGGTGCGTCCCTTCAGTATGGTATTTTATGCGGCAGATTTCGGCCCCTGTGTATGCAGGAAACCGGTTCTGCCGGACGTCCCCCCTTTATGTCGGCCGGGGTGACGGAATCTTTATCCTTTTTGCTGTTGCCGGGCCGGGTGGCAGGGTGCGGCACCCGCTTCAGCTCCAGAGGTCGGTGCTGAGGTAGCGTTCGCCGGTATCCGGCAGCATGGCCAGCAGGATCTTGTCGCGGAAGGCATCCTCCCGGGCCGCCTGGATCATACCGGCCACCGCGGCACCGGAGGAGATGCCGGCGAAGATTCCCTCCCGTTGGGCCAGGAAGCGGGTGGTGTCGTAGGCCTGCGCGGTGGTGATCTGGAATACCCGGTCGTAGATTTCGGTATTCAGGGTCTCCGGGATGAAGCCGGGCGCGGTACCCATGATCTTGTGTTTGCGGGCGATCCCCCGGGAGAGGATGGGTGAATCGGCCGGTTCGGTGGCGATGATCTGGATATGCGGATTGTGCAGACGCATGTATTTGCCGATACCGGAGATGGTGCCGCCGGTGCCGGTGGTGCAGACGATGGCGTCGAGCCGGTCACCGAAGTCGGCCCAGATTTCGTCGGCCGTACCTTTGTGGGCATCCGGATTGTCCGGATTGAAGTGCTGGCCGACGAAGAACCAGCCGTGTTCCGCGGCCAGTCCCTTGGCCTCCTCGATGGCCCCCTTGGTGCCTTTTTCCGCCGCCGTCAGCACCAGCTTGCCGCCGAAGGCGCGCAGGATGGTCTTGCGCTCCTCGCTCATGTCCTCGGCCATGACAAAGACCGAAGGGTAGCCCTTCTGCGCCGCGATCATCGCCAGGCCAATGCCGGTGTTGCCGGAGGTGGGCTCGATAATGGTGTCGCCGGGCTTCAGGTCGCCGCGCCGCTCGGCGCACTCGATCATGTTCAGGGCCGGCCGGTCCTTGACCGAGCCGGCCGGGTTGAAGCTTTCCAGCTTGACCCAGAGTTCCGCGGCCAGGATATCGGTCACCTTGTTCAGGCGGATGACGGGGGTGTTGCCAATGGTCTGCAGGATGTTGTCGTATTTCATCGGGGCGGCCGGCTGTGAACGAGCGCGGAATGATAGCCTATTTGCCGCCCTTCCGCAGTAGATCGACCGGCAGGTAGAAAAACACAAAGCGTCCCTGCTGAAAGTCGATGCGCAGGGTGGCGTTCCGATGCAGGGCATAATCCACATAGCCGGGGGTGGCGCTATTGAGATGGCATTCACTGGCGTGCTGCGGCGACTCGAAGTCACGGTCCCGGTCATACCAGGAGAGCAGCATGTGCTCGCCCAGGCGCGCCTCGGCCTCCCGGTTGGCCAGCGTCATCGCCTCCAGGTAATTACCGGGCGCGGGTTCGGGGTCCAGCGAGATCAGGGTGACCCGGCTGTAGTCCGGTGCCATGGGCAGGGTGCAGACCGGGTGGCGGTCATCGGTAGTCATCGGTGGTTCCCGTGAAGTGCATGGTACTGGTTGGAATAGTATACGCACGCAACGCTTAGGGCTCGCGCAAAAATAAGTTTCGGTATTCGGTCGCCCCTGGACCCCGCTGGCGGCGTTACGCTTTTTGGCAAGGGAATGGCCATTGCCTGCAAAGCGTGCCTTACCAGCGTGGCGCCCAGAGTAACCTGGCGACGCCCTCGGTACTGCGAAATTATTCTTGCGCGAGCCCTTAAGGGTAATCCGGAACAATGACTGCTATATTTTCAGGCAAAATATTTAAAGAATGAGACCTTCCGCACACAGGATTTGTGGCGAATGGCCGCTACCCTCACTGGGATCCCAGTAAATAAGTAATAAGAGCAGGAGAGAGATATGTCCATAAGTACCGGCACGCAAACCCCTGTGCGTCACAGCGCCGAGCAGCTGGTGCAGGACTCCCTGACCCTGATCTCCCTGCCGGCCGCCTTCACCCGCCTGCAGGAGGTGATGGCCGCGGATGACAGCAGCATGAAGGATGTGGCCGATGTGGTCTCCCTCGATCCGGCGCTGGCCGCCCGGCTGCTGCGCATCGCCAACAGCGCCTACTATGGCCTGCCCTCGCAGGTGGAGACCATCACCCGGGCGGTGAACATCCTGGGCACCCGGCAGATTCACGACCTGGCGCTGGCCACCAGTGTGGCGCAGGCGTTTGAGGGGCTGCCCAACGAGCTGATGGACATGAGTACCTTCTGGTACCGCAGTGTGATGTGCGGGTTCCTCGCCCGTGAACTGGCCCGGGCCTGCGGCATGCGCGAGATCGAGAGCCTGTTTGTACGCGGGCTGCTGCTGGATATCGGCCACCTGATCCTTTACAGCCGCTTTCCCGAGGAGTGTCGCCAGGCGCTGGCCCAGTCCGGTGACGACCTGCTGGGGTTCTACCGTCTGGAGCGCGAGCTGATCGGTTGTGACGCCAATGAGCTCGGCACCCAACTGATGAGGAGCTGGAAACTGCCCCAGAGCTTCGTCGAATCCTTCGCCTGGCTGCAGCACCCGGAGGAGGGGCAGGCGAACGCCCGGCAGGCGGCGGTGCTGCACCTGGCCGCCTGGATAACCCACGGGCTGAATACCGATCTGCTGATGGAGCAGATCTTCGACCGCATCGCCGCGCCGGCCTGGGAGCTGACCGGCCTCAGCCGTCAGCAGGTGGTGCAGGTCAGCGATACCGTCTCCGGGGAGATGATCGAGGCGATGTACCGGATCTTTGCCGTCAATGAGTAGACCCTCGCGTGGGCCCTACTCGGCAACGAACATCAGGGGTCGGAGTCAAACCGCCCGTGGCGGGGTGGCTTGTACAGAGCGCTTGAGGCGGTTTGACTCCGACCCCTCAAGACGCCTTATGCAACACCTAACTGGTAGATAGTCAGTCGAAGCTCTGGGTCAGGATCACCAGCCGGTCGAGACGGTTACGGGCCTCGCCGCTGGCGATGGCCTGACCGGCCCGTTCCACCCCCTCCTGCAGGGTCTCCGCCACACCGGCGGTATAGATGGCGGCACCGGCATTGAGCTGCACGATATCCCGGGCCGGGCCGGGCTGATTGTCCAGCACGGCGCGGATAATGGTCAGGCTGGCGGCGGCGTCCGCCGCCTTCAGCTGATCGATGGGCGCCCGTTTCAGACCGAAATCCTCCGGCTGGATGCTGAAGCGGCGGATCTGTCCCTGCTTCAACTCCGCCACCTCGGTGCGCTCGCCGATGCTGATCTCGTCCAGGCCGTCTCGGGAGTGGACCACCATCACGTGGCGGCTGCCCAGTTTCTGCAGCACCTGGGCCAGCGGTTCCAGCAGCGCCTCGCTGAACACCCCGAGCAACTGGTTGGGCACCCCGGCCGGGTTGGTCAGCGGGCCCAGCACATTGAAAATGGTGCGTGTGCCCATCTCCCGGCGCGGGCCGATGGCGTGTTTCATGGCGCTGTGGTGGCCCGGGGCGAACATGAAGCCGACCCCCACCTGGCGCACGCATTGCTCGACCTGTTGCGGGGTCAGATCGAGACGGATGCCAGCCGCCTCCAGGGCATCGGCGGCACCGGATTTGCTGGAGACCGAGCGGTTGCCGTGCTTGGCCACGTTGCAGCCGGCGGCGGCGGCGACAAACATCGAGGCGGTGGAGATGTTGAAGGTGCCCGAGCAGTCACCGCCGGTACCGACGATGTCCACGGTGTGGGAGAGGTCGCCGATGCTGACGCCGCTGGCCAGCTCGCGCATCACCGAAGCGGCGGCGGCGATCTCGGTCACCGACTCCCCCTTCATGCGCAGTCCGATCAGAAAACCGCCAATCTGGGCCGGGGTGGCGCCACCGGTCATGATGGTGCGCATGACGCTGGTCATCTCCTCGCTGGAGAGATCCTTGTGGGCCAGTACCTGATTGATCGCCTGTGGCATCTCCATAGTGTTTCCCCTCTGAATACCTTGGTTCTTATTTGCCCTGCAGAAAATTATCCAGCAGATCGTGTCCGTGTTCGGACAGGATCGATTCCGGGTGATACTGCACCCCCTGGACGTTCAGCTGGCGGTGGCGGACGCCCATGATCTCGTCCATCTCGCCGGCCGCATCCTGGGTCCAGGCCGTGATCTCCAGGCAGTCCGGCAAGGTCTCCCGGTCGATCACCAGGGAGTGGTAGCGGGTGGCGGTGTAGGGGTCGTTCAGGCCGTTGAAGATCCCCACATTGGCGTGATAGATGAGCGAGGTCTTGCCGTGCATCACCTCGCGGGCGTGGACGATGCGGCCGCCGAACGCCTGGCCGATCGCCTGGTGCCCCAGGCAGACCCCGAGGATGGGGATCTCTCCGGCAAAGCGCCGGATGGCGGCCACCGAGATACCTGCCTCGTTGGGCGTGCAGGGGCCGGGGGAGATGACAATATGCGCCGGTTGCAGCGCCGCGATCTCCTCGAGGGTGATGCCGTCGTTGCGGTAGACCCGCACCTCCGCGCCCAGTTCGCCGAAATATTGCACCAGGTTGTAGGTGAAGGAGTCGTAGTTGTCGATCATCAGCAGCATGACTGGCTAGGCTCCTTCACAGCTGTTGTTGTCCAGGCCGGCCTCGGCCAGCGTCACGGCACGGAACACCGCCCGCCCCTTGTTCATGGTCTCGTCCCACTCCAGCTGCGGCTGTGAGTCGGCCACCACCCCGGCCCCCGCCTGAATATGTAACTGACAGTCCTTGATCACCGCGGTACGGATAGCGATGGCGGTGTCCATGTTGCCGTTCCAGGAGAGGTAACCCACGGCCCCGGAGTAGATGCCGCGTTTCACCGGCTCCAGCTCGTCGATGATCTCCATGGCACGGATCTTGGGTGCCCCGCTGACGGTGCCGGCGGGGAAGGTGGCACGCAGCACGTCGATGGCGTCCATTCCCTCCTTCAGCTGGCCGGTGACATTGGAGACGATGTGCATCACATGGGAGTAGCGCTCCACGATCATCTTGTCGGTCAGCTTGACGCTGCCGGTCCTGGCCACCCGGCCGGCGTCGTTGCGCCCCAGGTCGATCAGCATCAGGTGTTCGGCCAGCTCCTTGGGGTCGGCTAACAGCTCCTGTTCCAGGGCCTGGTCCTCGGCGTCGGTGCGTCCCCGGGGACGGGTACCGGCGATGGGGCGTACCGTCACTTCGCCATCCTCCAGCCGAGTGAGGATCTCCGGTGAGGAGCCGACGATATGGAAATCCCCCAAGTTGTAGAAATACATGTAGGGGCTCGGGTTGAGCCCGCGCAGCGCCCGGTAGAGATCCAGGGGCCGGGCGTGGTAGGGGACGGTGAGGCGCTGGGAGATCACCGTCTGCATGCAGTCGCCGTCCAGGATGTAGGCCTTGATCCGCTCCACCGCCTGTTTGAATCCGCGCTCGGTAAATCCGGAGATGAAATCGGCCTCGTTGATCTGGCGACGCTGTCCGGGCGGTTGATCCGGCAGACACTCGCGCATCCGGCCGACCACGGTCCGCAGCCGTTTCCGGCCCGATTCGAAGGTCCCGCCCGTGGTCGGGTCCACGTGCACAATCACATAGAGCCGGCCGCGCAGGTTGTCGAATACCACCACCTCGTCGGAGACCAGCAGCAGGATGTCCGGGGTGCCGATGGTGTCCGGGTTCGGGCACTCGGCCAGCTTCGGTTCGATATAGCGGATGGTGTCATAGCCGAAGTAGCCCACCAGGCCGCCGGTGAAGCGGGGCAGGTCGGGATGACTCGCTACCCGGTAACGCTGCTGGAAGGAGTCGATGAACGCCAGCGGGTCTTCGACCTCGTGGGACTCCTCCACGCGGCCGTCGGTCTCGACCGTGATGGTATGTCCGGTCACCCGCAGCAGGGTACGGCAGGGCAGGCCGATGATGGAGTAGCGGCCCCACTTCTCGCCGCCCTGCACCGATTCCAGCAGGTAGGAGTTGGGGGCATCGGCCAGTTTCAGGTAGACGCTCAATGGGGTGTCCAGGTCGGCCAGCACCTCGCACATCAGCGGGATGCGGTTGTGGCCCTGGGCGGCCAGCTGTTCAAATTCTTCAGGTGTCATGTGCCTCTCCACACAAGCAAAACTTAAAGACAGGGATAGCGGGGCGCGGGCATCACCAACGCCATCGGGTTCCGGTCTTGTCTGTCGTGTGGTGGAGCATGCGGAAGGGCTTATAGCTGTTTAAGTTGTGAGGCTAAGATAATCGATTCCGGCGCAAGTATCCAGTTTGATCACGCCGCCTTGATTACGCCATCGGTAGCCCGGGTGATTCAAACAGCCCCTCCAGCTGTTCCAGGGAGTCGATCACCGCATCCGGCTCGGAGTCGCGGATATCCACGCCGTGATTGTAGCCGTAAGGGACGCAGACGATGGCGAAGCCGGCGGCGCGGGCCGCCCGCACGTCATTGGACGAGTCGCCGACCATCAGCGACTGGGCGGGGCTGACGCCGAAGTGTTCGGCGCTGTGCAGCAATGGCAGCGGGTCGGGTTTTTTTCGCGGCAGGCTGTCGCCGCTGGTGATCAGGCTGAAACAGTCGTGGATGCCCAGCGCTCGCAGCAGCGGCCGGGTGAACTGTTCGGCCTTGTTGGTGACGCAGGCCAGGGTATAGCCGGCTTGGCCGAGCCGCTCCAGTGCTGGCTTCACGCCGGGATAGAGTTGCGAGCGCTGGCCGTTGTACCGATGGTACAGAGTCATGAACAGGGGTAGCGCCTGACGGTAGAGGTCGGCATCCGGTTCGCCCTCCAGTTCACCGATCAGCGCCCGCTTGACCAGGCGTTCAACGCCGTTGCCGACCCACTCCCGGACCCGCGCCTCGCCCCAGGCCGGCCGCTCCAGCTGTGCCATCATGCCGTCGATGCAGCGCGCCAGGTCCGGCACGCTGTCCACCAGGGTGCCGTCCAGGTCGAACAGGATCAGCCGCGGCTTGTTCACCAGGCCCGCGCTCATGCCTTGGCCAGTTCCTCGCGCATCAGGCCGATGATGCTGTCATAGCGGTGCGGGTCGGAGGCCTCGGCGTGACCGAAGATGCCGGAACCGGCGACGAAGGTGTCGGCACCGGCGGCGGCGATCTCGCGGATGTTGTCAGTCTTGACCCCGCCGTCGATCTCCAGGCGGATATCCCGGCCCGAGGCATCGATCAGCTTGCGGCAGGCGCGCAGCTTCTCCAGTGCCGCCGGGATGAAGCTCTGGCCGCCGAATCCGGGGTTGACCGACATGATGAGGATCATGTCGATCTTGTCCAGCACATAGTCCAGGTGACTGAGCGGGGTGGCCGGGTTGAACACCAGGCCGGACTTGCAGCCGTGATCGCGGATCAGTTGCAGTGAACGGTCGACATGCTCGCTCGCCTCCGGGTGAAAGGTGATGTAGGTGGCGCCGGCCTTGGCGAAGTCGGGGATGATGCGGTCCACCGGCTTCACCATCATGTGCACGTCGATATCCGCGGTCACCCCGTGTTTGCGCAAGGCTTCACAGACCAGCGGGCCGATGGTCAGGTTGGGCACATAGTGGTTATCCATGACGTCGAAATGGACGATATCCGCGCCGGCCGCCAGCACACTGTCAACTTCCTCGCCCAGTCGGGCGAAGTCGGCCGAGAGGATGGATGGCGCTATTTTGTAATCGGTCATGGAGCTGCTCCCGTTCGGCCTTGGCGGCCTGTCGAATTGTGAATGGGGGCACTCTACCGCAAGCGTTGGAACATTTCATCTGTAAATTTCCTAAGATATTGATTGAGAAGCATTATTTATGGTTGCCATAAAAATACCTTAAGAACATGGTTGACCCGGATAGCGGCTACAATGGCACTATGCATGGTTAGCGGAACAATTTGTCGGAGGCGATATGCGGATTAACCTGATGGCGGCCGCCGGGCTGCTCTTTGCTGTGCAGATCTGGGCTGCCCCGCTCTGGGCATCGGACCTGGCGCGCGAGGGACGGATCGCGGCGGAGATCCAGGACGCGCTGCTGGTGGGCGAACCGCTGACGCTGCAGGCGCAGGGGGTGGAGTTTTTTGCCATCCAGGCGGCGGAGGAGACCGATTACATCCAGGGGGCGGCCATTATCCTGCACGGGCGGGGGGCGCATCCGGACTGGGTGGATGTGATCAACCCGCTGCGTTCCCGGTTGCCCGAATACGGCTGGAAGACCCTGTCGATCCAGTTGCCCATCGCCGCCTCGGACGCCTCCGGCTGGGTCTACCGGGAGCTGATCCCCGAGGCCTTCCCGCGCATCACGGCCGCGGTGGAGCACCTGAAGCGGCAGGGTGTGACCAATATCGTGCTGATCGGACACAGCCTGGGGGCGCGCATGGGGGTCGAATATCTGGCACAGGGCGCCCCGGCAGAGTTGCGGGCGTTTGTCGCCATTGGCCTGTCGGCGGACAACACTACCCCGGACAGCGGTACCCTGGGGGCGCTGAAAAAGCTGCGGCTGCCACTGCTCGACATCTATGGCAGTCGGGATATCGATGCTGTCCTGAACAGCGTGGCGGCCCGCTCGGCGGCATCGCGGCAGGCGAAAAATGGCGCTTATCGACAAAACCGGATTGACGGTGCCGACCACTTCTTCAACGGCCTGAACGACACCCTGGTCGCCGAGGTGCGTGCCTGGCTGGGGCGGGTGGCGCCGGGCGAGGAGCGGCGGAGCGTTCGTTAGAGCGTTAAGGGGTCAGAGCCCTTTTAGTGCGCGGCGCAGGGTATTCCGGTAAGAGGGTAAAACTAAAAGGGCTCTGACCCGAATGGCACTTACTTAAGGCGAATTGCAGGATATTCGTCATTCCGGCGCAGGCCGGAATCCAGGAATACCGCCACCATTAAGCAGTCTGGATCCCGGCCTGCGCCGGGATGACGGTGGTTCTTGGCTTAAGTCAGTGCCATTCGGATCTGACCCCTTAACGCTAAACAGGCCGGGAGCGAAATTATTGACGTTAACGTTAACGTGACTTAAGGTTGATCCGGCAGTGACTGGAGAGAACCGATGAGACAGTGTCGCCACAGTGATTCCCTGACCTTCGAACCGCGTAATCCGGACTACGTCCAACGGGTGCGGGAGGCGTTTGCCGGGCAGGCGATGCTGGCGTCGCTGGGCGTGGAACTGTGTCGGATCGAACCCGGGTTCTGTGAGTTGCAACTCCCCTACCGGGAGGATATCAGTCAGAACCACGGCTATTTCCATGGCGGAGCCATCGCCACCCTGGCCGATGTGTCCGGGGGATTTGCCGGCTGGAGCCTGCTGCCGGAGGGGATGTGGATAGTCACCGTGGAGTATAAGACCAATATTGTCGCGCCGGGCCGCGGCGAGCGTCTGATCGGCCGCGGTCGGGTGGTCCGCGCCGGTCGTTCGCTGACCACCACGGAGATCGAGGTTTTGGCCGTTGAACAGGGGCGCGAAACGCTCTGCGCCACCGCCCTGCAGACCTTGATGGCCGTACGGGCGCAGCCGGAGGGCGGCTGAGTCGACCGCCTGGGCGGCGCATTTGCCGAGCCGATCGGTTGCTGCGGCGCAGCGGATCGCCATTGGGATTTTATGGTTGAATCGGGAATTTGCCGGATTAGACGGCAGTTTATACCTTAATATGGACCGTATCGGCTTTGTTGCGCCGCAACACCCGAAGTTGTCCCGAATTTGCGAATAGGCTTGCAGATCGTACGCAGGCGGGCTAGAGTTTATTTGACTTTACCATGTTGTGTATCAGTACTTTAGCGTTTTTGGATAAACGTCTGATCTCGACCGGGAAGCGGGTGCGCCGCCGTCGTTGCCGAGGAGGATCGGCGCGGGGCATGCAGTAGAGCTGCACGTACCGAAATACATCAAACCGATGTCAACAATATCTCTCACAAGGGGAACACAGTACCATGAAGAAAATTCATGTAATCGCCTCCGCGGTCGCTCTGACCGCGGTCATGTCAAGCAACGCCTTTGCCGGCGCAACCCTCGATGGAGTCAAGAAGAAAGGGTTTGTGCAATGCGGCGTAAGTACTGGCCTACCCGGGTTCTCCAGTGCCGATGAAAAGGGCAACTGGTCGGGCCTGGATGTGGATGTCTGCCGCGCCGTGGCAGCAGCCGTGTTCGGCGATGCCGGTAAGGTCAAATATACACCCCTGACCGCCAAGGAGCGCTTCACAGCCCTGCAATCGGGTGAGATCGATATGCTCTCCCGTAACACCACCTGGACCCTGACCCGCGATTCGTCCCTGGGCCTCAATTTCGCCGGCGTCAACTACTACGACGGACAGGGCTTCATGGTCACCAAGACACTAGGCGTGAAGAGCGCGCTGGAACTGGATGGCGCCTCGTTCTGTATCCAGGCCGGCACCACGACCGAGCTCAACCTGGCCGATTATTTCCGCGCCAACGACATGTCCTATACGCCGGTCACCTTCGACTCCTCCGATGAGACGGTTAAGGCCTTCGACGCCGGCCGCTGTGACGCCCTCACCTCGGATCAATCCCAGCTCTACGCCCTGCGCATCAAGCTGGGCAATCCGGACGGCGCCGTGGTGCTACCGGAGGTGATCTCCAAAGAGCCGCTGGGTCCCGTCACCGCGCAGGGGGATGATGAGTGGTACAAGATCGTCCGCTGGTCGCTGTTTGCCATGCTCAATGCCGAGGAGCTGGGGATAAATTCCGGCAACGTCGACGAGTTGATGTCCAGCGCCGATCCCAACATCCGCCGTCTGCTGGGCAAGGAAGGCATCAAAGGGAGCGGGCTCGGTCTCCCCGACAGCTGGGCGACCGATATCATCAAGCAAGTCGGCAACTACGCCGAGGCGTTCGAACGCAACGTGGGCATGGGTAGCGCGCTGAAGATCGCCCGGGGCCAGAACGCCCTTTGGAACAAGGGCGGCCTGCAGTACGCTCCGCCGATCCGCTGATCATCGCGCCCCGGCGCGTGTAAGGGGCCACGAGGTGGTGATGCCGCCCCGTGGCTTATCGTCTTAACCCGGAGACTTCATGAATTTGTGCGGAGATCGCGCTGGATACTGTTTTCACTAAGGAGATTCCCGACCGCTTTGCCTGGAGCGTAACAACGCACGGCGTAGGCCGATTGAGGGGATATCTCTAGTGCAAGCAGGATACAAGCGAGATCAGCGCAAATTTGTGAGAGATTCGGGTCAACTGCCCTGAAGGATATTTTATGGCGGATGAACAACGGGGAGTGTCGGAACCGGCGAAGCCGGCGCTCTGGAGGAGGCCAGCAGTCCGGTCACTGTTTTTCCAGCTGCTGCTGATTGCCGGTATCGGTTTCTTCGGTTACACCATCTTTCAGAACACCCTCCACAACATGCAGCAGCGCGGCATCAGTACCGGCTTCGGCTTTCTCAACAGTGAGGCCGGGTTCGGCATCCTGATGACCCTGATCCCGTTCGACGAGACCTACACCTATGGCCGCACCTTCCTGGTGGGGCTGCTGAACACCCTGCTGGTCGCCAGTCTGGGCATCATCTTTGCCACCATCATCGGTTTCATCATGGGGGTATCGCGGCTCTCGCGAAACTGGATCATCTCGCGACTGGCCACGGTCTATATCGAGGTGTTCCGCAATATCCCGCTGCTGCTGCAGATCATGTTCTGGTATTTCGCCGTCCTCCGGCCGCTGCCCGGACCGCGCCAGAGTATGATCTTTAACGACACGCTGTTTCTCAATAATCGTGGGCTCTATATGCCCAGCCCGATCTATGAGCAGGGCTTCTGGCTGGTGGTCGTGGCGCTGCTGGTGGCCATTGTCGCCGCCGTCCTGGTGGCCCGCTGGGCGCACAAGCGACAGGAAGCAACGGGGCAGCCGTTCCATACGGTGTATGCCGCCATCGGCCTGGTGCTGGGCCTGCCCCTGCTCACCTTCCTGATGATGGGTTCGCCGTTGAGCTGGGACATGCCGGTGCTGCAGCGTTTCAATATGGGCGGCGGGATGGTGGTCATCCCGGAACTGGCGGCCCTGCTGGTGGCCTTGAGTATCTACACTGGGACGTTCATCGCCGAGGCGGTGCGCTCCGGCATCCTGGCGGTGAGCCACGGGCAGACCGAGGCGGCCCATGCGCTGGGCCTGCGCCCCGGCCCGACGCTGCGCCTGGTGATCATTCCCCAGGCGTTGCGGGTGATCATTCCCCAGCTGACCAGCCAGTACCTGAACCTGACCAAGAACTCCTCGCTGGCCACCGCCATCGGCTATCCGGATCTGGTCGCCGTGTTTGCCGGTACCACCCTGAACCAGACCGGCCAGGCGGTCGAGGTGATCGCCATGACCATGGCGGTCTACCTGGCGATCAGCCTCTCCATTTCGCTGTTCATGAACTGGTACAACAAACGCATCCAACTGGTGGAGAGGTAATCCATGAGCGTACATACCCCCCATCCCGATATGCCGCCGCCGATCCTGAATGTCGGCGTGCTCGGCTGGTTGAGGAGCAATCTGTTCTCCTCGCCCCTGCATTCGGCATTGAGCCTGTTCGCCATCTACCTGCTCTACCTGACGGTGCCACCGATGATCAGCTGGGTGTTTCTGGAGGCCACCTGGGTCGGTGACAGCCGCGAGGCCTGTGCCGGCGGCGGCGGTGCCTGCTGGGTGTTTGTGAAGGTGCGCATCAATCAATTCATGTACGGCTTCTTTCCCGAGTCCGAGTACTGGCGCATCAATCTGGCCTTCGGGCTGTTGATCGTGCTGGCGATACCGCTGTTCATCAAGCGGTTTCAATCCAAGGGCAAGCTGGCGATCTTCATCCTGGTGGTCTATCCGATCATCACCTTCCAGCTCTTCTCCGGGGGCAACTTCGGCCTCACCCATGTGGAGACCAGCCGCTGGGGCGGCCTCAGCCTGACCCTGATCCTGGCCGGTGTCGGCATTGTCGCCTCGCTGCCCCTGGGTATCGTGCTGGCGCTGGGGCGGCGCTCGAAGATGCCGATCGTCAAATCGGTCAGTGTGGTGTTCATCGAATTCTGGCGCGGAGTACCGCTGATCACCGTGCTGTTCATGTCCTCGGTGATGCTGCCGCTGTTCCTGCCCGAGGGGACCAATTTCGACAAGTTGTTGCGGGCCATGATCGGTATCGCCCTGTTCCAGTCGGCCTACATGGCCGAGGTGGTGCGGGGCGGTCTGGCCGCGATACCGAAGGGGCAGTACGAGGCGGCGGAGGCGCTCGGGCTCAGCTACTGGAAGAGCATGGGTCTGATCATCCTGCCCCAGGCGCTGAAGCTGGTGATCCCCGGTATCGTCAACACCTTCATCGCCCTGTTCAAGGACACCACCCTGGTGCTGATCATCGGCCTGTTCGATCTGCTGGCGATTATCCAGCAGGCATTCGCCGATCCGGACTGGCTGGGATACTCCATCGAGGGTTACGTGTTCGCCGCCAGCATCTTCTGGGTCTTCTGTTTCAGCATGTCACGCTACAGCATGTCCCTGGAAAAGAAACTGCATACCGGCCACGCCCGGTAATCATCAAAAAAGGCAAGAGTTGGAGACACAGTATGTCTGAGACCGACAACCCGGGCGGCATGCCGCACGCAACGAATAATGTGACCATCGAACTGCGCGGGGTGCATAAATGGTACGGCCAGTTTCATGTTCTGAAGGATATCAATCTGGCGGTGAACCGGGGCGAACGGATTGTGATCTGCGGGCCCTCCGGCTCCGGCAAGTCCACCATGATCCGCTGCATCAACCGGCTGGAAGAGCATCAGCAGGGGCAGATTATCGTTGACGGCACCGAGCTGACCGACGACGTGAAGCATATCGATCAGGTACGCAAGGAGGTGGGGATGGTGTTCCAGCACTTCAATCTGTTTCCGCACCTGACCGTGCTGGAGAACTGCTGCCTGGCTCCGATCTGGGTGCGCAAGCTGCCGCGCAAGGAGGCCGAGGCCGCCGCCATGCGTTACCTGGAGAAGGTGAAGATCCCGGAGCAAGCCAAGAAGTATCCGGGCCAGCTCTCCGGTGGTCAGCAGCAGCGTGTGGCGATCGCCCGCAGTCTGTGCATGAATCCGCATGTCATGCTGTTCGACGAACCCACCTCGGCGCTCGATCCGGAGATGATCAAGGAGGTGCTGGACACCATGATCGAGCTGGCCGAGAGCGGTATGACCATGCTCTGCGTGACTCACGAGATGGGCTTTGCCAAGACCGTGGCCAACCGGGTGATCTTCATGGATGCCGGTGAAATTATCGAGGAGAACGAACCCCACGAATTCTTCAACAATCCCCAGTCCGACCGCACCCAGTTGTTCCTCAGTCAGATCCTGCAGCATTGAGGAGGGGCGACGCCGCTCCTTCTGACTACGGTGGTTGTCGGTGGTGTAGGATGCCGGTGAGCTTGCGAACCGGATCATTCCCTGGACAAAGCCGCTCCCGGCCATTGCATCCTGGCCTCCGCGGCATAAGCTCGGTAGGGTGGGCACGCTTTTTGTGCCCACGCGGAAGGTGCGGTACGGGGCAAAAAGGTGGGCACAGACTACGTGCCCACCCTACGCGACTTACGTGATGGCTGGGTCAAGATCGGCCAACAAGGCAGGCCAATCACTTACAGGGCGGGTGAGTAGTTACCCCGGAACAAAAAAAGCCCGGCCAATGGCCGGGCTTGTCGTTCCGCTGGGCTCCTCAGTCGAACGGTGTGGGTTGCGGGGTCTTGTCGGTCGACGGCGGCAGGGCCGGCATCATGAATGACGGTTGATCGCCGGTCAGGGTCTTGAGGAAGGCGACCACCTTGGCGTTCTCTGTATCGGTGAACTTTTTACCCAACTGCAGCCGTCCCATCAGGTCCACCGCCTCGGTGAGGGTCTCGGCCTCGCCATCATGGAAGTAGGGATAGGTCATCTCAACGTTGCGCAAGGTGGGGACCTTGAATTTGAAGCGGTCCGCGTCCTTGCCGGTGACGCCGCTGAGGCCTTGTGCCGTACCTTTCGTTTGGTACGGTTCCACCACGCCCATCTTCTGGAACGAGGAGCCGCCGACCGCCGGGCCGTTGTGGCAGGCGGTACAACCGCTGTTCTTGAACAGGTGATAGCCGTCGATTTCATTGGCGGTCAGAGCATCCTGGTTGCCCAACAACCACTGGTCGAAGCGGGAATTGGGGGTCACCAGGGTCTTCTCGAATTCCGCAATGGCCTGGGTCACCCCGTCGATAGTGATCTTGTCGCTGCCGAACACCTGCTTGAATTCAATCACGTACTGGGGGATCGACTCCAGCACGTCGATCGCCAGGGTGTGGGTGGATGCCATCTCGCCCGGGTTGGCGATCGGGCCGCCGGCCTGGGCCTTCAGGTCCGCGGCGCGTCCGTCCCAGAACTGGGCGACGTTCATGCTCGAATTCAGCACCGTGGGGGCATTGATCGGCCCCTGTTGCCAGTTATGTCCGATAGAGGTCTTCAGATTATCGGTACCTCCCATGCTCAGGTTGTGGCAGGAGTTGCAGGAGATGAATCCCGACTTGGAGAGACGCGGGTCGAAGTAGAGTTTCTTGCCCAGCTCGACCTGGGCCATATTGATCTCCTTGACGGGAGCGATGGGGGAAATGGGCTCATTCGCCCAGCTGGCTGAAATTCCGGTAGCGGCAAAAACAGTGCATCCAAGCACAAGCTGAATAGTGTTGTTCACAATAAAACCCTCCAATTAACTACAGTTAAGTTATTTTTTAGAACCGTACTAATAATAAACTTAGTCTACGCATGGTTTATTGCTCCAGGTCAACTTTTCATCCGGTTTCCGTGTGCACGGCTATGCCGGGGGCCTGGATGGGAGGGTGCCGACTTGAATGTCACTAAGTTAAGGCAGGAATCCATAAATTCACCGCGGATGCGGATTCTGGATCCCGGCATGCGCCGGGATGATGGGGGCTCTGGGCTTAACTTAGTGCCATTCGGTGCCGACTGAATCAACGGATGGGCGGAAGGCGGCTCAATCACCCAGTTCCGCCAGCAAGCGGTCGATCATCGCCAGCGCCTGCTGGCCGTAACCGCCGCCGAACAGGTTCAGATGGTTGAGGATGTGGTAGAGGTTGTAGAGGGTTTTGCGGGTGCCATAGCCGGCGTCCAGGGGCCAGGCCTCGTTGTAGGCACGGTAAAAGTGCTCGGAGAACCCGCCGAACAGTTCGCTCATGGCCAGATCGCACTCGCGGTCGCCGTAATAGACGGCCGGATCGTAGATCACCGGCTGTCCGTCCAGGTCATAACCGAGATTGCCCGCCCAGAGGTCGCCGTGCAGCAGCGAGGCCGGGGGATTGTGGTCCAGCAGTGCGGGCAGCCGCGCCAGCAGGCGGGTGCCCGCTACCTGTAGCGCTCCCCCGTATCCCCGCCGCTCGGCCAGTGCCAGCTGGAAGCCCAGGCGCTGTCCGTGCCAGAACTCGACCCAGCTGTCGTTGGGCGTATTGGGCTGGGGAGTGGCGCCGATGTGGTTGCCCTGGTTCCAGCCGTAATGGGGGCCGGCCGCGCGATGCAGCGCGGCCAGCTGGCGGCCGGCCAGTGCCTGGTCCCCGGTGCTCTGCAGCGGGATATATTCCAGGACCAGATAGGCGTGATCCTCCCATTGCCCGCTGCAAACCACTTGCGGCGTGCGAAGCGTCGCGCTCGTGGCCAGGGCCTCCAGCCCGGCCGCCTCGGTTTCGAACATCTCCAGGCTGTCGGCCCGATTGAGTTTGACGAAGTAGGCACGGTCCCGGAGAGTGAGTTTGATGGCCTGGTTGATACAGCCGCCGCTCAGGGGCCGGGTGTCGAATTCAGCGGGCACTTCGCCGGTGATCCGCCGGGCGATGTGCGGCAGGACGGTGCCCCATGCCTTCATTCCGGGCGGCGGGTTGATGGATACCTGTCCAGGCGCCGGCGCAAGGGGCTGGAGCGGGGAAAATGGGCGCGCAGAAACTCCATCTGGTCCGCCAGCACATTGTGTCCCTGGAGATAGATATACTCGGCATGGGTGGGGATGAAGGGGATGGCCAGGAGCTGCATGTCGGCATCTTCCGGGGAGCGCCCCGCCTTGTGGTTGTTACAGCGGATGCAGGCGGTGACCACGTTGTTCCAGTGATCCGGTCCGCCCAGGCTCAGCGGGCGGACATGGTCCCGGGAGAGCTGTTTTTTGGGGAAATGCTCGCCGCAATAGAGGCAGATATGGCCATCCCGCTGAAACAGGGTCTGGTTGTTCAGTGGCGGGACATAGCCGGTGCGCATCTTCTCCAGCGCCCGGCTGTTGCCATGGGTGGCGATGATGGAGTTGACGTCGACATGGCTCTGGCGGTGGGTTCTGGCGTTGATGCCGCCATGCACCCGGTAGAGTACCCGGCCACAGGTATAGGCGATCTGGTCCAGAAAATGCAGGCGCACGGCGTCCCTGTAGTCGACCCACTCAAGTGGCATGCCGGCCAGATCGGTACGCAGTATCAGTTGGTGAAGCCCTGCCATGTCAAAAAACCCTGGTTACTGATCATTTAGTTAGCATAGTTCGGAAATCGTTGCAAATGGCCACGGCCCGGGGCTGCTTGGCCCGAATGGGCGCCGCCGCCGGGTCGATCGATGGGCGACTGCCGGGGTGTTGGCCGGGTACTTTTTCTCAGCGATCAGGTACGCTCCCGCGGCCGCTGGAAGCGGGTCGATAAGTGTAAAAAGTGGTTGACAAGGGAAAAACAAGCGATCCGTCTTCCCGCTGTTATGCACAGTTGCGGTGCAGCAAGTGGCGCGCCGGGCTGAACGGGCCGCTTTGTTTTATCAGTGAATGCTAAAGTTATGTAACCTATTGTTTATTAATTATTTGTTTCTGTTGGTGGTTTTTTTGTCAGATTAACAGAAATGTAATGATTTACGGGTCTTGCGGCCAGTTCCAACGGTTTTTCAACAGAGTTATCCACAGCTTCTGTGGATAAACACAATTATTTTTATGAAATAGGCAGTTAGCGGATTTTGTGCAGAATTTAGTTAGCCCAGATACCCGGTGAGCGTGGACGGCTAGTGTTAAATCGCCGGGAGTCAGGTAGCATTCCGCCATGCCTGAACAACAGATCCTGCGGGTGGCTGTGCCTGCCCCGCTGCACCACAGTTTTGACTATCTGCCGCCCGCCGAGGCTTCCGCCGAGCAGCTGCTCCCCGGGGTGCGGGTGCGTGTGCCGTTTGGTCGTGGAGAGCGTTGCGGCGTGCTGCTGGAGGTGGTTACCGCCGCGGATGCCGACGGGCGTCGCCTGAAGCGTGCCCACGCCCTGCTGGATGCTGCCCCCCTGTTTTCCGCCGCCGATCTGGCGCTGTTGTGCTGGGCGGCCCGCTACTACCAGCACCCGATCGGCGAAGTGGTCGCCAACGCACTGCCGCTGCGGCTGCGCAAGGGGGAACCACCGCTTCCGGTGCTGCAGCGGATCTGGTCACTGACCGCCCTGGGCGCGCGCCAGGATCCGCTCGCACTCGGGCGCGCCGCGAGGCAGGCCGAACTGTTGGCGCTGCTGCTGGAGTCCGGTGGCAGTCTGGGACAGGAGCAGATTCTTCAGGCCGGCGGGGGCGGCCGGCCGGCACTGCAGGCGCTGGAACGCAAGGGCTGGATCGCGCTGGATGAGCGCCTGCCCGCGGAGGTCAGGGCGGCACCGACCAGCCACCCGCCACTGCCACTCAATGCCGACCAGCAGCAGGCAGTCACGGCGGTCGACCTGGCGTGCTTCGGCAGCTATCTGCTGGACGGAGTGACCGGCAGCGGCAAGACCGAGGTCTACCTGGCGCTGGTGGAGCGGGCATTGGCGGCCGGCCGCCAGGCCCTGGTGCTGGTCCCCGAGATCGGTCTGACGCCGCAGTTGATCCGCCGCTTCGAGCGGCGCCTGGGGATGGGCCTGGCGGTGCTTCACTCCGGGCTGGCGGCCGGCGAGCGTGAGCGCGCCTGGCACCTGGCGCGGCTGGGGCAGGCGGCGGTGGTGCTGGGCACCCGCTCCGCCCTGTTGACGCCCCTGCCGCGGCTTGGCCTGATCGTGGTGGACGAGGAGCACGACCTCTCGTTCAAACAGCAGGATGGCTTCCGCTACTCCGCCCGCGACCTGGCGGTAATCCGCGCCCAGCGCAGCGGCTGTCCGGTGATGCTGGGTTCCGCCACCCCCTCGCTGGAGAGCCTGCACAATGCCCGTGCCGGTCGTTACCGGCACCTGCGGCTGCCGCAGCGGGCCGGCGAGGCACAGCCCGCACGCCTGGACCTGCTGGACATCCGCTCGGTGCGCCTGGAGGCGGGGCTGTCGCCGGTGTTGCTGCGCATGCTGCGGGAGACACTGGCGGCGGGCAACCAGGCGCTGCTGTTCATCAACCGGCGCGGCTACGCCCCGATCGTCACCTGCCACGCCTGCGGCTGGGTGGCCCAGTGTCGCCGCTGCGACGCGCGCTTGACCCTGCATGCCGCCAGCCGGCTGCTCTGGTGCCATCACTGCGGTTCGCAGCGGCGCCAGGAGCCCAAGTGCCCGGAGTGCGGCGATGCCGATCTGCGCACCCTGGGGCAGGGCACCGAGCGGGTCGAGGAGGTGCTGGCCGGCTATTTTCCCGAGGCGGGGATTGCCCGCATCGACCGCGACACCACGCGCCGCAAGGGGAGTCTCGACCGGCTGCTTGACGGGATCCGCCAGGGTAAGTACTCACTGCTGCTGGGGACCCAGATGCTGGCCAAGGGGCACCACTTCCCCGATGTGACCCTGGTGGGCATCCTGGACGTCGATCAGGGGCTGTTCGGGGCCGATTTCCGCGCCGCCGAGCGCATGGCTCAGCTGGTCGTGCAGGTGGCGGGCCGGGCCGGGCGTGCCGAGAAACCGGGGCGGGTGCTGATCCAGACCCGTCATCCCGACCATCCGCTGATGCAGCGGCTGGTCAGCCAAGGCTACGCCGCCTGTGCCACGGAACTGCTGGCGGAGCGCGAAGCGGCCGCTTTTCCGCCCTACAGTTATCAGGCGTTGCTGCGGGCGGAGGCGCCCCGGGAGGGAGCGCCCCGCGAGTTTCTGGAGGAGGCCGCCGCTCTGGCGGAGACGCTCGCCGCGGGGCGGGTCGAGCTCTGGGGGCCGGTGCCGGCGCCGATGGAGCGACGGGCCGGGCGTTACCGTGCCCACCTGCTGCTGCAGGCCGATCAGCGTGCCGAGCTGCAGCGGCTGCTGTGCGCCTGGGTGAGTCAGTTGGCAAAGCTCAAGTCGGCGCGGCGCGTGCGCTGGTCGATCGATATCGATCCCCAGGAGATGTTTTAGCCCGGATTTCTCGCCATCCGCGCGACTATTTTGGAATCGATACGGTTCGTTTCCCTCACCGCATCCTACAACCCGAACCCGTAGGGTGCCGGTGAGCGCAGCGAACCGCACCAACAGCTTGTAGAAAGGTGGGCTCGTTTTTGTGTCCACCCTTCTACGCGCCACGGGTTTATTCTTGCGCGAGCCCTAGGGAAGCTGGCCAACACCCTGTGGGCCGTACGAGGGCTCACAGCAGCAGCCGGCTCTCCTCACGGTATTGCGCGTCGGGCACGGCCAGATCCGTGAGTCCCCGGCCGATCCAGCGCCGTGCGGCGATCGTCAGGCGGCAGGATTGCCCGCGCGTTGCCTCCCAGTTGGCCGCCTCGGTCAGCAGGGCAGCGGCATAGGTGTTGAACAGGCCGAGGGCGAAACGGCGGGCCGCGGCCTCGCTGTCGCAACGGTTGCCCCTGGCCATCGATTCGGTATGGCGGCCCAGGGTCTGGACGGCCGTCCGCACGGACTTGACCGCGCCGTCCAGCTCGCTGGTGGTAACTTGTGCGACCCGCATCAGGGTGTCCTCGAGGAACGGGCGCAACGCCTCCTGCCGGTCGATGGCGCGCAGCGCGTCGAGGCTGAGCACGTTGGTGGTGCCCTCCCACAGCGGCAGCACCTGGGCGTCGCGCAGCAGGCGTGGCAGACCGGTCTCCTCGATGTAGCCCATGCCGCCAATGGCCTCGATCGCCTCACTGGCCACGCGCACCACCTGCTTGCCCGTGCCCAGTTTGGCGACCGGCGTGAGCAGTCGGCAGGCACCCGCCTCGAGCGGGCTGGCGGCCCTGGTCTCGACCTTGCCAATCAGTTCGGCCAGGCGCAGGGCGATGGCCAGGCCCGCCTCGTACTCGACCTGCAACCCGGCCAGGGTCTCCAGGTGCAATGGCTGCTCGATCAGCGGCCGACCGAAGGCGACACGCCGTCCGGCGTAATCCTTGGCGAGCTGAAGAGCGCGCGCCATGATCCCGGTGGCCGCCAGGGTGTTGTGAAAACGCGCCAGGTTGAGCACGGTGGCGATCAGGCGCACGCCGTCGCCGGGTTTGCCGACCAGGGTTGCCTCGACACCCTGCAGGTCGATCTCCGCCGTGGGCAGGGCCCGGGTGCCGAGCTTCTCCTTCAGCTTGCGCAGGGTGATGTGGCGCAGCGTCCCGTCCGCGTTCCAGGGCTGGACAAAGAACAGCGACAGACCGGGTGTGCCCTGGGCATTGGCCAGGGTGAGCGCACACTCCGCGGTGACCGCCGAGACGAAGAACTTGTTGCCGTAAAGCCGCCATACCCCCGCTTCCCGCCGCGCGGTGGTGGTGCTGCGGCTGACATCCGAACCGCCCTCCTTTTCCGTCATCCACTGGCCGCTGGTCCAGGCCTGATCGGGGTCGCGACTCAGCAGATGGCGGAGCGGCCGCGCGGCAAGCTCGGGATCGGCGTAGCGCTTGAGAATCGCGATGGCGCCATCCGTCATGGCATAGGGGCAGGAGACGAAAGCGGAACTGGGACCGAACAGGTGGATCAGCGCCGCCTGATGAAGGCGGGATCGCCAGCCGAGGCGGGCTTCATGGGCGGTCGCCATCAGACCCTGTTCGGCGCCAATCCGGTGGATCTCCCGCCAGGCGGGGCTGATCCGCACCTTGTCCACGCGCCGGCCCCAGGCCTCGTACTGCACCAGTTCCGGCACATCCCGTTCCGCCTCGATCGCCAGGGTCTGCAGGGATCCGGCGGCCAGTTCGCCGAGTTCGTGGAGCTGCGGGCGGATCTCTGCCAGCTGCTCTGGCGCGAACAGCCGTTCCAGCTGAAAGCGCAGGGCCGAATCGGCCTCAAAGGTGTTGGTCAGCTGTGGCGGGTCCTGGAAAAAGGGTTGGTTGTCGGTAGCCATGGCATGCTCCCTCGCGAGGGTCAGGATTGGGTTCCATGATGTACAGTACAGTCGAGCCCCGGCGCGGGGTCAAATGGCCGGCCGCGGTGTGGGCGGCGATACGCGGCTGGACCGCCTCGATCCGAAGCGCTGCGTCCTATAAACGCCGGCAGGCGCGGTGCCAACCATTACCCACCGACCCCGGCTTTGTTGTATCCTTATCCGTTTCCGTTTTGCCGTTGAGTAAGAGATGAAGAACCTGATACAGCAGTTGGTTTCCCAGGCCCTGGGCGAGATCGCCGCGGCGGGCGGGTTGGGCGATACGCCCGCGCCGCAGCCGATCATCGAGCGTACCCGCGACCCCCGTCATGGCGATTTCGCCTGTAACGTGGCGCTGGTACTGGCCAAGGCGGCGCGCCGCAAGCCGCGTGATCTGGCCGAACAGCTGATCGCCGCTCTGCCGGCCTCGCCGGCGGTGGCCAAGGTGGAGATCGCCGGGCCCGGCTTCATCAACTTCACCCTGGCGACGGATGCCTACCGGGCGGTGGTCAGCGAGGTGTTGACCCAGGGCCACGAGTATGGGCGCAGCCGCCTGGGCCAGGGCAAGCGTATCCAGGTGGAGTTTGTCTCCGCCAACCCGACCGGCCCGTTGCACGTGGGGCATGGGCGTGGCGCCGCCTACGGCGCGGTGGTGGCCGACCTGCTGGAGGCGGTGGGCTACGACGTGCACCGCGAGTACTACGTCAACGACGCCGGGCGGCAGATGGATATCCTGGCCGCCAGCGTCTGGCTGCGCTACCTGGAGCTGTGCGACGAGACCATCCCCTTCCCCGCCAACGGCTATCGTGGCGACTACGTTTGGGATATCGCCGCCACCCTGCACCGCGAGCATGGCGACAGCTACCGGCATGCCGCCGAAGCGGTGTTCGAGGGCGTGCCGGCGGACGAGCCGGCCGGTGGCGACAAGGAGAAGCATATCGACGGCGTGATCGAGCAGGCCAAGCAGCTGCTGGGCGACAATCGCTATCGCTATGTCTTCGAGCTGGCCCTCAACACTATCCTGGACGACATCCGCGATGACCTGGGCCTGTTCGGCGTCACCTACCAGGAGTGGTACTCGGAGCGCAGCCTGACCGAATCGGGCGCGGTCAACAAGGCGCTGCAGCGGCTGCGCGAATCCGGCCATGTCTACGAGCAGGGTGGTGCCCTCTGGTTCAAGTCCACCGATTTCGGTGACGAGAAGGACCGGGTGGTGGTGCGGGACAATGGCCAGACCACCTACTTCGCCTCCGACATCGCCTACCACATGGACAAACTGGAGCGCGGCTTTGAGCGCGTAATCGACGTCTGGGGCGCCGATCATCACGGCTACGTGCCGCGGGTCAAGGCGGCGATGCAGGCGGTGGGCGACGACCCGTCACGGCTCGATGTACTGCTGGTGCAGTTCGCCATTCTCTATCGCGGCGGCGAGCGGGTGCAGATGTCGACCCGCTCTGGCTCCTTCGTCACCCTACGCGAACTGCGCAAGGAGGTGGGCTCCGATGCCGCACGCTTCTTCTACGTGATGCGCAAGTGCGAGCAGCACATGGATTTCGATCTGGATCTGGCCAAGTCCCAGTCCAGCGACAATCCGGTCTACTATGTGCAGTACGCCCACGCCCGGGTCTGCAGCGTGCTGCGCCAGGCGGCGGAGAAGGGCATCCCGGTGGAGATCAGCGCGGGCGGGCAGAACCTGGAGCGGCTGACCGAGTCCCATGAACAGGCGCTGCTGAAGAGCCTGGCGCGCTATCCGGAGGTGGTGGAGGCCTCGGCCCTGAACGAGGAGCCGCACCAGCTGACCCACTACGTGCGGGAACTGGCCAACGATTTCCACACCTACTACAACGCCCACCAGTTCCTGGTGGAGGACGCGGCGCTGCGCGATGCCCGTATCAAACTGATCCTGGCGGTGCGCCAGGTGTTGCGCAACGGCCTCAACCTGCTCGGGGTTTCGGCACCGGAGAAGATGTAATGCCGCGGGACTACAAGAGTCGGGCAACGCCGCAGAAGAAGGGCCGCAAGCAGCCGCTGTCCGGCTGGGTCTGGTTCGCCAGCGGCCTGCTGGTGGGCCTGTTCGTCACCCTGCTGGTGTGGCTCAAGCTGACCCCGGACGGGCCGGTGCTACCAAAACCGGCGGTGGTTGACCGCTCCTACAAAGCGCCCCGGGAAACGCTGGCGGAACGCGAGCCGGAGCCGCCCAAGGCCCAGTCCGCGCCCAAGCCGCGCTTCGACTTCTACACCATTCTGCCGGAGATGGAGGTGGTGGTGCCGGATCCGGAACCGGAGGTGGAGAAAGCGTCCGTCGCGGCGACCCCTGCCAACGGCGCCGCCCCGGTGGTCAGTGCGGGACCCCGGAGCGCGGCGGCGTCCGCCTACTATATGTTGCAGATGGGCTCGTTCAGGAAATTCACCGATGCCGACAAATTGAAGGCCAGCCTGGCCCTGGTGGGGATCGAGGCCGAGATCCAGAAGTTTACCCTGGACGGCGGCGAGGTGTTCCACCGGGTGCGCAGCGGTCCCTACACCAGCGGCCAGGTCAACACCCTGCGTGCCCGCCTGAGCCAGAACAATATCAACAGCCTGGTGATCAAGCTGAAAAAATAGCCGGACGGTTCGACAGGCTCCTGGATTCAACCGCGAAGAACGCAAAGCTCGCAAAGAGAATTACTGGTTCACCTGGCAGTCCGGGTCAGGCTGTCAGGTTAAGGAGCGGGAGTATACGTGCCGCTGTTTTCCTTCGTGTTCTTGGTGGTTGAATCAAGATTTTTCGTTCCCCCCGTTCCCACACTACGGTCTGTCCCGCAGGGGCCGAACCTGATACCCGGCGGCTAACCCCCTCCCCCGTCGACCCACTCGTAAAGCTCAATGCTGTCCGATCGGCACTTACTGCAACCGCTGCCGCAGCCCGCCTCGACAGTCCGCCGGCGCACCCGGCCCTTGTGCATCCAGGTCTCCAGCATGCCGCGGGCCGCGTCCGGCGTGGTGCCCAGGTGCAGGGCGATATCGGACAGGCAGACGGGGCCGCGCCCGCACAGGTAGCGTTTGATGTTGGCGAGCATCAGACGGTGGCCTTTTTGTCCGCCAGTGGTTGAGCCTGTGGATCGCGCCTGCTCCAGATGCGCAGGCTCAGAATGACGGCGGCAATGAACAGACTCAGTCCGATAATCCAGGCGGCGGAGCTGCCAAGGTGTCGGTCAAGGGTGGCCGCTTGATAGAAGATAGTGGAGGTGGTGTAAGCGACGCCCGTGGTCCAGATTGCAACAAATCCGGCCCAGGCTCCGCCGGCTTCGCGCACAATGGCACCGATGGTGGCGACACAAGGGAAGTAGAGCAGGATGAAGAGCAGATAAGCGAAGGCGCCGGCCTGACCGTCAAAGCGGGCGGCCATGGCACCAAATATCCCGCTGTTGACCGCCTGTGCCGCGGCTGCTCCTTGCAGTGAGCTGATATCGCCCAAATCCAGTCCCAGGGGGTCGAGCAGGGTGTCGCGAATGGCGGCAAGATTGTCCGGCACGGTAGCCAGTGCCTCGCCCAGACGCGTCCAGAGTTCGAAGGGGGGCGGTTCGGCGATGGCGCCGGCGTCTTGCACCGCCAGGCGGGTATAGAGCGAGTCCAGCGTGCCCACCACCGCTTCTTTTGCCAGTACGCCGGTAAAGATACCGACGGTGGCCGGCCAGTTATCCTGTTTAATGCCCAGCGGGGCGAACAGCGGGGTGACCGATTTGCCCATTTCGTTGAGCACCGACGGGCTGCCGTCCCGGGCGCCAAAGCTGCCATCGACGCTGATGGAGTTGAGTACATTCAATGCCAGCACCATCATCACGATCACCTTTCCGGCATCGCGGATGAACAGCTTGACCCGATCCCAGGTACGCAGCAACACCCCTTTCAGGGTGGGGAGGTGGTAGGGTGGCAGCTCCATCATAAATCCACTGCTCTCGCCGCAAAGCAGGGTGCGACGCATGATCATGCCGGTTAGTACGGCGATCAGTATGCCCACCAGATAGAGCAGGAATACCAGATTCTGACCGTTACTGGGGAAAAAGGCGGCCGCGAACAGGGCGTATACCGGCAGGCGGGCGCCGCACGACATGAAGGGGTTCATCAGGATGGTGAGCTTGCGTTCCCGTTGGTTCTCGAGGGTGCGGGTCGCCATGACCGCCGGCACATTACAGCCAAAACCGACAATCAGGGGCACGAAGGCCTTGCCCGGCAGGCCGATGGCGCGCATCGCCCGGTCCATGACAAAGGCGGCGCGGGCCATGTAGCCGGTATCCTCCAGTACCGAAAGGAACAGGTAGAGGCAGGCGATGATGGGGATGAAGGTAGAGACCACCTGGATACCACCGCCTAGTCCGTCGGCAATGAACACCCGTGCCCAGGCGGGTAAACCCAGTTGGGCCAGCCAGTGGTTTGCGCCTTCCACCATCACCGCACCCACCGCGATATCGAAGAAGTCGATGAAGGCGCCGCCGATGTTGATGGTGAACATGAACATCAGGTACATCAACAGCATGAAGATCGGAATGCCGGCCACCCTGTTCAGCACCAGTCGGTCGATCCGGTCCGACAGGGTGCTGCCGAGGATCCCCGGCTCGCGGATCACCCGCAGCGCCAGTGTATGGGCATGGGCATAGCGGGCGTCGGCGATGTGGATATCCGCATCCTCGCCGGCGCGGTCGCGAATCAGTCCCTGCCAGCGCTCCACCAGCGGGCGGATCGACTCGCCGGCCAGGCCGAAGGCGTGGCTGTCGTTTTCCAGCAGCTTGAGGGCCAGCCAGCGTCGATTGGCGGCAATCGGCACCGCTTCGATGCCGGTGGTGATCTCGCTGATGGCCTGTTCGACGCACCCCTCGTGGCTGACCTGGAAGTCCTGTCCGGTCTGGCCGATCATGCCGCCTATCGCCTGTTTCAGCGGCTCCAGTCCCTCACCTGTGACCGCCACCACTGGCACTACAGGACAACCGAGCTCGCGGCTGAGCTGGTCGATATCCACGTCGATGCCGCGCTTGCGCGCTACATCCATCATGTTCAGCGCGGCGATGATGGGTACCCCCATCTCGCGCAGCTGGACACTGAAATAGAGATTGCGCTCCAGGTTGGAGGCGTCCAGCACATTGATGATCAGCGAGGCTTCACGGGATAGCAGGTAATCGCGGGTGACCTGTTCGTCGATGGAGTTGGCGTCCAGGGAGTAAATACCCGGGAGATCGATCATGGCCAGCTCCTCGCCCGCCAGCTGGAAGCGTCCCTCCTTGCGGTCCACGGTCACCCCGGGCCAGTTGCCGGTCTTCTGGCGGATGCCGGTGAACGCGTTGAACAGGGCCGATTTGCCGCAGTTGGGGTTGCCGCCGAGGGCGATGGTGATCACGGTCTCCTCCGGTGACCGGGGAGCCCGGTCGTGTAAATGCTGCTATCGATCGAGCGGCTGCATCAACAGCTTGTCAGCCACGCTGGCACCCAGGGCGACGCGGGTGCCGGCGCTGGCCACCACCACACCACGGCGACGTTGCTGCAGGACGCTGATCTCCGAACCGACGCGCAGGCCCAGGCCGAGCAGCCGCCTGATCAGCCCCTTGCCTCCCACGATGTGGGTAATGCGGGCACAGGTCCCGGCCGGGATCTGGGCCAGGGTAAGCGGATTGGCGGCTGGAACAGCGGTCTCCATGGACAGCGATATCTCAATAAGAATGATTTACGTTAAATCTATCACCGTTGTATATCAGGAACAACTGATAAACCAGAATAACGTTAAATTAGGCAGGGGTATTTGCCGGCGATCTCATCCTCAGGTGTCGGAGTCAAGCCGTGTATGCCGGGTGAAGTATGGTCGGGCATGGAGTCAGCTTGACTCCGACACCTCACCTATCGACGGCCTCAATTGCGGACTTCAGGCTTTTTCAGCAAGTCGACCCGGGAGGGCTTGAGGAAGTGGGCGCCGTCCTCCCCCATGTGGTGATTGAAGGCATCACGTATCTGCCCGTAGAGGGCCTCGTCGATGCGATGCTCGGTGTGGGTGACGCGGATCATCCGCTGGTCAAACTCGGCGAAGTCCTTGTAGTGGCCGGGGGCGTTGAAGAAGATCTGTTGCACCAGGGCCAGCTCGCCCTGCTCCACGCAGTTTCGAATCGCCGCGAAAGCGGCCTCGCGCACGGTTTTTTCATCATGGAACAGGCGCAGGATGTCGTTGAATTCACCGGCATAGACCGGCTCGGAGAAGTAGGCCAGGCCGCCGGGTCGCAGCACCCGCGCGATCTCGGAGATGGCCTGGGCCATCAGCGATTGCGGGACATGGTGCAGTGATTTCAGCATCAGCACCACGTCGATACTGTTCTCCTCCAGGTCGATCGCCTCCGCCCCGCCCTCACGGAATTCCACCGTGGGAAGGTCGTCGATCAGCAGATTCTTGGCGTGCTGGATCCGGTCCACCTCGGTGGCGATGATCCGGCGCGGGTGAAAGCGTTCGGCCAGCTGGCGGGTCATCCAGGCGCGACCGCAGCCCAGCTCCAGGAGCAGCCTGTCCTGGATCGGCAGATGTTGCTGAATTATCTCCAGCTCTGTGGCAGTCTGATATTTTTCCGGGGAGTCGATCTGCATGCTGTTGTTCCTGTGTCGGTTTATCCGGCGTTGTCCGCATTGTGGCGGGTAGGGGAAGCGCTTTAAATTCGGTGGTTATGGTAACTGCCCACCCGGCCTGTAAGCGATTGGCCTGCCTTGTTGGCCGATCTTGATGGCGCCTCGAATCCGACCCCATTTTCAGATTCAAGCCTGCCCTTGTTTGAGCGAAGCGAGTTTGGGCAGGCGCTGAAAATGGGGTCGGATTCGAGGAGATAAGCCATCGTGTGAGGCCGGCAAGGCAGGCCAAGCACCCCGTAAGTTGTTACTGATATATGTTGATATCGGATACCCTATAACACAATGACAAAAAACAATTTGAAGCAACAGGTCGATCACTGGTCGGAGAAACGCCTGGAGCGATTGCGCCTGCACCTGTCGCGTCAGGACGCCCTGCTCCAGCTCTCTCTCCTGGGCCTGCTTACGGGTTTCCTGGCGGGTACGGTGATTGTGCTGTTCCGGGTGGTGGTGGAGCAGACCCAGGCGGGCTTTTTGCCGGAGGGCCTGGTGGAGAACTACGAGGCGCTTGCCCCCTGGCTGCGTTTCCTGTTGCCGATCGTCGGGGCACTGATCATCGCCCTGTTCTTCCACTGGTATGCCAGGGGCGAGACGGTGCTGGGTGTCACCTGTGTGATGGAGCGGATGGCCTACCACCAGGGCTATATGACGTTGCGCAGCTTTGTGCTGCAGTTTCTCGGTGCCGCCACGGCCATTATCAGCGGCCACTCCGTGGGGCGGGAGGGGCCGCACATCCTCCTGGGGGCAGCCGCCGGCAGCCTGCTCGGGCAGCGCCTCTCCCTGCCCAACAACAGCATCCGCACCCTGTTGGGCTGCGGCACCGCCGCCGGTATTGCCGCTTCCTTCAACACCCCCCTGGCGGGGGTGATCTTTTCCCTGGAAGTGGTGATGATGGAGTACTCCCTGGTGAGCTTCATCCCGGTGATCCTGGCGGCGGTGACCGCCACCGGTATCTCCATTGCCGTGTTCGGCAATGCCCCGGCATTCGAGATCCCGCCGCTGACCCTGCCTTCCCTGGCGGAGATTCCGGTGGTGGTGTTGCTCGGTCTGCTGGTCGGTGCGTTGTCGGCGCTGTTTATCCAACTGATGCAGATGACCATGGCGCGGGTGGTGCGGGTGGCCTACTGGCAGCGCATTCTGTTCGCCGGTCTGCTGATGGGCGGTATCGGTTACCTGGTGCCCCAATCCATGGGGATCGGCTATGACACCGTCAACAGCGCCCTGCTGGGCGAGCTGGGTATTGCCCTGCTGGCGGCGATCCTGCTGGCCAAACTGCTCGCTACCGTGGCCTGCCTGGGCCTCGGGATACCGGGCGGCAATATCGGCCCGCTGCTGTTCCTAGGTGGCTGTCTCGGCAGCCTGATCGGCCAGATCGCCACCCAGATCTTCCATCACGATACCCTGGGCGTCGGTTTCTACGCCCTGCTCGGCATGGGGGCGATGATGGGAGCCACGCTGCAGGCGCCGCTGGCCGCGCTCACCGCCATGATGGAGTTGACCTATTCGCCCCATGCCATCATGCCGGGCATGCTGGCGATCGTGGTGGCGGGGCTGACGGTTACCCATCTGTTTGGCAAGGAGTCCCTGTTCCTCACCCTGATGCGCGCCATCGGCAAGGATTACGATACCAACCCGGTGATGCTGGCGCTGCGCCGGTCCGGTGTCGCCAGCGTCATGCACCGGCATTTTGCACGCCCCGAGCGGCGGCTCAGCCGCGACCAGGCCGAGAGTCTGCTGCGGGAAGAGCCGGAGTGGCTGCTGATCCAGGGCGACGGCGGGCCCGTCAGCCTGATGCCGGCGGTTGATCTGGTGCGTTACCTGAAGACGGAGCCGGACGCGGGTGAAATCGACCTGATGGAGATACCGGCGCAGCGGATCGAGGTGATGCCTATCTATCTGCAGGCCACCCTGCAGGAGGCGCTGAGCCTGCTCAACAGCGGTGCCGAAGCGCTCTACGTGGAGCGTATGACCGCGCCGGGCATCCGCCACATTTACGGGGTGTTGACCCGGGAACAGGTGGAGTCGGCCTATAAAATCTGAAGGCCGGACCGGATGAACCTGAAACCCTCATTTCAACCGCGAAGGGCGCAAAGAACGCGAAGGAAAACACCGACTTGTATTCTTCAGATCCTTCGCCTGCAGGGTTGGGCCGGAGGAGTGGTGCAGGAGGAGTGGTACAGGGATGTACCGCTTTCGGAGCCGAGGATGCAATGCACCGTTTACGTATCTGAGGACGGAAATAAAGGTAAGCTATTGTATCTCTTTGCGCACTTTGCGTTCTTCGCGGTTGAATCGAGATTCAGAATGAGCCTACCCGAACCGGGAAATCGTTAGACGGAGGCAGGATGAAACTGCTGGAACTTACCGCTGAACAGATAGTGATCGTCTGCTCCGCCTGGCTGCTGTACGGCCTGGTGCACTCGTTCACCGCCTCGCTGTGGCTGAAGCAGCGGGTGGCGCGGCGCTGGCCGGAACGCATGCCGCTCTACCGGCTGGGGTTCAATCTGCTGGCGGCGATCACCCTGGCCCCGTCGCTGTGGCTGATCTACCGCTGGCACGGTGACTTTCTGTGGCGCTGGACGGGGCCGGGCTGGTGGCTGTCCAACGGATTGGCGCTTGCGGCCATCGGTGGCTTCGTCTGGTCGCTGCGCTACTACGATGGCGCCGAGTTCCTCGGCCTGCGCCAGTGGCGCGAGCGCGAACGGCGGGTCGAGGATCAGGAGCGCTTCTACATCTCGCCGCTGCACCGCTTCGTGCGCCACCCCTGGTACTTCCTGGCGCTGGTGATGGTCTGGACCCGCGACATGGATGGCGTGTTTCTGCTCTCCAGCCTGATGATCAGCGGCTATTTCATCCTCGGTTCGCGGCTCGAGGAGCGCAAGCTGCTGGTCTATCACGGGGAGCGCTACCGCCGCTACCGGGAGCGGGTGCCGGCGCTGTTTCCGCTGCCCTGGCGTCATCTCTCGACGCGCCAGGCGGAGGCATTGATGAGGGCGGATACCGGGCAAAAAAAGCCTTTCCCCCCTTCAGTATCCGGGAAACCGGTCGACCCATAGAGATAGTGTGTTTTTTGCGCCGATGTGGGTGGGGTGTGTCAACAGGTCGCGCCTACTGCATCGGGCGGGGTGTTAGTGATGGTACCGGCCTGACCGGTACCGGGATTCCAGGGGACTTTAACAACAATCCGACAGGGGTGAGCAATGCAGGACTATGCAGAGAAGCGGGACTTTTATCGCATGGCGGTGGACTGTGCGGCGCGTTATCGGGTGGCGGGTGAAGATGCCGTGCAAAACGCCACGGTCAAGGATCTCAGCGCCGGCGGGCTACAGTTGCGGATCGGGCGGGAACTGGCCGCCGGGGCGACGCTGAATGTGGAGATCCAGCCCGGCAAGGCCATCACCCCGCCGCTGCACGCGGTGGTGAAGGTGATTCGCTGCACGCCGGTTGAGAACGGGGTGGTCGGGGGCTTTTTGGTCGCCTGCAGTATCGAACGGATGCTGGCGGTGGAAGAGGTGGGGCTCGAATTCCCCTGATCCACCTTGCAGGTCCGCCTTGGTATCTGCATCCAGGACCATTCGTAGGGGCAACGCCCCGTGGTTGCCCCGAGGCGGGTTGGCGTCGGGACCGGGCGGGTCCCGATCCCGTGCCTGTCTGGTCAATAGGATCTTTACTCTCGCAAAGGCGCCAAGAAAACCTTTTTTCGTAACTACTCACGGGGTGATTGGCCTGCCTTGTTGGCCGATCTTGATGGCGCCTCGAATCCGGTCCCGTTTTCAGATTCAAGCCTGCCCTTGTTTGAGCGAAGCGAGTTTGGGCAGGCGCTGAAAAGGGGGCCGGATTCGAGGGAACAAGCCATCGTGTGAGGCCAACAAGGCAGGCCAATCACTTACAGACCGGGTGAGAAGTTACACCTTTGCGCTCTTGGCGTCTTGGCGGGAGGTCATTCGCCAACTTTACATTCCGAAGCGATCGACTGCCTGTTTCCGTGCCGGGGATGGAGTCGGGCTGTACACCCCGTCAATAATAACTTACCTTGCAATTTCAATGGTTTCCCCGGGTGATTCCGCATGCAAGACCTACTGTTTCAGTCCGGATTGGGATAAAATACGCCACTCTCCCTGTATTAATACGCCTTGGGCGTACATAAGCAGCTGATATCACAAGTAACGCCTCCTGCCGAGTTATTTAGATCCTATGGCCGATCCTGCAATCGAACCCCAGCGTATCCGCGAGATACCCTACAACTACACCTCGTTTTCCGATCGGGAGATCGTCATCCGCTTCCTCGGCGAGGAGATGTGGCAGGTGATCGAGAAGTTGCGCGGCAGCCGCCGTACCGGCCGCTCCGCGCGCATGCTCTACGAGGTGCTGGGGGACATGTGGGTGGTGGTGCGCAATCCCTATCTGCAGGACGACCTGCTGATGGATGCGGCGCGCCGCGGCGCCCTGATCGACGCCCTCAAGCATCGGCTGGACCAGTTCGAGGCCCGCACCAACGGCAACGCGGACGCCATCCGCCTGCTGGGTGCCGCGCGGGTGGCGGTGGAGAAGTTCTCCGCCTGCTTCCAGCATAACCAGGAGCTGCGCCGCCGGGTGAGCCGGGCGCTGGCCAGGATCACCCGCCGCGACAACGTGGACTTCGGCGGTCTGGCGCGGGTCTCCCACGCCACCGACGCCACCGACTGGCGTGTCGAGGTGCCGTTCGTGGTGATCTGTCCGGATCGGGAGGAGGAGGTGGCGCCGATCGTGCGCGCCTGCATCGACAGCGGCCTGACCATCATTCCGCGTGGCGGCGGCA
Organism: Sedimenticola hydrogenitrophicus; assembly: GCF_025175675.1. Taxonomy (GTDB): domain Bacteria; phylum Pseudomonadota; class Gammaproteobacteria; order Chromatiales; family Chromatiaceae; genus Sedimenticola; species Sedimenticola hydrogenitrophicus. Next base: position 49,814 of record NZ_JANIOA010000025.1, read on the forward strand.
CCGGCTATACCGGGTCAGCCGTACCCCTGGATCCCTACTGCGCGGTGATCAACACCGAGAAGCTGGAACAGCTGGGCGCGGTCGAGTACCGCGAGCTGCCCGGGGTCGAAGGCAAGGTGGCGACGGTCGAGGCGGGTGCCGGGGTGGTGACCAAGCGGGTCTCCGACCTGGCCGCCGGAAGCGGTCTCGCCTTCGCCGTGGACCCCACCTCGCAGAACGCCTCCACCATCGGCGGCAACATCGCCATGAATGCCGGCGGCAAGAAGGCGGTGCTGTGGGGCACCACCCTGGACAACCTCGCCTCCTGGCGCATGGTGATGCCGGACGGCAACTGGCTGGAGGTGGAGCGGCTGAATCACAACCTGGGCAAGATCCACGAGCAGGAGCGGGTCAGCTTCCGTATCACCCGCTACCGGGCGGACGGAAAGAGCCGGGTCGGCGAGCCGGAGATCCTGGCGATGCCGGGTGCCAGCTTCCGCAAGGCGGGGCTGGGCAAGGATGTCACCGACAAGTTTCTCTCCGGCCTGCCCGGGGTGCAGAAGGAGGGGTGCGACGGCCTGATCACCTCGGCGCGCTTCATCCTGCACCGCATGCCGGACCATGTGCGCACCGTCTGCATGGAGTTTTTCGGCTCCGACCTCTCCAGGGCGGTGCCGGCCATTATTGAGATCCGCGACCGCATCGCCGCCACCGAAGGGGTGGAGATGGTGGGGCTGGAGCACCTGGACGAGCGCTATATCAAGGCGGTCAAGTACAGCACCAAGGCGCCGCGCCGCGAGCGGCCGAAGATGGTGCTGATCACCGATCTGGTGTCGGACGACGAGACGGCGGTGGCCCAGGCCGCCTCCGAGGTGGTGCGGCTGGTAAATGCCCGCGAGGGCGAGGGCTTCATCGCCGTCAGCCCCGAGGCGCGGCGCCGCTTCTGGCTCGACCGCAGCCGTACCGCCGCCATCTCCGCCCACACCAACGCCTTCAAGGTGAACGAGGACGTGGTGATCCCGCTGGAGCGGCTGGCGGAGTACAGTCGCGGCATCGAACAGATCAATATCGAGCAGTCGATCAGCAACAAGCTGCAGATCATGCGCGCGGTGCTGGCTTATCTACGCGGCCGCATGCCGGAGCTGCGGCTGCCGGAGGAGTACGAGGAGTCGGAGGAGAGCCGCGCCATCCTCCAGGCCAAGCGCGACGCCGCCTGCGAGGTGGTGGCCACGGCCGAACAGCGCTGGCGGCAGATCCTGGAGCACCTGGAGGCCCCGGCGGCGGCGCACCGCGTCCTGCTGCGGGAGCAGGAGCTGGAAAAACTGCGGCCCGGCGACAGCCTGCTGGACATGATGCTGCGGCGCGACCTGGTGCAGAACTACCGCAAGGAGGTGATGACACGGCTGAACGAGATCTTCGCCGGCCAGGAGATGCTGGCGGTGCAGGAGCGGCTCAACGCCATCCATGCCGAGATCCGCGATGCGCGCCTGTTCGTCGCCCTGCACATGCACGCCGGCGACGGCAACGTGCACACCAACATCCCGGTGCACTCGCACAACTACGAGATGCTGCACGAGTCCGAGCGCATGGTGGAGCGCATCATGGCGCTGGCCAAGTCCCTCGACGGGGTGATCTCCGGCGAGCACGGTATCGGCCTGACCAAGATCCGTTTCATGGAGGAAGAGAAGCTGCGCGATTTCGTCGCCTACAAGGAGCGGGTCGATCCCGGACGCCACTTCAACCGCGGCAAGCTGATGCCCGGCTCCAACCTGGACGGCGCCTACACCCCGTCGTTGCGCCTGGTGCAGCAGGAGGCGATCATCCTCGAAGCGAGCGAGCTGGGCGAGCTCAACGACGACATCAAGCACTGCCTGCGCTGCGGCAAGTGCAAGCCGGTGTGCATGACCCACGTGCCGCGCGCCAACCTGCTCTACTCGCCGCGCAACAAAATCCTCGGCACCGGCCTGATCATCGAGGCTTTCCTCTACGAGGAGCAGACCCGGCGCGGCATCTCGCTGCGCCATTTCGAGGAGATGAACGACGTGGCGGACCACTGCACCATCTGCCACAAGTGCCTCAACCCCTGCCCGGTCAATATCGACTTCGGCGAGGTCACCGTGCGCATGCGCAAGATCCTCACCGAGCAGGGCAAGAAGCGGCGCAATCTCGGCACTTGGGCGGCCATGTCGTTCCTCAACACCACCGATCCGCGCACCATCCGCAGCCTGCGCAAGGGCATGCTGGAGTGGGGCTTCAAGGGGCTGGCGCTGGGCCACGCGCTGTTCCGGCGCACCGGCCTGCTGGGGCGCGGCAAGCAGATCCCACACGCCACCACCGGCCGCCCGGAGCCCAAGGCGCTGGCGGTGGAGCTGGTGCGCCGGCCGATCCGGGTGGAGCTGCCGAAAAAGACCACCCGTGCCCTGCTCGGGATCGAGGAGAGCGGCATGATCCCGATCTTCCGCGATCCGGCCAAGGTAAACGACGAGTCGGACGCCATCTTCTACTTCCCCGGCTGCGGTTCCGAGCGGCTGTTCAGCGATGTCGGACTGGCCACCATCGCCATGCTCTACGAACTGGGCAACGAGGTGGTGCTGCCGCCCGGCTATCTCTGCTGCGGCTATCCGCAGACCGCGGCCGGTCAGCACGCCAAGGGGCTGGAGATCACCACCGGCAACCGGGTGCTGTTCCACCGCGTCGCCAACACCCTCAACTACATGGACATCAAGACGGTCATCGTCTCCTGCGGCACCTGTATCGATCAGCTGATGAAGTACGAGTTCGAGAAGATCTTCCCCGGCTGCCGGCTGCTGGATATCCACGAGTACCTGATGGAGAAGGGGGTGGTGCTGGAGCACGGCGACGCCACCCAGTATCTCTATCACGATCCCTGCCACAGCCCGATGAAGCAGTACAACCCCACCGAGGTGGCGTCGAAGCTGATGGACAAGAAGGTGCTGTTGTCCGACCGCTGCTGCGGCGAGGCCGGCACCCTGGGGACGGCGCGCCCGGATATCGCCAGCCAGCTGCGTTATCGCAAGGTGGAGGAGCTGGAGCAGGGGATCAAGGCGCTGAGCGGCGCCGAGCGGGCGGTCGGGGGCAATGTGAAGATGCTCACCTCCTGTCCCGCCTGTACCCAGGGGCTGAACCGCTACAAGGACGAGACCGGCCTGGAGGTCTCCTACATCGTCGAGGAGCTGGCCAGGGACCGGCTGGGCGAGAACTGGCAAAAGACCTTCGTCGAGCGGGTGATGCAGGGGGGCATCGAGCGGGTGCTGCTGTGAGACCGGCAGGCCACTGATGTCCGTCGGGGCAGCCCCTTAACAGCTTCATCAATTGTCCCGCTGCCGCGATAGCTCGCGCAGTCGGGCCCGGGCCTCGTCGGGGGCGTTGGCGGTCTCTTCCAGCAGCGTCCGGCCTGCCTCCGCCAGCGCCGCCAGCTGCGCCGGGTCGAACAGGGAGCGGGCCGCCCGTAGCGCCTCCGGCGACGCGGAGAGCAGGCTCGGCAGCAGTTCCTGCTCGCTGATCACCGAATCCGGATCCAGCAGGTCGGCCACCAGGGGGTAGGCCAGCAGGGCGTAATGGGTGCTGCGCGCCGCCTCCTCGTCGGCCAGCTCCTGCAGCGCCAGCGGATCGCTGCCCGCGCCCTTGCGTACCGCCTGCATCACCACCGCCACCAGTTTCTCGACCCCCTGCTGGATCTCGTGCTGATCGTCCGCCATGCGGGCCGCCTGCTCATAGGTCTGGTCCAGCCGCTCCTTGATGGCGAGGATGCGCTCGCTCCCGGCGTTTTCGGGCAGCTGGGTCGCCTCGTGGACCAGGGCACGGAAGCTGCTGATGAACTCCACCAACTCCTCATGGTCCAGGCGCTGGGCCTGTTCCAGTTGGGCCGGGGTGATGGTGCGCTGCGGCTCCGGGAACAGGGGGTTGTGCTGCTTGCGCAGCAGGTGGCGCTCGCGTTTGCCGGGGAAGGTGCTGAATCTGAGTGAGGACATAGATGCTACTCGTCGGTCTCTGGTTTCTGGGGCAGCCGCCAGCGCAGCAGGCCCCCCGGTTTCGGCTGGTCAGGCTCATCCTCGACCTCGGGGCCGAGCAGGATCGCCAGCCAGCGGGTGTCGTCGTTGCTGTCCAGGGCGATCTTGATAGTCATGGTCAGGGGCACGGAGAGGAACATGCCGACGGTCCCCAGGACCCAACCCCAGAACACCAGGGAGAGGAACACCACCAGACTGGAGAGGCCCAGTCCCTTGCCCATGAAGCGCGGCTCGATCACGTTGCCCACCAGATTGTTGGCCAGCAGATAACCGAGCGCCGCCCAGGCGGTGCCGCCCGGCCCCAGCTGCACCAAGGCCAGCAGCAGGGCGGGAATGGCGGCGATAATGGAGCCGATATTGGGCACGAAATTGAGGAAGAAGGCGATCACCCCCCACAGCACCGGGTAGTCCACCCCGACCACCAGCAGCCAGAGGTAGATGATGGCGCCGGTGAGCAGGCTGGTGGCGGTCTTGATCACCATGTAGCGCTTGATGTTGTCGAGGAACTGGTCGAAGTGGGGGAACGACTGCTCCGGGTTGGCCAGGATGCGGTGCAGTTTGCCCGGGAAGCTGGAGGCCTCCAGCAGAATGAATACCACCGTGAGCAGGATCAGGAAGGTGTTGGTCAGCAGCCCGCCCAGGCTGCTCAGACCCTGTGCCGCCATGGACATCGCCCGGGCCGGGTCCAGCAGCTTGGAGAAGGTCTGTTCCGGCAGCGCCACCCCCAGTCCCGAGAGCCACTGCAGCGCGGCGCCGGTGAGGACCTTGAGCTTGGTCTGATAGACCGGCAGTTGGGAGGAGAAGTCGTCCACCGCGTTGCCCACCAGCACCCCCAGCAACAGGCCGCTGGAGGCGATCGCCAGGATCACCAGGATGATGGCGATCACCGACGGCACCCGGTAGGCACGCAGAAAGAACAGCGCTGGGGCGGCGATGATGGCGATAAACCCGGAGAGCAGGAACGGCACCAGGATGCCCTGGGCCTCGCGCATCCCGGCCACCACGATGACGAAGGCCGCCGTAGTCAGCAGCACGCGCCCGCCGTTGGCCGGTCGGTGGGTTTCCGGCATCAGCGGTACTCGGGGATCGGGTTGATGCGAAACCAGGTTTTAGCCTCGGGGTCGTACTCCCAGAGCTGCTGGTCATGGACGGTCTTTTCCACCTGCCGGTCATCGAAAATGAAGCCGATGACGGCGGTCTGGGTCGCCTGGTTTTCCGCCACCAGATCCGGCAGCCGGATCACCTTGTAGTCGGTGACCCTGACATTGCCCAGATTGGTGGGGACCGGGTTCTGGGCGGCAATGTCCTTGCGCAGGAAGTTGTAGACCTGACCCGGATAGCCCCAGCGGAGGGTCGACTGGTAGGCCTTCAGTCGGTCCTGCAGCGTCTCCTCCTTTTTATCCTGCATCAGGTTTAGGGTCTTGCAGCCCGTCAGCAGGATTAGTGCTGTCAGCAGGGCGACGGTTCTCAGGATGCTTCCGCTCATTATTTACTCCTGTAATGGTGCCGGCAGTGTAACCCGGATCAGGGAAAAAATGTATGCAGCCCGAGTTATACGACGATTTGCCGGCGGCGGATGCGAAACGGCGCATAACTGGCGGTCGAGGAGTAATTGCTCACTCGCACAGTCGATCAGAGACCCTCCAATGCACCACGGAGTCACAGAGGATACGGAGGTGGGTCTGGGCAACGTGACGGAGCGGATTACCGGAACACCTTAAACCTGTAGGTTGGGGTGAGCTTGCGAACCCCAACATGTGGCGTTGAACGCAACCATCGTCCGTTGGGGTTCGCTCCGCTCACCCCAACCTACACGCTGTGTCTCTGTGGTGCCAATTGCGGCAAACAGTGACACAGGGGAAAGACAAGGCGACGTTCAAGCAGGTATGATGCCCGGCTTGTCAGGGAGCCTAATTTAATGTCAGAAAGCGTGGAACAGGAGCCTCTGTTCGAGGTCCGGATCGGAAACAGCCAGGTCACTTTGCTGGGGACCGCCCACGTTTCGCGCGCCAGTGCGGACAAGGTCAGGGAGCTGCTGGACAGCGGCACCTATGACGCGGTGGCGGTGGAGCTCTGCCCCAGCCGTTATCATGCCATTCTCGATCCCGATGCCCTCGCCCGCATGGACCTGTTCAAGGTGGTGCGGGAAGGCAAGGTCAGCATGGTGGCGGCCAACCTGGCCCTGGGCGCCTATCAGCAGCGCCTGGCCGAGCAGTTTGGCATCGAGCCAGGGGCGGAACAGTTGGCGGCAATCCGTCATGCCCAGGAGCATCACAAGCCGGTGCTGCTGATCGACCGCGAGATCGGCGTGACCCTGCGACGGGTGCTGCACAATGTGCCCTGGTGGAAGCGCTTCGGCCTGTTTGCCGGCCTGCTGGGCAGCCTGATCTCCCGGGACGAGGTGAGCGAGGCGGATATCGAGGGGCTGAAGGAGGGTGATGTGCTGGAGCACACCTTTGCCGAGTTCGCCGAGGACCGCAAGGATCTGTTCACCCCGCTGATCGATGAACGGGACCGCTACATGGCGGCGCGACTGCTGCAGGAGCTGCAGGAGCAGTCCCCGGAGCGGGTGCTGGCGGTGGTTGGTGCCGGCCACTTGAAGGGTATCCGCGCCTACCTGGATAGCGGCATGGAGCGGCCGGCCCGGGTGATCGAGAAGCTGGATCACCTGCCCACCCCAAGCCGCTGGCCGCGGCTGATCCCCTGGTTGATCGTGGCACTGGTGATCAGCGGCTTCGTCATCGGCTTCCTGCGCAGTCCGGAGCTGGGCTGGCAGCTGGTGATGGACTGGGTGCTGATCAATGGCGCGCTGTCGGCGCTGGGGGCGCTGATCGCCGCGGGACATCCGCTGACCATCCTCACCGCGTTTGTTGCGGCACCGATCACCTCGCTCAATCCCACGGTCGGGGCTGGCATGGTGACCGCGGCGGCGGAGCTCTATCTGCGCAAGCCGCAGGTGGGGGATTTTTCCCGCCTCAAGCACGACACCACCCAGGTACGCGGCTGGTGGCGCAACCGGGTCTCCCGCACCCTGCTGGTGTTTCTGTTCAGCACCCTGGGCTCGGCCGCCGGCACCTATGTGGCCGGTTTCCGCATTTTCGACCGGCTGGTGGGGTAGTTTTTCGTCACAGCGTTAAGCGTTAAGGGGTCAGAGCCCTTTTAGATTTGCCCCGCTACCGGAATTCCCCGCGCCGTGTGCTAAAAGGGCTCTGACCCCTTAACTTCCTTGGACGGGCGTAGGGGCAACCCCCCGTGGTTGCCCGGATCGACGGGCCGCCTATCGGCCAAGGCAGCGCGTAGGTTGGGGTGAGTGGAGCGAACCCCAACGGACGATGGTTGTTTTCAACACCACATGTTGGGGTTCGCAGGCTCACCCCAACCTACGGATTGCGCGCGGCTTGACCCGGACTCCTCAGGGTGTTGAGGTGATCCGCTCGATCCGGTTCTGCATCGCCGCGTAGTAGACCACCGGGATCACCACCAGGGTCAACAGGGTGGAGACCAGCAGGCCGAAGATCAGGGAGACCGCCAGGCCACTGAAGATCGGGTCATCCAGGATGAAGAAGGCCCCCGCCATCGCCGCCAGCGCGGTGAGGATGATCGGTTTGGCCCGCACCACCGCCGACAGCACCACCGCCTCGTTCAGCGCCATGCCTTCCCGTACCTGCTGGTTGATGAAGTCCACCAGCAGGATGGAGTTGCGCACGATGATGCCGGCCAGGGCGATCATGCCGATCATCGAGGTGGCGGTGAACTGGCGATCCAGCAGGGCGTGGCCCGGCAGGATGCCGATCAGGGTCAGGGGTATGGGGGCCATGATCACTAGCGGGACCAGGTAGGAGCGGAACTGGGCCACCACCAGCAGATAGATCAGCAGCAGGCCCACCGAGTAGGCAATGCCCATGTCGCGGAAGGTCTCATAGGTGACCTGCCACTCGCCGTCCCACTTCAAGCTGTATTCGTAGGGGTTCTGCGGCTGGCTGAGGAACCACTGTTCCAGACCGTTTGTGCTTTTCAACTGCCCGGAGATGGTAAACAGGCCGTACAGCGGGCTGTCGGTCTCGCCGGCCATGTCACCGGTCACATAGACCACCGGCAGCAGATCCTTGTGCTGGATGGCGTGGGCACGTTGGCTGGGCAGCGCGGTGACGATTTCCGAGAGGGGGATCCAGTTACCCGCTGCCCCCTGGAGTCGTAATGTCAGCAGCTGAGTGATGTCGGTCTTGTCCCCGGGGTGGAGTTCGAGCCGGATCGGCACGGCATATTTGAGATTCTCCCCGTGCAGGTAACTGACGTCCTCGCCGGTCAGCAGCATCCCCAGGGTGCGGGTGATCTCCGCCTGGGCAACGCCGAGCCGGGCCGCCTTGGCACGGTCCACCTGCAGGATGATCTTCTCCGAGGGGTACTCCACCGAGTCGTCCACATCGATCACATCGGGCGTGGCCTCAAACAGCGCACGCAGCGCCTTGGCCTGCCGGATCTGGCCGTCATAGTCGATACCGTAGACCTCGGCCACCAGCGGGGCCTGAACCGGCGGCCCAGGGGGCAGTTCCACGATCTTGGCGTTGCCGTCGAAGCGGCGGGCGATCGCCTGCAGCGGGGCACGCACCGCCAGGGCCACTTCGTGGCTCTTGCGCTCACGCAATCCCTTGTCCACCAGGTTGACCTGGATGTCCCCCAGGTGGGCGCCGCGGCGCAGGTAATACTGCCGCACCAGGCCGTTGAAACTGATCGGCGCGGAGGTGCCGGCATAGACCTGGTAGTCGGTCACTTCCGTCACGCCGCCGAGATAGCGCCCCATGCTGTCGAGCACCTGGGCGGTCCGCTCCAGGCTGGTGCCCTCCGGCATGTCGAGCATCACCTGGAACTCCGATTTGTTGTCGAACGGCAGCATCTTCAGCACCACCGACTGGTTGGCGACCAGGGCAAACGAGCCGGCGATCAGGATCAGCACCGACGCCAGCAGCAGCCAGCGCATCGCCCGTCCCCGGCCACCGGCGAGAAACGGCGGCATGATGCGGTTGAAGACCCGCTGCATCAGCGGGTTGGCCGGGCCGCCCGGCGGCTGGTGATCCTGGTAGCTGGTGCGGCCCAGTACCTTGTGGGTGAGCCAGGGGGTGAAGATGAAGGCCACCGCCAGGGAGATCAGCATGCCGAGGCTGGCGTTGATCGGGATCGGGCTCATGTAGGGCCCCATCAGCCCGGTGACGAAGGCCATCGGCAGCAGCGCCGCGATCACCGTGAAGGTGGCCAGGATGGTCGGCCCGCCCACCTCGTCGACGGCGGCGGGGATTGCCTGCAGCAGGTTGCGGCTGCCCATGGCCAGGTGGCGATGGATGTTCTCCACCACCACGATGGCGTCGTCCACCAGGATGCCGATGGAGAAGATCAGGGCAAACAGGGATACCCGGTTGAGGGTGAAGCCCCAGGCCCAGGAGGCGAACAGGGTAATGGCCAGGGTCACCACCACGGCCGCGCCGACGATCAGGGATTCCCGCCAGCCCAGGGCAAACAGCACCAGCAGCACCACCGAGAGGGTGGCGAAGATCAGCTTGCTGATCAGCTGTTTCGCCTTGGTGTCGGCGGTCTCGCCGTAATTGCGCGTGACGGTGGCCTTGATGTCGCTGGGGATGAAGGTGCCCTTCAACTGGTCGAAGCGCTGGATCACCGCGTTGGCGATATCCACCGCGTTGGTGCCGGGCTTCTTGGCAATGGCGATGGTGACCGCCGGGGTGGTGCCCTCCAGGGTCAACTGCTTGGCGGCAGCGCCGGGGCCGGCCCCCAGCCAGACGTACTGGTCCGGCGTGTCCGGGCCCTGGCGGATCTCGGCCACGTCGCGCAGGTATACCGGCCGGCCGGCATGGCTGGCCACCACCAGGTCACCGATCTCCTCGCTGTGGGTGAGGAAGCTGCCGGCCTGTACCAGGATCTCCCGGTTGTCGCGGGTGATGGTCAGGTCATCGCGCACGCTGTTGCCTGCCTGCAGGCTCTGGCGCAACTGGTTGAGGTCGATGCGGTAGCCGGCCAGGGCCTCCGGGTCGAGCCGCACGCTCACCAGCCGGGTCGGCGCGCCAATGGTGTAGATATCCCGGGTCCCCGGCACCCGTTTCAGTTCCGCCTCGATGGCATGGGCCACCTGCCCCAGCTCATAGGCGCCAGTCTGCGGGTCGTCCGAGCGCAGCGTCAGGGTGACAATGGGCACATCGTCGATCCCCTTGGGTTTGATGATCGGCTGCCCCACCTCCAGGTTGGGCGGCAGCCAGTCCTGGTTGGAGAAGACCTTGTTGTAGAGGCGCACGATGGCGTCGGTGCGGTCCACCCCCACCTGGTACTGCAGGGTGAGCGTGGCCATCCCCGGGCTGGAGACGGAGTAGATATGCTTGATCTCCTCGATCTCCGAGAGCACCTGTTCGGCCGGGGTGGCCACCAGGTTTTCGATCTCCGTGGCGCTGGCGCCGGGAAACGGGATGAAAACGTTGGCAAAGGTGACATTGATCTGCGGCTCCTCCTCCCGCGGCGTCACCAGGATCGCGAACAGCCCCAGCAGCAGCCCCACCAGGGCCAGCAGGGGGGTGATCTCGGTGGAGAGGAAGCGCTCGGCAATGCGGCCGGAGATACCCAGCCTACTCATCGGCCGGTCCCTTGGCCGGGAGATGCCCGGGCGACTGCAGTTTCAGCCGGCTACCCGCCTCGACCGGGTCGAGGGCTACCCGTTCGCCCTCTTCCAGGCCGGAGAGCACCGCGATCATGTCGCCGTTGCGTCTATGGCCGGTCTGGATATGGCGCAGGGAGAGTCGCTGCTCCTCATCCACCACATAGACCGCGGTCACTTCGCTGCGGTAGACCACGCTGGCGGCGGGGATCAGCAGCTGCTGCAGGGTGCCGATCTCGAAACGGGTCTTCACCAGCATGCCGGGGAACAGGCCCGCTACACCGGTGGGGAGCTGCAGACGCACCCGGAAGGTGCCGCTGGCCGGATCGGCAAACGGGAAGACGGTCAGGTCGGTGGACTCCACCGCGCTGCCATCCGGCAGCAGCACCCGCGCCCGGGCCTGCTCGCGGATGGTTGGGATCAGGCTCTGCGGGACGTCGACCGAGACCCGCAGCTGCTCCAGTGAGATGCCGCTGATCAGCCGTTGGCCCGGTGTGGCGGTCTCGCCGGTCTCGATCAGGCGTTCGGTGACGATGCCGGCATAGGGGGCGCGGATACGGGTGTATTCCAGCTGCTCCCGTGCCTGGTCGAGGGCGGCGCTGGCGGCCTCCTGGCGGGCGCGGGACGCCTGCAGGTTGGCGGTTGCCTTGTCCATGGCCGACTGTGCCACCAGCTTGCGCTGGAAGATCTCGCGGATGCGCTCATACTCCCGGCTGGCCTCCTGCCGCACGGCGTTGGCGGCCCGCAGCTCGGCCTCGGCCTGCTCCAGCCGGGCACGCTGCTCGGTATCCTTGAGGCGGATGATCACCGCCCCCTGTTCGACAAAGTCATCCACGTCCACCAGGATCTCCACCACCTGGCCGCTGGTCTGGGCCGAGATGGTGGACTGGTTGGTCGCCTCGACCACCCCGTCCAGGCGGTATTCGCGCGGGATATCGATCAGTCGGGCGCTGCCGGTGGCCAGGGTTTCCGCGGCCGGCAGCGGAGAGAAGGGGAAGGTGGCAAGTAGTAATAGACTGAGACTGAGACGGCGCATCCGGGGTCCTTTTTTCTTCATCTGGTCAGCGGTCCATAGAGTAAGTTACTGGGCCTATAAATTCAGTTGATTTAAGTTGTTTTTTAACGGCTTATGCTGTTGGCCCTATCCGCTTTTATCCTACCGCGACTGCTCCCGTCGGGATAGGGATTCGTTATGTTGTTTTCCTGGCGTGATATTCATATTCCCTGCCCAGCCAAGGGGGTATACTCGGCGGGGAATTAAACAATGGAGAAACTCAATGGAACTCTTTGCAGTAGCGATGCTGGTGCTGGCGATGGTGATTGTGGTGCTGGGCGCCAAGCGGGTGCCGCAAGGTATGGAGTACACGGTGGAGCGGTTCGGCCGCTATACCAAAACATTGCGTCCCGGGCTGAATCTGATTGTCCCGCTGGTGGACAACGTCGGGGCCAGGCTGAATATGATGGAGCAGGTACTGGATGTCCCCTCCCAGGAGGTGATCACCAAGGACAATGCCATGGTGACGGTGGATGGTGTGGTCTTCTACCAGATCCTGGACGCGGCCAAGGCGGCCTATGAAGTGAGTCAACTCACCCACGCCATCCTCAATCTCACCATGACCAATATACGTACCGTGATGGGCTCGATGGACCTGGATGAGCTGCTCTCCATGCGTGACCAGATCAATGCCCAACTGCTTGCGGTGGTGGATGATGCCACCACCCCCTGGGGTATCAAGGTGACGCGTATCGAGATCAAGGATATCTCTCCCCCCCGCGATCTGGTGGATTCCATGGCGCGCCAGATGAAGGCCGAGCGTGAGAAGCGGGCGCAGATCCTGGAGGCGGAAGGTCATCGCCAGGCCGCGATTCTCAAGGCCGAAGGTGAAAAGCAGGCTGCCATCCTCGAGGCGGAGGGTGACCGGGAGGCCGCATTCAGGGAGGCCGAGGCGCGGGAACGTCTGGCCGAGGCCGAGGCCAAGGCGACCCTGATGGTCTCCCAGGCCATTGCCAAGGGCGATGTCAGCGCGATCAACTATTTTATTGCCCAGAAATACACCGAGGCATTGAAGGAGATCGCCTCGGCCCCCAACCAGAAGGTGATCATGATGCCGTTGGAGGCGTCCAGCCTGATCGGCTCGGTGGCCGGTATCGCCGAGATCGCCAGGGAGGCGATCGGCAGATCCTCCCGGAGCGAGCCGTGATGGGGCTATTCGAATCCGCCACGTTCTGGCACTGGTGGGTGCTGGGGAGCATTCTGATCGTGCTGGAAGTATTCTCGCCCGGCGTGTTCTTTCTCTGGATGGCCATCTCCGCCGGTATCGTCGGGCTGGTCCTGCTGCTGTTGCCGGGGCTTGGCTGGGAGATCCAGATCCTGATTTTTGCCCTGTTCAGTGTTGTCAGTATCGTGGCGTGGCGGATCTATCTGGTGAAGCATCCCACCCGGAGTGACCAGCCCCGGCTCAATCGTAGGGGTGAGCAGTATATCGACCGGATCTTTACCCTCGGTGAGCCGGTGGTGAATGGCCAGGGCAAAATCAAGGTCGATGACAGCACCTGGAAGGTCCGCGGCGACGATTGCCCGGCGGGTACGCGTGTCAAGGTGGTGGGCGTGGACGGCGTGGTACTTCAGGTGGACATTATCAGGGAGCAGGACAGCGTCAGCTGACGTGACGTACGGACAGATGTGCGCCATGGGCACCGTTGGCGGGAACGGCCCGCCTTATGGTTAGGGCAAGGGGGTAGTGGCGCCGCTTCGTTGGCTTGTGCTAGCCTTAACCTGTCCTTTTCCCGCTATCGGCAACAACCAGAACAATGGCTACTCCGAAGTATCGACTCGTATTCACCGGCAAACTGCGCAAGGGATTCAATCACCATGAGGTGCAGCAGTCGCTTGCCCAGCTGCTCAAGATTCCCCTGGATCAGGCGGGTCACCTGATCCAGGGGAGTCGTTTCCGAATCAACAGGACGCTGGAGAAGTCGAAGGCGGAGCGGCTGCTGGAGAAGATCAGGGCGCGCGGTGCCGAATGTTCCATCGAACCCAGCGGCCCCCTCGCCGGGCCGGGGGAAGCGAATCCGTCCGCGCGGGCGTCCGGCAATACGGTGGGATCCGCGCAGCCGGGTCCACTCGCGCCCCCGGAGGCGTCGCGGTCACCGGACCGGCCTGAACTGACCGCCGACGACGAACGCACCCGTCCCCTCTCCGCCGTCAGCCCCGAAGCCGCCGATGAGGATATCGTACTGGCGACCCCGGTAGTCAGGCGTGCCGCCTACAAACCGGACGATGACTCGGAGAATGTCGGTACCTTTTATCAACGGAGCACTACGGTCGAGACCCGCGACAGGGCATCCCGGGATAAGCGCCGACGCCTGGTCCTGCTCGCCAGTCTGTTCGGCGTAGCCGCCGTAGTGCTGCTCTGGCTGGTGTGGGATGAACAGTCGTCGCCGGTCGCTACCGTGACGTCGGTTGTTCCGGCCACTCCCGTCGACCCCCAGCGGGCCGAGACCGTTCGCCGGCTGGAGCAGCTGAATCGCTCCATCAAGGTGTGGATGATACAGTACGGTTCCGGATTCAACCCCGCCCAGGTGACCCTGGAGCGGTTGCAGCAGGATCTGAACATCGGCCAGCAGGGGATGCTGGATGGCTGGGGTACCACGCTGCGGTTCGAGCCGGAGGCCGGGAAGTATCAAGTGATCTCCGCCGGTCCGGATAAAAGCTTCGGCACCGCCGATGACCTGAAACGGGAAACGGCGGTGAAGTAATCCGCCCCCTTTACGGGCGCCCCATGGGCGCGGTGGGTCCACCCCGCCCTGTGAGCCGGAAACAGCAGAGACGTAGCATTAGGTGAGGGCGGAACGGCCTAACCCATCAGAGAGTCCCACGAAACCCGCTTTACGGGTAATCAGAAGAAAAATTCAGCGACGGATTGATCCGGGCGGTGGGGGCTGCGTTGTTTGGGCGGGTGTACCCGGACGGGGTGCTGGTCAGCGGGTCCCGAAAACCACAATGGTCTTGCCTTTGACATAGACCAGGCCCTGCTCCTCCAGGTTTTTTAACACCCGGCCCGCCATCTCCCGGGAGCAGCCGACAATCCGACCGATCTCCTGACGGGTGATGCGGATCTGCATGCCGTCCGGGTGGGTCATGGCGTCGGGTTGTTTGCACAGCTCCAACAGGGTGCCGGCGACCCGGCCGGTCACATCCAGAAACGCCAGGTGGCCAACCTTGCGGCTGGTATGGATCAGGCGCTGGGTCAGCTGGCCGCCCAGGGCGTAGAGTATATCCTTCGCGTAGTCACGCAGTTCGCCGTCAAACAGCTGCTCCAGGCGTGCATAACTGATCTCGGCCAGCATGCAGTCGGAGCGGGTGCGCACCAGCACGCTACGATTCGATTGCGCGAGAAACAGCCCCATTTCGCCGATGAAATCGCCCTTGTTGAGATAGGTGAGAATAATCTCCTTCCCGTCTTCGTCCTCGATCAGTATGGTGACGGAGCCGTCCACGATATAGTAGAGAATATCGGCCCGATCGCCCGGATGGATGATATCCGTTTTCGCCGGATAGCGGCGTCGGTGACAGAACGACAGAAAGGGCTTCAGAAAAGCGGGATCCTGTTCTGGTGGCTTGATAATGCTCATGGGCGACCTTTGGTTAAGGACTGGGAATGAAACGTTCCACCTAGGATTCTAGGTGAGCTCCTGCGGATTGTCGATCTATGCTAGTCTGCAAACCTTTATTAACTTGCGAGTATGTGATGAAAGCACGGGTAAAATGGGTCGAGCAGACCCTCATGGTGGGTGAGTCCGGAAGTGGTCATGCCGTGGTGATGGACGGCCCGCCCGATTTTGGCGGCAGGAACCTGGGTGTACGGCCGATGGAGATGCTGCTGCTGGGGCTTGGGGGTTGTACCCAGTTCGATGTGGTGCATATCCTGCGCAAGGGACGAAACCAGGTGACCCTCTGCGAAGTGGAGCTGGAGGCCGAGCGCGCCGAAACCGACCCCAAGGTGTTTACCAAAATCCATGTCCACTTCCGGCTGGCGGGTCCCGGTCTGACCGAAAAGGCGGTGGAGCGGGCGGTCAAGCTGAGCGCGGAAAAGTACTGCTCGGCGTCGATCATGCTGGGACAGGTGGTGGAGATCAGTCACGATTTTGAGCTGGTGGCGGAATAAGGGCTCGCAAAGTCCCCTTCCGCGGCTACTGGATGGAGGAGGAACTACATAACCCGTCGGCCACCGTCCAGTGGCTCGGTCTTCAGCCATGGTGGACGCGCTGACGCTTAGCCATCCGGGCTGTTGCGATAAACGCGAATGTAGGATGCCGGTGAGCTTGCGAACCGCATCATGCGCAGATAAAGTTTGATGCGGTTCGTGTTACTCACCGCATCCTACCACGCTTCGGGGTAACCGCTCGGTTACCACACCTTTGCCGCGTTCCTCGTTCCCACGCTCTGCGTGGAAATGCATGCCCATCCGGGTAGGCACCGGGTGTAGTTCAGGAAAGCCGGTTCTTGAACTCCTGATAACCGAAGGTGCGGACCATCCGCAATTCATCCCCGGAGGTCCAGATCGCCAGCGAGGGCAGGTTGACACCGTTGAAGGTGGTGTTCTTGACGAAGGTGTAGTGGATCATGTCTTCCAGTACGATCTTGTCGCCCACCTGCAACGGCCGCTCGAAGGCGTAGTCTCCGATCACGTCCCCCGCCAGGCAGGTGTTGCCCCCCAGCCGGTAGGTGTAGGGTGTCGAGCCGGGCTCGCCGGCGCCGCGGATATTCGGGCGGTACGGCATCTCCAGCACATCCGGCATGTGCGCCGCGGCCGAGGCGTCGAGGATGGCGATATCCATATTGTTGTGCACGATATCCAGCACCGAGGCCACCAGCGGTCCGGTCTGCCAGCCGACGGCGCCGCCCGGCTCCAGATAGACCTCCACGCCATGGCGTTCGCGGAAATCGCGTACCAGGCGGATCAGCAACTCCACGTCGTACCCCTGGCGGGTCATCAGGTGTCCGCCGCCGAAGTTGATCCACTTCATCTGCGGGATCCACTCGCCGAAGCGCTCCTCGAAGGCGGCCAGGGTGCGTTCCAGGCTGTCGGCGCCGCATTCGCAGAGGGCGTGAAAGTGCAGTCCCTCGATCCCTTCCAGCGCTTCCGGCTGGAACTCCTCCAGGGTGACTCCCAGGCGCGAGGTGCGGCCGCAGGGGTTGTACATGTCCACCGCCACTTCCGCCACCTGGGGATTGACCCGGATGGCGCAGGAGACTCCGGCGGCCAGCGCCTGTTGCCCGAAACGCCGCCACTGGCTGAAGGAGTTGAAGGTGAGGTGGTGGGCCAGTTTCAGGATCTCCGGAAACTCGGCGTCGCTGTAGGCGGGCGCATAGACGTGCACCTCCTTGCCGAACTCCTCGGCGGCCAGCCGGGCCTCGTTCAGCGAGCTGGCGGTACAGCCATGCAGCACCTCGCGAATGATCGGAAAGGTGCTCCACATGGCGTAGCCCTTGAGCGCCAGGATGATCTTGCCTCCCGACTCGCGCTGCACCCGTTCCATCAGAGACAGGTTGGCGCGCAGCCGGTCCTCCTCCAGCACGTAGCAGGGGGTGGGGATGCGGGAGATGTCCAGTGTCATGATACGGCCGATCTTTCCTTATTCGGGAAGGGCGTCGATATCGATATCGGTTTCAATATCGGTCCAGGGCAGGCCGTGGCGGTTGAGCGCGGCCATGAACGGATCGGGATCGAACTGTTCCATGTTCCACACTCCCGGCTTCATCCACTCGCCGGTCAGCATCATCATGGCGCCGATCATCGCCGGCACCCCGGTGGTGTAGGAGACGCCCTGGGCGTTGGTCTCCCGGTAACACGCCTGGTGGTCGCAGATGTTGTAGACGTAGCGCGACACCGGCTGCCCATCCTTGCTGCCCTTGACGATGCAGCCGATGTTGGTCTTGCCGACGGTACGCGGGCCAAGCGTGGCGGGGTCCGGCAGCAGCGCCTTGAGGAACTGGATCGGTACGATCTCGCGGCCTTCGAACAGGATCGGCTCGATGGAGTCCAGGCCGATGTTGCGGAACACCTCCAGGTGTTTCAGGTAGGCGTCGCCAAAGGTCATCCAGAAGCGCATGCGCCTGACCCCGGGGATGTTCTGCGACAGTGACTCCATCTCCTCGTGATACAGCAGGTACATCTGCTTCGGTCCCACCTGCTCAAAGTCGAAGGTGTGGTGGATCTCCATCGGCCGGGTCTCTACCCAGACGCCGTTCTCGAAGTAGCGGCCGTTGGCGGTCACCTCGCGGATGTTGATCTCGGGATTGAAATTGGTGGCGAAGGCGTAGCCGTGGTCGCCGCCGTTGCAGTCGAGGATATCCACCGTGTCGATCTGGTCGAAGTGGTGTTTCAGCATGTGGGCGCAGAATACATTGGTGACGCCGGGGTCGAAGCCGGAGCCGAGCAGCGCCATCAGGCCTGCCTGCTCAAAGCGTTCCCGGTAGGCCCACTGCCACTTGTATTCGAACTTCGCCTCGTCCAGCGGTTCGTAATTGGCCGTGTCCAGATAATGCACGCCGGTCTCCAGGCAGGCATCCATGATGGTCAGGTCCTGGTAGGGGAGCGCCACGTTGATCACCATGACCGGGTTCACCTGTTTGATCAGGGCCACCAGCTCGGGCACATTATCGGCGTCCACCTGCGCGGTGCGGATGGTTCTCCCGGTCTTCTCTACCACTTCAGCGGCGATCTGATCACACTTGGACCGGGTGCGGCTGGCCAGGTGGATCTCGCTGAACACCTCGGCGATCTGGGCGCATTTGTGCGCTACGACACGACCGACGCCACCGGCTCCGATAATCAGTACAGTACTCATGCTATGTGCGTTCCTTGAAGTAGAAGGAGAAAACCAAACGCAGGGCGCTTCTTGTCACAGTTTAATGTCCAAGTATGACATTTCATATCGATCCTGCACGGCCGCGCAGGATCGGCTTGCGGGCGGTTGGCTCCCGGGCGCCACGGGAGCGCAATGATAGCAGTTGAACGGGGTTCAGTCATCAGCAGGGCCGATGGGCCAGGGCATTTTTGCTGCTTACCGAAAATCCGGATTTTCCTGGTGATTGCAGTGGCCGGTGGGCCTGTCCGGTCAAGCGTAGGGGGACATGAAAGGCAGCGCATCCGCCCGCGTGTCAGGCTTGGTCCGATCCCCTCTCCCGCAGGCTGATCTCGACCAGCTCAACAGGATGCACGGTGCGGATTTTGCGGCCTGCCTGCCGTAGCCCACGGGCGAGCTGTAGGGCGCAGCCGCTATTGCTGGTGGCCAGGAACTGCAGTTCCTGGCCTGGCAGCTGCTGGATTGCCCGCGCGCCCAAGGCATCGGACATCTCCGGCTGTTCCAGCAGATAGCTTCCCGCCGCCCCGCAGCACTGGATCTGGTCGAGGCGGATCAGCCGGATGCCGGGGATCCGCAATAACAGCTTTTCCGGTTCGTCTGCCAGTTTCAGCTGGTGTCTGAGGGTGCAGGGCGAATGCAGGCCGACCGCACCGTCCACGGGATTGAGTCTCATATCATCCGGCCAGTGACAGCGGTTAAGGAACTGGCTGATCTCATACACCGGCGCCGGAAGCGGCAGTTCGGTCAGTTGCGTACCGCAGCCGCTGGCCAGGTAGAGCACGGCATCCAGCTCTTTATCGGCAAAGGCCTTATGGTTGATGGTGGCCATCGTTTCGGCGGTCTGCGGCTCGCCGGTGTGCTGATGCATGGCGCCGCAGCAGCCCTGGTCGTCGGGGACGACCACCGCAAAACCGAGGCGGGTCAGCACGGCAATGGCCGCATCCAGCGCCCTGCGGTCACTGATCCGTCCGGCACATCCGGTAAACAGCCCGACGCGTCCCTGGCGGGAGGTTGTTGCCGGATAGCTGGACCGCCAGCTGCCTACCCGGGCGTGCTCCGGCAGCAGCCCGTCCAGGCGGCGAAAACGCCGACCCCCCAGGGTGCGCAGCAGGGGGCGGATGCCGGTATGGCGGTAGAGCCATAACCCCAGGCGGCTCCAGCTCCGATAGGGGAGATGGGTGATGAGATGGTGCGCGAGCCGTTCCCCGCGGCTTTTGTGCCGGCGGGCGCGAATCCCGTCGATCAGTTGGCTGTAGTCGACCCCGGAGGGGCAGGCCGCCTGGCAGGCGAGACAACTCAGGCAGCGGTCAAGGTGCCGATTGGCCTGCGCGCTATCCAGGTGGCCGCCGGCAATGCCCTGGATCAGCGAGATCCGGCCTCTGGGGGAGTCGCCTTCATCCCGGGTCAGAGTGTAGGTGGGGCAGTGGGGCAGACAGATGCCACACTTGACGCAGCGGTCGGCCTCCTTGAGTAGTGTTTCTTCAGGGTTCACGGGCTTAAATGGCTGATGTGCCTTCAAATCAGGTGCGGGTGCGCTGGATTAGAGTGAATGGTGTAGTGAATAAATCGGCTGGCTGCCGGCTCAGAGTGTCGTCGCCAAGGGGGATGATGTCAATTTAAACAGTGGCGAGGTAGGAAAAGTGTTGACATTAAAATAATAATATTAGAAGATATTAACACTTTAAATGTTGATGCATTTTTAAGTACTCCATCCATCCTCCTTTGGTGGTTTATATTATTAAAAAGGCGTAGCCTCCCCTGCTACGCCTATTTTTTTGTCCAGGAGAATGTCCATGCCGATGAGGTTTTGTGCCCGGGTATCGGAGTCAAATGGACTTAACCCTGAATGATCGAACCAGGTGTATAGCTTCATTTGACTCCGACAACTCCTAGGAGCCTGGAGCCAAATGACGACCAGGAGCGGCTTTAAGTTTAAATTATAGTTCAACTGGGCCTTGCCAGCGTGTGCGCGGTCCGGTAATATTCGCGCTCTTTTTTGAAGCGCTAGTATTGTTACTCCGCTGGAGCAAGTCAGATGACGACCGTAAGTGCAAAACCCGCAGAAGTGCGCCGCGACTGGTTCGTGGTCGACGCCACAAACAAGACCCTTGGCCGTCTCTCAACCGAGATAGCACGGCGTTTGCGCGGAAAGCATAAACCCGAATATACGCCGCACGTGGATACCGGCGACTACATCGTTGTGGTCAATGCCGAGAAGATTCGCGTAACCGGTAATAAACTGAAAGACAAGATGTATCATCATCACACCGGCTACATCGGCAACCTGAAATCCATCAGCCTGGAAAAGCTGCTGGACAAGGCGCCGGAGCGTGTGATCGAGACCGCAGTCAAGGGCATGCTGCCCAAGAATCCACTGGGTCGTGCGATGTTCAAGAAGCTCAAGGTCTTTGCCGGCCCCGAGCATGCACATCAGGCACAGCAGCCCCAGATGCTGGATATCTAAAATCCCGCTGGATATCTGAAATCCACCTAACGGAACAGAAACATGGCTCAAACCCAGAATTATGCAACCGGACGTCGTAAAAGCTCTGCTGCACGCGTCTTCCTGACCACCGGCAGCGGCAACATCGTCGTCAACGGCCGTCCCCTGGACGAGTATTTTGGCCGCGAAACTGCACGCATGGTGGTTCGCCAGCCGCTGCAAGTGGCCGACCTGCTGAAGAACGTGGATATCAAGGCCACGGTCAAAGGTGGCGGCACCACCGGCCAGGCCGGCGCCATCCGCCTCGGTATCGCCCGCGCCCTGTCCGAGTATGATGAAGGGTTGCACAGCCCGATGCGTCGCGCCGGCTTCCTGACCCGCGACGCCCGCGAGGTGGAACGCAAGAAGGTCGGACTGCATAAGGCGCGCAAGCGTCCGCAGTACTCCAAGCGTTAACATGTCCCTGGCGCTGCCCTCCGGGTGGCTCCAGACATATTGGGGATTCGTCTAACGGCAGGACTACGGACTCTGACTCCGTCAGTGGAGGTTCGAATCCTCCATCCCCAGCCATATTGAATCAACCCGCTCCGGCGGGTTTTTTCATGGCAGTGAAAAAATCTCCTGGATGGAGGGTGAGAAGCTCCACCGAGGTTCGGCGCGCAGCGCCACGAGGAGCGCAGCGACGAGCCCGAAGGGTGAGGCCGCAGGCCGAATAATCCTCCATCCCCAGCCATATTGAAACGACCCGCTTCGGCGGGTTTTTTCATGGCAGTGAAAAAATCTTCTGAATGGAGGGTGAGAAGCTCCACCGAGGTTCGGCGCGCAGCGCCACGAGGAGCGCAGCGACGAGCCCGAAGGGTGAGGCCGCAGGCCAAATAATCCTCCATCCCCAGCCATATTGAATCAACCCGCTTCGGCGGAGACCTATGCATTGCATAGGCTATAGCGCCGTACTATACTGCACAGGACAGACATAGGCAGGAGATAGTATGCGTACCGTATCCATTTTCAAGAACGGAAAGAATCAGGCAATTCGCTTGCCCAAGGACATGGAGTATGAAGGTGTCAGCGAGCTGGAGATCACCCGGGACGGTGATGCGATCATCTTGCGCCCTCTCCGTCCGAGCTGGCTCACCTTGGCCGATCAGCCCAAGGCGGATGAGGATTTCCTGCAAGAGCGTGCCACGGTCATCGGGGACGAAGGCAGATTTAATCTGTGAAGACGTACATGCTTGATACCTGCATTTGCTCCTTCATCATGCGCGAGTTGCCAGAGTCGGTATTGCAACGGCTGGCAAATGAGGTTGCTCAACAGAACAGGATCGTAATATCGGCGGTCACCTATGCCGAAATGCGCTACGGCCAAATCGGCAAGAAAGCCTCACCCAAGCACAAGCAACTCGTTGATGAATTCGTGCGGCGCGTGGATGCCGTGCTCCCCTGGGATATGGCCGCGGTGGATGCCATGGTGGAAGTCAAGCGTCAGCTGAGCGAGGCCGGGACACCGATCGGCGACAATGACACCGCTATCGCGGGACATGCCCTTGCGGTCGGCTGCGCGCTGGTGACAAACAATGTACCTGAATTTAGCCGAGTTCCTGGGCTGGTGTATGAGGACTGGGTTCACTGAGGCATATGGATCGAGATAGTTGACTGTACCGGCCGTAGCGGTTGACAGGCAGCGTTGTTGAATATGTGGATCCAACCGAGACAACCAACACCACCAACCGTTCCTCAATAACCTGGTAAACCAGCCGAATACCAGATGCCCTCAGTTTAATCTTGTAGTAATGCGCCATCCCCCGGAGAGCGGCCGATGGGACGACTGGATTTTCCAGTCTGGATCGAAGTTTCTTCTGTAGTTGCCGTTTTAGGGTCGCATCCAAGCTTCGCCATTCATCCAGGGCTACCTCAAGAAACTCCAGTCCATAGCTCATGCAAGATCCTCAATATCAACCGCTACAATACGGTGATCCTGTGACAGTCGGGCCTTGACCTCTTCGGCCAGGTCGATGTCGTCCAGCATATCCATGATCTGCTCGAACACCTGGGCCCCGATAAAGTAGGCTGCCGGCGTGTTGTGATTGAGGATCGCTACCGGATTACCACCGGACTGATTCAATAAAGCAGTCGGATTCTTTTTCAGCTCTGTAATGCTGGCTGTAAACTCCGCCAGTATCGGTTTCATGTAATCTCCGCCTAGCCTGTGCGCTTTTCAGCCCGGTTTTCCAGTCCACACAATTGGGTATATTAACGAATATTGTTCTCCGGCCCGGATTTGTTTGAGGATGCCATGCACCATTTACGGACCTAAGGATGGCATCCAGACTGCTTAATGGCGGCGGTATTCCTGGATGCCGGCCTGCGCCGGAATGACGAAAATCCTGCAATTCGCCTTAAGTTAAGTGCCATTCTTCTCTAAACCCGGATTTGCGGGGTCTGTAGGCGGCTTTAGCCGCTATACTTAAGCTGTTGCAAATGACGCGGTTTATGGCGGTTTTTGGAGTCGTGGGGTGTAATTGGCAATTATATCCAAATTATTCGGTTTTCATCCTAACTCCATGCTGCAGCGAAATTTATGGATTTATTGTCATTGCCGGATTCCGATGCCCTGTTGCAAAATAGCAACAAAAACTGAAACTGTGGTTTTTTTTGTAGAAAAGTGTTGCAAACCGTCTGGGCGAGTACTAGTATCTCCCCTGCACAGCATTTTTCGTAAATTCACTTTTAGCGGGAATCTATAATGAAAAAACTTCTTTCTATCGCCATCGCTGCTGCAGTTGCAGCTCCCATGGCTGTTAGCGCAGACACCACCATCTATGGTCTGATCGATAACGCTCTGACCAACAACGACAATGGCACCACCGACTCTTGGGATATCGAAGAGGGTAACGGTACTTCGCGTTTTGGTGTCAAGGGCAGCGAAGATCTGGGCAACGGTCTGAAGGCTCTCTTCCAGTACGAGTGGGATACCGAGTCCACTGAGGGTGGATCCACCTCTTCAGTTGGCCTGAAGACCCGCCTTGCTTATGTCGGCATTGCAGGTAATTTTGGTACCGTTGCAATCGGTCGCCAGTGGACCCCCTACTACGGTGCGGTTGGCAAGACCAATATCATGAATGCACCCTCCACTGGCTTCCGTCAGCACCTGAACACCTTCCGCACCGGTAACGCCCTGGCCTACGTGTCGCCGAACTTCAACGGCTTCAGTGCGGCTATCGCCTTCGTTATCGACGATACTGCTTCCAATGATATTGAAGATGGCGCTGACGCCACCAACTTGGCGTTGAATTATAACAACGGTCCTTTGAGCGTTGGCCTTGGTTACCACACACAAGAAGCAACCGGCGCTGTGGCAGCAGTAGCCGCTGTTCCTGGTAATGCTGGTTCCGCAGCTATTGCTGCAGCTGCAGACGTGGATATTTGGGGTCTCTCTGGTAAGTACAACTTCGGGAACTTCGCTGTTATAGCTTCGTACGAAGAAAAGGATACCGGTTCTTCAAGCAATACCGAAGCATGGGGCCTGGGTGCCGAAGCGTACTTTGGTAACAACACCGTTCGCGCGCTGGTTGGCAATACCGACACCGGTGCAGCCGATACCGACGCTTGGGCGATTGGTGTACAGCACAACTTCAGCAAACGCACCCGCGTCTATGCTGAGTATGCTGAGCAGGATGCCGGCGCTACAGATCAGAGCGAATTTGCACTGGGTGTTCGTCACGACTTCTAATCTGATCTGATCAGTTAGAAACAAGTGATAAAGAACGGGGCCTTCGGGCCCCGTTTTTTATTGGTGCGCCAGGCATGGCGCGCAGCGCCT
>NZ_JANIOA010000026.1 GCF_025175675.1 Sedimenticola hydrogenitrophicus
ATCTACTTATCCACATAATTAGCTTCCCCGTAGTACATTTATTGAAACCATACCTAGGGATATAACTAGAATCCCAGCTCCTACCGATACCAGGAACTGTCCTCCGGCTATGAGTGCAGCTCCAGATACAGCAGCGATCATTGCTGATTTCGTCACTCGCTTATTGGTAATCATAAATCTGTGCGTTTTAATCATTCTGCTACCTCAGTTTATGCAGTATTAGTGACGATTGATTCGACGATATCGAAAGCCAATCGTCACAATTTGTTTGCCGGATTCAACAAGATACGCGTTGAGTTTCCTTTCAATACATTTGTATGTGCCTCGACCAATGACGTTATGAATTTTTTTGCGAGACTTCTTATTGAAATACTTGATTACCCCACCATGATGGTCATGTGTTTCCTCTCCGAATTCATAAAGAAGGTCAACAACCACTGGAGGAATAGCCCTTTGGGTTTGGCGAGTGAAAGAGTGTTTTGTGTGGGTCATCTCTATACTGTCCCTGGCTTTTGATTCCTGCGTTCAGACTCTTTAGACTTCATTTGTTTTATGATCTTTCGGAAATGCTTTCTGTACTTCTTGCTTGTTATTTCACTAACAAGGGACTCGAGCCCACCCCACGAGCTTTCATCGAAATAAGTCATACACGCACGAAAAAATTCTTCTGGAGAGTCAGAATGGAATAACGCATCGTTGCCATAAGGGGAACTAAAATAATATCCATTGATTAGTTCGTTATAGAATTTCACACTTTCATCAATGCTCTTTGCACTGTATCCAGTATTGACACGACAAATCTTTTCTTTGGAGCTTAATGAAGAAAATTCAATGAGGCTTTTCTTGGTAGTATTTCTACGCGCCCAAAAATCTGATCCATAGCAATTGTCCGGAATATTTTGGTGATCGATGCGTATTCCATCTATTGATTCGAAGGTTCCAACGTATAAAGTAATGCCGCTTTTCTCTCCGCTTAATTCTTTAAGCAGCGTGTTAAGGCGGCCTACAACGCGTATTTCTTCACTTGCAGAACTAAATTCATTGGCAAGTAATTCAATGAGCTGGATACAATCTGCCGCTCTTTCAGCAACCTCCTGCTCTGGGTCGAAGTCATATCTAAATTCGGGGTTAGTACCTAAAATCAGTTTTCTCAATTCAACAGCGGAGTTTGTGGATTTCAAATTAACGTTTTTGTGAGATGAGCCAGTCACAGGACCTGGAAGGCTCGCTTGATTATGATCTTCATCCTTAATCTTGAGATCCTCAGGCCGCACAGCTAAGCACGTAACTAATTTTTCGAAATTTTTTGTTGATGGTCCCGACCTACCTACTTCCCAGTCTATATAGCAAGTTCGAGTAACTCCGACTTCATCAGCCAATTCTTCTTGGCTTAGGCTTTTGGAGTTTCTTAACTCTTTCAGTTTGTTTTGAATCAGCTTTATACCTTGTGGCCTTGCCATTTTTGTCTCCTATTCCATCGGCAAATATATTATTTGCCAATTAAATAACTAATAAAAGTTAATTAAACATAATATATACTATAAATAACGTTAATTAAACTGATAATCAGCCTATATTTTATTATAGATGTTTTAAATCAGAAATTGCTCAAGGATAACTGAGTCAGCTGGGGGGGGTTGAGGCTTCGCCGCGAAAATCTTCTCCTGCTTTGGCTTCAGACTCATTTCATATTGGACAAGGCTCGGGCTTGATAATCCACAAATCCCAGTGATATATTAAACATGCATATGTGTATCTTAGACATGGTTAGTAATATCTAATAGTACATTAAAGATATTTACAGCATAAATAATGAGTATTCCCCTATGATTACCTCCGCGCAGATGAAAGCGGCACGCGCCCTGTTGGGCATGGACCAGAAGAAGCTGGCCCAGGCGTGCGGCCTCTCGGTACCCACCATCCAGCGGATGGAAGCGAGCCAGGGCAATGTCCGCGGCAATGTCGAGTCGCTGGTCAAGGTGATCGATGCACTGGAGGCGGCGGGGGCGATATTGATTTCCGAAGGCATGGTCAGTGACACCGGCGGGCGCGGTGTACGTCTCAAATTCTGAATCGGGATGCCGGTGCTATGAGTGAGTTCTCTTCCACCCTGCTGACAGCCGTTTCCTTCGGCCTGCTGTTCGCCGCGGCTCTGGCTTCCATGCTGGTCGGGCGCCGGCGTTTGTGGATTACCTGGCTGGTGTTTCCGCTGATGGGTTTCGCCGGGCTGGCGGCCCTGCTGGCGGCGGGCGTCGTGCTGCTGGGCAATCCGGGGTTCAACGGCACGCTGCCGCTCGGCCTGCCCTGGCTGCCCTGGCATCTGCGCATGGACGGTCTGTCGGCTTTTTTCCTGGCGCTGATCGGCATCGGCACCATCACCAGCAGCCTGTTCGGTCCCGGCTATGTGCGGGAGTATCTGCGTGGCCCCTATCCGCTGGGACTGTTGGGGTTGATGACCTCGCTGTTCATCATCGGCATGCAGCTGGTGGTGCTGGCCGACGATGCGTTCTTCTTCATGATCGCCTGGGAGCTGATGTCGGTCTCCAGTTATTTCCTGGTGGCCTACCAGCACCATCAGCCGGCCAATCGCCGGGCCGCCTTTCTCTACCTGCTGATGGCGCAGATAGGCGCGGTGCTGATACTGCTCAGTTTTGGCATCTTCGCTTCGTTTGGCGGCGCCTTCACCTTCGACGCGTTTCGCGCCATTCAATTGGCGCCGATCTGGGCCAGCGTCGCCTTCGGCCTCGGTCTGCTCGGTTTCGGCATGAAGGCCGGCATGTTCCCGGTGCACGCCTGGCTGCCGGAGGCGCATCCGGTGGCCCCGTCGCATATCTCGGCGTTGATGTCGGGGGTGATGCTGAAGGTGGCGATCTACGGTTTCGTGCGCCTGACCTTTGACCTGATCGGCACCCTGTACTGGAGCTGGGGGGTGGTGTTGCTGATCGTCGGCAGCGTCACCGCCCTGTTCGGGGTGCTCTACGCACTGATGCAGAACGATGTCAAACGGCTGCTCGCCTACTCCTCGGTGGAGAATATCGGCATCATCTTCATCGGCCTGGGGCTGGCGGTGCTATTCATCGGCGCCGGTTATCCCAAGCTGGGGTCACTGGGGCTGATCGCCGCGCTCTATCACGCGCTCAGTCATGCCCTGTTCAAGAGCCTGCTGTTCCTGGGTGCCGGCACCATTCTGCAACAGACGCATGAGCATGACATGGGCAAGATGGGCGGGTTGATCCGGCGCATGCCCTGGACGGCGCTGTTTTTCCTCATCGGCTGTATCAGTATCTCGGCGCTACCGCCGTTCACCGGCTTTGTCTCGGAGTGGCTCACCTTCCAGACCGCGCTGCAGGCTACCATCCTGGAGAGCGGCGTGCTGCGCGCGGTGGTGCCGATCACCGCGGCGATGCTGGCGCTGACCGGGGCCCTGGCGGCCACCTGCTTCGTCAAGCTGTACGGCATCGTGTTTCTTGGCCAGCCCCGCTCGCGGCGGGTCAAGCACGCCCGCGAGGGCACCTCCGGCATGTTGTGGGCTCAGGGCTTGCTGGCCGGGTTGTGCCTGCTCTTCGGCATCCTCGGGGCGCCGACGGTGGCGATCCTGAGCCGCGTGGTGGCGGGACTGACCGGCAGCCATGTCACCTCGGCGACCGCCCACGGCTGGCTCTGGCTGACGCCGGTGGCGCCGGAGGTGGCCAGCTACAGCGGGCCGATGGTGCTGTTCGGCGTCACCCTGGCCCTGCTCGCCTGGGGTGCGGTTTATCTGCTGCTGTGCAAACACCGGCGCCTGAAACCGATCCAGCGCGGACCGGCCTGGGGCTGTGGATTCGGTCGGCTCACCCCCAACATGCAGTACACCGGCACCGCGTTTGTGATGCCGATCCAGCAGATCTTCCGGCCGGTCTGGCGGGTGCAGGAAGAGCAGCAACGTGAGCTGTCCACGGAACTGCGCAGTCATCCCACGCAACTGGGC
This sequence comes from Sedimenticola hydrogenitrophicus, assembly GCF_025175675.1. GTDB lineage: Bacteria > Pseudomonadota > Gammaproteobacteria > Chromatiales > Chromatiaceae > Sedimenticola > Sedimenticola hydrogenitrophicus. Next base: position 3,968 of record NZ_JANIOA010000026.1, read on the forward strand.
TACCAGCTGCAGATCGAGGACATTACCTGGCGCTGGCTCTACCAGCCGGTGATGAAACTGATCCAGGCCAGCGCCCGCAAGGTCGGCCTGCTGCAGACCGGTAATCTCCGGCACTATCTTACCTATTCATTCGTGACCCTGGTGGTGTTGTTATGGTTGATTTCCTGAACCCTGCCGACTGGGTATTCGTCTGGCTGCAGACGGCACTGTTCGTGCTCCTGGCGCCGCTGTTCTCGGGCTGGATCAAGTGGCTCAAGTGCCTGCTGCAGAACCGCCGCCCGCCGTCGTTGCTGCAGCCCTACCGGGATCTGCTGCGGCTGGTGCGCAAGGACGTGCTGCTGGCGGACAACGCCTCGGTGCTGTTCCGCGGTGCCCCCTACATCATCTGCGGCTGCACGGTGCTGGCCGCCTCGGTGGTGCCGCTGCTGATCCTGCACCAGCCGATCAGCGCCATGGCCGATGTGATCGTGCTGGTCGGCCTGTTCGCCCTGGCGCGGTTTTTCCTGGCGCTGGCGGGTATGGATGTGGGTACGGCCTTCGGCGGCATGGGCTCCTCCCGGGAGATGACCGTTTCCGCCCTGGCCGAGCCGGCCATGCTGATGGTGGTGTTTACCCTCTCCATGGTGGCCTCCAGCACCAACCTCTCGACCCTGGTCGAGCACGGGCTGCAGCAGCAGTCGGTATTGCGCCCCTCCATCCTGTTCGCGCTGATTGCCCTGATCATGGTCGCGATCGCGGAAAACGCCCGCATACCGGTCGACAACCCCGCCACCCATCTGGAGCTGACCATGATCCACGAGGCGATGATCCTCGAATACAGTGGCCGGCATCTGGCCATGATGGAGCTGGCCTCGCAGCTCAAACTGACCACCTACGCGGTGTTGATTATTGATCTGTTTTTCCCCTGGGGTATCGCCCAGAGCGCCTCCGCTGCCGGTCTCGGAGTGGCCGCGGTGGCGATCGCGGTGAAGCTGTCGCTGCTGGGATTGCTGTTGGCCCTGGGTGAGACGGCGGTGGCCAAGATGCGGCTGTTCAAGGTCCCCACCTTCCTGGCGATGAGTTTCGCGCTGGCGATGATCGGCATGTTGAGCTTTGTCATCCTGGAGTCCTCGAAATGAGCGGCTTTCTCGACACCTATTCCCATCTGACGCTCACCGAACAGGCGATCCTGACCCTGGCCGCCATGGTCCTGGTCTCATCTTTCGCCCTGCTGGCCCAGTCCCGGGTGGTGGCCACGATCAGGCTGTTCGCCCTGCAGGGCTTTCTGCTGGTGGTGGTCACCGCGCTGGTGGCGCTCGACACCCGCGAGTACCACCTGTTCTATTCCGCCGGGCTGACGCTGCTGCTCAAGGTCTGGTTCGTGCCCTGGCTGCTGACCCGCCAGGCGCGACGGCTCGGTATCCTGCGCGACCTCGACAGCCTGCTGCGACCCGGGGTGGTGCTGATCGCGGCGGGGGCGCTGGTGATCTTCTGCTACAGCGTCGCGCTGCCGATCCAGCGTTTTGCCGAATCGATCACCCGCGATGCCATCGCCATCAGTCTGGCGGTGGTCTTGCTGTCGATGTTGATGCTGATCACCCGGCGCAAGGCGATCACCCAGGTGGTCGGCTTCATGTCGATGGAGAACGGCCTCTTTTTTGGCGCCGTGACCGCCACCCAGGGCATGCCGATGGTGGTGGAACTGGGGGTCGCCTTTGACGTGCTGATCGCCGCCGTGGTGTTCGGCGTCTTCTTCTTCCATATCCGTGACAGCATCGAGTCCCTGGACGTGGACATGCTCAACCAGCTGACGGAGGTGGACGAATGAGTGCGCTGTTCTGGACGCTGCTCACGCCGCTGGCCGGCGGCCTGCTGCTGGCGCTGATCCCCGGGACCCGGCTGGCGGCGCGGCTGAATATCCTGATCAGCCTGGCCGGCTTCCTGTTCTCGATCTGGCTGGCCAATGCGGTACTCCGTCAGGGGGCGCTGGACAATCAATATTTCTATATCGATGCCTTCAACGTCTACCTGGTGGCACTGACCAATCTGGTCAGTTTCACCACCTCGGTCTTCTCCCGCACCTACATGCTGCACGAGTTCGAGATCGGCCGGGTCTCGGAACGCCAGATGCGCCTCTATCACGCCAGCTTCCAGGCCTTCATGTTCACCATGCTGCTGGCGCTGACGACCAATAATCTCGGCGTGCTCTGGGTGGCCCTGGAAGGCGCGACCCTGGCCACGGTGCTGCTGGTGAGTCTCTACCGCACCCCGGCCTCGGTGGAGGCGGCCTGGAAGTACTTCATCCTCTGCGGTGTCGGTATCGCCCAGGCGCTGTTCGGTACCGTGCTGATCTACCTGGCGGCCGCCAAGGTGGTGGATGGGCCGGATCAGGCGCTGCTGTGGAGTTCCCTGATCCGCCACGCCACGGAGCTGGAACCCACGGTGATGGGCATCGCCTTTGTCTTTCTGCTGGTCGGCTATGGCACCAAGATCGGCCTGGTGCCGCTGCACAACTGGCTTCCCGACGCCCATTCGGAGGGTCCGACACCGATGTCCGCGGTACTCTCGGGGTTGCTGCTCAACGTCGCGCTCTACGCCGTGATCAGGGTCAAGGTGCTGGTGGACGGGGCTCTCGCGGGGGGTGGCGAGCATGCCCCCCACTTGGCGGGCTATCTGATGATGAGTTTCGGCCTGCTGTCGTTTATCGTCGCCGGCCTGTTCCTGCATCGCCAGCGCGATATCAAACGCCTGTTCAGCTACTCCTCCATCGAGCACATGGGGCTGATGACCTTCGCCTTCGGGCTGGGCGGCCCGCTGGCCACCTTCGGGGCCTTGCTGCACATGACGGTGCACTCGTTGACCAAGTCCGCGATTTTCATCACCGTCGGCCAGGCCAGCCAGCTCTCGGGCACCCAGTCCATCGACCACATCCGCGGCGTGATCCAGACCCAGCCGGCGGTAGGCTGGGGATTGCTGATCGGCACCCTGGCGATTGCCGGTTTTCCGCCGTTCGGCGTGTTCACCAGCGAGTTCCTGCTGCTCAGCGCCACCATGCAGAGCCTGCCCTGGCTGACCATACCCCTGCTGGTCGGTCTCGGGATCGCCTTTGCCGGCCTGTTTCGCCACCTCCATCCCATGGTCTTCGGCAACCGGCCGGAGGGCCTGATGCCGATCAAGGCCACCGTCTGGCCGGTGGTGCTGCATCTGGCCCTGGTGTTGTGGCTGGGCCTCTCGATTCCCGATTTTCTGGCGCACTGGTTTGACCAGGCGACCATCCTGATTTCAGGGAGCGGACTGTTATGAGCGAAGCCTGGCTGAACGAGATACAACAGCAGTTCGCGGCGGCGGGCATCGAAACGGTCGATCACCACCCGGCGCGTCTGTTGCCGGCCCGGCAACTTGAGATCGCGCCGCACGCCTGGGCTCCCGCCACGGCACTCTGCAAGCAGTGCGCCATGCGCTGGGCCGCCTTCTGGGTGCGCGAGGCCGGGGCGGGGATTGAGGCCTTCAGCTGCCTGGAGAAGGGCGGCGGCTACCTGATCCTGTCGACCCGCCTGGGGGAACAGCAACCGCTGGAGTCGATCGCCCACCTCTATCCGGCGGCCGACCGGCCGCAGCGGCATGCCCACGACCTGTTCGGCATTGCGTTCGAGGGGCAGTGCGACAGCCGCCGCTGGACCCGTCACCAGGCATGGCGGGAGGACGAATTCCCCCTACGCGGCGACGGGCAGGCCGCCGAACCCCCGGCCCCGACGCCGCCGGACGACAGCTATCCCTTCATCCAGGCCAGCGGCAGCGCGGTCTACGAGATTGCCGTGGGGCCGGTGCATGCCGGCATCATCGAGCCCGGCCATTTCCGCTTTCAGGCCGTGGGCGAGACGGTGATCAATCTGGAAAAGCATCTGGGTTATGTCCACAAGGGAATCGAAAAACTGGCGCGGGGACGCGACCTGGACGGATTGGCCCGCCTCGCCGGCCGGGTCTCCGGCGATTCCACCGTGGCCCACAGCTGGGCGGCCTGCCAGGCGGCGGAGCGGGCGCTGGCGGTCGAGCCCCCGCCCCGGGCCCAGCTGCTGCGTGCCATCATGGCGGAACGGGAACGGGTGGCCAACCACCTGGGCGACATCGGCGCCATCTGCAATGACGTGGGCTTTGCCTTCCCCCACTATCAACTGAGCCGCCTGAAGGAGCGGCTGGTGCGGGATAACGCCCTGCTGTTCGGCCATCGCCTGATGATGGACCGGATCGTTCCCGGCGGGGTTGCAATCGACATCGACAGTCAGGGGGCGGATCACCTGTTTGCCTGCACCCAGGAGCTGGAATCCGAGGTGGCCAAGCTGATCGAGATCATCGAGCGCTCGGAGTCCCTGGAGGACCGGCTGATGACCACCGGGCGGCTGACCCCGGAGTGGGCCGCCGAGCTGGGCTGCCTGGGTTATGTGGGGCGTGCCTCCGGGTGTGATTTCGATGTCCGCCGGGATGCCCCCTACGCCCCCTACCACCGCGTGACGGTGGCGGTGCCGGGGTACCGCGCTGGCGATGTGGCGGCCAGGGCCAAGATCCGCGCCGACGAGATCGGCATCTCCCTGGGGTTGATGCGGCGTTTTGTCGAGTTGCTGGAGCCGGGCGAACACCGGCTACCGATGCCCCGGGGCCGCGGCGGCGAGGGCTTGGGCATTGTCGATGGCTGGCGTGGCGAGATCATCAGCTACCTGGCGCTGGACACCGACGGGCGGGTGGAACGCTTCTTCCCGCGCGACCCGAGCTGGCTCAACTGGCCGGCGCTGGAGCAGCTGATCCAGGGCAACATCGTCCCCGACTTTCCGGTTTGCAATAAATCGATCAACGGCTCCTACGCGGGGCAGGATCTATAGTGTTCCGTCAACGTGATAATTGCGAGTTCAGTGAGCTTGTCAGCGTTCATGGCAAGGCGCGCCTCGCCGGCAATGGTCGGCTTCCCTTGGCAAGAGGCGCAACGCCGTCCATGGACGCTGACAAGCTCACCCTTCGGGCGTCCCTGTGGCGTCCCGCAGCCGCGTTGCAGCGCTTGACAAGGGAACCAACCATTGCCTGCGCACTGCGCCTTGCTGCGCAACGCCACAGGGACGCTGAATCCGTAATTATCACGTTGACGGAGCACTAATCATGTTGGGTATGTTTAATAAGATTTTCCGCACCGGGCTGGTCACGGAGGAGCCGGCAACCGACGCGGAGATCGAGCAACTGGCCCCGGAGCTGAAACGGATGGTCGACAAGCAGTTTCGCGGCAGCCTGGCGATCCGCATGGTGGACGCCGGCTCCTGCAACGGCTGCGAACTGGAGATTCACGCCCTCAACAACCCCTACTACGCCATCGAACGCTATGGCGTGCACTTCGTCGCCTCGCCCCGCCATGCCGATGCACTGCTGGTGACCGGCCCGGTGTCGCGTCACATGGAGGCGGCGCTGATCGCCACCTACGAGGCGATGGCCAAACCGTGTTACGTCATCGCCAGCGGCGATTGCGCCTGCAACGGTGGCGAGTTCGGGGTCAATTACGCTTCCTGCGGAGCGGTCGAAAATGTACTGCCGGTTGATCTGAAGATCCCCGGCTGCCCCCCTTCGCCGGCCCAGTTGATCCGCGGGCTGTTAATCCTGATGGGACAACGGGAACCGGTGCAGCGCTAATCCTGATACCGCGGCCGGCGTGATTCACGTCACACTTATGGCAATCAGCGGTATATACTGTGCCCCTGCGTTCTTTCCGTCGACGGGTCAAAAACTACCAGTCGCTCGCTAAACGCTTGATTTACAAGCAATAAACAATCAGTAGTGATTGTTTCCGTTCAGGATCAACCGTATGCCAGACCAGACCCAGGACAGCCTCTATTCGGATATCTTTTTTGCCCGGCAACCGATCTTCGACCGTGGCGGTTCGATCTGGGGATACGAGTTGTTGTATCGCAAGAGCGCCGACTGCCGCACGGCGCAGATAGACGACTACGACCTGGCCACCGCCTGTGTCGCCACCGCCGGCCTGGTCTGCCCCGACACCGATTTCAAGCCCTCCAAGCGGATCTTCATCAACTACACCGAAAAACTGTTGCTTAACGGCGCCCCCAAGGGCCTGCCCCCCGGGGTGACCGTGGTCGAGGTGCTGGAATCGGTGACCGCCAGCCCCGAGGTAATCAAGGCGATTATCGAATTGAAACAGGAGGGCTACCTGATCGCCATTGACGATTTCCGCGGTGAAGCCAGCCTGTCGCTGTTGATGGAGTATGCCGATATCATCAAGATCGACCTGCTGGGTCTGGAGTTGGAGCAGATCGCCGCGCTGGTCGCACTGGTGCCGGATCGGGTGCTCACCCTGGCGGAGAAGGTCGAAGACCCGGCCCAAGTCCCCCATCTGCAGGAGATGGGGTTCGATCTGTTTCAGGGCTACTATTTTGCCCATCCCCAGACCATTTCCGGCAAGAAGCTGTCGGCCACCAGTTTCTCCAAGCTCAAGACCCTGACGTTACTGGAACAGCAAAATGCCACCCCCCAGGACTACACCCGGCTGATCGAACGCGATCCCAGTATCGCCTTCCGACTGCTGCGACTGCTCAATTCGGCGGCTTTCTGCTTTTCGGTGAAGATTAAATCGATCCAACACGCCATCTCCCTGCTGGGGATGATGCGACTCAAATACTGGCTGCGGATGGTGGTGTTGTCGGATGTGGGGGCCCGCCAGGTCACCCCGGAGCTGTATCGCATGTCCATCGTGCGGGCACGTTTCTTCGAGCGGTTGCTCGCCGAAGACCCGGAGCGCAAAGCGCTGGAGTCGGACAGCCTGTTCCTGTTCGGCCTGCTGTCGCTGCTGGATGTGATGCTGGATGTCGGCATGGACCAGTTGCTGCCGATTCTGTCGTTGCAAGAACCGCTGGCCCGGGGACTGGAATCCGGCCAGGGGCATTTCGGTCATTATTTGAAGCTGGCAATCGCCATTGAAACGGCCGACAGCGAGGCGATCAGCCGCCAGGCCCAGGTGTTGCGGATCGAGGAACACCTGATCTCAGGCGTCTGGCGCGAAGCGATGCTGTGGGGCAATGAGGTCGAGCAACAGACCGAGGTCTAGGCGGATAGCGTTTGTGAAGCCGCGAATGAACGCGAATGAACGCACATAGCGTAGCTTATCCTGATCGAGGAGTAGCGGCTTTATCCAGCCACGGCACTTGCCGGCGATGTAGGATGCCGGTGAGGCACGAACCGCATCAGGCCATACCGCAAATGATGCGGTTCGCAAGCTCACCGGCATCCTACACCTGTTATTTCTATCTTGGGCATTGTGGTTTGTAGTCCGTAGATGTAAGCCTTGGATTTCAATGGGCGTATCCGCGTTCATTTGCGTTTATTCGCGGCTAAAAATATAAAGAATAGACTCAATTATAAATCACCAGATGAGCCACAAAAATAATCTGGTAAATAAAGCTGTAGTTCACTTGGAGGAAAACAACACATGAGAACCATCATCATCGGTGCGGTACTGCTCGCCCTGAGCCTGAATCTCGCGGCGCAGGAATATACTCCCGCCCAAAACCCCGTCGGCCCCGAAAGCTGGTGGTGGGATGAGCAGTGGTGGGAGGAAGGTCAGATCCCCAATCCCGATAACCACCCGGTGCGGGTCGAATGGAGCGAATACCCCAGCGGCGATGTCACGGTCCCCGCCCTGGTCGCCCGCCCGGATGACGACCGGCCCTATCCCGCCGTGCTCTACCAACACGGGCGGCGCGGCCTGGATGAACTGGTGCAGCGCCAGGTCAAGCGCATCGCCGCGCGCGGCTTCGTGGTGTTGGCGCCGGACGTCTACAGCGCCCACTTCATCGAGAAGCTGCCGATCGAGCACGATTATGTTGTGGAACAGGATGTGAGCCTCGGCCTCGACCAGCTGCTGGCGCGCCCCGACGTCTCCACCCGCCGGGCCTGTCTGGTGTCGCACACCCGCGGCGGCTACATGACCCTGAAAGCAGCCACCACCCACAAGCGACAGTCGGATGCGGCCGCCTGCTATGTCGCCTGGTATCCCCACTTGCAGGATCCCAACGCCCCGGAACCGATGCAGGTCTATCGCTACGCACCGGAGATCGACCAATTGCTGTTGCCGACCATGATCTTCATCGGCGAGCAGGAGCAGTACCAGCGCCGCCGCAGTATTGAAACGGCCGTCACCTCGATGCAGGCGGCGGGACGCCAGGTACAGCTTGTTGTCTATCCGGGTGTCGGTCGCGGGTTCGATTTCCGCCCGCCCCATGTACGCACCCTGGCCGATGACCTGGCTTCTCAGGACGCCGTGCAACGGGCGGCGCGGTTCATGCGCCGGACGCTCAAAACATACGCCAAGTAACTGTATTTCAATACTTTTTATTGAAAGCAACCCGAACCCACTGAATTTTTTCAGCCACCGTGGTTCTATATTTATATGGACGGGGCGGCCTATTATGACTGCCCCCTGCGATTTGGACACCCGGACATAATCGGGTTAGAGATAGGCAGCGGAGGAGGTCTTTATGTTTCGACTCAGCATGATTTTGCTTTTGACGACGGCACTTGTGGGACTCGGCCCGAGCGCCTGCTCGACAAAAGAGGTGGTCGGCGGGGCGGCGATTGGCGGCGCAGCCTATGAATACTCGAACAAGCGCGCCATGGACGAACTCAAGGAGGACTACCAGTCCGGACGCATCAGCAACGACGAGTATCAGCGGCGTAAAAACGAGATCGAGGGGCGCTCAGTAATCTACTGAATCTACTGACAATAGCCCGCAACAACACCCGTCCAGGGTTACGACAGCGTGAAGCCGCTGCCATCCGAACCTGAACTGTCCGGTTAGCCGCGACAACGGGAACGGGGCAGCGGTGGTGCGCCGCTTTAATTGCCCGCTGACTGGCGACGGAGTGGCCGACACCACCGGAAGATTCCGTTACGAAAGCCGTATCCAGGAGTGTGCCATGCAACGGGGATATGATGTGGTGATCGCCGGCGGGTCACTGACCGTGCGGCTCGGGCGAGGCAGGCAGGATACCGGTCCGCCTGGCCGCTTCCACCAGATGGCTGTACATCAATTCGGCGGCGCTGTCGGCATCGCCGCGGATCATGGCGTTGAGGATCTGCCCATGCTCCTGCCAGACCTTGATCGACATGCCCGGATGGCGCAGGACCTCGCCCATGGCGCGGCGCAGGTGCAGCCAGTATAGGCGCATCGTCTCGCTGATGATCTGATTGCCGGACAGGTCATAGATGAAGGAGTGGAAATCCATGTCCGCCTGCAGGCAGGCCCCGGCATCGCCGGCCATCGCCCTGTTGCGGCCATGCTCCACCAGCGACTGGCCCTGCACGATCAATTGCGGCGTGAGCCTGCGGGTGGCCAGGCGCACCGCGAGCGGTTCCACCGCCGAGCGGAACTCGTAGATTTCGCGGAAAAACGACGCACCGACCTCGCTTACCATCAACCCGCGTTTCCCGGTCTGCACCAGAAAACCCTGTGCCTTGAGCAACACCAGCGCATGGGTCACCGGTTGCCGCGACACATCGAGCCGCGCCGCAATGTCTTCCTGGGTCAGCCTCTCGCCGGGTTTGAACATGCCGTTGCAAATCGCGTCGAGGATCACCTCATAGGTCTGATCGACCAGGTTTTTGGCGGGTTTTAGCGATTCCAATTCCGATCTCCCATACTGAGACAGCATACAAACATTTCCAGTAACTACTCACCCGGTCTGTAAGTGATTGGCCTGCCTTGTTGGCCGATCTTGATGGCGCCTCGAATCCGGCCCCGTTTTCAGATTCAAGCCTGCCCTTGTTTGAGCGAAGCGAGTTTGGGCAGGCGCTGAAAATGGGGCCTGATTCGAGGAGATAAGCCATCGTGTGAGGCCGGCAAGGCAGGCCAATCACTCCGTGAGCATTGGCGAGGAGTGGTACATGAATGTACCCGTTTACGGACCTGAGGATGGCATGCGCCTACCGGCTTATCCACCCTACATCCATACCCCGTGAGTAGTTACCATTCCCATATTTATTGGCACATTGACAGAGTAGCAACTGATTCCTATTCTGTATACTGAATTCAGTACTCTGTATTCGCTTATGGAGGAGAAGGGACATGACTGAAACAGGGCCGATCCGGATGCTGTTGGCAAAGGTGGGGCTGGACGGACATGACCGGGGCGTGAAAGTGGTCGCCCGGGCACTCCGGGATGCCGGGATGGACGTGATCTATTCGGGCCTGCACCGCACCCCCGAGGAGGTGGTCACCGCCGCGGTGCAGGAGGATGTGGACGTGTTGGGCGTCAGCCTGCTTTCGGGCACGCAGCTGACGGTGTTTCCCAGGATCTTCGCCCTGCTCGGCCAGTACGGGGCAGGGGATATGATCGTCGTGGCCGGCGGGGTGATGCCCGATGAGGATGTGGCCGCCATCAAGGCGATGGGGGTACGCGCCGTGCTGCTGCAGGACACCCCGCCCGAAACCATTGTCACCACGTTGCGCCGGCTGGTGGCCGAGCGCGGCGCACGCTGAGGGTGGTCGCCATGGAATCCTGGTCTTTCCCGCCCGCCTACAATGCCTCCTATCTCCCCCCGGAGAACAGCCGCTACTGGTTCCCCCGGCGCGAGACCATGCCCGCCGCCGAGCGCGAGGTGGCGATCCTCGGGCGGCTGCAACAGGTGTGCCGCTACGCCTGGGAGCACGCGCCCTTCTACCGCCGCCTGTGGGACGAGGCCGGGTTTCACCCCGACCATCTGCGCAGCCTGGAGGATTTCGAAACCCGGGTCCCGGTGGTCACCAAGCAGGACCTGCGGGAATCGCAGGCCACCCACCCGCCCTTCGGCGATTACCTCTGCATCCCCGATTCCGGGATATTCCATATCCACGGCACCAGCGGCACCACCGGGCGCCCCACCACGTTCGCCATCGGCCGCGCCGACTGGCAGGCGATCGCCAATGCCCATGCACGGGTCATGTGGGCGATGGGGGTGCGCCCGGGCGATACGCTCTGCATCGCCGCGATCTTCAGCCTCTACATGGGTAGCTGGGGTGCCCTGGCGGGCGCGGAGCGGTTGGGCGCGAAGGCGTTTCCGTTCGGTGCCGGGGCGGCTGGCATGACCGCCCGTTGCGCGCAATGGCTCGATGCGCTGAAGCCGACCGGTTTTTACGGCACACCCACCTATGCCTTGCATCTGGCGCAGACGGCCAGTGACGAGGGACTGGACCCGCGCGACTTCGGTCTGCGCTACATGATCTTCTCCGGCGAGCCCGGGGCCTCCATCCCCAGCGTGCGCCAGCGGCTCGAAGCACTGTACGGCGCCAGGGTGTTCGATTCTGGATCGATGGCGGAGATAACGCCCTGGATGAATGTCGCCGGGTCGGCGGAAACAGCGGGGATGCTCTGCTGGCAGGATGTGGTCTATACCGAGGTCTGCGACCCGAAATCCCTGACCCGGGTCCCCTATGGCCAGCGCGGCACCCCGGTCTATACCCACCTCGAACGCACCTCGCAACCCATGATCCGTCTGCTGTCGGGTGACCTGACGCAGTGGGTCGATGGGGAGACCCCCTGTGGCCGCACCTACCCGCATCTGCCGAACGGCATTTTCGGCCGCATCGACGACATGTTCACGATCCGCGGTGAAAACGTCTATCCGAGCGAGATCGATGCGGCGCTCAATGAGACGCCGGGGTACGGCGGCGAACATCGCATCATCATCACCCGCGATGCCACCATGGACGAGCTGTTGCTGCAGGTCGAATATGCCGGCGACATCGCCGCCGATCCCGCCGGGGCCGAGGCATTCCGCCAGGATGTGGCACGTCGGGTGCGGAAACTCCTGGGGCTGCGTACCCTCTCCGAGGTGATGCCGCAGGGCTCGCTGCCACGCACCGATTTCAAGGCCCGTCGGGTGATCGACGACCGCGCCATGTTCCACGAGGTGCGGACCCAGGCCGGGACGGGAAGCGCCCCATGAGCTACATCCCCTCGGACACCCTGGCGGAGCGTGCCGCCAGGGGAGAGTTGCAGGCCGTCGGGCGGCTGATCTCCCGCGCCGAGGCGGGCGTGCCCGAGGTGCGCCCCACCCTCGCCGCCATCTACCGGCGCACCGGCGCGGCGCATGTCATCGGCATTACCGGGGTCGCGGGCAGCGGCAAGTCGACGCTGGTGGCCGGGCTTGCCCTGCGCCTGCGCCAGGCCGGCGACAAGGTGGGGATTGTGGCAATCGACCCATCAAGCCCCTATTCGGGCGGATCGATCCTGGGCGACCGCATCCGCATGAGCGAACTCGCCGCCGACCCCGGCATCTTCATCCGCTCCATGGCCACCCGTGGCGCGCTGGGGGGCATGGCACGCGCCACCCTCGAGGCGGTGGATATCCTCGATCTGGCGGGCTTCGATGCGATCATCATCGAAACCGTCGGGGTCGGTCAGGACGAGGTGGAGATCGCCCGCGCCTCGCATACCACTATCGTGGTGTCGGCTCCGGGACTGGGGGACGGGATCCAGGCGATCAAGGCCGGCACGCTGGAGATCGCCGATATCCACGTCGTCTCGAAATGCGACCGCAGCGATGCCGACCGCACCCTGATGGATCTCAAGCAGATGCTGATGCTGGGCCACGCCGCGGCCGCCTCCACCGACTGGCAAGTCCCGGTCATCGGCGTCAGCGCCTATTCCGGCGAGGGGATCGACGCACTGGTCACGGCCATCACACGGCATCGCGCCGTGGCCTTGCGGAGTGCGGCAGGCCAGACGCGACGCCTGGCGATCGCCGATTTTCGGCTGCGGAAAACCGCTGAAAACCTGCTGGCCGAACGCTTCGCGGCAGTAGCGGCCGAGGGTGCCCCGCCGCTGGCACGCCGGCTTGCCGATCGCGATGCGGACCCTTATACCCTGGCACGGGAACTCGTCGCCAACCTCCTTGCGTGGGAATCCAAACATGAATGAGCGTCACCACACTCCGAACATCTCCGCCCAGGCCGCCGCGCAGATCCGCCGCGAGGTGGAGCAGTGGGAGGCCGACGAGGTCAGCCGGTTCACGGCGCGCCGCCCCGAGCGAAAAGAGCGGTTTTTCACCCTGGGCGACTTCCCGGTCAAACGCGTCTACACCGCCGCCGATCTGGCCGGTACGCAGCTCGAGGTGATCGGCCTGCCGGGTCGCTACCCGTTCACCCGTGGCCCCTACCCGACCATGTACCGCTCGCGGCCCTGGACCATGCGCCAGATCGCCGGATTCGGTACCGGTGAGGATACCAACCGGCGCTTCAAATACCTGATCGCACAGGGGCAGACCGGCATCTCCACCGATTTCGATATGCCGACCCTGATGGGCTATGACAGCGACCACCCGATGAGCGAGGGGGAGGTGGGCCGCGAAGGCGTGGCGATCGACACCCTCGCCGACATGGAGGCGCTGTTCGACGGCATCGATCTTGAACACATCTCGGTCTCCATGACCATCAATCCCACGGCCTGGATCCTGCTGGCCATGTATATCGTGCTGGCCGAAAAGCGCGGTTATGACCTCAACAAGCTGTCCGGCACCGTGCAGGCCGATATCCTCAAGGAGTACATGGCGCAGAAGGAGTACATCTTCCCGATCGCGCCCTCGGTGCGCATCGTGCGCGACTGCATCACCTACTGCGCCGGGCATCTGGCGCGTTATAACCCGATCAACATCTCCGGCTACCACATCTCCGAGGCCGGCGCCTCGCCGCTGCAGGAGGCGGCCTTCACCCTGGCCAATCTCATCGTCTATGTCGAGGAGGTGCTGGAGACCGGCCTGGAGATCGACGAGTTCGCCCCGCGACTGGCGTTCTTCTTCGTCTGCCAGGCCGATTTCTTCGAGGAGATCGCCAAGTTCCGCGCGCTCCGGCGCTGCTACGCCAGGATCATGAAGGAGCGCTTCGGCGCACAAAACCCGGAGTCCATGCGCCTGCGTTTTCACTGCCAGACGGCGGCCGCCTCGCTGACCAAGCCGCAATACATGGTCAATGTCGTGCGCACCTCGCTGCAGGCGTTGGCGGCCGTGCTGGGGGGCTGCCAGTCGCTGCACACCAACGGTTATGACGAGGCCTTCGCCATACCGACCGAGGAGGCGATGCGCCTGGCACTGCGCACCCAGCAGGTGATCGCGGAGGAGTCCAACGTCACCCAGGTCATCGACCCGCTGGGCGGCAGCTACTACCTGGAGACACTGACCAACGACTACGAAAGGGGGATATTCGAGATCCTGGCCGAAGTCGAGGAGCGCGGCGGCACCCTGCGGCTCATCCAGGAGGGGTGGTTCCAGCGCCAGATCGCCGACTTCGCCTATGAAACCGCCCTGCGCAAGCAGTCGGGAGAGAAACCGGTGATCGGGATAAACCGCTTTGTCGACGACACGCCCGATCCGCAAATCCACACCCACCCCTACGATCAGAGCACCGCCGACCGGCAGATTGCCCGCACCCGCCGGGTACGCGCTCAACGTGACCAGGCCAAGGTCGACCGGCTGCTGGCACAGCTGGTGGAAACAGCCAAGGATCCCTCGGTCAATATCCTGCCGGTGACGATCGAGCTGGTCCGGGCGGGGGCGACCATGGGCGATATTGTCGAGACCCTGAAAGCCGTCTGGGGTACCTATCGGGAGACCCCGGTGTTCTAAGGGCTCGCGCAAGAACAAGTTCCGGTATTCGATTGCCCCTGGCCCCCCGCTGGCGGCGTTACGCTTTTGCCAAGGGAATGGCCATTGCCTGCAAAGCGTGCCTTGCCGGCGTGGCCCAGTGGTGCCCTCGGTAGTACGGAATTATTTTTGCGCGAACCCTGAGTATTTGCCTTTTAATCTAGGAAGTGGCTCTAAATAATGATAATTTCATTACCATATGCCCTCTTAATACGGGTTCTATAGGTAATTTGGCTAATGAAGATAGACCGCATAGACCGACACATTCTTCGCGAGCTTCAGGAGCATGGGCGCCTGCCCATCGTGGAGTTGGCCAACCGGGTAAACCTCACCAAGACACCTTGTGCACAACGCGTGCGGCGACTCGAGGAGGCCGGCATCATCCGCGGCTATCGTGCCGACCTGGACCCGAATCAGCTCGGCGCCGGTCATGTACTGGTTGTGTTGGTGACGCTGGACAAGACCAGCGACGATGCGCTCGAACGCTTCAACAAGGCAGTACGCCTTATCCCGGAAGTGCAAAGCTGTTATATGGTGGCGGGAAATTTCGACTATCTGTTAAAGGTCAGGACCCACGACATCGCACACTACCGTGCCGTGTTGGGCCACCAGATCGGCAAGTTGCCCAATGTCCATCAAACGCACTCCTTCGTCGCCATGGAAGTTGTGAAGGACGAAGTGACCGTGCCGGTTCCGACCGTTAGCTTCGTGTAGTCGAAAAGGGTGAAAATACAGGACCCTGGATTTACCCAATATTGCAGAGAAACACTACTGGAATGCACCGCTACTGAAGTCCGGCATCGCACCCTGCAGCAGGCCCGCCCCCGGGCCGATATCGCGACAAGGTGCCGCTCCAGGTCGATTTTTACAATCACCGGGTAAACTCACCAAGTCGGACGCCCGCAAGTAACGCACCCACTCCACAAGCTTCTGTTACATTTGCAAATGCACACCACGGCGCGCCGACACCGTCATCATTTTTCACAGCTCCGTTGGACCAGCTGGGATTATGTCATTCATCGCCGTGAACACTTGTTTGGCATTAGCGCCATATCCCATGAATTCAAGCAGCTCGCCACCGCCTTTGCCAAAACCAAATCCTAGCACCCTATCCTCTGGACCCGGGCCGTCCAAACGCCCACCTTTCGCCGCAAATCGGCACTGATCCGGTGCGGCCAGGGCGCAGCCCGGCATGCAAATCCCACAGTGCCCCTGGTCTTTGCCTTGTGATAGGATACGGAGGGGAAACAAGCTGCTATCAATTCTACTCAACAGACTGACACATAATGATAAAGAACATGTCGATGTTGGCACTGGGCGGTGCCTTTGCTATCTTGCTGATCGGTACCTTCGGCCTGGCTTATGCCCAGCCCGCCGAACTGGATATCGCCACCCAGGAGAAGATCATCCAGGAGTTGGAGCCACGCATCGAGGCGCTGAAGAGCGACCCGAAGCAACTGGCGCGGGTCATTGAAGAGGGGCGCAACAGGACCGTGCTCTGCCGCACCTGCCACGGCAAGGACGGTGCCGCGGTGAAGGAGCTGGTGCCGAACCTGGCCGGCCAGAACCCGGTGTATATCGTGGATCAGTTTCAGCGCTTCGGCGACGGGCGCCGTTACGACTACCTGATGAGCGGGCTGGCCAAGAGTTTCAGCGACGAGGACAAGATCAAGGTCGCCCTCTACTACTCAAACCTGGAGCCCAAGGTGTCCGGTGGCGGTGATCCCGCACTGCTGCCCGAGGGGGAGCGACTATTCAATTCCATCTGCAGCGAATGCCATGGTACGGACGGACATGGCGAGAAGGGCTACGCCCGTCTCGCGGGTCAGCGTACCGACTATGTCCTGAAGATGCTTCAGGAGTTCCGTGACCGTACCGGTCGGCGCAGCAACCCCTGGATGACGGCGGTCGCCATCCGCCTGAGCGAACCGCAGATGAAGGCGGTCGCAACCTACGTCGCCAATCTCAAATAGCTGTCGCCACCCACCGCCCGATCCGGGCGAGTGGGAGTGGATAGCTTCGGAGATCAGGGCTCGCTTTCATCGCTGCTGTGCAGCGGGTAGCTGCGCTCCAGCTGATACACCGCCCCTTCCGGTCGGGTATCGCTGGAGAAAAGCACAAACTCCCGAACCCGGATGGGCCCCGGATCAAGCCGCTCCCCCTGCGCCAGGAAGCGTTCGATCTTGACCCTGGACACGCCCGGCTTGCAGCGCGCCAGGGTGATATGGGGATGGAACTCCCTGGCCTCTGCCTGAAAACCCGCCTGCTGCAACGCCGCGGACAATCGCTTCTGCAATAGCGTCAGTTCTTCGCTGGGCTCCACTCCCGCCCAGAGCACGCCTCCCCTGGCGGGGTGGAGCCGCCCCAGCCCCTTGATCTGAAGTGAAAATTCCCGGGTCTGGACACTGCGGACGGCCTGATGCACCCGTTCGATATCCGCCACCCCGATAAAACACAGGGTCAGGTGCAGCCCCTCCCTGCTCAGCGGACGCAGGCCGACGCCCGGCTTTGGCTGAAAGGCAAGTAAGACCTCCTTGATCGCGTCCGGGATATCCAATGCCAGAAATAGTCGTTTCATGTCGACAGAGACTCGTCAGATTCAAGAGCCCAACATCATGGCGCATACGCGTGAAAACCCGTTGGGGTTCGCAGGCTCACCCCAACCTACGGGCTTGGCATTCTAACCCTGGGCATCGTGAATTGTAGCGCGTAGGTTGGGGTGAGTGGAGCGAACCCCAACGGGCCATCCTGTTTAGAACCCGATGCAGGGTTTCTCACCGCAACGGGGCTACACTTCCCGTTGAGGTAACGGTTTTTACGCCGCCGCAACACCGAATCGCTTGAGGAGGACCCATGCGCGTCCATTCCAGGTCATCGCCTGCCCGCTTCGCCGCGCGGGTCCTAAGCCTGCTACTGCTTGCACTACTGACGGGCTGTGCCACAGCACCGCCGACCGGCGATGCGACCGGCGCCTCCCCGCCCAGCTGTCTGCAGCTGTTTGTGGATAACGACCGATTGATCGACCGCGCCGACCGGCGCGACCAGGGGGTCACCCGGGTTCCCGGCTTCCCCTACCTGCGCAGCGACCGCTTCCTGGCCTCCTTCCGTAACGAGGTCGCGGGTAGCGATCAGCTGGAGCGCTGGACCTATCACCTGGCGGCACTGGATGGTGTCGCCCGCCGCCTGGAGATCAACAACCTGCCCGATCCCGCCCTCCGCCGGGAAGCCCAGTCACAGCTGCCGCGGCTGGAGCGCTGCCGGGAACAGCTGCGCCAGGCACTGCTGACGGACCCGGAATCGCTGCGCCGGCTGCGCACCGCCAGCGCGGTGGCGGACGACTATGTGATGAGCTGGCGGGTGTTCGGCCTCTATCCCGTCACCGCCCCGATTGTGTCGCTGCGTATCGCCAACTGGCACCAGGACACCGCGGCACGTTTCGCCCTGCCGTTGGACCGGCTGGTGGTGACCGGCAGGCTGACACGCTGGTCGACGCGCCGGCCCGAAAGCGTCCCCGGCGCGACACCGGAGAGGGACCATGACGCCCTGGGGATCCCCCAATTGAGCGAGGCGACGATACAGCGCCTGTTCGTCCGCCACGCCCCGGTGTGGGAGGTCGATGTGGCGAGCAATGCCGACCACATCGGCACGCTGGAATGGGGTGATGAGGCCACGGTGGATACCCGCCGCGCCAGTGAATACCGGCTGATCAGCTATACCCGCTTCCAGGGCCGAATACTGCCGCAACTCAACTACCTGATCTGGTTCCCGTCGCGCCCCAGTCGCGACATCTATGGCGGGCGCTTCGACGGCCTGCACTGGCGAGTCACCCTGGGGCCGGACGGCACACCCTTGCTGTATGACAGCATCCATCACTGCGGCTGCTACTACATGGCCTTTCCGACGGCCCAATTACGGCCCCGGCCGGACCGCCAACCCTTTACCGAGCCAGCGCTGATGCCGCAGCCGGCGCCCCCTGGCCCCCTGGTGCTTCGCATCGCCCCGGTCACCCACTATATCGAACGGCTCTATCCTCTGGAGGGCGGGCCGAACGCTCTGGGCATGACGCAACAACCCTATGACCGGCTGCGCTCCCTGCCGGCGGAGGAGGGCCATCGCAGCCTGTTCGCCGATTATGGCCTGGTAGCGGGCAGTGAACGGCCGGAACGGTTCATCCTCTGGCCTATGGGCATCCGCTCGCCCGGGGCCATGCGCCAGGCCGGCCGCCACGCCATCGCCTTCGTCGGGCGGCGCCATTTCGATGATCCGTTCCTGATACCCACGCTGTTCGAGGCGGCCGGGGATTGGGCGTCAGGACAGCGCTAGCGACCCACCCCGAACTCGCGAACTTGGTCAGAACTTGCTCTGCAGCACCATCAGGCTGCCCTTGTGCTGCATATTCACCCGGCCGAGAAAGCTCATGCCCAGCAGCACCCGGTGCGGGCTGTTGCCCTCCACCACGACCGCCTCGACCTGCTGCAACGTCAGTTCCCCCACCTGCACCTGATCCAGGGTCACGGCATAGGCGCGGGCAAAACCGGAGGCGGTGCGCACCCCGGTCTTCTCCCCCTTGATCCGGTAGGGGATGCCCAGGCGTTTCGCTTCCGTTTCACTCATGGCGACGCTGGTGGCGCCGGTGTCCACCAGCATATCCACCATGCGGCCGTTGATGCTGCCCACGGTGTTGTAGGAGCCCTTGGTGTCGGCCCAGATCTTCACCTCAGCCATCTGTCGCTGGGCGAAGTTACCGCCGACCTGGGAACCCAGACCGTAGCGTTCGCGCCGGCCATCCATCTCGATCACCGCCCCGTTGGCGTCCGCCGAGACCAGCAACACCCCTTCCGGGCTGCGCTGCCCGGCCCGCAGCAGTCGCTGCTGGCCGTCGATCTGCAGCATCGCCTTGTCGGCAAACAGCGCCATCACCCGCACCTTCTCCACCGCCAGGAGAGCGGTCGATGCAAGCAGGCAGCCCAGCAGGAGACTGGCCAGGGGGAGTTGTCGGATCACTCTGTATCGGATCATCGGATGCTCTCTCTATCGCAATGGCGCGGGGCCGATCTGCTTCCGCCCGTTGAATGTTTATCAAGTCGGCGCCCTCCGGGTGCCCCAGGGCTGCCCTTTACCCATAAGTGGGTCGGACTGCATCCAGGCGTAGGATGGGTGGAGCGCCTCCATGAACTCTCCGCCGGCTTCCGCTCCGGCGCGCAACCCATCGTGCACCTGCATCCGCATCCGAAGATGGGTTACGGCGCGCCCGACCGCCGCGAATAGCCGTCAATAAGGGTGCCGCGCCTCCACCCATCCTACACGCGTGTTCATCGGCATTTGTGGGTAAAGGGTAGCCCTATGGAGTGGGCCGTGCCCGCGGATGGTCAGCGCCCTTAGGGCTCGCGCAAGAATAATTCCGCAGTACCGAGGGCGTCACTGGGCCATGTCGGCAAGGCACGCTTTGCAGGCAATGGCTGTTCCCTTGCCAAAAAGCGTAACGCCGCCGACGTGGTCCAGTGGCGCGCGAATACCGGAACTTATCTTTGCGCGAGCCCTTAGCCTAGCAGATAAACCGCCAGCTGGATGAGAACGAAACCGTAGATCCCGGCCAGCACGTCATCCAGCATGATCCCCAGCCCGCCGGAGACCTGCCGGTCCAGCAGGCCGATAGGCCAGGGCTTGAGGATATCGAAAAAACGGAACAGGCAGAAGCCGGCCAGCAGCCAGTACCAGCCCGGCGGGGCCATCCACAGCGTAATCAGCAAGCCGACCCACTCGTCCCAGACGATACCGCCGTGGTCATGCACCCCGAGATCCCGCGAGGTACGACCACACAGCCAGATGCCAAGCAGGAACAGCAGCAACACCAGCAGCAGGTACGGCAGCGGGGCCAACGGCTGCAGCAGCAGGTAGAGCGGCACCGCCGCCAGGGTGCCGAAGGTGCCGGGTGCCTTGGGCGCCGCGCCGGAGCCGAGGCCGAAGGCCAGCAGATGGACCGGATTGCGCCAGTCGGGCCGGGGCTCAGGGGTTGCGGAAATGGTCATACCCTCCGCGGGCGACAGCGATGGGATTGCCCGCGGCATCGAGGCAGTGGATAGCGCCGCCGGCCTCGATGCGGCCGATCAGGCTGAGCGGGAGATCCAGGGTCTGTCCCACCGCCTCGACCGCCGCCTGCCGGTCGGCGGGGACTATGAGGCAGAGTTCGTAATCGTCCCCGGCGGCGAGCGGCATCGACCAGTCCGCGGTTGCCCGCACATAGGCCGCTAGCGCTGCGGAGAGGGGGATGGCCGCTTGTTGGAGCGTCGCGCCCACGTTGCTGTGTTCGCAGATATGCCCCAGGTCGGCGAGCAGGCCATCGGAGATGTCGATGGCGCCGCGGGCCAAGTCGCGCAGCGCCAGGGCCTCGGCAAGCCGGGGTTCGGGCCGCTCCAGCCGCCGCTGCAGCGCCGCCAGATGTTCCCCGGCATCGTAACCGCCCTGCAGGGCGAGCAGCGCCAGCCCGGCATCGCCCAGGGTGCCGGTCACGTAGATCAGGTCGCCCGGCCGCGCCGCATCGCGCCGCAACGCCCGGCCCGGCTCGACAAAGCCGTGCACCTGAACCGTGATACTCAAGGGGCCGCGGGTGGTGTCGCCCCCCACCAGCTGTACCTGATAACGGGCGGCCAGCCGGCCAAAGCCGCGGCAGAACGCCTCGATCCACGCCTCGTCCACCCGCGGTAAGGTCAGCGCCAGGGTGACCCAGGCCGGCGCTGCCCCCATCGCCGCCAGGTCGCTGAGATTGACCGCCAGCGCCTTGTGTCCCAGGGATTCGGCGTCCACACCAGGCAGGAAATGGGTCCCCTCCACCAGGCTGTCGATGCTGACCGCCAGCTGTTGTCCCGGCGGGACCTGCAGCAGGGCGCAGTCATCCCCCACGCCCAGCGGCACATCTGAACGGCGCGCGCCGAGGCGGGAGAAGTAGTGCTCGATCAGTTGGAATTCGGAGGCCGGCATGATGTTGTTGGCGATACCCTGTGTCCCGTCGGCGCGTAGGATGTGGTGAGGCACGAACCGCATCGAATCGGTAACCCCGCGAACGATGCGGTTCGCAAGCTCACCAGCATCCTACCAGCAATTCTGAATTTGGCGAGGTTTAGCCTCGGCATCTCTTGGCAAGGATTCATTTTTAGCCGCGAATGAACGCAAAAGAACGCAAATGAACGCAAATAAATTTACCATAATCCCCTCCAGTGGTTTGGTGGGCACCGGAGAGGTGAGGCATTACAGACGACTTAATTGATACCAGGCCTAACGGGCGAGACCCTGGAGAACCACGGATTCACACAGATAAACACGGATTCAGAATTCTGCTCGCCTATCCGTGTGAATCTGTGTCCATCCGTGGTTCCTTATTCACCGGGCCGGGATAACTAAACGGCTATTGAAAGCCCTACTTGGTGTATAGGGCGGGCCGGGCCCGCCGGTTACTTCTTCAGCTCGCCCGAACGCAGCTGACGCGCCAGCTTGTCCAGCACGCCGTTGACATACTTGTGACCCTGCTCGGCGCCGAACACCTTGGAGAGCTCGATCGACTCGTTGATGATCACCTTGTAGGGGACCTCCAACTGGTAGCGCAGTTCGAAGGCGCCGAGGCGCAGGATCGCCCGCTCAACCGGATCGACGCTCTCGATGGAACGGTCGAGATAGGGCCCCAGCAATTCATCCAGCTCATCCAGGTGGGCCGGTACGCCGTGCAACAGGGCCTCGAAGTAGGCCAGTTCAAAACTCCCCGGCTTGCGATCGGCCACAAACTGATTGCGGATATCCTTGATATCCTGCCCCGCGACCTGCCACTGGTAGATGGCCTGTACCGCGTTGTGCCGGGCCTGGCTTCGTTTTTTGCTCATTCAGTCGATGCTCATTCAGTCGAGCTGGCGCAGGACGTTGACCATCTCGATGGCGGACATGGCTGCTTCCGCTCCCTTGTTGCCGGCCTTGGTGCCGGCCCGCTCGATCGCCTGCTCGATGGTATCCACCGTGAGTACGCCGAAGGCGATCGGCAACTGGTGTTTGAGGGTCACCTGGGCCATGCCCTTGACGCACTCGCCGGCAACAAAGTCGAAGTGCGGGGTGCCGCCACGGATCACCGCGCCCAGGGCGACGATGGCGTCATAACCGCCCTTGGCCGCCAGCCGTTCCAGCACCAGCGGCATCTCGAAGGCGCCGGGTACCCGCACCACGGTGATATCGGCGTCACTGGCACCGTGACGCTTCAGGGTGTCGATCGCCCCGTTCAGCAGACTCTCGACGACAAAACTGTTGAAGCGTGCCACCACCAGGCAGAAACGCGCGTTTTGTATCGTCAGCGAACCCTCTATGGTTTTTATAGCCATCTCTTCATACGACCTTTTAGTGCGGGAAGCTTCCCGATTGGATTATGCAACAGGGCAAAATGACCCGGCCTATTCACAAGCCACATACTCGACAATCTCCAGGTCGAAGCCGGAGATGGCGTACAGGCTCTTCGGCGCGCTCAGCACGCGCATCTTCTGCACCCCCAGGTCGCACAGGATCTGCGCGCCGATACCGTAGGTGCGCAGATGGCGCTTGCTATCCCCGGCCGGCATGCTCTTCTCCCTGTCGTGGTAATGGAAATCGCGCATGCGCTGGATCATGTCCCGGGTGGTGTCGTGATTGCGCAGCACCACGATGATACCCGAACCCGCCTTGGCGATCTGTTTCATGGCGTTCTTCAACGGCCAGCTGCAACCGGCATGGCTGGTCGAGAACAGGTCGCACAGGGTGTTCTGCATGTGTACCCGCACCAGCACCGGCTGGCCCGGGTCCACCTCGCCCATCACCAGGGCCAGATGCAGTTCGGGATCGACACAATCCTGATAGGCCACCAGGCGGAAATCGCCGTACTCGGTCGGCAGGGTGCACTCGCTGACCCGTTCGATGGTCTTTTCATTACTGACCCGGTAATGGATCAGGTCGGCGATGGTGCCGATCTTCAGGTCGTGCTGCTCGGCAAACTTCTCCAGGTCGGGCCGGCGCGCCATGCTGCCGTCCTCGTTGAGGATCTCGACAATCGCCGCCGCCGGGCTGAAACCGGCCAGCCGGGCCAGGTCGCAACCGGCCTCGGTGTGTCCGGCGCGCACCAGCACGCCGCCGGGCTGGGCCATCAGCGGGAAGATGTGGCCGGGCTGCACCAGGTCCTGGGGCATCGCCGCCTCCTTCACCGCCGCCAGCACCGTGGTGGCGCGATCCGCCGCGGAGATGCCGGTGGTGACTCCCTCGGCCGCCTCGATGGAGACGGTGAAGTTGGTGGCGTGCTGGGACTCGTTGATCCCCACCATCAGCGGCAGCCGTAACTGCTGGCAGCGCTCCTTGGTCAGGGTCAGGCAGATCAGTCCGCGCCCGAATCGGGCCATGAAGTTGATCGCCTCGGGCGTCACCGCCTCGGCTGCCATCAGCAGGTCGCCCTCGTTCTCGCGATCCTCATCGTCCATGATGATCACCATCTTGCCCTGGCGCAGATCCTCGATAATCTCTTCTGTCGTATTAAAAGCCATAATTACTACCGTGCCTCAAAGCACCGAAAACAGCGGAAAAGTGTAACAAAGCCGGGGGAATCTCCCAAGACATTAAAAATCTGATCGGCGGATGCGCTGAGCTTATGCCCTCCTCACCCCCGTAAATGGTACATCCTGGTACCACGCCTCATATAGGGTCTGCTCCCCATTTGCGAGGCGTCAGCCCGTAGGTTGGGGTGAGGAACGAACCCCAACATCATGGCGCACACGCATGAAACCCCGTTGGGGTTCACAGGCTCACCCCAACCTACGGCCTGGCCATCAAGTCCACCTGTGCATTCCAGGCCATGACGAAACCCGGGAGCCGCTTATCCCAACCCATCCACGGCCGTCAAACGGTGGGTATGCATTCCCACGCGGAGCGTGGAACGAGGGGATGATCGCAGCGCCCTCAGGGGTCGGAGTCAAGCCACGGCAAGGAAGCATGGTAAATGGAAGCAACCCGGGCGGCTTGACTCCGACCCCAGACTTTCGCGGGAACGGTCTCCAATTAGCGCAAAAACCCCCGCTCCGCCAGCAACGCCATCGTCACACCGGATTCGGGCGTGGCCGGCTGCGCCGCCCGCTCGCCCAGCAGCAACCGCTCCAGGTAGCGCGCCACCAGGTCCACCTCCAGGTTGACCCGGCTACCCGGGCGGTAGTCGGCGGTGATGGTCTCCTGCCGGGTGTGGGGGACGATATTCAGATCGAAGCGGTGGCCATCCACCGCGTTCACCGTGAGGCTGGCGCCGTCGACGCAGATCGAGCCCTTTTGGGCGATATAGCGGGCCAGTGCCGGCGGCGCCTCCACCAGCAAGCGGATCGAGCGCGCCTCTTCGCGCCGCTCCAGGATGGTCCCCACCCCGTCCACGTGGCCGCTCACCAGGTGGCCGCCCAGCGGGGTGCTCAGGGTCAGCGCCTTCTCCAGGTTGACCCGGCTGCCCACCGCCAGCTCGGACAGGGTGCTCAGCGCCAGGGTCTCGCGCGACACGTCGGCCAGGTAACCGTCGCCGGTCAGTTCGACCACCGTCAGGCAGACGCCGTTGGTGGCGATGCTGTCGCCGAGCCGCACATCGGCCAGGGGCAACCGGCCAACGCGAATCGCCAGGCGCAGATCACCGCCGCGGAGTTCGCGACCGGCCAGGGTACCGACGGCCTGGATAATGCCTGTAAACATCAGCTCTCCACCTTGATGGCTCGTGTGGGTTTCACCCGGATGCGCAGATCGGGCCCGACCATGCGCAGATCCTCGATCTCCAGGGCGATGCGGTCTTTCATTTCGGTCAGGGCCGGCAGATTGAGCAGCCCCCGGGCATCGCTGCCCATCAGGATCGGCGCCGCATAGATGGTCAGTTCGTCCACCACCCCGGCCGCCACCGCCGCCCCGGCCAGGGTGGGACCGGATTCGATCAGCACCTCGTTGATGCCGCGCTGGGCCAGCGTCTCCATCAGCCGCTCCAGGTCGATCCCCAAGCCGCGACGCGGCAGTTGGATCACCTCGGCCCCAGCCGCCTCCAGCGCCTGCCTTCTGCTCTCATCATCGGTCACGCTGATCACCAGGGTCGGCCCCGGCAGGCTCAGCATCCGCGCAGTGGGGGACAGCTGCAGATCGGGATCCAGCACCACCCGCAGCGGCTGCGGCAGGTAGTCGTCCGAGACCACCCCCGGCAGTTCGGCGGCACGCAGGCGCACGTTCATCGAGGGGTCATCGGCCCGTACCGTGCCGATGCCGGTGACGATGGCATCGCTGCGCGCGCGCAGCCGCTGCACATCCAGCCGCGCCGCCTCGCTGGTTATCCACTTGCTCTCGCCGCTGGCCATGGCGGTACGCCCGTCCAGGCTCATCGCCAGCTTGCAGCGCACAAAGGGCCGACCGCGACTCATGCGGGCGATGAAACCGGGATTGAGGGCCTGCGCCTGGGCCGTCATCACCCCCTGATCGACCCGGATGCCGGCCGCCTGCAGCTGGGCGATGCCCTGGCCGGCCACCCGTGGATTGGGGTCGGTCATGGCCACCACCACCCGCACCACGCCGGCTTCGATCAGGCCGTCGCTACAGGGCGGGGTGCGACCGTGATGACAGCAGGGTTCCAGGGTCACGTAGGCAGTGGCGCCGCGTGCCCGCTCCCCGGCTTCGGCCAGGGCGTTGCGTTCGGCGTGGGGTTCGCCGGCGCGGTGGTGAAAACCCTCGCCGACGATCACGCCGTCACGCACCAGCACGCAGCCGACCCGGGGATTGGGATGGGTGGTGTAAAGACCCTGTTCGGCCAGGCGGATGGCCCGGGCCATGTAGTAGTGGTCTTCAGCCGTCATCGTCTTTGTTGCCGTTGAGCAGGTCCAGCTGATCGCGGCGCACGTCCGGCGGCAGCTGCTTCTCCAGCCGTTCGATCTCCTCGCGGAAGGCGTTCACGTCCTCGAAACTGCGATACACCGAGGCGAAGCGCACATAGGCCACCTGGTCCAGGGCCCGCAGCTCCTCCATCACCCACTCGCCGATCTGCCGCGATGGCACCTCGCGCTCGCCATGGGCCAGCAGCTTGCGACGAATGTGGCCGATCGCCTCCTCCACCTGCTCGGCGCTGACCGGGCGTTTCTCCAGGGCACGGGACATGCCGGAGGCGAGCTTGCGGCCATCGAACGGGACCCGGCTGCCATCCTGCTTGATCAGCATCGGCAGGGTCAGTTCCGCCGTTTCGTAGGTGGTGAAGCGCTCCTTGCAGATGGCGCATTCGCGCCGTCGACGCACCTGGTCCCCATCCCCGAACAGTCGGGAATCCACCACCTTGGTATCCTGGGCACCGCAGAAAGGGCATCGCATGATTTAACCTGATCTTTCCAGAAAGCGCATGAAAAACTTGGCCCTGGGCCATTGATCCCAGATTTGCCCGGTTGCGTAGGGTGGGTTAGCGACGCACAGGCACCCCACTTCCAGACCACGACAATACCCGGGCGCCGCGTAACCCACCATTTTTTCAATCCATCTCAACCTGCCAAACGGTGGGTTACGGCGCGCGCACGGTGCAATGCAACCGGCCACCCGCTGCGCAGGGCGCGCCTAACCCACCCTACATCCCATCGGCTCCACTTCACAATGACAGCGGAGCGTTCACCCTTGGTCCGGGCGCATGCTTACCGATAGACCGGATGCCGCTTGCACAGATCCAGCACCTGGGCCTTGACCCGGTCGATGGCCGCCTGGTCGCCGCGGGCATCGATCACGTCGCACATCCAGCCCGCCAGGGTCCTG
This sequence comes from Sedimenticola hydrogenitrophicus, assembly GCF_025175675.1. Lineage (GTDB taxonomy): Bacteria > Pseudomonadota > Gammaproteobacteria > Chromatiales > Chromatiaceae > Sedimenticola > Sedimenticola hydrogenitrophicus. The sequence goes on from NZ_JANIOA010000026.1 coordinate 31,395, forward strand.
GCCTCGGCCTCGCCGACGCCGCGGGTGGTCAGAGCCGGGGTACCGACACGGATGCCGCTGGTGACGAAGGGCGACTGCGGATCGTTGGGCACGGCGTTCTTGTTGACCGTGATATTGGCCTCCCCCAGCCAGGCATCCACATCCTTGCCGGTGAGGCCGGCCTGGATGAAGCTGACCAGGAACAGGTGGTCGTTGGTGCCGCCGGAGACCACGTCGTAGCCGCGTTCGATGAACACGCTGGCCATCGCCTGGGCATTGTCGATCACCTGCTGCTGATAGGCCTTGAACTCCGGCTCCATCGCCTCTTTGAAGGCCACCGCCTTGGCGGCGATCACGTGCATCAGTGGACCGCCCTGGGTGCCGGGGAAGACCAGCGAGTTGAGCTTCTTCTCGATCTCCGGGTTGGCCTTGGCCAGGATCAGGCCGCCGCGCGGACCGCGCAGGGTCTTGTGAGTGGTGGTGGCGGTGACATCGGCGATCTGCACCGGACTCGGGTAGAGGCCGGCGGCGATCAGACCGGCGACATGGGCCATGTCGACAAACAGATAGGCGCCCACCTCATCGGCGATGGCACGGAAGCGCTGCCAGTCGACCACCCGCGAGTAGGCGGAGAAGCCGGCCACGATCATTTTCGGCTTGTGCTCACGGGCCAGGCGCTCCACCTCGGCGTAGTCGATCTCGCCGGTGGCCGCATCGAGTCCGTACTGGACGGCGTTGTACAGCTTGCCGGAGAAGTTGGGCTTGGCGCCGTGGGTCAGGTGGCCGCCGTGGGCCAGGCTCATGCCCAGCACGGTGTCGCCCGGCTCACACAGGGCCATGTAGACGGCGGCATTGGCCTGGGAACCGGAGTGCGGCTGGACGTTGGCGTAGTCGGCGCCGAACAGCGCCTTGGCGCGGTCGATGGCCAGCTGCTCGGCGATATCCACATACTCGCAGCCACCGTAGTAGCGCTTGCCGGGATAGCCTTCGGCATACTTGTTGGTCAGCACGCTGCCCTGGGCCTGCATCACCCGCGGGCTGGTGTAATTTTCCGAGGCGATCAGCTCTATATGCTCCTCCTGCCGGGTCTCCTCCGCCTGGATCGCCGCCCAGAGCTCGTCATCATAACCACCGATCTGCATATCTTTACTGAACATGTCAGCCATCTCCGCCGGGAAAAAATGGGATATTTTAACACCAAGCGGGCAGAGCGTCGCTATCCGCTTGAAAGAATCCGCTCCCGGTTGCGAAAAATCCGCTTATGACACCGAACGGCTCAGGGATGGGGAATTATGGACGCTAAGGGGTTGATCACCCGGGATACCGGACTTGGTACTTTCAGAACCGGTCTGAAAATCAACAACTAAGGAGAACGTCCCCGATGCGAATTATTGCCACCTTTGCCTGCCTGAGCCTGTTGTTCGCCGCACCCTCGGCCTACACCGCCGGGTCGGATAACCAGGAACTGCAGGGCCTGGTCGACCAGCTGCGCGAACTGACCGAGCGGGCCCGCCAGCAGCGGGCGGCCGATCGCTGGCTGCTGAACGAACTGGAGGAACTGGTCAGCCGCCACGACTGGCCCTGGCGCAATGAACTGCTGAGCGAGGACTTCGCGGACGGCGACTATGACCAGAATCCCCGCTGGCAGGTGCACTCCGGCCGCTTCTGGGTGGACAGCCGGCTGGGGCTGCGTTCGCGCAGTGAGGCGGCCAGCGACCCGGCGCAACCACCGAAAAAAGCGGAACAGAAGCAGGACCTGGGCAAGGCGTTGCTGGGGGCCCTGCTGCAGGATGCGCTACGTGGCGACAACGACAGCCGAGGCCGGGAAGAGCGCCGCGAGGAATCCCGCGAACAGCCCCACCAACCGGCCGAGATCCGCTTGCCATTGCCGGTCCCCCCGGTCTTCGACCTGCAGATCGAGCTATCCGCGCACAATCCACCGAGCGAGGCCGGGCAGATCGAGTTCAGTCTCGACCAGGGGGAACTGGGTGATACCGGCTACCGGCTGGTGCTGATGCTGGGCGAGCGCGGTAGCCTTGAGCTGCTGAGCCGGCTCAACGGCCGCACCCGGGTGATCGAACGCCTGGAACTGGATAATATAGGCGACGGTCGGACCCACGCCATCGAATGGCGCCGCGGCCCCAACGGCCGGATCGAACTGCTCCTGGACGAGCAGCCCCTGCTCCAGGTCAGCGACCACTCCTTCCGCCACCCCTTCAGCCAACTCGCCATCCGCAACCAGGTGGGGGACTTCGCCATCGGCAGCATCCGCCTGTACGGCAACTAAGGGGCGTTGTCAGGGTGACCGACCACGCAGAACCGGCAATCACCCCATGGTGCAAGCCCATCACGGCTTGCGTTGTCGGCAGGGAAGGCGATATAAATTTAATTCGCGACAGATCCGGAGAGTCAGATAGATGATCATGAAAGGCGTACGGACCGTGGTATACGGACTGCTGATCCTGCTGTGCCAGCTGCCGCTGGCCCAGGCCGCCACGCAGATCAACCTGGCGGAGGCGATCAATATCGCCGGGCGCCAGCGTATGCTCAGCCAGCGCATCGTCAAGTCCTACCTGCAGATGGGACAGGATGTCCGCTACCGGGTAGCCAAGGGCCACCTCAAGGGGTCGATCATCCTGTTCGAACAGCAGCTCAACATGCTCAAGGGGTTCAGCCAGGACCCGGAGACCCAGCGTGGACTCGCCCTGGTGGAGCAGCTCTGGAAACCGGTCAAGGCCATCGCCAGCGGTCCGGTACAGCGGGAGAAGGCCGAGGAGCTGAGGGCCAATGCCGAACAGCTGCTGGCGGCCGCCCACCAGGTGGTGCTGATCCTGACCGACCAGTCCGGCACCCAGCAGGGCCACCTGGTCAATATCGCCGGCCGCCAGCGCATGCTCAGCCAACGCATGGGCAACCTCTACATGCTGATGAGCTGGAAGTTCGACGATGAGCTCTACCGCCAGGACTACCAGGCCGCCACCGAGCAGTTCGACAACGCCCTGCAAGAGCTGAGCTATGCCAACGAGAACACCCCGGAGATCGGCCGGATCCTCGACCAGGTGAGACAGAACTGGGGCCTGTACAAGTTGAGCAACCGCATGGGCGAGGGCGAGTTCGTGCCGGGGCTGGCGGTGCGCATGCTGGACAAGATCCTGCTGCAGATGAACGAGGTGACCGGGCTCTACGCCGCCCTGCCCCGGTAGCCGGCACCGCGGCCGGATTCGACCACGCCCGCCGTCCCCTGCCGGGCCAGACCTACTCGAACACCCCGCGGTCGAGCCTCTCCAGCAGCTCCGCCGTCACCTCATCCCGGCGCAGGATCCTAACCCCGCGGTGATCGCGCAGGAACTCCTCGGCGTCCTCCCGCGTCTCCAGCGGGATCAGCTCGTGCCCCATCGGACCGAGCACGTCCGAGCCGATCACGTACCAGGCCGACCCGGCATCGATGCGGCCCAGGGTGTAGTACTCGGTCACACCGATGGTGTCGATCTCCTCGCTGCGGTGTCCCGGCGCCCAACGCGCCAGGTCCAGCAGATACTTGAACAGGTCCTTGGCGCCGTCGAAATGGTGCAGGTGACCGTCGCGATAGCGCACGCTGGCCACCCAGGCCGGATACTTGGCGACGAACATGCCGCACACCGGGCAGGTGTCGTCCGCCCGGGGCGGCGCTATCTCCACCGGCCCCGACAGCACGGGCGGCACACCCAGCAGCAGGAGCACGCTTACCAGAATTTTCGACGTCTGCTTCAAGACACTTCCCCACTTACCGGTTGGCGCGGCAGCCGGTCACAACCGGCCGCCGCGGGCGCACTGCTTCAGCCGCCACTCTTTTTCATCTGCATCATCTTCCTGACCTTCTCTGCCCGGCGCTTGCGGATCATCAACGTATCCTGCGCCATGCCAAGGTAGGCCGCCTTCAGCCCTTCGTCGAACGAGGCCAACTCCCCACCCTGCTCCGCCTGGGCCGCCCGCGCCGCCTCCGCCGAAGCGAATGCCATCTTGCTACTCGCAGTCATGGTGCCCTTGAGTTTTGAGCCGAGCAGATAAGTCGCCGCATCCACATTGACCAACGGTTTGACTTTTTCGGCCGCACCAAAATCCGCGGCATAGATCGCCTTGGGACCGCGATCGAGATTGAGCGACAGGCTGATGGCCAGGCAGTGGATGGAGCAGGTGCCGTCCACCAGGTCGTCGTCATACTGCACCAGGTGGCGGCTGTGCTGCCACTGGGTGCGGTTCATGCCGCAGTAGGGACAGGCGGGATACTTCTCCAGTTCGTTCTCCAGCGGAGCGGCGTCCGGTGCCCGCTTCGGGATAAACTGCAGCGGCGTGCCGTCCCCCTGACACGCCTCGCCGGACGCTTTCACCCAACCTTTGCCCGGCACCATGGCGCCGACACCGGGACCGGCAACCACCGGCCCCGCCAGGCTGCCGAGACCGGCCACCGCCAGCAGTTTCAACACGCCACGTCGATCCAGCATCTTCTCTTCACACATTACGTCTCTCCCTATCAATCGCTAACTCTGCGGTGTTATCTGACAACGCCGGACCCAAACCGCAGGTCGGACCGGCCCTTGATACGTTTACATCAGACTCCTGATGAGTCGTTCCAGCTGATCCGGGGACGCGCCACCCAGCATCCGCGCATGCAATCGGCCACGCCGGTCGAGGAGATAGATAACCGGCAGCGCCGAGACGCCGTAGCGCCTGGACATTTCGCCACCGCTATCGAGCAATACCGGGTAACTGATATCCAGACCCGCCAGGTAGGCGCGGACCGTTTCACGGGGCTGCTGCAGATTAATGGCTAGGACCTCCAGCCCCCGGTCTCGGTAGCGCCGATAGAGCGGCTCGGATTCCTGCAGCTCCTCCCGGCAGAGCGCACACCAGTCGGCCCAGAAGTGGATCAGCAGCACGCGCCCCCGATAGGCCACCGGAAACTGCACGCCCCCTCCCGCGAACCGCACCAGATCGACCGCGGGCACCTCCTGTCCGATAGCCAGTGGTTGGTCCGTGGCATCACAGGCGGTCAGCAACAGCGGCAACAGCAGCCACGACAACCAGCGCGTCACCACCACACCCCCTGCATCACCAGGGGCGAGCTGTAGACGAACCAGCCGGCCGCCAGATAGAACAGCAGGAACATGCCCAGCGAGCGGCGCACCAGCCGGCTCGCGCCGTCCGCCACCGCCGCGTCCAGGCTGGGGATGTGCCGCCAGGGCGCCACCACCGCCACCCCCAGAGCCCAGGCGGTGGCGGCGAACAGCGGGATATAGAGCAGATAGCCGGCAAAGCCGTGCCCGGACTTGAGGATGCAGAACGGGCAGTGATGCTCGGGGTGGGCGTAGATGTAGGGGGAGATCACCGACACGATGGCCGCCAGGGCGATGCCGAACGCCAGCAGCGCCAGCAGGCCGAACAGCGGACCGCCGCGGCGGGTGCGCTGGAAGCGCAGGCCGGCGGCGAGCACCAGCACCCCGGACAGCGCCAGGCCCCACACCGCCAGCGCCGGGGAGAGCGCGGCCACCTCCCCGGCCACGCCCCGGGCATTGGCGGAGAACAGCGAGCCGCAACAGGAGGTGATGACATCCGGGCGCAGTTCCAGGAAATAACGCAGCTGCAGCCCAGTCTCCACTGCCACAAGGGGTACGATAAGCAACAGCAGGCGATACTTGAGGCGGACCAGCGGGTAGTCATAGCCGCGGTTGTCCAGCGCGTTCAGGATCAGCCAGCTGGCGCCGCTGAAGAAAATGGCGATCTTCAGCAGCAGCGTCGGCCAACCCCAGGCATTGACGTTCAGCACCCCGGTGGCGCACATGGCACCGACGAACTGACCCGACATCGCCTCGGCGTTGTAGACGAACAGCAGCAGCGACACCAGCTCGGCGGCGAACGCCCAGGCCAACAGGGTGGAGATCAGGTAGGTGCGCCGCTCCAGCCGGAGTTGCCGTTCGCTGCCGCTGCTGATATCCCAGTGGCGCAGCAGCTGAATGGCGAAACCGGCGGCGAGCAGCAGCATCGACAGCACCACGCCGGAGACCAGGATCAGCACCATGGTTGCCGGGTTGAGCAGCATGGTCAGCCTCCCACCACCTGACCGTCGCACAGCTCGATCACCCGCTCCACCACCGGTGAGTCGAACACCACCGGGTCGTGGCTGGTGATCAGCACCGTCCGGCCGGACTCGCGCAGCCGGCGGATCTGTTCCATGAAGTCGCGGGAGAGCCGGGTGTCAAGGTTGGCGGTCGGCTCGTCGGCGATCAGGATCCGCGGATCGTTGATCAGGGCGCGGCAGATGGCGACCCGCTGTGCCTCGCCGCCGGACAGCCACTGCACCGGGTTGCGCGCCTTGTGCGCCAGGCCGAAGCGGTCCAGCAGCGCGCTCGCCGTGGCGGTGAGTTGCCGGTGGTCGGGCGCCAGGGGATAGGCCGGCAGCATGATGTTCTCCAGCACGCTCAGGCCGCTGATCAGGTTGAACTGCTGGAAGATGAAGCCGAAGGTGTGACGGCGGATATCGGTGAGAAAGCGCTCCGGCAGGCCGGAGAGCAGGCGCTCGCCCAGGTGAATACGTCCCGCGGTGGGCCGCGACAGGCAGCCGATCATGGAGAGCAGGGTGCTCTTGCCCGATCCGCTGGCCCCCTTGAGACAGGTGACCCGGTTCGGCTCGATGCTCAGGGAGACGCCGCGGATCGCCTCGTGGGCGTTGGGGCGCCCCTGGTTGAACACCTTGTGTACATTCTCCAGGACGATGCGCATGGGCCTACCTCATCACCGCGTCGGGATCGGTCACCGACACCTGCCAGATCGGAATGATGGTGGCCACCACGTAGGGAAACACGCTGAAGAAAAACAGCGTGGCGACCTGCAGTCCATCGATCACCGGGGTGAGGCGGAAGGCGGGGTAGAGCACCGCCCAGCCCTTCAGCACCGGTTCGAACAGGCTGGCGGAGGCGTGGAACACATGCAGATAGGCCAGCAGGTAGCCGAGCAGGAACGCCATCAGGGAGAGGATGGCACCCTCCCAGAACTTCATCCGCAGCACATCGCCGGTCTCCCAGCCGACCGCCTTGAGGATGCCGATCTCGCGTCGCTCCTCCGCGCTCAGGCCCGAGGCCTTGTCCCAGGCGAAGATGACAAACGCCAGGATCGCGCCCAGCAGCAGCACGAACAGGATCCCCTGGCGCCAGGAGAAGATGGAGTCGTAGGTGCGCAGGATCTCCTCGCGCAGGATCGGCCGGGTGTCCGGCAGGCGCAGGGTGAGCTTCTCGGCGATCTTCGCCAGCTCCAGGGGGTTGCTCACCGACAGCACGATATCGGTGTACCAGCCCTCGGCCACGCCCTGGCTGACCCGGAAGGCACGTTCCGACATCAGCACCAGGTCGGCGCTGAACAGCTCCGTATCGCTCGCCAGCAGCTCCCTGACCCGGAAACTGTAGGCCTCCCCGTCGTGGGCGCGGAAGGTGAGGTAGTCCCCCGGGCCGATGCCCCGGGTGCGGGCGATGGCGCTGCCGATGATCACCTCGCTATCCGCCAGCCGCCGCTCCGGCGCCACCATCAGGGTGTAGTTGGCCCGCACCGCCGGGTCGTAGAAATAGCCCCACAGCCGCCCCTTGCGGGCGGTCACCCCGCGCAGGCGCCCGATCTTTCGCAGATAATCCGCCGGGATCAGGGCATGGCGGCCGGCCTCGATGCGCTGCAGGATGATCTCCGGCGACGCCTGCAGCACCTGCCCCATCTCCCGCTTCAGGGCATGCGTGAACAGCATCACCGAGGCGAGCATGAAGACGATCAGGCTGTAGACCAGCAGCAGGCCCAGGTTCTTGCCCTTGCGCCGCAGCAGCGAGGCGATGATGAAATCCAGCAGGTAGCGCTGGTGCCGCAGCCATCCCATCACTCGCCCCTCCCGTGAGTCGCCGGGCGTGGCGGTGCCAGCAGCGATCCGCTGGGGAAGTGTTCCAGCGCCATCGGATGATCCTGGAAGGCCGAGTGCAGATCAGCCTGGGAGAGGTGCCGGGTGTAGCGGGCCTCGGTAAACAGCGCCGGATCACTCAGGCCCAGCTCGCTCACCAGCCTGCGGACAGGGTCGAGCCGCTCCGCCGCCGCCTGCGGGGAGCGCGTGCTGCCGGCCAGCGTCCACAGGAACAGCCCCGCCAACAGGGCGAGGAGCGACAGGAGAGGATCTGACTTACGCATAGAGGGAGGTTCGGTGGCCGCATCAACACAGGTAGAGGGTTAATCTACCGGCTGGCGAAACCGCTGAACATTGATAACCGTCAATCGTTTCTGATAACCATCAATTAGATAAATATAGAGTTTTTGATCGTGTGATATGCCACAGGGGGGCGCTTCAATCAGGTCTTATGACCTGTTTTTGTGGCGGTCGCGGCGGGTTGAGAAAACGGTGGGTTACGCGGCGCCCGGGTATTGTCGTGGTCTGGAAGTGGGGTGCCTATGCGCCGCTAACCCACCCTACTAACTCGGATTTTATTGGGTTACGGTGCTACAAGCTCGCCCGACCGGCTACGCATCCGCGATCCGGGAGTCGTAATCAACCCGCCTCGCGCAGGCGTTCCCGGCGGGATTGCTCCTCGACCCGTGCCGCGTTGATTTCATCCAGTACGGCAACCACATCGGCGACCTGCTCGGACGCCTCGAAGCGGCCGGTGAGCGGCACCTCCGGGTGTAACCGGCCATTTTCGTACAGTGCCCAGATCTCTTTGGCGTACTGGCTCTCCAGCAAGTCTGGGGCATACTGGGCATAGTAGCCGGTGATGCTGTTTACATCCCGTTCCAGCATCGCCTGGGCGTTGTTGTTGGCCGCCGCGTTCACCGCCTGCGGAAGGTCGATAATCACCGGACCGGACGCATCCACCAGGACATTGAATTCGGACAGGTCACCGTGTACCAGTCCGGCACAGAGCATGCGCACCACGAAGCGCATGATGATCGCATGGCCCTCCCGTGCCTGCTCCGCGGACATCGACAGATCGTTCAGGCGCGGCGCCACCTGCCCCTTGTGATCGGTTATCAGTTCCATCAGCAGGACGCCGTCAAAGCAGCCAAAGGGTTGCGGGACACGTACCCCGGCACGCGCCAGGCAGTAGAGCGCATCCACCTCGGCACTCTGCCAGATCCGCTCTTGTTCATCGCGGCCGAACCGGGAGCCCTTCTCCATCGCCCGGGCGCGGCGGCTATTGCGCACCTTGCGGCCCTCCTGGTATTGCGCCGCCTGCTTGAAGCTGCGTTTGTCCGCCTCCTTGTATACCTTGGCACAACGGGTTTCGCCACCGCATCGCACCACATAGACGGCGGCCTCCTTGCCGCTCATCAGCGGGCGGATCACCTCATCCACCAGGCCGTCGTCGACCAAGGGCTGGATTCTTTTAGGAATTTTCATGGCGCCCTTATACGCCGATTGCGCAGCGGATGGAATAGAGCCGGCGGTCTGGACAGAACGGCGGTCGGCGGTACGGGCGGCAAACGGAGCGCGGATCGCCACGCCCCGCCATCCTTGGGAAGAAACCACCCGGGATCAGCGCCCCGCGGCTTCCCCGACCAGCTCCCGGGGGATATCCGCATCCGCGACAAGGGTGGGCTCCTCGGTTCCCAGCACCACCTGTTCATCCACCAGGCACCCGGTGACGCCCTGGATCGACGGAATCTCATACATGATCCTGCGCAACAGCCCCTCCAGGACGGCCCGCAGTCCGCGCGCCCCGGTGCCGCGTTCGATCGCCTGGCGGGCGATCAGGCGCAACGCTTCCGGGGAAAACTCCAGCGCGACCCCCTCGTACTCGAACAGCCGCTGGTACTGGCGGATCAGGGCGTTGCGCGGTTCGGTGAGAATCCGCAACAGCGCCGCCTCATCCAGGTCGTGCAGTGCGGTGATGACGGGAAAGCGGCCGATGAACTCGGGGATCAGGCCGAAATGGCGCAGATCGTCCGGCTGTACCTGCTCGAACAGGCACGCCGGGTCATAATCCGCGCCGGCGGCCGCGGGTTCGGCATGGAAACCGATCCCCCCGCCACCGCTGCCCAGGCGTTTCTCCAGCAAGCCCTCCATCCCGGCAAAGGCGCCGCCGGCGATGAACAGGATATGGCGGGTATCCAGCAGCAGATCGCCCCCCTGCCCCTTCGCACCCTTGGCACTCAGCTTGACCCGGGCGCCTTCCACCAGTTTCAGCAACGCCTGCTGTACCCCCTCGCCGGAGACGTCGCGGGTACCGTGGGATGACTCGCCGGCGCGCGCCAGCTTGTCGATCTCGTCGATGTAGACGATCCCCCACTCCGCCAGCTCCAGGTTACCCTCGGCGCTGTCCACCAGGCGCGCCAGGATACTCTCCACGTCATCCCCCACATAGCCCGCCTGGGTCAGGGTGGTGGCATCGGCAATCACGATGGGGACGCCGACGATACGCGCCAGGGTACTGGCCAGCAGGGTCTTGCCGGTGCCGGAGGGGCCGAGCAGCAGGATGTTGGATTTTTCGATCTCCACATCCGGATTGCAGACCGGCATCTTCGGGCCCGCCTGCTCCATGCTCAGCCGTTTGAAATGGTTATAGACCGCGACCGCCAGGGTCTCCTTGGCCAGATCCTGACCGATGATATAGCGATCCAGTTGCGCCTTGAGTTCGACCGGCTTGAGCAGGTTCTGCAACGGCTTGGCGGCCGCCCGCTTGCGTCCCCAGCTGCCGACCACCTGGGAGGCCAGGCGGACGCACTCCTCGCAGATGTGCCCCTCTTCACCGGCGATCAGCGGAAGGTCCGGACTCTGTTCCTGACCACAGAATGAACAGTGCGCTTTTAGCTGGCTCACGGGCTTCACCTCTCCGGGCAGCAGTGACGCTGCCATGTTTGAATGCGGGCAGGTAACTACTCACCCGGTCAGTAAGCGATTGGCCTGCCTTGTTGGCCGATCTTGATGGCGCCTCGAATCCGGCCCTTTTTTCAGATTCAAGCCTGCCCTTGTTTGAGCGAAGCGAGTTTGGGCAGGCGCTGAAAATGGGGCCGGATTCGAGGAGACAAGCCATCATGTGAGGCCGGCAAGGCAGGCCAATCACCCATGCGTAGTTACCGGGCATGGTTGAATTTGACTCATGACCGGGCATACCGGTCCCCGGATAGCGGCCTCGGCGCGGGCGTTTCGCTCAAGGGGGCAGGGTCCCGCTCCGGCAGGGCGGCCAGCCACGCCTTCTGACGGTTGCGCCGCTGGCGCTCCTGGAGCAGCTGGCGAATCCGCGCCTGCGCCCGGGCCAGCGGCATACGCTTGCCCGGCTTGATCTTTTCACACAGCAGGATATGAAGACCCATCTCCGTCTCGATAATCGGGCTGATCTCCCGCGCCTGCATACTGAACAGCATGGCGTCCAGTTCGGCATAGAGCTGCCCCGGCCTGACATCACCCAGCGCGCCCCCCTGCATGGCGGTCGGGCACTCGGAGTAGCGCTTGGCGAAATCGTGGAACCGGTTCACCCGCCCGGACAACTTCTCGACCAGCTGCTCCATCCGGGCGCAGGCCGCGGCGCGGGTATTTTCCGGGAAGTCGGGATTCACGGTGATCAGGATATGCCGTGCCACCCGCTGTTCCGGAGCCTCGAAGCGTTCCCGATGCATCTCGTAGAACAGGCCGACATCGATGTCGCTGACCCCGGGGCTGGCGGCGGCGACCCGTTGCAGAGTTGCGTCGAACAGCAGCTCGCGATGCAGGGCGCGACGCAATCCGGCCTCGTCCAGGCCATTGACCCCCAGGTCCTGGAGATACTCCTCCCGGCTGGCATAGCGCGACAACAACTGCTCCAGCGAGGCGTCCAGCTGCGCCTCGGAAATAACCAGTCCCCGGGCCTCGTCCGCCGCCAGCACCCGTGACTCCAGGTCAAAGCTCCTGGCCGCCTGGTCATGCACCTGGCGATACTCCTCCGGCGCCAGTTGCGCCAGGTTCCTGCCGAAACCGTGCAAGGCGTTGCGCAGCAGATGGTAGCTGAACTCGGAGCCGCTATCGGGTTGCCTGTCGGAACCGCTCATCAGGCCTCCTCGGGTTCGCCCGGCGGAAAGTCGAGCGCACACTCCGGAACCTGCAGGGTGCGGCCACTGAAACGGACATGATAGGCCGGGCCGTTCTCCTGCTCGCGCAGGACCTTTTCCACTTCGCCGCAATCACCGGGGCGGGCAATCACCTCACCCTGAATGGCCAGCGGCATGCGCGGCGTGACCTTGTCCCTGAATTCGAAACGGGTCGGCACCCAGGGATCGCTGGCCAGCTGCAACTCCGGCTCCCGGCAACCCACCATGCATTGACTGTCGATGAAATCCACCGAGTAGATGATCTGATCCTGCAGGAAGGTACCGACATCACGCACATAACCGACACTGCCACGGCGCACCAACAGGCGGCCGGTCGGCTCGCCGGGATAGGTGCCGTCATTGCGCACGTTGCGGATCACCCGCACCGCCTCGCCATATTCAAATCTTGGTCGCATGCGCGGCTCCCTGTTTAAACAGTTCGCTCAGCGGCACCTCCACGCTGAACGGTTCTTGCATACGAAAGACCTTGAACACCTTTTCGGTGCGGGCGTCCGAGGCGACAAAATCGTTATAGGCGCTGTCGAGCAGGCCGGCGTAAAGGGCGCGGCGCGCCACCTCGCTCTCGGGCATCTCATCCAGGTCATCGAGGTAGTCGTGAAAGCGCTGCAGAATGTGCAGCCGGTTGACCTGTACCACCGCCGGGTCGTAAGCCACACCCAAGTACTCCAGAAACTCCTCCGCACTGCTGAGCTCTTCCAGGTCCAGATCAAATTCGCTGTCACTCATCTTCTATCTCCCGATTGAAATTCAATATGCCGTCAGGTCGCACTCAGGTGGGTCCGGGGCGCCCGTCTCCCCAGTGCATCACGCGCGATGCTGAGCAGGCTTTTGGCACCCAGGCGGTCCCGGCTGTCCAGTTCCGCCACCTTCTCCAGACGCTCGATGGCCGAGTCGTAGCGGCCCAGCCGGAACTCCAGATAACCGGCCCCCTTCAGCGCCAGCATGTAAAAGCGAATCAGGGCCATGGAGATCATCACCCCGCTGCCGATGCGCAGCTCGGTGATCTCACGCCAGTTGTCCGGCAGTTCGAGCCGTTTCGCGAACACCGCCAGCACCCGCTCGGCCACCATCAGGGCCTCTTCCAGACGGTGCTGGTAATAGAAATAACGGTACAGCGCCACCAGCACCATCGGGTGTTCCGGCTCCAGAAAGTAGGCCCGCATCAGCGACCGCTCGGCGCGGCCCTCGGCATACTGTTCGGCGGCGCAATCCAGACACCGGCTCGCCTCATCCGTAAGCGGCTCGTCGAAGTAGAGGTCCCCGGCTTCAAAATCCTGCATATCCATAATCATCTCCTTTTGCCCTCGCCCGCCGTTTCGCAGACCTGGTTCGCATCACACTCGTCACACCCCTGTGCCGGCCGGGCATCCGCCAGCAGGGCATCATGCATGCCCACCTGCCGCTCCAGGCGGCCGATGCGCTCCAACAGGCAGTTGACGGCATCGGCCACCGGATCGGGAATGATATGGTGATCCAGATCGATGCCCCGGCTGGGGGCCACCCGCTTCGGGCCGACCACCTTGCCGGGAATACCGACCACCGTCCGCCCCTCCGGTACCGAGGCGATCACCACCGAGTTGGCGCCGACGCGCGCCTGGCGGCCGATATGGATGGGCCCGAGAATCTTGGCCCCCGCACCGACCACCACCTGGTCGCCCAGGGTGGGGTGACGCTTGCCCCGGCTCCAGGAGACACCCCCCAGGGTGACCCCGTGATAGAGGGTCACATCGTCCCCCACCTCGGCGGTCTCGCCGATCACCACGCCGGCCCCGTGATCGATAAAGAACCGCCGGCCGATGGTGGCGCCCGGATGGATATCGACACCGGTCCAGATGCGCCCCACGTAGCTGATCAGCCGCGGCAGGTAGCGCCAGCCGCGCCGCCACAGGCGATGGGCGATGCGGTAGAGCATGATGGCGTGCACCCCCGGATAGGTGGTGATGATCTCCAGGCGGGTGCGGGCCGCCGGGTCGCGTTCAAAGACGCAGGCGATATCCTCGCCGATGCTGCGCCAGACCGAGTCTCCGCGCGTCCACGGCATCGCCGGGTTGATCAGTTCGCTGCTGTTCATTGTGGCCGCCGCTCCTTGTGGGCCTGATTGACGTCGAAATAGAACTGGCGCAGTTCCTGATCCGCCGGTGGCCGCTTGTGCAGGACGGTGTAGCGCCTGACCAGCAGCAGCAGGGACTCCGCCTGCTGGCGGGTCAGGTGGATGCTCATATCGGCGTAGGCCTGGATCACCGCGTGGCTGCCGGAGTGCTTGCCCAGCACAATCTGGTGCTCGCGCCCCAGTTCGGCCGGATCGATCCCCTGGTAGTTGCGCCGGTCCTTGATCAGGCCATCCACATGGATACCCGCCTCGTGGGTGAAGACACCGGCCCCTACCAGGCTCTTGTGCCAGCCGACACTGCGCCCGGAGGCCAGCTCCACCAGTTGCGAGACGGCGGAAAAGTGCGCCATGTCGATCTCCTGGCCCTGCGCGTAAAAGCGTCGCAACCCCATCACCACCTCTTCCAGGGGGGCATTGCCGGCCCGCTCGCCCAGGCCGTGCACCGTGGTGTTGACATGCGTCGCCCCGCCGCGGATCGCCGCCAGGGTATTGGCCGTGGCCAGACCGATATCATCATGGGCATGCATCTCGATCTCCAGGTCGCAGATGCGCCGCAGATCGGCCATGGTTTCGCACACCTGGAACGGCTCCATGATGCCCAGGGTATCGGCAAAGCGGAACCGGGCCGCGCCGGCCTGCTCGGCCACCTCCACCACCTGCCAGAGGAACTCGGGATCGGCACGCGAGGCGTCCTCACCACCGACGCATACTTCCAGGCCCAGCTCCTGCGCCTCGCCGGTGCAACGGACGATCTGCTGCAGCAGCCATGCTCGACTGCGCCCAAGCTTGTGGTAGATCTGTTGATCGGAGACCGGGATGGAGAGATCGACCCGCCGCACCCCCAGGTCACGGCACTCGGCGATGTCCTGGCTGTGCATCCGGCACCACACCATCAGCTGCGCATGCAGCACCACCTCGGCGACCGCGCGGATGGAATCGCGCTCCTCATGCCCCATGGCCGGAATGCCCACCTCAAGTTCGGGCACGCCCAGTTCATCCAATGCACAGGCGATGGCCAGTTTCTCCTCCAGGGTGAAGGCAACGCCGGCAGACTGCTCGCCATCCCGCAGGGTGGTGTCGTTGATCGTGATCTTCGCTGTCTGTGTATGCATGGATCTCTCCTCTACCAGGAGCTAGTGCAAACAGTGTGCCAGACGAAATACCCCCACTTTTTCAACAAGATAGTTTTGTCTGAAACAGCAATTTATGTAGGGTTTGGGGCGATTGTCGCAAACCGGACAAGGGCGCTTTCCACCAGGGGGGTTGCCCCTACGACCATCCCGGCCTTCCGTTCATTGACCCGTGCGCCGGATTCTGTGCGACCCACCGTAGGGGCAGGCCCCTGTGCCTGCCCGCTCCAAAGCCGCTCCCGGCCATGCCTGGCGCACACAAAAAAATGCCGCAACGGGGTTGCGGCAAAAGATGGGGTTCGGGTCAACCGCCGTGTTACCCGGTCACATTCGGGTGCACGATCTTTGTTATCAGGCGTATGTTGGTGCAAATTCCTGCCCGGGTTCGTCGGCCGGCGCATCGCCATTCCAGTAGGGGGAGAGCTTGCGCAGCCGCTCGACAATCAGTGGCACCGCCGCCGGCAGTGACGACCATCACGGCTTCGCCACCACGTTCCGCTATGAGTGGTGACTGTACCAAATCGGTAACACCCATAAATGTTTAAAATCCAGACCGCGCAGAACGCAGCCAACACCAGCCAGCTCTCGCACCACTTGTTGTAGACCTTTGTAATCTCGGAGAACGGCTTGAGATTGATCAGAAACACGCCGATCTGCGTCGCGCTGGACAGCCATGATGGTTACTGGCATAGTCCTTAACGAAGTCCGCAGGATGTATCCAATTAGCCCCGTGCAGCCATTCCATATTCTCCTTATCGATGACCATGCCATGTTTCGTACAGGATTACGGATGATCCTGGAAATGGAAATGACGCAGATGGCGGTTTCCGAGGCCGAGTCGTTGGCGGAAACATTTGACATGTCTGCGGCGCCCGACTTGATTCTGCTCGATATCCAGCTGCCGGGTCTGAACGGTCTCGAGGCGATGGCTTCACTCAAACAGCGCTGGCCCGGGTCTGCGATTATCGTCGTATCGGCTCTGCATGCTACCAGTAATGTCGAATTGGCTTACGAGCAAGGTGCTGCCGCTTTTATTTCCAAAACAGAACCTTCAGCCAACATCGTCAGGATTATTGAGCAGATACGGGGTGGGCAAGCTTCCGATATATCTGAAAAACAAAAAACCACAACCCGGAAAGAAAGGCCGCGCCTGACGCCTCATCAATGTGATGTGCTTGAACTATTGTGCCGGGGGCATCCCAATAAAGTGATTGCCCGCAAATTGGATCTTTCGGAAAACACGGTTCGTTGGCATGTGCAGGCTTTATTGGAAATACTGGATGCCAGTTGCCGCTCTGAGGCGATTTTTTTGGCCTGTAGCAAGGGCCTGATTCTATAATGCAACTTTCTGAGTCACGCATACTTTCGGAACAACTCAAACTCTCTTTCAGGCATATCATCAATTCGGCAGCCCCTCCTCCCTTGGTGGCCGTACTGATGGTGTGGGCACTTTCCGATCAGAGTAATCTACAGGCACTCATAATCTGGTGCGCAGCCACGCTCTTATCCGGTTTTGCCTATATCTATGAAGCCCGAAAACAGTTAGCGACAAATATTCCCCCGGAAAATGCCCGGCATGTGTTGAAGCGACTGATCATTGTCAATATCGTGTCCGGCGCCTGCTGGGGAGGACTGCCTTTAGCGGCATTTGCCCCTGCAGATGCGGCCAGCAGTATTCTGGTTGTTACTGTGATTACCGGGGTGGCAGCTAACGCGATGGCGACTCTGGCGCCTGTGTTTTCTGCCTACGCGGCATTTGTTCTTTTTGAAATGGCGGGCCTGATCTGGGTGTTACTCATGGTCGGCGAAACGGCCTACACCGCTCTCGCTATAGTGGGCGCATTGTATCTGGTCAGTTTACTTGGCATGGCAAGTAATGGCGCAAAAACAACTCGATCAACAATCATTTTACGTTTTGAAAATAGTGATCTGGTTGAGCGGCTGAAACAGGAAAAGGCATCGACACTGGCCGCCTATCGTGAGGCCGAGCAAGCAAATCAAGACAAGTCCCGCTTTCTGGCAGCGGCCAGCCATGACCTGCGCCAACCGGTTCATGCCCAAGGGCTGTTTATGGATGTACTCGTTCGAAGCGGCTTGGCTGGCACCCAGCAAGATCTGCTGAACAGGATTCGGGGTTCCTGGCGGGCGTCCACCGAGATGCTCGACGCTTTGCTGGACATTTCGCGTATCGAAGCCGGTGTGGTCGAACCGCAACAACGTGTTTTTCATCTGCACCCCCTGCTGACTAAACTGGAAATCGAATTCGGGCCACAGGCCGATCGTAAAGGGTTGGTATATCGCTGCCGTGAAACGATGCTGGCAGTGGAATCCGACCCGGTGCTGGTTGAACTGATGTTGCGCAACCTGATAGCGAACGCGATCCGTTATACCGAACAAGGCGGCATCTTGATCGGCTGCCGCAAACGAAACGACAAGGTGCTACTCGAAGTTTGGGATACCGGTATCGGCATGGCGCCCGAGCAACAACGCGATATCTTTCAGGAGTTCTATCAGGTCGGCAACAGCGAACGGGACCGGCGCAAGGGGCTGGGGTTGGCCATTACCGATGGCCTGGCGCAAGTGCTTGAACACCCGTTATCGCTGGCGTCCAGACTGGGGCTTGGCAGTGTTTTCCGGCTGGCCTTGCCGCTGACGGACAAACCGGTTGTCATTGAAAGTGTTGACCAACAGCCCATTCAATCAAGGCGGCTGGGTTTGAGTGTGCTGGTCATTGACGATGATGAAGCCGTACTGGCTGGCATGCAGCAATTACTCAGCGCGTGGGACTGTGACAGCAAAGCCGCCGACTCACTTGCGCACGCCTTGCATCTGACAGAAACCTGGCAGCCGGATCTTGTCATCAGCGACTACCGCCTGCGTGAGCAGAAAACAGGCGCAGACGTAATTAAGCAGTTGCGCGACCGGCTGGGGCGAAACCTGCCGGCTATCCTCATCACCGGCGACACCGCTCCCGCGCGAATACGCGAGGCTGAGGCCAGCGGCATACCCCTGCTACACAAACCGGTGGCCGCCAACCAGCTTTATCAGCGAATTATCGCTTTGACGCCTTCCACTAAACTAATTGGTTAGAGCATCAACCCCTAGGTGTCGGAGTCAAACCAGCCACCCGCCGTGCGATCAGCTCACCCAACCGAGCCTGGTTTGACTCCGACACCTTACCGAGGTTCTATGCAACAAAAATCCGCCACCCCGTCCAAATGGACGGCATGAATAAAAAAGCCGGAGTGCTACCGTAGAGCGCTTTGTTTAGCAGATTTGCGGTGGCAAAGCATGAATCGAATCTACAGGGTTGTCTGGAGTGTCAGTCGTCAGACATGGATGGTTGTGGGTGAATTGACCAAGGGGCTTGGCAAGCGCAAAAACACCGTCACCTCTTCAGCTTCAAGCCATTTGCAAAAATCTGCATTACTCCTCGCTGTATTGCTATGCGGCGCAACCCCGGTCTGGGCCGACGTGGACATCGACGGCGGTACCACCGAGACGGTGATCGGCACCGGTGGCGGCACGCAGACGAGTCCGTGGAATATTGGTGGTGCCTCTCCCTACTTTCTCTATGTCGGCAAAACTGGCACAGGAACATTGACCATTTCCAATGGCGGCACCGTCAACAGCGCGCACACGTCGGTCGGCCATGCAACAGGATCGAGCGGCGACGTGACCGTCACCGGTAACGACTCCAATCTGACCTCCACGACCTACGGCTTTTGGGTCGGCAATTATGGCACCGGCACACTCACGATTGAGGGCGGCGGCGTTGTCGCGGGCGATTACATCTATATCGGACCGCAAACGGGCGCAAACGGAACCGTCACCGTCACCGGCGCGGGGTCCACCGTAACGCTTACCGGTGGGGCGCCCCTCCTTATCGGCTCTAACGGAAACGGCGAATTGACCATCGCAGATGGCGCCACTGTCACTACCCCTAACGTCACTGACATCGCCAGAACTGGTGCCGGTTCCACCGGCACACTGAACGTCGGCGCGGCATCGGGGGATGCGGCGGTCGCGGCGGGCACGCTCAATAGCCCGAGCGTAGTGTTCGGCGCCGGCACGGGCAAGATCGTCTTCAACCACACCAATAGCGGCTACACGTTCTCATCCGCCATTTCCGGCAACGGCACGATCGATCATCTCGCAGGCGAGACGACCCAATCGGGCAACTCATCCAGTTTCACGGGCACGACCACCGTTTCCGGCGGCACCCTGCTGGTGAACGGCGCCATCGCCAACTCGACCATCACCATGAACACCGGCGGCACGCTCGGCGGTAGCGGCACCCTGGGCGACGTGACCGTCAACACCGGCGGCACGCTGGCGCCGGGCAACTCCCCCGGCATCCTCGCCGTAAACAGCCTGACGCTCAACGCCGGTTCGGTCACGCAGATGGAGATCGACGGGCCGACCCCGGGCACCGGGCACGACCAGATCAACGTCACCAACACCGCGACGCTTGACGGCACGCTGGACCTGAACTTCGGCTTCGTCCCGGTAGACGGCGACCGCTTCAACCTGATCAACGCCGGCGACTTCGTGCTCAACGGCGACGCCACGACCGGCTTCGCCACCATCACCGATAACCTGGGCGCGGCCCTGCTCGCTACTCCTGTTATAGACCCGACGACGTTTGACATCCTGATCGAGCTCGCCCAGCAGAGCTTTGTCACCTCCGCAGGGGGGGCGCTCACACCCAATCAGGGGCAGGTAGCGGCCAGCCTCGATACCTTTGCCACCTCCGGCCAGGCCGCCGACCTGATTGGCGCCTTGAATCTGTTGTCCGCCGCGGCCCTGCCCGGCGCCTTCGACAGCCTCTCCGGCGTGCAACACAGCCACGCGCAGACCCTGGCTATCCGGGCCAGCCAGCAGTTCCAGAGGCTGTTGTCCGGGCGCCTGGGCGGGAACCCGTTGACCCTGGCCGATCGCGGCAACCTCATATTCGCTGCTAATGATGGCGGCATGGTCAGCGATGCCGGCACGAGCGGCCTCAATGCGGGCGACGCGCTGGCCCCTGGGCGCGACTGGTGGCTGCGGGGCTTTGGTGGCTTCGGTGATATCGACGACACTGCCAACGCCAGCGGCGCCGATTACCACGACAGCGGCGTGGCGGTCGGGGCCGACCTGGAACTGCGGGACGACCTGACCGTCGGCGCCGCCTTCGGCTACACCCGCACCGATGCCGACACCGCCGGGGGCAAACTCGACGTGGACAGCTATCAGGGGGCGCTCTATGGCGGTTGGGCAAACGCCGGCAATTACCTCAAAGGCTCGGCCGGCGTCGGCTATCACGATACGGACGCGAACCGGCGCGTGGCCTTCGGCGGTTTCAATAACACCGCCAAGGCCGATTACGCCGGCTGGACCGCCACCGCGACAGCCGAGGGCGGCAAGGCGTTCGACCTCGCCGGCCGCGCCACGCTGACACCCTTCCTGGGGCTGGACTACACTCATCTGCGGCGCGAGGGCTTCACCGAGCAGGGCGCGGGCGGGGCCAACCTCACGCTCGATACCGAGCACCAGGACTCGCTGCGCTCAGTGGTGGGCGTGCGATTGCACCAGACCTTCAAAACCGTGCGCGGGACAAAAATCACGTCGGCCGTCGAGGCCGCCTGGGTGCACGAATACCTGGACGATAATGCCGCCATCGATGCCGGCTTCGCCGCCGCTCCGGCGTCGGCCTTTCGCATCGACGGGCCGGAGCTCGACCGCAACCGCGCCCGTGTAGGCGCCGGACTGACGGTGCAACTTGCGGACCGCGCCCGTCTGCATATCGCCTACACCGGCGAGGCCGCCGGGAGTGACGACCATCACGGCTTCGCCACCACGTTCCGCTATGAGTGGTGACTGTATAGGAGGAAAAGGGGGCGTGGGGAATTAAAAGCATTCCCTCCAATAATCCTCTAGCCGCCTCCTGAATTCGGTGGTACTCGTTGGTTTGAGACCGCCGACGACCACCTGACCAGGAAACGACAATGACACTGTTTTGCGGAATAGACCTTCATGCCAACAACGATGACCTGCTACTCAAGCGGCTACTGACAAATGCACACCCAACGCGTGCATCAGCCGGTGGATTGTGTCCCACTTAGGTTGCACCTGGCCATTGATCACTTTGTACAGGCTTTCGCGGTTGAGCCCAGCCGCTTGGGCAACCTGCGCGACTCCCTTGTGTTTGATGGCATGACCCAACGCCACAACAAACACGGCAGGATCATCATCTTCGTAGGCGTCGGTCAGGTACTGAGACAGCTCGTCCTCGGCCAGCAGGTGATCAAAAGGATTGTATTCTGTCAGTTTGGACATGGGTCAAGCCTCCAATTCGTTCAATATCCGTTGCGCACGGGCAATGTCGCGTGACTGACTGGATTTGTTACCGCCGCACAACAAGATAATCAGTTCGCCATCACGGATCGTAAAGTACAGCCGGTAGCCGGGGCCTGCGAAAATTCTCATTTCGCTTACACCCTGTCCCACAGGCTTAACGTCTCCAAGATTGCCAGCGGCGGCCCGGTCCAGTCTCTGAGCGATAGCCCTCGCGGCTTGGCGATCGCGAATGCGAGTCAACCAGTGATTGAAGTCATCGGTGGAAACGATGTGATAGCGCATGTGCACATTGTAGCCCGCGAGCTACAAATGGGCAAGATAACTCAATAAACTGAGTTCGGAGTCAGAGTAACGATGAGTTCAAGGGCGATCGTCGCAAACCGGACAAGGGCGCATTCCACCAGGGGTCGGAGTCAAATGGGCTCGATATCATACGGCCGACCAGCCTCATACGCCCCATTTGACTCCGACCCCGGCCTGGTGGCCCTGACCCATCGGCCACCGGCCGACCGGGCAACCACGGAGGGTTGCCCCTACGACCATCCCGGCCTTCCGTTCATTGACCCGTGCGCCGGATTCTGTGCGACCCGCCGTAGGGGCAGGCCCCTGTGCCTGCCCGCTCCAAAGCCGCTCCCGGCCATGCCTGGCGCACACAAAAAAATGCCGCAACGGGGTTGCGGCAAAAGATGGGGTTCGGGTCAACCGCCGTGTTACCCGGTCACATTCGGGTGCACGATCTTTGTTATCAGGCGTATGTTGGTGCAAATTCCTGCCCGGGTTCGTCGGCCGGCGCATCGCCATTCCAGTAGGGGGAGAGCTTGCGCAGCCGCTGGACAATCAGTGGCATCGCCGCAATCACCCGCTCGACCTCCTCCATGGTGTTATAGCGGGAGAAGGAGAAGCGCACCGAGCCGTGGGCCGCGGTAAACGGGATATCCATGGCGCGCATCACATGCGACGGCTCCAGCGAGCCGGAGGTGCAGGCGGAACCGCTGGAAGCGGCGATGCCCATCTTGTTGAGCAGCAGCAGGATGGCCTCGCCCTCGATAAACTCGAAGGCGATATTGCAGGTATTCGGCAAGCGGTTTTCCGGATCGCCGGTGACGAAGCAGTGGGAGACCTGTTCGATGATCCCCTGCTCCAGGCGGTCGCGCATCGAGCGCACGACACGCTCCTCGTAGGCCAGCGCCTCGCCGGCCATCTCGCAGGCTTTGCCCAGCGCGACGATGGAGGCGGCGTTTTCGGTGCCGGCACGCCGCCCCCGCTCCTGGTGGCCGCCGCGCAGCAGCGGCCGGAAACGCACACCACGGCGCAGGTAGAGCACCCCGATCCCCTTGGGGGCATGCAGCTTGTGGCCCGACAGCGACAGCATGTCGATACAGCTCTCCTGCAGGTTGATGGGCAGCTTGCCCACCGCCTGCACCGCGTCGGTATGAAACATCACCCCGGCGGCGCGGGCCATCTCGGCCATCTCTTCCACCGGGAACAGGGTCCCGCTCTCATTGTTGGCCCACATAATGGAGACCACGGCCACCTGGTCCGACAGCAGCCGGGCGTACTCCTGCAGATCCAGCCGCCCGCGCTTGTCCACCTTCAGGTAGTGCACGGTATAACCGTCCTTCTCCAGGTACTGGCAGAGCGTGAGTATCGCCGGGTGCTCCACCACGCTGGTGATGATCTCGCGGCGTTCCGGCTGCGCCTTGAGCGCGGAGAGGATCGCGGTGGAGTCGGATTCGGTGCCGCAGGAGGTGAAGATGATCTCCGAGTCATGCTCCGCCCCGAGCAGCGCCTGCACCTGTTTGCGCGCCACCTTCAACGCCCGCCCCACCTGGTTGCCGAACTGGTGCAACGAGGAGGGATTGCCGAACTGCTCGGTGAAATAAGGCAGCATCGCCTCCACCACCTCGGGGGCCACCATGGTGGTGGCGTTGTTGTCCAGATAGATACCCTTGTCCATGCCTCAGCCCCCCACGGTCGCGCGGCAGGCCAGCTCTTCCGCCGGCAGCACCAGGATGAATTCGCTCAGGCCCTCCGCCAGATGCTGCTGGATGCCCCCCAGAGTGGTGGCCGCCATTTGGCAGCCGGAGCAGGCACCGGTCATCTTGACATAGATGTGGCGCCCGTCGACCTCCACCAGCTCCACGTCGCCGTGGTCACGTTGCAGGTTGGGACGGATCTCATCCAGCAACTCCTCGATGCGCCGGATGCGCTGCAGGTTGGTCAGGCCGGTGCGGGGCTGGCGGGCCTCTGCCGCCACCGCGTTGATCACCAACTGCTCGCCCTGCTCGGCCAACACCCGGCCCAGTATCTCTTCGATACCCTCGTGACAGGAGGAGCAACCGCCGCCCGCCTTGGTGTAGTTGGTCACCGCTTCCACGCTGCGCAGGCCGTTGGCGCGTATCGTCTCCTCGATCATCACCGCATCGATGGCGAAGCATTTGCAGATCAGGGCGCCCTCTTCGTGGTCGTCCTTCCACTCTTCACCACGGTAGTTGGCGACCGCCGCCTGCAGCGCCTCGCGCCCCATCACCGAGCAGTGCATTTTCTCTGGCGGCAGGCCGTCGAGATAGTCGGCGATATCCTGGTTGCTCACCTTCAGCGCTTCGCTCAGGGTCATACCCTTGATGATCTCGGTCAGCGCCGAACTGGAGGCGATGGCCGAACCGCAACCGAAGGTCTGGAATCCCGCCTCCAGGATAGTCTCCGTCTCCGGGTCGACCTTGAGGGTCAGGCGCAGGGCATCACCGCAGGAGAGTGAGCCGACCTCGCCCACCCCATTAGCCGCCTCGACCGCGCCGGCGTTACGTGGATTGAAAAAATGTTCCTGAACTGTTTCCGAATAGTCCCACATGACGGTTCTCCCGGTGCATCACGCTGAAAATGAGTTGCCGCAGCCGCAGCTGGCACTGGCATTGGGGTTCACGAACTTGAAGCCGCTCCCCTCCATGCTGTCGACAAAATCGACCGTCACGCCCTGCAGCAGCGGCGCACTGTGGGGATCGACAAAGATCTTCAACCCGCCCACTTCGACAACGGTATCCTCGGACAGGGCAGACGCTTCCAGGGCCAGGCCGTACTGCATGCCCGAACAGCCGCCCCCGGTGACGGAGATCCGCAGCCCCGCGACCGGGGCATCCGAACCTTTGATAAAACGGCCCACGGCCTTCTGGGCACTTTCAGTGAGTGTCAACATGGCTAACTCCCGTGACAAATGTGTTTGGTTACGCTTCACCAGACAGGGTGCAAGGGCTGTGCCATGCGCTTGCGAAAATTGTTATCCGTTGAATTTTCTGTTTTTTTTGCTGTACCTAGCGCCTGAAAAACTTGTCGCGATTACGACAATGCACAACAGATTGAAGGGTGTGGGATAAGGATGGATTGCCGTTTGGCGAGTCAGGGATCGGTGGGTTACGCGGCGCCCAGGCATCATCATGGACTGGAAGTGAAGTGCCCGTGCGCCGCTAACCCACCCTACAAATCGCGTAAGGATGTAGTAGTTGTAAAGGTGTCGGAGTCAAACCAGGCTCGGTCGGGTGACTTGATCGCACGGCGGGTGGCTGGTTTGACTCCGACACCTGGGGGTTGACATCTGGGGGTTGCTGGTTCGACTCCGCCCTCTAGGCACGTCCCCGCTCAACACCAGCTCAACCACCACCCGCCAACCTGGCCACCTTTGACAGAAACTCCGCACACCCGATGCCGATACCCTTCTCGGTCCCACAGCGAATCCCGGTCAACTCCCTGCGCGACAGGTTTTCATCAAACAATCTCCGGTATGCCTCATGAGGGTTCTCATCCACAGGTGTCAGAGCCTGGTAGCGTGGGCACGCTTTTTGTGCCAACGCGGATGCGACTCGGCAAGACATCAGTAACCGCGAAGAACGCGAAGCTCGCAAAGAAAAAAATTGATCCCTCGCCTTGATCTTTGCGCTCTTGGCGTCCTTGGCGGTTGCGATACAGGGCATGGTCCTTCGGCAATACTTTCACAGCCTCAGAGCGTGGAAACGAGGAAAACCTACGGGCTACGCGACTCACTCCGGCATCGGCAGCAACTTCGGCTCCACCTGGATTGTCGCCTCCCGCCCCCAGGCAGTCAGCGCCTCCACAAACCAGGCCTTTTTGCGTGGGTGCGGTTTGACGATATCCTGCTCCACAAAGAAACTGCCATCGGCATGAAACACCAGGCTGCCCCGGCTTCGCCCCTGCTCATCCTGCCAGCGTCCCACCAGGGCATGGGCACCGGTGAAGCTGTCTTTCTCCAGACGGTAGCTGGCGGCAGACGGCGGCATGAGTGTTACCTCATGCTCCGCAAACCCCATTCTCCAGAGTTCGTCGCCGAGCCGCTCATGGATCATTTCGGCGAGTTCACGGACCTCGCCGAAGCGGGTGGCAACGGCATCGTTCAGCCCGCCATCAGGATCGGGGCCGCACCGCGACAGAGTGATGTCGGACACCCGGCCCCTATCCCCAGAACTCGCTGGACATCAGCAGGCGCTCGACCGGCCGGTCGTTCTCCAGGTGCTCGTCGAATATCGCCGCCACATCCTCCTTGCCGACGCCGCCATACATCAC
This sequence comes from Sedimenticola hydrogenitrophicus, assembly GCF_025175675.1. Classification (GTDB taxonomy): domain Bacteria; phylum Pseudomonadota; class Gammaproteobacteria; order Chromatiales; family Chromatiaceae; genus Sedimenticola; species Sedimenticola hydrogenitrophicus. Next base: position 57,606 of record NZ_JANIOA010000026.1, read on the forward strand.
CCCTTCCGGGTAGACCAGGACCGAGGGGCCCTCGCTGCAGGGACCCAGGCAGCCTGCCGTGGTCACCCGCACCTTGTCGAACAGCTGCCGCTCCTGCAGGTGCCAGTAGAATTCGTCCGCCACCTCGCCGCAGTTTTTCTGCCCGCAGGAGGGCCGGGGATGGCCCAGGGGCCGGTTCTGCATGCAGATGAACACGTGCTTTTCGGGTTTTGCCATGCTCTTCTCCTCACGCCGACAGGGTCTGCGGCTGGTGGGTGAAACACTTTTTCGGACAGATACGCGCACAGGAGCCGCAACCGATGCAGTCCTGATCGTTCTTCAGACTCATCACCATGGCCGTATCATCGGAGAAGCCGTCATCGTCATCATCGCCATAGTCGTCGTCATAATCGTCGGCTTCCAGCGCCTCCAGCTCTTCACGCTCGACCAGATCGAACACCTCACGCGGACAGACCTTGAAACAGCGGCCGCAGCCGATACATTTGGTCTGTTCAATCGCCATCACGAAGGCGGGGGTATAGGGTTCACCACCCCGGGTAACACCGGTTATCACTTGCATTGTGAGTTCCTCAATTTATCTCTACTTCGGCCGCCCTGAAGGCGGCTTCCACCTCGGCCCAGGCCTTGCAGGCGTCGTAGGTGGCCTGCGCCAGGGCGGGAATCTCCTCATAGGCGGCGGGCAGCCGATCTTCCACCAGATCGTGCAGTTCACCCGCCTTCTCCGTGGCAATGCGCTTGGCCTTTCGCACCGCCTTCTGCATGCCTTTCAACTCTTCCGGATTCATCTCGTTTCTCCATTCCATCCCGTAGGTTGGGTTAGCGGCGCACGGGCACTGCGCGTCCAGACCACGACAATGTCCGGGCGCTGCGTAACCCAACGCATCCGCGGCCGACAAACGGTGGGTTACGGCGCGCGCACGGTGCGCGGCAATCGGCGACCTCTGTGCAGGGCGCGCCTAACCCACCCGACACTCAGCCTCTAACGTAGGGTGGATAAGCCCGAGGGGCGCATGCCATCCTCAGGTCCGTAAACGGTACATTGCATCCTCGGCTCCGTTATCGGTACATCCTTGTACCACTCCTCATGTACCACTCCTCACCATTGCCGCTGGGTATGCATGCCCACGCAGAGCGTGGGAACGAGGAACCCGACGTAGGGGCAGGCCCCTGTGCCTGCCCTGGCCTGCCGACCTCCGACCCAGCCGGGCAACCACGGGGGGTTGCCCCGACACGGCGAGCGCTACAGCCCGGCCACCTTCGGGTGCAGGCCGATGATTTCCAACGCCACCGACAACAGCTTGTCGCCCTCGTCCTTCATCTTCGACAGGCTGGGAAAACCGAAGCGGTGGACATCGCGCAGCGTCCGGTCCATCACCACCAGCTTGCCGACGGTGATCAGCGCCCGGCCGAATCCCTCATGGGTCAGGTTGAGCATGGGCACCGCCATCAGCCCGCACTCCTTTTCGATCAGCACAGAGATGGCGTTGTAAAACGCCCGCACCCGCGCCATCACGATCTCGTCCGGATCCCCCACCACCGGGATCTCCCGTTTCTTCTCCTTGGTCAGGACGAAGGGCTCCAGGATCTTCTCCAGGGGCCAGTTGTCGTAGCTGCCGTAGGTGTCGATGGCACGCATCTGACGCACCATCTCCTTGGCGAAATCGGTCCCCAGGACCGGATCGTCACTGCTGATAGCCAATACCGCTTCGCTCATCTTCTGCTCCTGTCTGATTCAAAAATTAACTGGTGTTACTTCAAATTGATAAAGTACTTTTGTAGGGTGGATACGCCTACCGGCTTATCCACCCTACAAAACTGTGATTCAAGATTCTCCATGGGTTGTGTCAACCGTTATTCCATTCATCCCTACCGGAAAGCTCACCGCCCGGCCGGAAGCCGGGACGGAGAGGCGCAACAGGCGGGGATTGAGATGGGCATCGCCCGCGCCGCCACCGCTGCCGCCACCGGTCAACCGGCGCACCAGCATGAGGCCGGCGACCAGACCACCCAGACCCATCAGACCCTGCACGCCCTCGCCGGCATCCAGCAGCCGGCCCGTCAGGGCGGCGCCGATCATCACCAGCAGCGGAAGCAGGTAGGCCCATAGCGAGGCGCTTACCAGCACCGCCTCGGGGATGCCGATCACCACCGTATCGCCGGTGCTGGCCGCCAGCGTATTGGGCAGCTGAATGCGCTGACGCCGCTCACCGAACAGTTTCGACACCACCGCCGAGCTGCAACTGCCGCTGGCACAGGCCGAGCAGCCGCTCACCTGGCGGGTCTCCACCCAGAGGGTTGTATCGGTTGTCGCCACCACGATGCCGGTCTGTTCGATCATCTGCTTACCTTATTCCGCCACTACTCTTCCCAGCCCTCGGTTTCCATCGCATCAAAGCGGCCGGGATCGGCCGGCAGGGTGCTGGCGATGGCCTTGGCCAACCAGCTGCCGGGGCCCTGGCGCAGCTCCTCCTGCAGCGCCTCGACCAGGTCACTGATCGCGGCGCCCGGCGATACCTTCACCGGTTGGATCCCCTGGGCCTTGAGCTGGGTGATGGCCGAGGCGCCGACCGCCTGGCTGTAGACGGCGATACAGCCGTCCAGCGCGGTGATCTTCTCCGCCAACTTGTCCTCGTTGCCGTCCATGTCCAGGTCGCCGAACTCGCACGCCTCGACAAAACAGGCCCGCTCCCGGTCCACCGCATAGATGGCAAACGACTGGGCCGCGCCAAAGTGCTGGTCGACATGCTTCATGTCGCGGGTGGCAAAGGCCACCTTCAGGGCGCTGCCCATCCACTGCCCCTCGCTGTTGTTACCCACCAGCTGCAGTCGCCGCTGTAGCGTCATGGGTCACCTCCGGTTTTTGTGAATAGATGGAGCGATAGGGATGGATCTCCCCCTTCTCCAGGGACAACAGGATGTTGGCCAGGTCGAACAGCGTCTGGCGGCTGCCGCGATAACCGATCCAGGTCTTCTGGTAGCCGCCCAGGGCGTCGTACTGGGGGAAGCCGGCGCGCAACAACGGGATACCGAGTCGCGCGGCGCTCTCCACCCCGTGGGAATTGCAGATCAGCACCTCGGCCTCGGCCGTGCGCGCCAGCTGCTCCAGGTCCTCCAGATCGCCGATCTTCACCGCCGCCGCTGCGGCCTGTTGCAGTACCGGCGCATTGACCGGCGCCACCGCCGCCACGGTTTCGGCACCGACTCCGGCCAGCAGCTGGCTGAAGGCGGTGAGCAGGTCGGGATCGGCGGCCACGGCGATGCGCGCCAGGCCGAGCATGAAGTGGCCGTCGAGCATGGCGTCCTGCAACTGGGCACGCTGCCGCTCCAGTTTTGCCGGCACCGGCTCGGTGGAGATCCGCTGCAGGGTATCGACCAGGGCGTCCACCGCCGCCAGCCCCATCAGGTGATCGAAACGGTAATCGGGCACCCCTGTGTGCTGCTGCAGCAGGTCGGCCGCCTTGTGCATGGAGCGGCCGATCACCAGGGTGGCCACGGCATCGCCCAGGGTCCGCAGTTCGGAGACGTCGGTGCCGCCGATGGTCAGGGGCGAGAAATCCTCCTCGCCCAGGTGACCGTCCAGGGAGTCGGAGAGGTCCGGCACCAGTACCGGGCGCAGGCCGAACGCCTCGATGATCTCCTTCAGCTCCTCCAGGTCACCGGGGGTCAGGAAGCAGCCCACCAGCACATTGAGCTGCCGGCGGCGGCGTCCCGGCTGGGTGCCGGCCACCTCGGCCGTGGGTACGGCCGCCTGGATGATCGCCTCCACCGCCTTGCTGAAACCCGTCTCCAGACAGCCGCTGTAGTCGGGTGTGGAGACCGGGACCACCGGAATGGCCGCGAACTCGGGATGGCGTTTGCGGAACAGCTTGACCGCCATCGGCACGTCGCTGCCCTGGGTCTCGGAGAGGCCGGTGGTCGGCACCCCGATCAGCGACGGCCGGTTCTTTTCGGCGAGGGTCCTGAGACCCTCCACCACGCTCTCCTCGGAACCCATTACCGTGGTCACCTGGTCCATGGCGGTGGTCTGCAGCGGGATCGGTTCACGGAAATGGCGCACGAAGAATATCTTGCCGAAGGCGCTGCAGCCCTGGGACCCATGCAGCATGGGAATGGCGCGGCGGAAGCCGAGGAAGGCGAGCGCCGCCCCGATGGTCTGGCTCGCCTTCAGGGGACTGACCGAGAGCGCCTTGTTGCATTTGATGATCTCAACCATGGTTCACGCCTCCAGATCAATGGGGTCAGACTCGATTGATCTATTGAGCTGTTGATCCCAAACTTGTGGGCAATGATCAATCGAATCTGACCCCTTTGATCCCTGACTCCGACCCCTCTCGACGGCATGCCAGGGGGCGGCCTGGCGCACCGCCGGCCACACCGGACTGTCGATGGTGAGCACCAACTGCCGCGCCAGCTCCAGCATGCCCTCATAGCCGGCATAGCCGAAGTCGCGCTCCTGGTTGATGTCGAGAAAGGGAATACGCGCCTTCAGCGCGGTATACATGTTGCGCCCGCCGGCGATCAGCACATCCACCTGCTGGTCACGCACGATATCGATCAGCCCCCGGGGATTGCCGTCTTCCAGCATCAGCGCCTCGCCCCCCATCAGTTCGCGGATGCGCGCCTTGTCCTCTTCGGTGGATTTCCTGGTGCCGGTGGCCACCACCTGCATACCCAGATCCTGCAGCGCCGCGACCACCGACCAGGATTTGACCCCGCCGGTATAAAGCAGCACCTTCTTGCCCTTCAGTTTCTCCCGCCAGGGGGCCAGTCGCCGGCTTATGCGCGCCTCTTCCCGCTCGATCAGCAGCTCGGTGCGGGCATACAGATCGGGGTCGCGGATCAGCCGGGCAAAGTCGCGCAGCGCCTGGGAGACATCCTGCACCCCGTAGAAGCTGCCCTCGAACCAGGGGGTGCCGTAGGCCTCCTGCAGCTTGCGCGCGACATTGATCATCGCCTTGGAGCAGACCATCATGTTGGCCTCGGAACGGTGCATGGTCTGCACCTCGCTGTAGCGGGCGTCACCGGACAGGGTGCAGAGCACCCGCAGCCCCAGCTCATCCAGCAGCGGCAGCACGTGCCACAGCTCACCCGCGATGTTGTACTCACCCACCAGGCTGACATCATGCACCCGGATGCCCGGGCGCTGGGCGGCCGCCGGCAGCGGATCCGGTTCGCGGGTGCCGCAGACATATTTCACCATGGTCTCGCCGGCGATCCGGTTGCCGAGGTTTTTGGTGCCGTAGAAACCGGCCGCGTCCACCGGGATCACCGGGGTGTTCCAGCGCTCGGCGGCCGCCTTGCAGACCGCGCTCACGTCATCGCCGACCAGCGCGGGGACACAGGTGTTGTAGACAAACACCGCCGCCGGGCGGTAGCTCTCGATGGCCTGCTTGATGGAGTGGAACAGGCGCTTCTCGCCGCGCCCCATGATCACATCCTGCTCGGTCAGATCGGTGGTCATGCCGATGCGGAACAGCCGCGAACCGCTGGAGCGGGTGCCGCGGTTGTCCCAGGAGCTGCCGGCGCAGGCGATGGAGCCGTGGACGATGTGCGCCACGTCGGCGATCGGCAGCAGGGCGATCTGCGCCCCGTCGAAGGCGCAACCGCCGGCGGTGGCGCCGGGCTTGGGTTTGGCACAGCCCGACTTGGATTTCTTGTTGTGGGCGCAGGCCGGTTCATCCAGCAGCGCCGCGATATCTTTCTGTTTCATGTTCGATAGGACTCTGTTGTTGCCTTACCCAGGGTTAGTGCAAGCGACATGCCATATCGAAAGCTATTGTTTTATTGGGTTTTTCAGCAGATTTCCGTTTGTCGCAAACACGACAAACGGGAGACGATTGGAGGATCTGCGACCAAGCGGCAGGCGTCCCGATGGGCTGGACAAACCAGGTTGGATGGACACGTTTTATGCGCCCACGCGGCGCGTGGCAAGGTATGCATTCCT
>NZ_JANIOA010000027.1 GCF_025175675.1 Sedimenticola hydrogenitrophicus
TTTATATCATCCAGTCGTTTACGCAGTTCCAGCAGAGTGGTGAACACGAAATGCTCTGTCCAGGCTGCATCACATCCGGGGTTGTGCCGGTGTGCGATGACAGAGATGTTTTTGAAACTGCTGTCCGGCTATTGAATTCACTCGAGGCATGGCGATGGTACCTCACGAACAGGAACAGCCTAGATTCGCTTACGCGGCGGCAACGGAACGACAGGCGCTGTTGGCAACCAAGATGCTGCGCGGAATCCCACAGAAGGCCGATGACCGGTTGTTGGCAGCCACCTGGAATCTGACCAACTTTGGCCTTCAGGAGCGGACGGATGATGATATCGCGCTCATGGCCGAGATCATTGGCTGGTTCGACCTGGTAGCGATTCAGGAGATTGCCGACTCACTTGCCCACCTGCATCTGCTTCTAAGCCACCTGCCAGCCAGTTACCGCGTCATTCTCTCCGATATCGGCGGCAATGATGAGCGGGCGGGGTTCCTCTACGACAGCGACAAGCTCACCCGGCTGGAACTGGCTACCGAGGTGGCGGTGCCGCCGAGTGATCGGCACTATATCCGGCTGAAGGGGGTGTCCGGTGCCTTCGAGGGGTTTGACCGCAATCCCTATGCAGTGGCATTTCGGGCCGGCGCACTGGAGTTTACTGCGGTTTGTGTTCATCTGTTTTTTGGCAGCCATGCCTATTATGACGAGGACCGGCGTGCGCTGGAAGCTTATGCGCTCGCCCGCTGGGCCGACCAGCGCCACAAGGCAGCCGGGGCCTACTCCCAGAACATCCTGGTTTTGGGTGACATGAACCTGCCGATTCGGGACAACTCCAGCAATGTCTACACGGCATTGAAAGCCAAGCGTCTGATATTGCCGTAACATTCCACAGCCATGGGAAGTAACCTTGCGGGTGACAAGGATTATGATCAGGTAGCTTTCCACGCCGGTGGCATGCAAGCGGCTTATCGGGGGCATTCGGGAGTATTCGATTTTGATCATGATCCTTTCTTTATCGATGCCTGGAATACAGGGCCGGACTATTTCAATCGGGCGGTGAAGTATCACATCGCGGATCACAGACCCTTGTGGGCGGAGTTTGAAGTAGCATAGGCCTGTATCGCGCTTTACCGGTATCGGCGCATCGACAAGGTGCATCAGGATGCGCTCGGCTGGACTAAGCTATACAGGGAGTGCAGACGATACGGAGGGTGTCATGAGCGATCTACCGCACTTTACCCAGGCCGCCAGTGAGCTTACAAAACAGTACACCCAGGCGCTGGATCAGATTGCCCGGGAACTGGGCCGGCAGGGGACGCCCGAAGACCGGGTCGACTGGGAGCAGGTCAATCAGCGGATGGCCGAGTGGTGGAAACAACAGGGCTACCGGTTTCCCTGACCGGTTTCCGCTCCATGTTCGCTGCCGGAGATGTCCATTCCAGGGAGACGCGGTTGCGTGGCCAGCGCGGCGGCGCGCGCCTGCCGCCAACGGGTAGGCTTTCCGAAGCCGTTGAGCCTGCAGGTTGCCGCACCTGTTTCCGGTCAAAAATGCCGAATATTGATGTAAAAAACACGGATTACTTTATTTCTGTCGAATCACGCCGCGATTCCTCCTGGAAAGCGCTGCAGTTGCAGTACCCTTCCTGAACTGATTGACCCGCTTGATCCGGTGCCTTAGCCTAGGTCGGTTAATCCAAAATCCGAGTGAGAGGGTCTTTTTGCGATGCGTCGTTTTTCCTATTGGGGGTTGCTGGGAGGTCTGGCGGTGGTCCTTTTTGGCGCCGCCTATCACTTCCTCTACCAGGGTGGCAATCAGTGGATTGCATCACCTCCGCCGAAAGCCGTCAGCACACCCGTCGAAAAGGTTACCCGGGTTGAGGCCGCGCCCGTTTCGGTCGAAACGGTACTCGAATCCATTCATGCGGTCGCCACGCTGAGACCAAACGAGGCGGTTATTGTCGCGCCGGAGATTGCCGGGCGCATTGCGAGTCTGCCCTTCGACGAGGGCGACACGGTCGAGGCCGGTGCGGTACTGGTCGAACTTGATTCAACCATACTGCAGGCCGAACTGCGTAAGGCGCAGTCCGAACTGGCCCTCGCCAAAGCCAACCAGAACCGCATCATGACGCTGGCAAAACAGGGGACCGGTACACTACGCGAGCGCGACGAGGCGGTGGCCGCCTACCAGTCGGCAACCGCGAACGTGGCGCTCGCCAGGGCAAGACTCGGCAAGTCAACGATTACCGCGTCATTGTCCGGCGTGGTCGGTGTACGCGCGGTCAGTGTCGGGGCCTATGTCAGTCCCGGTCATCATATCGTTGAACTCGTGGATATCGACCCGATCAAGGTGGATTTCCGGGTGCCCGAGCTCTCCCTTCCCGCGGTGCGGGTCGGGCAGTCGGTTCGCGTCACCGTCGACGCCGTGCCGGGACAGACTTTTGCTGGCGAAATCTACGTTATCGATCCCGTCGTTGATGCCAACGGCCGCGCCATTCGATTGCGCGCGCGCATCCCGAATCCTGACGGCCGGCTATCGCCGGGTTTGTTCGCCCGTGTACAGATCATTGTTGACCGGCGGGAAAATGCCTTGCTGATTCCGGAGTCGGCCGTCTTCGCCGACGGTCAGAAACGTTATATCTATCGGGTGGTCGATGGGCGCGCGGTACAAACCGAGATTGAGCTGGGGCAGCGGTTGCCGGGCAGGGTGGAAGTACAGCGCGGGTTGGCAAGCGATGCGGTCGTTGTCACCGCCGGTCACCAACAGATCAGGGATGCAAGCCGCATAACGATCACTGCAGCTCGCGCAGGAACCTGAAATGGGGTCCTTTGAATTCTTCATTCGCCGGCCCGTCTTCGCGACGGTCGTGAGCCTGATCATTGTTTTGATTGGCATCGTCTCCTATTCGAAGCTCACGGTCCGGGAATATCCCAATATCGACGAACCCATCGTCTCCGTCCGGACCAACTATCTGGGTGCCAGTGCCGAGATCATCGAGAGCCAGGTGACCCAGGTTCTGGAAAGCTCCATCGCCGGCATCGAAGGCATTGATACGTTGACTTCGAGCAGCAAGCCGGAGGAGAGCCGGATCACGGTGCGCTTTCGCTTGAGCACCGACCCGGATGTGGCCGCCAGCGACGTGCGCGACCGCGTGGCGCGCGTGCGTGGACGGCTGCCCGCAGAGATTGAAGAGCCGGTGATCGCCAAGGTGGAAGCGGATGCCCAAGCGATTGTGTACATCGCCTTTACCAGCGATCGCCATGAAACGATCGAGATCTCCGACTATGCCGATCGCTATGTGCGTGACCGTCTGCAGAATATCCCCGGTGTTGCCGAAGTACGCATCTTTGGTGAACGGCGTTATGCCATGCGCATCTGGCTCGACCGTGCCCGACTGGCCGCCTATGACCTGACGGTGTCGGACATCGAAAATGCCCTGCGCGAGCAGAATGTGGAGGTGCCTTCGGGGCGGATCGAGAGCCTGGACCGCGAGTTCACGGTGCTGTCGCGCACCGGGCTGGTCACGCCGGCACAGTTCGAACGCATCATCATCAAGGACGCGGGCGGCTTTCCGGTACGTCTGCGTGATGTGTCGAAGATTGCACTCGGTCCCCAGGACGAGCGGCGTATTACCCGGTTCAATGGCAACCGCGCTGTTATCCTCGGCATTGTCAAGCAGGCGACAGCCAATCCACTCGACGTCTCCCGGGCCATGCACAAGGTCCTGCCCGAACTGACCGATGAACTGCCCCAGGGCATGAGCGCCACCATCGCCTACGACAAATCCATCTTTATCGATCGTTCGATTGCGGCCGTCTATACCACGATTGCCGAGGCGGTGGCGCTGGTGGTTATCTTCATCTTTATCTTTTTGCGCACGGTGCGGGCGACCATCATCCCGCTCGTCACCATTCCGGTTTCGTTGATCGGCGCCTTCGCGCTGATGGAACTGTTGGGTTTTTCCATCAATTCATTGACGCTCCTGGCGATGGTGCTGGCCATCGGACTCGTGGTCGACGATGCGATCGTGGTACTGGAAAATATCCACCGCCATATCGAGGCGGGTATGAAGCCGTTCCGTGCGGCAATCGTCGGCATCGGTGAGATCTCCAGTGCGGTCGTCGCCATGACCCTGACGCTTGCCGCGGTCTATATGCCGGTTGCCTTCGCGCCCGGACGGACCGGCAAGCTGTTTGCGGAGTTTGCCCTGACCCTGGCCGGTGCGGTCCTGGTCTCCGGCCTTGTCGCGCTGACCCTCAGTCCAATGATGTGCTCCCGCCTGTTGCGCGATCACGAAAGGCACGGCCGTCTGTACAATTATTTCGAGCGTCTCATCGTGGGTCTCAATAGCGGCTACAACAGGACCCTTGCCGCCACACTGCGCATGCGTCCGCTGGTTGTGGTCATCGCCTTGTTTGCCGCGGGTGCGGGCTATTTTCTTCTCACGGAATTGAAGTCGGAACTGGCACCGATCGAGGATCGCGGCGTGCTGTTTACCGCCGGCCAGGCGCCCGAAGGCTCCACCATCGATTTCACCGGCCGTTACGTCGAGGATTTCGAGACCCTGCTACGGGAGATCCCGGAGGTGCAGCACGCCTTTGTGATCATCGGTTCGCGCGCGGTGACCGAATTGATATCGTTCTCGCAACTGATTCCGTGGGAACAGCGCGAGCGCACCCAGATGGAGATCCTGAGCGAGCTTCAGCCAAAACTCCGCGATGTCACCGGGGTTCGCGCATTTGGCAACAATCCCGGTTCGTTCGGCCAGAGCGCGCGCAACAAGCCGATCGAGTTTGTCATCCAGACTCCCGAGAGCTATCAAAAGCTGGATCAGTACCTGGCGCTCATCCTGGCCGAGGCCGAGCAGTACCCCGGCCTCATCAACCTCGACAGTGACCTGCGGCTCAACAAACCACAGATCGACGTGGAGGTGGATCGCGAACGCGTCGCCGACATGGGTGCCGGCGTGCTGACCGTGGGCAGAACGCTCGAAACCCTGCTGGGCGGGCGGCAGGTGACGCGCTTCAATCAGAACGGCGAACAATACGATGTCATCGTTCAGGTTGCCGCGGACGACCGGCGCACACCGGGTGATCTCAACGACATCTATGTTCGCGGCAGTGGTGGGACCATGGTGCAACTTTCGAACCTGGTGAAGATGCACGAGAGTGTCGCGCCCAAGGAGTTGAACCGTTTCAACCAGTTCCGCTCGGCGACCATCACCGGCAATATCGCTCCGGGTTATTCACTGGGCGAGGGGCTCGATTTCCTTGAAGCGGCGGCCGGGCGCGTGTTGCCGCCGACGGTACGTTACGATTTCGCCGGCGAATCGCGTGAATTCAAGGAAGCGGGCAGCAGCCTGCTGTTTGTCTTCGTGCTCGCGCTCGGGTTCATCTTTCTTGTCCTGGCGGCGCAGTTCGAGAGCTTTGTCGACCCGCTTATCATCATGCTGACGGTGCCGCTGACCATGACGGGCGCGCTGCTGGCGCTCAACCTCAGCGGGGGGACGTTGAACATCTACAGCGAGATCGGCCTGGTCACCCTGATCGGTCTGATCAGCAAGCACGGCATCCTGATTGTCGAGTTCGCCAATACGCTACAGGCCCAGGGCAAGCCGCTCCGGGACGCGGTGATTGAAGCGGCTGGCCTGCGTCTGCGGCCGATCCTGATGACGACGTCCGCCATGGTGGCGGGTGCGTTGCCCCTCGCCCTGGCCACCGGTACGGGCGCGGAGAGCCGGCAGGAGATCGGTTGGGTGATTGTGGGTGGCATGACATTCGGCACCTTCCTGACCCTGTTTGTGTTGCCGACCGCTTACACCCTGCTGGCCAAGGACCTCTCCAGGACCAAAGCCGTTGGCGAGCTGGCGGTGGATCTGCCGAAGACAACCGGGCAAGCATAGCGGCGAGCGTCAAGCGGAATTCCCGGCAGCGGAATCAAACATTTTCCTCCAATCTCCTGTTGACACGGCTCCCGGACAGCGGTGAAACTGGGCGCATGAAAACCCATCTCCTACGCAAACCGGAATACCTGGTCGCATGGCGTCTACCGCGACGTGCTGTGCCCTGTGCGCCGGTCAGTGTGAGGTGATTTTGCATTAAATAGCGTTATACCCGACACTGAAAAGGCCGCAGGTTCCGACGAATCTGCGGCCTTTTTTTACCGCCCCAAAAAAAGGAGATGGGACCATGTCAGTACCGATGGCGTACCTCGGCGTTATCGTGATCTGGACCACCACCCCGCTGGCGATTCAGTGGAGTGGCGACGGACCGGGTTTCCTGTTTGGCGTCGCCAGCCGCATGAGTATCGCGGCGGTGGTGGCGCTGATCATGGTCGCCCTGCTCGGCTATGGCATGCGCTGGGACAGGCCGGCACGACGCGCCTATGTCGCCGCCGGTCTGGGTATCTATCTCGCCATGCTCTGCGTCTACTGGTCGGCGCAGCAGATTCCGTCCGGCTGGATCTCGGTCATCTTCGGCCTGTCACCCTTGATCACCAGCCTGTTCGCCTATCTGTGGCAGGGGGAGCGGGGTGTCTCCCCCGCCCAGGTGGGCGGCATGCTGCTCGGTGTCCTCGGTCTGGCGGTGATGTTCGGCAGCAGCCTGGACATGGCCAGTAGCGTGGCCTACGGCATGCTGGCGATCCTGTTCGGGGTCACCTTTCACTCGGCCAGCGGCGTGATCGTCAAGCAGATCAATGCCGACATCCCGGCCATCGTGCAGACCGCCGGCGGTCTGCTGGTGGCGACGCCGCTGTTCGATCTGACCTGGTATCTGTTCGATGGGGTCTGGCCGGTCAGCCTGCCGTTCAAGGCCGCGCTGTCGATCCTCTATCTGGCCACCTTCGGTTCGGTACTGGGTTTCGCGCTCTACTTCTTCGTACTGAAGCGCCTGGCGGCCACCCAGGTGGCGCTGATCACCCTGATCACCCCGGTCGGGGCGTTGCAGCTCGGCCATCTGGTCCAGAATGAACCGCTGTCCCTGACCATCATCGTTGGCACCGCGTTGATCCTGTGCGGCCTGGCCCTGTTCCAGTTCGGTGCCGTGCGCCTGGCGCGGCTGCAACGGCTACAACTCGCCGCCGGCGAGGAGGGGTGATGCGCATGTCGGGGTGGGCCGGCTGCAAGCACGTTGGGTTGTGGTGTTATCGGCAACGTCAGGGGCTGTGCTGCGTTTGTCCAAGCCGTTGCAGCACGGCCGTACGTAGATCGTCGAGCCGTATATAATCCCGGGATCGCGCCGGGAGCGGGGCGTCCCGTGGCAGCAGACTGAAGCAATGGGTCTCATCGGGTGTGGCACCCGCATGCGAACCGCCCTCGGTGGCGAAGGTGATCGGCGTTGCCCCCTGGTGCCAGCCCAGCAGGATGACATCCCCCGCATCGGGATGCCGGCACAGGCTTATCAGGTCCTGTTCGAGCTCGCCGAGAAAGGGATGGTCGGCGCCAAACAGTTCGGCAGCCTGTCCCGGCAGCGTAAACTCGGCCGTTGCTGTCCAGGCATGGATCCGCTGCGAATCCTCCGCAATCAGGGTGACCGGCACCTGATGACGTCGGGCCAGATCACGGGCCACCTGGCGGCGCTGGTCGATATCCAGTTTATCGGGCGCGTAGACCTGTCCGACCGGACCCAGTGCCGCCACCTGCGCGGTTTCCTCCCCTTCCGGTTCCGCGGCCAGGCCGGCCACGGCGAACAGACGCTGGAAGCGGTGGCCGCCCAACAGGCGGACCCGTTGGGTCTGGATGCCGTTCGGCGACGTTGCCCGCGAACGGGTGGATACGCTTTGCAGGCGGGAGAAGACCTCCGCCACGGCGGTTTCGATACCGCCCTCCTGCAGGTATTTGTAGGGTAGGGCCGCGTGTTGGCCGTGATCCGAGTAGACCCAGACCTGATAGCGGCGCCTGGGCGCGTGCCGGGTCGCACGCCAGAGCCGGGCGATGGCATCGTCGATGCCTTTGAGCGTCCAGTGGGCGAACAGGGAATCCGGTCCGCGGCGATGCGCCTGCTCGTCGTAGCCGAGAAAATTGATATGGATGATGGGCAGGCCCCGGTTGATATCGATCTTGCCACCGATGACGCACAGCTCGCGCAACAGGATGGAGATGGCGACGCGGGCGGGGATGAATTTAAGCTCCTTGATAAAGTCGTGTCCGTGTGAAATGCCGCGCATGAAATCCATCAGTGCCAGGAGCAGTTCCAACCCCAGGAGCACGCCGATACGGAGAAAGCTGTAGAAATTGCTGATCAGGAATACCAGCAGCGCAAGGGGGTTGGCGGTGCGCAGCGCCGGACCCCAGCCCAGCGATGCGGGGCAGAAATGCGCCTCCGCCGCGCCACCGGTGAAGTTGTCGGCATAGGCGCTGCCGCCGGCCAGCAAGGCCGCGTTGCCACTTTGCCGCAGGCGGCTTTCCACCCGGCTAGCGGCATCGGGTTCGTACATGCGGATGATCTTCCCGCTCTCCTGATCCCTGAATGAAAAGGCCGGGACCGCGGTCTTTACGCCATAGAAGAGTTCCGCCTGAGCGGCCGGTGTGGCTGCGGGGAGACCGGAATACTGGGAGTGAAGACGATACTGTTCCCGCCTGAGCAAGCGCCTGAGAAAGGGCATTTCACCCTTCTTCAGCGCCTGCCTGAGCTGCGGCTCGGAGAGCCCGTCGACCTGGATCAGCACCACCCCTGGCCGGCTAGCGGGGCCCTCGGAGACCGGCAGCCGGAACAGACGGGTCAGCCAGTGGCTGCGGTTGAGGTAACGCCGGATGCCCCGCAGCAGCGTGTTGATTCGCGCCATCATGGGGGCGCCCGGTTACAGCGGCGTGGCGGCGGCAGCGGCATCAGCGGTTACCTTCGTCCGTAGCCCGGGGGTTGCTCAAGGCCCCATCGCCGGCACGGGTCACACTGCCGATAATCTCCCATTCCGCCTTGATCCGCGCCATCACCTGTTCCCAGCCGCGCTCGGCCTCGTGGCTATGCTTCGCCGTTGCTTGCTGCAATGATGCAAAGCATTCGAGCGCCTGGTCGGCCGACCGCGACATGGAAAAGGCCTCGGCCGTCTCGCGTGCGGCGGCGATATGTTGCTCCATCTGTTCCGCCGGCAGGTCATGTGCCCAGGCTAGCGCGCCGCTGAACGCCTCGATGGTCTGCTCCTGCAGTAGGCGGCCGTTTTGCTGGTCCCTGACCACTTCGCGCACGCCCGTGGCGTCCAGGGCAACCACCGGCAGACCGGCGGCCATTGCTTCGGTCAGTACCATCCCCTGGGTCTCGCTTTGCGAAGCGAAGGCAAACAGGTTCATCGCGCTCAGTGCATCGCCTAGCTCCCGGGGTGGCAGGATGCCGCAAATCAGCAGCTGCGCTTCGAGCCCGGCCTGGGAAAAGATTCCCCGTATCGCGGCCTCCGCGGGGCCGGTGCCGATGACCAGAAACCATGCTTGGCGATGCGAGCGGATAAATTCGGCAACCGCCCTGGCGAGGAATTCCAGATTCTTCTCCGCTGCCAGGCGTCCCAGGTGGCCGACGACAAAACTGTCCGCGGGTATGTGGTGCTGTTTTCGAAAGGCCGCTCCGTCACCCTGTGCAAACTGTTCCACTTTCACGCCGGTGGGCAGGACCCGGATGGGTGTGGTGACGCCGCGCTCGAGCAGCAGCGCGCGGATACTTTCGCTCGGGGCAAAGACCTGATGCGTCAGGTTGGCGTAATGGGTGGCCAGTTCGATGACGAAGCGTTTCAGTAGCGGAGAGTCGCCCGGCACATAGTGGGTGTACTGCTCATAGAGGGTGTGATGGGTGAAGACGAGGGGCAGTTGAAAATAGCGGGCGGTGCGTACCGCAGTCATACCCAGTAGAAAGGGGTGTTGCGCATGGACTATGTCCGGCTGGAATGCCTCCAATTTGTCGGTCAGGCCGGTGGGGATGGGCAGGGCCACGGAGAAATCGCTGGTGTTGAAGTTCTGGATCGCCGGTATGCGGATGACATCGATCTCGTTTTTCGGAGTGTTGGCAAATTCCGGTGCGACCACCAGTACCCGGTGGCCACGTTCACGGTAGGCTTCGGTAAAGGCTTCCACCGAGCGGGCCACGCCGCCGACATGTGGCGTAAAGGTGTTGCTGAAGATGACGATATTCATACCTTCATGACCTTTCTGCGCAGGGTGAGGGCGTGCTGGCCGGACTCAACAGTGACCGCGGTGAAGCCGGGCAGGCGGATCTCCATGGCCGGTTGATCGCTATGCCAGGCGCCCTGCCAGTCGATCCGGACCCGCTCTTCATCGGTCGGGGTAAGGGTGATCGAAATCGACCCGAACGCGGTCGGGGCCGGTCCGAAACCGATGGGCTGGCGCTGTTCGAGCCAGCGGCCGGGGATACCGCCACAGAGGGTCAGGCGGTCATCCTCCTCGCGCACGAAGCAGTTGCGGATTATCATCACCCATTCGGCGGAGGCCCATACGTGATGGCCGTCGCCCATGCAGCCGCCCCCGGTGCGTGGGTGGATCGCTTCCGGCCATTGTCCGGTGGAGGTTGCCAGGGCGGCGACCGTATCCATCAACTCGAGATAACGCGGGTCAGCGGCCCGCAGCAGGACCTGGGCCACATGCAGGGTCAGATAGGCATTGAGGCCGGAATGGATCATGTCCTGAAAAAATGCGCCGTCAACAAAACATTTAGACAACAGAAATTCGACACAATCCAGTAAGCGTGGATCGTCAGGTGGACAATCCTGCAGCGGATAGCCGATGGCCAGTGAGCCGATGGCCCCGGCATCCAGCCGGCGATAGGGCGAGGCGGGCATGGCCTGGCGGCCCAGGCGCCGGGCACAACTATCCAGGCTGCGATCGACCGCGGCGGTGAACGCCTGTGCCGCGCGAAGGTAACTTTCGCCGAGGTCGGCCGCGTGCCCCTTGATCAGTTCATGGGCGGCGTGCAATCCGGCGATGCACCAGAAGTCATCCCAGTAGTAATAATCGTTCGGGCCCAGATGTTCGGCGCTGAATCCGGCCGGCAGCAGCCCGGCATGCGGGGCGTCGATGTCATCGGCCAGCCGCTTGCGGATGATCCAGCGGGCACCGCGCTGGATAGGCGTGTGCCAGTCGGCTGTGAGCCTTTGACCGGTCAGCTGCTCGAACCGGGAGAGTATCCACAACACCTCGCCGTTGGCGTCCCACTCACCCTCCTGGGAGCGGAAATAGCCCAGCGGGGTCTGCCGCTCCGGAAAACGTGACAGTGCCCGTTCGGCCCGATCGTTCAGCCCCAGGCACAACAGGGCGTGGATGATGAAGGCGGCATCGCGAAACCAGAAGCGTTTATAGGTGTAGGGACCGGGATAGACATCGTGGGGGGAGTGCAGTACCAGCGAGGTGACCGCGGCATCGTAGAGAAACTGGTAACGCGCTTCGGGGCAGCGCAGCCTGCAGGCCTGCTGGCGCACGCTCGGCCAGTCACTGTCCGGTTGGCTCGCGCCGTTGTTATCCAGGGGGATGCGCACGTCCAGTGCGGTCTCGCCATGGGCCGCGATCGGGAACAGCGCGGCGGCCGTGACCATGCCGAGGTCGCACAGCCCTTCAGCCTGATCCTCAAGCTCTGAGAGGTGGATAAAGACGTCGCCGGCACGATAATCGGATATGTGATGGCGTTCGGCCGGTGCGCTGAATTCGATCGTGTGGTTCGTGTCGACCGTCCAGCGTCGGCGATCCGCAGAGAGGCTGACCTGGTGGATGAAGCTGATCCCTTCGGGGTTGTAGGGCCGCAGTACCAGGGCCAGCCAGGCCGGAGTGGTGCTACCGGCGGTCAGCGTCAGCCGGCATACCGGCCTGCCGGCAACGGGATGTACGCTGGCCTGGCTGGTCAAAACCATGCCATCGGCCTGGCAGCGGGTGGTTATCGATAAGCCGTCCGCCATATCCTGTCGCTGCTCGCTGGTCACCGCCAGGGACGGCAGCAGGGTGCGGCCGTCTTCCGTGATCACCCAGCCGTCCAGCGACCAGCCGTCAAAACAGGGGGTGAGCAGGCCGCGAGGGTCGACCAGGGAGAGCTCCTCGCTACCGGGATAGCCGATGGCGGTCCAGTTGCGATGGGTGAGATTGATGTGGGAGAAGGAGAATGCCCGCGGGGTGAAGGAGACGTCGTGGGGATCGAACTGGCGTTTGATCCAGTAGGGCCACACCCAGTCCAGGTTGTTCTGAATGACCTTGCTGTTGATCAGGCCGCGGGCATGGAATACCACGCCGGCGCGCAGCAGTTCGATCGGCTCTCCCACCTCGGAGGGCTGGGCAAAGCTGCGCAGCCTGGCCATCAATTCGATGGGATCGAGAAAGCCCTGGCTGCGTATGGCCCGGCGGATGATGAAACGCAGCGGCAGCCATTTCGTCCAGCTCACGATACCTCCTCTTCCGCGTCGGTGCCGCGGGTGTAGCGGTGCAGTGCGCGGCGTGCCAGCCGGTTGAAAAACACGATCGCGACCACGGTGGCGATAAAGCCGGTGGCGTAGAGCACCCACTCCAACGGACTGCGGCCGATCTCCTGGTTACCCAGGGTGGCGAGATCGGCGGCGATGGAGCCGAGATAGACGTTGTGTAGGGAGAAGGGGATGAAACCGATCAGCGAGCCCAACACATAACCGCGAAATGAGAAACCGGTCAAACCGAAAAAGTAATTGGATATTTTGCTGGGAAAAAACGGGATGAGCCTGGTCAACAGGACCACTTTCCAGTCGTGGCGGGTCATCTCCTCGCTCACCACCCGCAGTCGGCTGTGCGCCACGATAAAACGCCTGGCGCGTCTGCCGAACAGATAACGGGCGATCAGAAAGGCGAGGGCGGCGCCCAGTGTGGTACCGAGAACGACATAGAGCGTGCCTTGCAGCAGACCGAAGACGAAGCCGGCCCCGGTGGTAACCAGAATACCCGGGAGCAACAAGACCACCACCGCCGCCATGATCAGGATGAACAGGGTCGCGGCCCACGCCCCCTGTGCGTCGACCCACTGCAACAGGCTCAGCAACTGTTCATGAACGCCGAAGTAGATCAGCGCCCCCACGATCAGTGCGACGAACAGGATGCTCCCGGCCATGGCCCACAGGGGCGATTTCAGGTGCCTGATCGATGAATGGGTCGGCGAATGGGTCGGTGTGTCGTTCATCTGTGCCGGGTCATTGGGTAGGCTAATGGCGTACAAACAGTATAGTTGTCCGCCTGGCGATAATGGGGTCCACCGCGGGACGGGCGACGGGATCGGGCGTCAGTGCGGAAACCTCATATTTTGATAACCGCCTTTAACGGCAGGTGATCGGAGGCGATACGCGCGAGCCTGCTGCGGTGCACCTGCAGCGTGCGCAATCGGCTACGCGGGCTTATCCAGATATGATCCAGGGCGAACAGCGGCCAACGCGCCGGGAAGGTGGCGTAGTTGGGTTTCGACTGAAAATGCGCATGCAGCCAACGCAGGGGGCGACCCCACAGGAACCATTCATTGATGTCGCCCATCAGCACGGAAATATCCGCCGGCCTGGGCCGGTTAAACAGGGCCAGTAACTGTTGCACCTGGCGGCGACGTTCTCCGGGTGTGAGGCCAAGATGGGTGGCGACCATCTGCATGATCTGTCCGTGAAAATCAAAGGTGGCGTCAAGTGCGCCACGCGGTTCACGACCCGGTATGCTCAGGTCAAGCCGGTTCAGCGCCAGAAGCGGGAGTCTGGTCAGCAGGGCATTGCCATAGTGCCGGGTTTCCCGCAGCAGCGTGGGACCGGGGATCGCGCTGCATGCCAACTTTTCCGCGAGATAGTCCAGCAGATCCAGATCGCCCACCTGATGGTGTTCGACCTCCTGCAGTGCCACCAGATCCGCATCTAGCTCGGCTAACACTGCGCAGATACGATCGGGAGCAAATTCCCCGTCCGCACCGATACCGGCGTGAATGTTGTAAGTGGCGAGGGTAATATCCATGGCTCTTTACGATGCTCTCACCCGGTTGAATCCGTCCGTAACCGATGTCTGCGTCATCATCCGGCCTCATCCTCATCCTCATCCTCATCCTCGTCGCCGAGACTCAGTTCTGCTTCCAGCCACATGACATTGATAATGCCCAGTGCCACCGCCAGCAGCGAACCCAGTATCCAAGTGAAGTACCACATCGTCTCTTCTCCTGCTCCGTTATCAATAGGCCGAGTGGGTGTTTTCCTGGATCTGCTTCACCGTGACCTTGCCCCATAGCGCCCGGTAGGACCAGAAGGTATACAGCAGGATCAGCGGCACGAAAATCGCCGCCGCCCAGAACATCACCATCAGGGTCAGGTGGCTCGATGGGGCATCCCACACGGTGAGGCTGCTGTTCGGAACCGTACTGGAGGGCAGGATGAAGGGGAACATGGAGAAGGCGGCGGTAAGGATCACTCCCGTCATGGACAGGGCGCTGGTGATGAAGGCCCAGCCGGGACGGCGAATGGTTGCCAGCAGGAAGGTGCCGACGCCGCCGGCGAAGGCGACGACCGGCGCCAGTATCATCCACGGATAACGGCCATAGTTGTTCAGCCAGGCGCCGTCGGCGATCTCCACCACCTTGGCGAGTGGATTGGACGGGGCATCGGTGGGCGGCATGGAGACGATGCGGTAGCCGTCGACGCCGAAGGCCAGCCAGATCCCGGCCAGCGCGAAGGCCGCCAGCATGATCAGCACCGCGATGCGCGCCGCCGCCCGCGCCCGCGCCGCGATTGGTGCCTCGGTGCGCAGCTGCAGCCAAAGGGCGCCGTGGGTCATCAGCATGGCGAGGCTGAGAACGCCGGAGAGCAGCGCGAAGGGGTGCAGCAGTCCCCAGAAACTGCCGCTGTAGCTGGGACGCAGAAACTCGTCGTGGGAGAATGGCACCCCCAGCAGCAGGTTGCCGAAGGCGACGCCGAACAGCAGCGCCGGCACCGCGCCGCCGGCGAACAGCCCCCAGTCCCAGGCCGTGCGCCAGCGCGGATCGGCGATCTTGCTGCGGTAATCGAAACCCACCGGGCGGAAGAACAGGGCGAACAGCACCAGCAGCATGGCGATGTAGAAGCCGGAAAAGGCCGCCGCATAGACCGCCGGCCAGGCGGCAAAGATGGCGCCGCCGGCGGTGATGAACCACACCTGGTTGCCCTCCCAGTGCGGACCGATGGTGTTGATGATGACACGCCGCTCGTCGTCATCCCTGCCGAGAAAGGGGAGCAGGGCGCCGACACCCATGTCGAAGCCGTCGCTGATGACAAAGCCTATAAGCAGCACTCCTATCAGGACCCACCATATCAGCTTCAGGGTTTCGTAATCGAAGATCATCGGATTCTCCCGTTACTGCTGCTGGTCCATGGGTTGGCCGGCCGCGCCGCCGGAGGAGCGTTCAAAGTGATAACGCCCGGTGTGCAGGCTGCTGGGTCCGAGGCGGGCGAAGCGGAACATCAGGTAGAGTTCCACCACCAGCAGCAGGGTGTAGAAGCCGACCAGGCCGGCCAGCGAGAACCACAGGTCGCCGGTGGTGCGGGACGAGACACCCAGGAAGGTGGGCAGGACCTCGCCGATGGCCCAGGGCTGGCGGCCGTACTCCGCCACGATCCAGCCCGCCTCGGCGGCGATCCACGGCAGCGGGATACCGTACAGGGCCAGGCGCAGCAGCCACCGCTTGCGGTGTTCGCGACGTTTGGCGCAGTAGTAGAAGGCGGCGGCAAAGATGAACAGCATGAGAAAGCCCGCCGCCACCATGATGCGGAAACTCCAGAACAGTGGCGCCACCCGGGGGATGGTGTCGCGGGCCGCCTGCTTGATCTGCGCCTCGGTGGCGTCCACCACGTTGGGGGTGTAGCGCTTGAGCAGCAGGCCGTAACTCAGGTCCTTCTTGGCTTCCTCGAAGGCGGTCCTGTCGGCCTCGTCAGGATCACCGCTGCGCAGTTTCTGCAGCAGCGCGTAGGCGGTGATACCGGTGCGGATGCGCGCCTCGTGATCGACCAGCAGGTCCTTGATGCCGTAGACCGGTTCAGTGAGGGTGCGGGTGGCGATCAACCCCAGCAGGTAGGGGATGCGAATGGCATAGTCGGTGGTCTGGGTCTCCTCGTTGGGCAGGCCGATGAGGATGAATCCCGCCGGCGGTTCATGGGTCTCCCACTCAGACTCGATGGCGGCCAGCTTGGTCCGCTGCACGTCACCCAGGTTGTAGCCGCTCTCGTCCCCGAGCACAATCACGGAGAGGATCGACGCGAGTCCGAACCCGGCGGCCACGGCGAACGAGCGGCGCGCGAACGGCAGATCGCGCCCCTTGAGCAGGTAGTAGGCGCTGATACCGAGGACGAACATGGAGCCGGTGACGTAGCCGGCCGCAACGGTGTGGACGAACTTCACCTGGGCCACGGGATTGAACAGGAGTTCGTAGAAACTGGTCATCTCCATGCGCATGGTCTGGTAGTTGAATTCGGCACCGACCGGGTTCTGCATCCAGGCATTGGCCACCAGGATCCAGAGCGCCGAGAGATTGGAGCCGAGGGCGGTGAGAAAGGTGACGGTGAGGTGCTGTACCTTGCTGAGGCGTTCCCAGCCGAAAAAGAACAGGCCGATGAAGGTGGACTCGAGGAAGAAGGCCATCAGCCCCTCGATGGCCAGGGGGGCGCCGAAGACGTCACCCACGTAGTGCGAGTAGTAGGCCCAGTTGGTACCGAACTGGAACTCCAGGGTAATGCCGGTGGTGACGCCGAGGGCGAAGTTGATGCCGAACAGTTTGCCCCAGAATTGGGTCATGTCCCGGTAGATCTGCTTGCCGGTCATGACGTAGACCGTCTCCATGATCACCAGCAAAAACGAGAGACCCATGGTCAGCGGAACGAACAGGAAGTGGTACATCGCGGTAATGGCAAACTGCAGGCGCGATAGCTCGACGACCTCTTCTACCATGTTGTACTCCTTTACTCGTTATTGTGTCGCGGTACGGCCGGCCGGTCCGTGCCTCCGCCGACAATGGCCTCACTGACACGATCCGCCGTGAGGCGTGGGGAAACAGGCTCGCTGAAGAAGGCCATCCAGATAACATAGAGCGCGATCGACTTGACCACCAGCACCACGGTGATTTCACGCGCCAGGCGGCTGGAAAACAGCCGGTTGGGTGAGCGCGCTGTGGTGGTGGATGAGTTGTGCAATGGATCGGCCGTGTTATTGATGACTGTGAGGTACGAAACACCGCCCGGGCGCTGAACATTGCGGCAGCCCGTGTCTCGCTGTTCCCCTATCGGGACAACGTCTGCTCCGCCGCCTGGGCGACAAGCGTTCGGTCATGTGTAACTAATAGCAGAAAGCGGTTCGATTGCCAGAACGCTGTTGGTTTGTAGGTCCGCGGCTTGATCCGGGGTAAACCGATGCCGCCCCGCGGCCGGCTCCTGCGGCGAGCGTTGGAGGAAAGCCTTTATGGTTTCGAGGATACCCATGTTATTGGCAGCCGGTGTCTACTCGGCCTCATCAAAGGCCTCGTCACCGGTGGGCTCCAGATGCGCGACGTCGTTCATCTGCTGGCGGAATTTGGACAGCTCGTAGTACATACGCCGGCGGGCGCGGCTCTGGTTGCCCAGCGGACGGTGTTCCGGGATGCAGTGCCAGGGGTTGATCTTCAGGCGCTTGGCGAATTCGAACTGGGCCGGTGAATCGAATTTCTGGCGTGGAATATGGATAGTGGCGGCGGCAATGAAGGGTGAGAGTTTTTCCGGCCAGCGCACCGCGGCGTTCTCGATCGGCATGCGGTGCGGGTCGGTCTGCAGCTGGATCTGCAGGTCGAACTCCACATCCCTCTGGTTCAGGGTCTTCACCATGTTGTCACGCAAGTAGTTGAAGGAGGGCGAGCCGAACGGCAGTCCGGGAATTTCCCGTGGCACCTCGGTTTTCGGCACGAACGAGTACATCATGGCCTGGCCCTCGCCGAGCAGGTAGGGTACGCAGCTGTAGTAGCGGTGGCCGAGGGGGTTGTACTGGGTTTCATTCCACAGCGCCTGCATGAGGAAGTCCCGCAGGTGGGAGTCGAAGGGATTGATGAAGTAGTAGAGCGGCATGTCCACCAGGCTCCAGTACTGCAGCTTGGCGTTCTCGCGCACATCCGGGGTGACGAAGGTGGGGGTGCAGACCCCCATCATGTCCTGGGTAAAGCGCTCCTCCTCCATCAGTTTCTCACCCGGCACGTCCATGATTTTTACCGCCATGCTGGAGAAGCCCACATCGCGGATATCCGCCGGCACGTCCGGACCAGGACCGGAGTAACGCACGTAGGCGGGGTAGCTGCGCTGGCTGGCGAAAATGCCGCGCCGCAGGTGTTCCGGCAGATCCGCGCGCACGGTTACCGTGGCGCGCACGATGCCATGGGTCTTGGTGTTGCCGCCGCGTTCGTAGCCGCCGGGTTTGAAGTGACCACGCATCTGGTCGGCCATGAGATCGATAATGTCATCGAGCGCCTGCTCCTCCCAGTCGAAGATTTTCTCCTCGGCCAGTCCCAGGCCAAGGTTGGGGCGATTGCGGTTGATCAGGTACTGCAGCAGCCGCGCCAGCGGCTCCCTGGTCAGGTGGTTCAGCGTCGGCCGGAACCAGGGCTCCAGACGGCGTTCCAGGTGCATGCCGGCCACCATCACCCGGTGCAGGGCATCCAGCACCGGATAGATCCGTTGGCGCAGTGCCTTGCTCATCATGCGCTGTCATCCTTGGCCGCGGCGCGGCCGGCCAGATAGCGCAGGGCGCGAATTCCCGGCATGAAGAAATAGGCGCCACCCTGCACGGTGATGAAGGGTGGCAGACCCTGGGTGTCCCGGGACGGCCCCTGCGGGTCGGGCTGGCTGAAGTGGTCGGTCGGTTGGCCGTCGGCAAGCGATTGCCGGTTGCCCAGCAACGGGTCGGACTCGTTCGGGAGTCCGGCAAATTTGCAGCCCATGGTCCAGGCGTTCTGCACGAATTCAAACTGGCGCGAGATATTGGCCACCAGGCAGATAAAGTGCAGGCCCCGGGGCTCGTCGGATGCGTCGGTCTCCAATGCCTGTTCCGGCGTCAACGGCGCGCCATAGACCCGGCCGCGACGCAGCAGTCGATGAAAACGGGTGGATGCGATCAGGTCGTCGTCCGGGAAGCGGCGGCCGAAGCCGAAGATCCGTTTCAGGCGTGACAGCAGTCCGGTCACCCCCGGAGGAAAATCACCCGTGCGGGGATTGGAGCGGCGGATGTGGGCGCCGATCGGACACTGGTGGCCGTGCGGGTCCTCGGCAAAATCAAACTGGTTGAGGTCGGCCTGCCGACCGCTCTCCTCAATACCTTCGATGGCTTGCGTGGTGTGCGCGACCAGCGGCGTGCCGTCGCGTTGGCGTCCCACCATGCGGCTGGCCAGCCGCTCCCGCTGTTGCAGGTCGCCGTCGGCCTGGTGATCCACAAAGCGCCAGAACCCCGCCACGTCCTGATGCAGTTGGCGCATCACCAGGTAGCTGCCGTTGCGTCCCAGGTCGTGCAGCTCGGGTTGCTCTTCCGCGGTCGGTAACAACCGTGCCGCA
Organism: Sedimenticola hydrogenitrophicus; assembly: GCF_025175675.1. Lineage (GTDB taxonomy): Bacteria > Pseudomonadota > Gammaproteobacteria > Chromatiales > Chromatiaceae > Sedimenticola > Sedimenticola hydrogenitrophicus. The sequence continues at coordinate 19,485 of NZ_JANIOA010000027.1, forward strand.
GGGTCGGAAAGCGGATCAACCAGCGGACGGCGGGTGTATTGGCCGTATTCATTGGGATAGCCCAGCAACAACTCGCCCAGGGAGAGCAGGTTGGAGTAGCGGTCGCGGCGGTGCAGGTCGGTAGTCTGGCGGCGCTCCCAGTCGATGGCCGGCTGGCTGATGCCATCCACAAAGCCGAACGGCTCGCGGTCGCCATGATCCGCGGTAGGCAACTCTGCCACGGTGCGGAAAGCCCGGTTAAAGAGATCTTCTTGCAGGGTCGCCTTCCGGGCCTCCAGTTGGCCGGTCCGGGCGTAGAGCATCAGCAGCAGATGCGGCACGCTGTCTGGGCCGCCCCCCCAATGCCAGTGCGACGGGTCGTTGTGGGCCACATCCCCAAGGCGCCGCGAGCGGCTCGGCTCGGCGGCCATGCCGGCGATAAACGCTTCCGAGAAACCATCCAGCATCGCCTCGTCGAGCCCCAGGGCACGCAGGCCATCTACGGTGAAGGCCACCTGCAGGGCCGTTTCCGGTGCCGGCGTGGTCCATTCGGCGCTACTCACCGGGGCGTTATTGAGCCAGTCACCCGCCGCTGCCGGATCGGCAATCTCCAGCAACAGGAACAGCGCCTCTTTCAGGCCGCCGTGGCCGAAGCGGGCCAGGGCCTGGATGTCGCTGTATTCCGCGCTGCCGGGGCCGCTCATGGTCGCGTTCCTGTCATGCCTGAATCTGTGCCAGCCATTGGCGTATCTCCGCGTCGCTGTCCTGACGTACCTGCACGCCTTTGCGTATGCGGCTGTTGCGGGCCAGATCGAAGGCCGTCAGGCCGGGGTAGGCCTTGTACCAGACCTGGGTCGGCAGTGCCCGGCGCTTTAGAAAGTATTTGAATTTCTGCTCCTGTTCGGCACCGTCCTTGATCAGCCAGCGCGTGGATGGGTAACCGGCGCCGTTGCTGAACACCAGGTTCAGTCCCCAGGCCACCTTGTTGATGAAGTCGTCCATATAGCTTTCCAGGCTACCGTCGTAATTGCTGGCGAACAGCAGGCGGCGGTTATCGTCCAGCATTACCCAGCGGGCAAAGTGGATGGTCTGCACCCGGGTCAGGTAGCCACGGTTATAGACGTGCCGGGCGGAGTAATCGAGCAGCCAGAGAAAGAAGCGTACCGCGTGGCGCCGGAATGCCTGTGGCTTGACCTCGCCGTAGGCGCTGAAGGGATTGGTGACATCCTGGTCCTCCAGCGCGGAGAGCTCCTGCAGGTGTTCCCGGGGCGGCCGCCCAACCAGCTCCGGATCACGGCTTTCCAGCGTGCGCAGCCGCAGGATCAGGTAGGGCGACAGCAGCAGGAACAGCGGCGACAGGAGCAACAGCAGCAGCGGCACCCCGTATTTGTGCAGGCGGTTTTTCAGCCACCACTCCACCGGTGTGGGTGCCGGGGGCGTAAGGGTCAGGTGCCCGGCCGCGGTTTCCCGTTCGACAAACGACAGCAACTGCTGGCGAATGGCGCGCGAATCGTCCCGGCCGATATCCTGCACAATCCGCCGCAGCTCCCCGGACAGGGCGCGGTGCAGCGCCTCTTCCTCATGGACCTGGGTCACGGTGCGGCCGATCCAGTTGATGTAGTTGGCCGCCGGTTTCACATCGTGCCGCTGCATCCAGTTCACCAGGCTCTCCGGCTCCCCAATGAAGTCGGCGCAGTGGCCGAAGATATGTCGCAGCTGCGGACCGGCCAGCACCGCCATTTCCGCGATAAAGCTATCCGCCGGGCCGTCATAGTCGCCGAGAAACAGCAGTCGTGGCGGCGCATCAGGCAGGGTGGTCAGCTCATCCTCCAACAGCGCTTGCAGTATCAGAAACCGGGCCACGTGCAGGCGTCCGAAACGGGCAAACGGAAACAGCGGGTTGTCGGGATCGACCATGCCCGGTTCGCGGTTCATGCTCTCCAGCAGGGCGCGCAGCGGCCCCAGCTGCCCGTTGGCGATGTCGGCAATAATCATGAACGTGGATTGGGGCGTCATGTCCGATCGTCCCGGCTATGGGGTGACATTTCGGGTCAGGGCGAAATCCAGCACCCGGGTCTTGCCCCACCAGACCTTGCCCAGATAGACCCCGGGCTCCACCTCGCGGATTTCGTCACGTATCGCCTTGGCGAAAAACGAGGTCTTGGAATAGTCGATGACAATGGTCTCCTGGCCGTCCATCCAGCTGGCGTCGCGGTACACCTTGGCCACCACAAAGGTGAGGCTGAACGGGGTGATCTTGTTCACCAGGATGCCGTTCTGCCGGTCCGGCGGGAACAGGTCGAAGATCTTGCCCTGCCAGGCGAACAGGCGTGCGATGGCCGCCAGGGTCTTGGAAAACAGCGAGCCGGTGACAATGGCGGTGCCGCGGGTATCGCCAGACGGGATGGTACCGGCGCCGGCGTTGCGATAGATCTCATCCAGCTCGTCGCGGGATTTGTCCAGCCATTTTGCAACCAGTGGATTCATGGTGCCTCCCGGTTTCTGAGTTGGGATGCCTCGATGTAGGTCTCTCTGCGCACCGCGTTCATGCGTCCCAGCGGTTGATGGGCAGGCAGGCTCTGCCAGGGGTTGAAACTGATCTTTTCACAGGCCGCCAGGGCCTCGGGGCTGTCGAACGCCTGCGCGGGGATGGTGAGCGTGGCCACCGTGTGGAACGGCGCATCCTCCTCGTCCCAGATCACCGAGGCGTCCTCGATGGGCATCTCCACCGGCCGGGTACGCGGCTGGACCCCGAACTCCAGGCAGGCCGGGCCCTGGCTCAGGTGAGCCTGCATGGCGGCCCGCAGCTGATCCTTGCCGGAGGCCGCTTGCGATGGCTGCGGGTTGTCGCTGCAGGGGGTGACCGAATATTTGACCGCCGGGCCGTCGCTGCTGCCAAACCGGTAGGGCGTGGTGCTCCAGTAGCGGATGTTGAAGGGACTGTCGTGTACGGCCCGTGCCCGGAACAGAATCCACAGGGATTTCAGGTGCGGGTCGAACGGATTGATGAAGAAACGCAGCATGGCGTCGTCCTGGCGCGCCCGAATGAAGGCGAGGAAATCCTCCGGGGTGGCGACAAACAGCGCCGGATAGCTGTTGAGCAGAAAATCCTGGATGCCGGGCTCGCCCCACAGCGGCTCCCCGTCGACGTCGAACAGCTTGATGGACAGGCCACGGATATCCTTTTTCGAATCGTCCTGCTGGCTGGCGTTGGCGAAACGCAGCGTCGTCCGGTAACTGGCCGGCCGGGCAAACAGTCCCTGCCTGAGCGCGGCATCGAGATCGCCGTGCACACGGAACGTGGCCTCTAAACAACCCAGGCTCTTGGCCTGGTTGAAGCGGGGAATGACGCCGTTGACCGCAGCGGCCCGGGTGATGGCCGCGATACGCTGGTTCATCTCCGCCACCAGTTGTTCGGTGCTGGGCGGTTCGGCGGCGCCCAGGCCGCCCGCCAACAGGAGCCCGGTTGCCAGCAGGGGCAACGGGTGTTTGCGGCGGTCTCTGCACTGGGTGGTCATTCCATTTACCATTTCAGGCTAGGGTTTGGGGGAGAAGGCCGGGTCGGCTTCAGCGCCCGGACGCGGTTTCCAGGAGATGTCGTAATAACTGCCCCGGTCCCGTGCCCAGGGATCAAAGGCGTTTTTCACCGGCAGCAGTTCCTCCCTGAGTTCGGGGATATTGCGGATCAGCAGGCGCTTGAAGGGCGAGACCGCCACCTGGTGACCGTTCACCGCGTCGGGTTCCAGGCATGCCTCGCTACCGTCCGCCCGGGTGCTGACCGGGAACGGGCACTCCTGCACGGGGCCGTTATCCATCACCCAGTCGTAACCCAGCCGTGAATAGAACTCGGGCCGGAAGCTGGAGGTGAAGAAGCGGTCGCTGAACAGACGCCGGGAAGCGTTGATGATGAAGATGTGAAACTGGGTCTCGGAGATGGCAAAGCCGTGCGGACGGGTGTACTCCGCCATCCAGCCGACGATGTTGTCCACGTCCTCGATATTGTCCACCCGGGTGCCGTCCGTCCGGCCATGGCAGTCGTTGATGAAACTGCCGTCGGGGTTGCGCTGGGCGGTAGAGATGATCTTCGACGCGTCGCACAGGTGGGTGCCGTAGATCTCCCGCAGGCGCCGCACGGTCTCCTGCTGGTGCTGACGCCAGGGATCGTTCTCATCCAGCCGCTGATCGACAAAATCATCAAAGCTGGTCAGGGTGCGCAGGCCGATCTGGCGGCGGAACTCGTTGAAGCGGGGCACCCCGCGCTCCCGGTCGCGCAGGATATCCAGGGCGATAATGTCGAGCTTTTTGCTCTCCGAGTCCAGGTGCGGCATGGGCAGGTTCTGCAGGAACAGCGGCGAGTTGCGCAACTGCAGCAGCCCGAGGCGCTGGCGGCCCATGCTCAGACCCCAGTTCTCCAGGCCGCGCCGGTGCATCTGTTCGGTGGCGCCCTGGCGCACGGTGGAGGCGACCGCGATCTTGTGGCTGATGTTGTCCGGAGCTTCGGTATTGCGGAATTCGATCAGGTCGGGGACCAGCGCATGCAGGCGATACACCGAGGGAAACTCCTCGGGAAAGTTGAACGGTGAGCCGAAATGGTTGGTGCCGCCGTTGACATCCTGTTCCAGGTTGGTCAGATCCCAGCCGTCATGTTTCCACCACAGATGGCCCGCGGGCCGGCTGTTGCCAAGGCCGAAAATGCCGGCCCCGGAGGCGAACACCGAGTAGGCGCCGCCGGATTTCCTGGCATCCTCGGAAACTCCGAACCACTGTACCAGGCGCGACGAGACACGACTGAGAAAGTTTTCATCCCGGCCGGTGATGCGGCGCAGGATCTGCGATACCCGGCTCTCCTCCTGATTGAACAGGCCGGACCAGTTCGCGTTCATGGCCTTGTTCAGGGGTTCGTTGTAGAGCAGCTGGGTGGTCCATTCAATGGTGTGAATCTTGGCGATCTCTGCGGAGATGACCAGCCGTGCCGCCTGATACAGCCGTTCATCGGTCACCTCTTTGTAGCTGATTACCCGCTCCGGCTGGTCCGGGTCGCGCAGCCCCGAGTCGGCGTCGGGGGTCTGTTGCTGCAGGGCACGGAAATTGTCGACGAATGTATTGTGCTCGCGGCTGAACAGGTTGTGATAGAAGCTGAGACCGATATTCCAGTTGTCCGGAAAGGCTGCCGCCTCCTGTCCGCGCCATTGCGGCTGCACCGGGCAATCCGCGCTGTAGGCCGGGCAGTCCGGCAGCAGGGGCAGGTAGTTGTCCCGCAGCAGCAGCTTCGCCGGGTCGTTCGGGTCGCGCGCCACACGCCGCAGTGAGACCGCGTCATGACCATAGATCTGTGAGGCGTCCCACCAGGCGGTGACCTGGTTGCTGGTGGTGCGGTAGGGCCGCTTTAGATAGCTCTGACCGTCATGGGTGAAGCTCTCCGGATCGGCGGTTTCGGCATACAGGGACGGCTGCAGCCGGTCCCCGGGCCGACAACCCAGGGCCTGGGCCTCGGCCGATTCACAGCCGGCGGATGCCAGCCGCTCCTCATTCAGCCCCTCCACGGCGTGCGAGAACCAGTCATGGGTCATGAACTGAATCCAGAACGCCGCCAGTACATTAAAAAACGGCGCCTTGAGATAGTCGCAATTCACCTCGGGCGAGGCCTCGGCATCCCCCAGGCCCTGGTTGCAGCCGTTGCCCGGGGTCTGCTCGCGGGTGAACAGCTTGCGGCTGAGCAGCTGTGGATCGGGTTTTAGCAGATCCAGGCGGCCGTCGTGCCGATTGCGCGTCAGCTCGGTCTTTTGCAGGCGCGGAAAGGTCTCCTCGAATCGGGCATTGCGGGCGAACGGTGTCCCGGTCGCGCCCATCAACGGGTTGGTCAGATCGTTGCAAATGCCGTTCAGGGTGCGATGGGTGATCAGCCCGCCTTTGCACAACTGCCTGCCGTCACCGCCGACTGCCGCATAGTCCGGGTGGTCGGGGGGCAGGCGCATTTCATCCCACACGGTTGTTGACGCGCGCACCGGATCGGTGACAAAGCGCTGGTAGGTGCTGGGATCGAACAGGTTGAACTTGATCAGTTCGATGCGCTGGTACTCCAGGTCCATCAGCGCGCCGTCAACGCCACGTCCGTTCGGGTACAGATGCTCTCCCAGGCGGGTGATGGCCTGGTCACCCGGGTGCAGACTCTGCCCGTCGCCGGTGGCGTAATAGTTCTGCCAGTCCACCCAGGGGGTGTCGCGGTATTGCACCGCTTTGTCGCCGCCACGACAGCGGGCCGTATCGGCTTCCACCTTGCCCAGGAAGCGTCGGGTGGGGTCGTCGCCAATCTCCAGCAGACCGCTTTTGGCCATTCGCAGGCAGGCTTCGGTATCGCTTTCGGCCGATGCCGATGGGCTGAACAACAACAGGCCATAAAACAGTGGACCGGTCATGGCAATTGTTTTTCTGTACAACTGACACTTCTTCATGAGTCCCCCTAGGTTCCCTTAGGGATGGATACGATCCTGGTGCAGACTGGACCGGAGTCCACGGTGTCAATAATCAAGAAAGTGACTAATATCATAGTATATCGTCACCAATATCATAGATCGGATGAATTGCCGCGTTGCGCTTCAACTCAGTCGCGTGTGAGCGGATTGAGCTGCCGGCGCAGTCCAGGACAACCGGAAGACCAGGTTTATAGTGGTTCGGGTGGAATCCACAGACGACTTCTGGAGTTTTCTCGACCGTATACCGCTCCTGTTACAGCAGTACAGCACCCGCTCCTATGTGTTGCTGCTGTTGCCCGGTCTGGCGGGCGTGATCTTGCTGGCATGGCACTACCGACAGACTCCTAGGGTCAGGGTCTCTCGACACTGATGTTCGCTGCTGGCGGCATAAGGTAGGGCGTCGGCTGCTCTATCGGCCGGGTCGGGGATAAATTGGCGGTGGTGTGCAGGTGTTTCTCGATGTCGAGGAGTGAAGGGCACGGTATTGAGGGGTGGTGGCAAAACGCGTGGCCATTCGTCACCTGTGAATCGAGCGTTGGCCAGCGTGCAAAAGAGCGTTTATCTTTCCTATTCCCGAATCTGCAGCAGCCCGAACTCCCGGGTTGCCGGTTCGATATCGCTACGCTCGCCCAGCCCACAGGGCGGCCGATTGTCCGTCGGCGGCGCGCTGATCAGGTTCAGATCCACCGCCTGCGGCTGCCCGACAATGCCCTCATCGGTGATATTCATCTTGTGGATCACCCCGTTCCACAGACGGGCACCGAATTCTTTGGGCGACTTGTGCAGGAACAGGAAGGCGTGCTCCAGCCAGCTCAGGTCATTCGCCGTCACGCTGGCCGGATTGGAATACGGATAGCGCACATGGCAGAACACCTCTTGCTGCCCGGTCAGGCACTTGAACTCCTTCATGGACAGGAAATAATCCTGGAACACCTTGTGGTCGGGTTTGAACTCAAAGCCCACACGATCGCCCTTCAGTGTAAACACGACTTCGCCCAGCATCACTGCCGAACCGTCTTTACGCGCCAGTTCGATCGGGTGTGTGCCGTTCAGCTCCCAGGCAAACACGGGCATCGCCAGCACAGCTGACAACATCATCGCCGCGACCTCAAACCCACTCACTTGATCGACATCACACCTGTCTCCTGTCTGTGGCCGTCCAGCCGGCCTGCGCAAGATCGCGGGCGGTTGAACACAGGCCTCATGGCACCACCGGCGTGACGGTGAACTCCATTGGCGACGCCGGCGTGAATCCGCCATGGATGGCGTAGTCGACGCGCCATTGCCGGGGAGCGGATCGCACCATGCGATAGCGATGAATCAACTGCCGACGCTCCTCGCCCATCACGCTTTCGGTCCGGGTCTCGAAGCTGAGCACGCCATCCGCCCAGGTTGCCTTATCAATCGCCAAGCCATGCCCAAGAAAGCTGGCCCGGCCGACGATGGAATTGCCCTGGCGCTCGAAACTAAAGTGCTCTTGATGGGTCGGCCCCCAATCGTAATGCACCTTTCCCTGCCACTGGCCTGACGGAAAGTCATCCCCCTGCATGAACCACCAGACGGTCACCGCCAGGGCAGTGAGGAGCGCGCCTGCCAGGGAAAAAAACACACGCCGTCGCATCCTCGCTTCGCCGCCAACAGCGGCGGCCGGCGGCACCCAGCGTTCGAGCGTGTCGATCAGCCGAGCCACATCGTCTCGCCAGCCTACGTCGGAGAGGCGCACCGCCTGGCGCTGGGCGAGCGCATGCAGCACATCGGGGAGCTGCTCGACCGTGGGCATGGGAGTCTCGTCGATCAGGACCGGCACCACCGGTTTGCCGCTGGCAAGCGCCTGGGCCACCTCGTTGCGCACGAAGTCATCCTCCCGATCCAGGCGTCGAACGCCGTCGCGCTCGGTATTGAGCCAGTGTGGTCCTATGAGCGCGAGCATGACCGCTGCGGCATCGATCCGTTGGGACAGCGCCTGGGGAAACGGCAGTCCAGGTGTCAAATCCTCCACGTCACGAAACACCTGGTCGGCGCCGAAATGCGCTTCGAGCGCCTCTTCAAGGCGCCCGGCATGCCCCGACGAGCCCTCGCGACGATACGAAATGAATATCTGGCCCATGCCTCACTTAGAAGAACGAAGCGAGTGCTGCCAGTGGTGGCGCCGGGTGTGAACGAATAGAACCTATACCGGTCACGGCAATTGTTTTTCTGTACAACTGACACTTCTTCATGAGTCCCCCTAGGTTCCTTTAGGGATGGATACGATCCTGGTGCAGACTGGACCGGAGTCCACGGTGTCAATAATCAAGGAAGTGACTAACATCATAGTATATCGTCACCAATATCATAGATCGGATGAATTGGCACGGCGCTCAATAGCGGATTGGTTAATGGGCGGGGAGCGGTCTCCCCGGGGTCAGGCGACCGAAATATTTGGGGGCATGGAGTTGGCGTGTTGCGGTGCGCAGCATCAGTCCGGCTCTCGCGCTCTGCAGTGCCGTTGTCGAATACCACCCGTCACCGGGCGAATGGTGCGAGAGCGTATCGGCCACTACTTCAACCCGCTTCCCTCAGCGCTCCACATCGTAGATCAGGTCCATGCTCTGGCTGCTGCCGGATTGCACCTCCAGGCGCAATCGCTCGCTCAGACGATAGCGCGTGACCAGGGCACCGCGGTTGTCGAACAGACCGACCGCGTAGCTGACATAGAGATCGGGTGAGAGGTATTTGCCCAGCAGCAGGGAGGTATCCTCCAGGGTCTCGCCTTCCTCGAAGCGGACCTCGTCCACCCCCAGTCCGCCGGCCAGCCGGTTGAGAATTTCCTGGCTCTTCTCCAGGCCCTTGGCGGCCGCGGCCTGGCGCAGCATGGCGGCGCTCCCCGGCCCCTCCTCGGCCAGGCCGCGGCCGGTGATCAGGTAGGCCAGGGCCTCCTCCTCCGGCAGGCTCGGGTCGCTGGAGACCTGTACCCGGGGGTCACGCAGATTGCCGCTGAGGTTGAGTACGGCCGTCACCGAGCGGTCGTGCGAAAGTCGGGTAGCCCGGATATCCAGGCTTGGATTCTGCGGCGGTCCGTTGAACAGCAGGCGACCCTGCTGGATGGTCAGGTCCTGGCCATAGGCGCGGTAGCGCCCCTCCTGCAGCGACAACTCACCGCGTGCCAGGGTCCGGTCTTCCCGGCTGTTCAGGGCGACCGCCCCCTCCAGCCGGGTCTTGAGACCGAAGCCGCTGAAACGGACCTGGTCACCGAGCTGGATGAACAAACGCGTCTCGATGGCCAGGGGGGGCGTGCTCTGTTCGGTTCCGGTTTGTCCGACGATGACCTCGTCCTCACTCACTTCCACGGCGCTTTCGGGCAGCTCCCGCAGCTGGATATCGGCCTTGGGGATTTTCAGGTTGCCCTCGACCTGGAGCCGGCGGTTGCGCAGGCCGATCTCCAGTTTGGGGGAGGCGTAGGCCACCGCCTCCGGCAGTCGCACAACCTGGATCTCCTCGCCCTGCAGTTTGAGGCTAAGCGGCCAGCCCTGGGCGGCATCGAGTAGCAGGTCTCCCTGCAGCCTGAGGGTGCCGCCTCCGGAGACCAGCTGACCCTCCAGCACCAGTCGTTCGTTGCCGCGGTTGCGGGCGGTCAGTTGCACCCCTTCCAGCATCAGGCCAAGCTGCGGTAGATTGGCGGCCCCCTCATCGAGGGTCGCCAGGGCTTCAATCCGCGGTTGGCCAAGGTCGCCGTCGAGGCTGGCCTCCGCCACCAGCCGGCCCCGGAGGTCACGCAGGCCCGGCAGCAACAATCCCAGGGGTTGCAGATCGGGCAGTTCGGCCTTGAGGTTTCCGGATACGGCGAGGGGTTTCCCCGCGTTGAAGGGGGCGGTGCGGGCATCGGCGGCGATCCGTCCGTCACCGGCTTTTATTTCCAAGGAGGCGCGGTTTCCCTCCGGGGTCATGCGCAGGGTCAAGAGCCCGTCCCGCAGGGCCAGCTGCAACGGCTGATCCTCTGCCGCCTCCATCCGCAGGTTCCCCTGGGGCAGCGCCAGTCGCGCCTCGCCCGTGAGGGCGGGGAAGGTGCCCGCCAGGTGCAGTTCCCCGTCGAGGCTGCCGTTGACCGCCACCTCTGCCGGCAGCCAGTGCAGCAGGCGGTTCAGCGGGATGGCCGTGAGGTTGCCATCGACCCGGCTGCTCTTCGGAGTCCAGGCGCCGCTGGTACACAGGCGTGCCTGCTCCTGGGTCAGGCAGGTCTGCTCCAGATTGAATCGGTCGCTGCCGGCCAGCAGGGCCGAGCGGCCGGTCGTGGACCAGCGTCCGAACTGTGCCTGGTCTATGGCAAGCCGTTCCAGGTGGCCGCGCCAGAGCGGGGCGTTCCAGCCACCCTGCAGCGCGGTGTCGAGCCGGAGGTCGCTGGCCTCCAGGCTCAGCCGGACCTGGTGGGCTTCAGGGGTCCCGGTGAGGCTGAGTGACAGCCGGCGGCCCTGCCATTCGCCACTCTGCAGACCGGTCGCTGTCAGCTGGCCCTCGGCCCGACCCTGCAGCCAGGTCAGGTCCGCCTCCAGCCGGCCGATCCGCTGCTCCGCATAACTCAGGCCGGTGGCCCGGAGCCGGGTGCTGAATTCCGGCTGGTCCCGCGTGCCACCCAGCCGCCCGTCGGCCGTGATCGCCCCCTGCAGCGCCGGCCAGAAGGCCGCCAGCTTCGGCGCCTGCAGGTCATAGCGCAGATCCAGCCGTTCGCCCAGACGACCCTGCAGCTTGAGCCCGTTGGGTCCGCTCTGCAGATCCAGCGCCTGCAGTTCGAGGCCGTTGTGGTCGTAGCGCCCGCGCCCGCTGGCCGTCACCGGCTGCTGTTGCAGGGTGCCGTCCAACCGCCGCAGTTCGGTGCTCAGCCAGAGCCCCTGATCCGAGATGCCGCCCTGCAGCGTGGCCTGCAGGGCCAGTTTGCCGGGCCACTCCGGCCACTGGCGCGCCGGGTTCAGGGAGTCGCCGCTGATCGCCAGGTTCCAGTCGATGGCCGGGGCCCAAGTCACCTGGCCCTGGCTGCGCAGGGTACCGTCCAGCAGTTCGGCCTCGAGGGTCATGTCGGAGAGGCCGCCGGCGCTCAGCTGGCCCTGCAGTCGTGCCTGAATGTCCGGCGCCCCGCCCTGCGGGAAATGCAGGTCGGCCTGGCTCTCCAGGTGCGGATTCGTGACCGGGCCGCTGAGCCGGAAGCTGCCGTTCGGGCTCTCATTGAAGGCTTCGCTCAACAGGGGCCAGCGGACCTGCATCCATTCACCACGCAGATCCAGTTGCGGTTCCTCGCCCGCCAGCCGGACCGCGCCGGTGACCCGCAGCTGTAGCGGCGACAGTCCCGCCGCGCGGATCTCCCGCACCTCCAGGTCCAGATCGGTCAGGCCGTCGGGGGAGAGCCGGGTCTCCAGCCGCGCCTTGAACGGCGGGGTATCGGTACCGGGAAACAACAGCTCGGCCTCGCTGCTCAGCCGCGGGGACTCCAGCGGGCCGCTCAGTCGATACTGGCCACCGGCGCTCTCCACCACGGCATCCTGCGGCGGCCAGGCCAGTGGCCGCCAGTCGCCTTCGAGCGTCAGCTCGGGGCTCTCGCCGGACAGGTCGACCTGACCCTGGGTGCGGATCCCGAACGGCCTTTCCAGGGTGTGTTGGAGGGTCAGTCGTTGCAGGTTGCCGTTGATCTCTCCGCTACCGCGCGCCGGCCCGAACTCAGGCCCAAGCTCCGACAAGTCCCCCTGCCAGCGGATCTTTAACTGCAGCGGGTAGTCCTCGGCCAGCTCGATTTGCCCCTCCACCTCGGCCCGGTAAGCGGCGTAGTCGACCTGGAGGTTGAGGATCTCCAGCGTGTCTTCCCGGGTGCGGGCGTTGAGGGCGAGGCGGCCGATCGACTGCGCCTCGTCGCCGTCCCCTATGCGGATATCATCCAGCTCGACCTGGTCCAGGCGCAGCGTCAGCGGCAGCTGTGGCGGGGCGGGGCTCGCCGCCGTTTCGGCCGGGGCTAGGGAGACGTAGTGAATGCCGCTCGCCTGCAGCTGCCGGATATGCAGCAGGCCGCCGAACAGGGCGGTTGGCTCCCAGCGCAGGTGCAGGTTCTCGATGGTCAGCCGCAGTTCACCGTCACGATACGCCACCCCCTGCAGGTCCAGTCCCTGGAGCAGGGTGCCGGCATAACGTTCGATGCGCAGGTTGTCACCCAGGGTCCACTCTAGCAGACGCCGGTTGCCCTGCTCGCTCCCCAGCAGCCAGGCAGCGCCACCTACTATGCCGAGCAGCGTCAGCAACAACACCAGGAGCAGCGGCCGCCTCACAGATCCGGCCCCATGGAGAAATGGATACGGAAGTTGTCCCGGCGCTGGTCGTCGGGGATAGCCAGGTCCAGCCGGATGGGGCCGACCGGAGAGCGCCAGCGCAGGCCGATACCGGCGGAGTGCTTGATTCCGTCACTCCAGGCGTCGAAGGCATTGCCGGCATCCACGAACAGGGCTGCCGACCAGGCACCCTGGATCGGATATTCGTATTCGACGCTGCCGGTGACCAGGTAACGGCCGCCCACCACGTCGCCACTGGCATTCTCCGGCCCCAGGGACTGGTATTCGTAGCCGCGCACGCTCTGATCACCGCCGGCGAAGAAGCGGTAGGAGGCCGGCAGATCGGTGAAGTCAGGGGTGAGGCTCATGCCGGTGTCGGTGCGCAGCAGCAGGCGCCCCTTGCCCAGCGGCAGCACCCATTTGCCGGCGGCCAGAATCTGCACGAAGCTGGCGTCCGAGAGCAGGCTCTCATGGGCGCCGCGCAGTTCGAGGTTGAGCCGCGATCCCCGGTTTGGCCGCATGCGATGGTCGGCCTGGGTGCGGGTCCAGTTGATGCCGGGTACCAGCAGCGTGGCCGAGGTGATTTCGTCGCCGATCAGGGACTCTTCCGATATCCAGTCCAGGTAGCGGGTCTCGTTCCAGCCGTTGCGTTTGCCCAGGGTGCGCAGACCCAGGGTGGCGGTGTCGCTAGTGGTGGTATCGGTGTCCTGTTCGCGGTAACCGGCACGGATGCTGAGCTGGTCGATATGCGGGCGCTGCATCGGGATCAGGTACTCCAGACCCAGGGAGCTGTCCACACCGGAGAGGGTAAGCTTGGACTGCAGGCGGTGGCCGAGGCGGTTGATGCGGCGCCGGTCGTAGGCTAGGCTGAGGCGCGGTCCGGTGTCCGTGGCGGCGCCGATGCCCACCCGGTAGGCGGTGCGCTTGATCGGCTCCAGCTGTACCCGGACATTGATCCGGCCGTCCGCGGCCCCCTCGTAGTCGGGCTTCACGGAGACCAGTTCAAAATAGCCGCTGTCGGCCAGTCCCCGGTGCAGCGCCGCCAGTTCCCCGGCGTCGTAGGGATCACCGGAATGGATGTTCTGGTAGCGCTCCAGCAACCGGGGCTCATAGGTGTGCTGATCCAGCTCCAGGGTGCCGATGTGGTAGCGCCGGCCGGATCGGTAGTGCAGCGTGACGTCTGCCTGGCCGGCCGCCGGGTCGACCTGCAACGCCCGGCGGCTGAAAAGGCCGTCGAAATAGCCCCGTTCCGCCGCCAGGGTTTCGATCTGCGTCTTCAGCCTCTCGTAGCGACCGTGGTGCAGCTGGCCGCCGGGGCGCACCCGGGTCTCCTGCAACAGCTTGTTGAAGGCGGGATCGTCCCGCGCCTCGCCCTCGATGCGGATGTCGACCCGATCCAGGAGGATCGGCCGGCCCGGGTCGATGGTAAAGCGGGCTTGCCAGCACTCCTCCTTGAATTGCAGCTCCTTTTCCACCTTTATCTGGTAGTACCCCAGAGCCCTGGCCGCCTGGTCCAGCTCTTGGTCGGCGCGGCGAAACAGCCGATTGACCCGCCACTTCGGGGCATCGCAGGACTCGGTGGTGAGGGAGAGCCCGCTACGCAGATTCAGTTGCAGCTCGCCACTGACACCGGTGAATTCGATCTCGGGTGTCGCCGCCCCCGCCGTGCCGATGCAGAGTGTGCCCCAAAGCGCATACCAGGGTGAATGATGCCGCCTTTTGGTCTGCATAAGCCGGGTTCGAAAACATCTCATTTGGGCAAGTATACGTCACGAGGTCAGCCGCAGGGCGTACCCGGGTGTTCGCGTCGTGGGTTCAGTGGCGATGAGTCAGCGTAGCGGGATGCACTCGCCGGGCACCGGTTGGGTCGGCTACTGGTCGACCCCGACGCATTGGTAGACGGTGAAGCGTTGCTGGCCGTCACTGATGTCAGAGGCCGGTACCACCGTGTCGCCCCCCATGCGGGCGGCACTGTTGCGGGCCAGCAGTTCCAGCTCCTTCCGCACTTTCTGCGGATCCCGTTCGATACCGGCGACCTTGTCCACAAGGGAGACCGTGGCGGCGCCAAGTTCCTTGCAGGTGGCGACCTCGGTCGCATCCAGAACCCGGACCTTTTCACCCTCGGGAGTGGTCTTCACCCAGGTGCATCCGCTTAACATCAGGATGCTCGCAATGGCACAGAGTGAGAATTTCTTATTCATTAGAATTACCTCAATTAAGGCGTGGCCCGGCTATATGATTGATTGTATACCAGATCAGGGGACCTCTGTTCCACGTGGAGGTTGCGGCGGCACCAAGATCGGCCAACAAGGCAGGCCAATCACTTGCAGACCGGGTAAGGCGCGTAGGGCTGATACGAAGCTGGGCGGTTCTTCGCGTGCTTTGCGTCCTTCGCGGTTACCTGTACCACGCCTCACCCTGGAAATTCAGCGTCTTCCTAGTAGGCGACCCGGGTTACCCCGCCCTGTTTCAGCAGCCGGATCCTGTCACCGGGGCGGAAATACTGGTCATTCTCCACTTCCTGGATAACCGAGAGGATCTCACCCGATTCCATGCGCAGGGTAATCTCCTGGCCCTGACTGGTGGTCAGGCTCTTCTCCGCCGCTTGGCCGGCCAGACCGCCGGCCACGGCCCCGATTACGGTGGCGATGCTGCGCCCCTTGCCGCCGCCCACCGTGCTGCCGGCGAGACCGCCGACGATAGCGCCGGAACCGGTACCGACAATACCCTCGTTTCTGCCCTCGATCACCACCGGGGTGACGGACTCAACCGTGCCGTACTGCACTGTTTGTACCCGGCGGGCTTCGTCACGGGTATAGGTGGTGCCGGTCAGGCCGCGGGTACAGCCGACCAGCGTCACGGATACCAACAGCGCGATGAACAGATAGCCTGGTTTTTTCATGGGTGTTCCCCTTCTCTGTGCTGGGAGTCTGTCGCCGGTGGTGGCATGTCCCGGCCCGAATCAACCCGCAGAAAACGGCTCCACGGATTAACATTATTGACCACGGATGGGCGCATAAGGTCACTCCGACTCCGACAGAGGCGGGGAGTCAGCGCGGATTGGTGATGGTGGCTATCTGCTGCCCCATCCGTATCTCGGTATCGGCGCCAAGCGTATCGCTCCATGCGACGGCATCCTTCGGGAACAGCAGCACCACGGTCGATCCCATGTTGAAGCGACCCATCTCTTCACCCTTCCCCAGGAGAACAGGGGTGGCCGACGGCAGCGGCCCGTAACGCCACTGGCTGATGTGTCGCGAGGCGGGGGCGACCGTGCCCGCCCAGACCGTTTCCATACTGGCCACGAAAATAGCCCCCACCATGATCACGGCCATCGGGCCCTGTTCGGTCTCGAACAGGTTGACCAGCCGCTCATTGCGGCTGAACAGGCGCGGCACCACCCGGGTGGTGGAGGGGCTGACGCTGAACAGGCGGCCGGGGATGTGCAGCATCTTTTTCAATTCACCGGCCAGTGGCATGTGAATGCGGTGGTAATCCCGCGGCGAGAGATAGAGGGTGGCGAAATGACCGTCGCTGAACCGCTCACACCACTCCGCGTCGTCGCCCAGCAGCTCCCGCAGCGTGTAGCTCTGCCCCTTGGCCTGGAAGATGCGGCCGTTTTCGATCCTGCCGAGCTGACTGACGGTGCCATCGACTGGTGAGAGGACGGCAGCCTCGGCCTCGGCAAACGGGCGGGCCTCGGGCCGCAGCGCCCGGGTAAAGAAGGCGTTGAAACTGGCATAACGGGTCGGGTCCGGTTCCACGGCCAGCTCCATGTCCACCTTGTAGAGCCGGATCACGCCGGCTATCAGCCGGTCCTTGAGCGGTGGCCACTCGATCCGGGTCAGCCAGTGCATGGCCTGGGACAGCAGGTGGTGTGGCAGCAGGTAGAGCAGCAGGGCAAACAGCTTGTCGGCCAGGCCGGCCGTCTTGGCCGGGGCCTCGGATTGGGGTTGATTCATCTACAGCGGTTCCGTTGATTGCGGATAGTGGGGGGATACTACCGGCATCACCGGGTGAGGTAAATGCGCCCGTACCGGGGGCGGGCGCTCAGGCGATTGGTGTATCCGGGCGGTTGCCCCAGTCCGACCAGGAGCCCGGATAGCCTTTCACCCGCGGGAATCCCTGCGCCTTGAGCATCACATAGGTGAGAGACGAGCGATGATGGGTATGGCAGTAGGTGATCACTTCATGCTCTTTGCGGATGCCGAGATCGGTCAGCATCTGTTCCAGATCGGCATCCGGCTTGAGACGCAGGTTGCGCTGCTGGTCCAGGGCGAGCAGCCAGTCCATGTTGATGGCCCCGGGGATGTGTCCGGCCTTTTCCGCATATTTCTTGACGCCGCTGTACTCGTCCGCGCTACGGGCATCGAGCAGGGCAATGCCGGCATCGCCCAAGTGCTGTTTGATGTAGTCCCCATCGGCCACCGGGTCGGTGGTGGGTTGGGCCTGGAACTGTCGGGGGCTGGGCGTTGCCGCGGTCTGTTCCAGGGGATGACCCTCATTGGCCCAGGCATGGAGGCCGCCGTTCAGCAGCGAGAAACGGGTGTGGCCCATCACCTCCAGGGTCCAGAGCAGCCGTCCGGCCTTGCCGCCGCCCTCGTCGTCGTAGGCGACCACATGCACCGAATCATCTATACCCAAGGCGGAGAAGATTCGCTCAAGCTCGGCGGTTTCCGGCAGCAGGCCCATGGTTGGCTTGCGTATGGCGATGATCTGCCCGTAATCGAGATAGACGGCACCGGGGATGTGCAGTTCGGCGTAGGTGGCGGGCTTGGTCAGGTCCACCACCAGCAGGCCACTGTTGCCCAGTATCGGTTCGAGTGCATCGGCTTCGAGAATCAGCGGCAGGTCGGGTGCGTTCATGGTTGGTCGTCCGGCGGTCACCTAAAAATAGAATAATGGTGGCGGATCGCCGGCTTTCAAGGCTTTACCCGGGCGTGCGTTTATATCAGGCAGTAACGCAGTTTCGTGGGGTGAGGAGGGGTACAAGGATGTACCGTTGACAAACCTGGGGAGGGCAGGCGCTGGCGCTTATTCACCCGACGGCTGTCCAGCAGTCGCCGCCCGATTTACCGGGCGGCGGCGATCTGGTTCTGTCAGGCAGGCAGATAGGGGCCCAGCTCACCGCTGAAGGTGGCGTGGTCGTAGACGGTATCCTCGCCTTTCACCTGTTCCACGGTCTTCAGCAGGTCATACTGGCCGGTCATGCTGTCCGGCCCGTTCCCCTTCATCACCAGCATGTCCTTGAAACACTGATGATCCTCTCCCCGGTAGAAGGTCTGTCCCGGGCCGATGCCGGTATAGCGGGAATTTTCCAGGGTCTTGATCACCTCGGGTGGATAGAAGGTGCCGGCCTTCTCGCAAGCGTTGGCGTACAGCAGGGTCTGTACATAGCAGGTGTGGGCGGCCTGTGACGGCGGGAAGCCATACGCCTTGGTGAAGCTCTTCACAAAGGTCTGTGAGCCCGGGTCCTGCAGCGTCCAGTTCCAGCCGGTGGTGCCGTACACACCGTCGATATTGGCGGCCCCGGCACCCTTGGCCATCACCCGGCTGAACAGGGGCACCACCACCTCGATGTTCTTGCCGTTCTTCTGCAGATCGCGCAGGCCGAACTCCACCGCCTGGGTCAGGGAGTTCACCATGTCCTTGCCGTAGTGGTTGAGGATCAGCACATCGGCGTCGGAGTTGAGGATGGCGGTGATGAACATGGAGAAGTCATTCGATCCCAGCGGTGTCATGATGTTGTTCACCGTGGTCCAGCCCTCCTGCTCGGTGAACTCCTTCATCGAGGCATACTGGGTGTGTCCCCAGGAGTAGTCGGCGGTCAGGTGGAAGGCGCGCCGGTCCTTGCCGTAATTCCGCGCCAGAACCGGTGCCAGTGCCTTGCCGCTCATGTAGGCGTTGAAAAAGTGACGGAAGCCGTAGCGACGCCGGTCCTTTCCTGTGGTGTCGTTGGAGTGGGTCAGCCCGCACATGAAGATGACCCCTTTCTCCTGGGCCAGGTATTGCTGGGCGATGGCCACCGCGCTGGAAGAGCCGCCGGAGAACATGATGACGCCGTCCTGCTCGATCATGCGGCGCGCACTGGTGCGCGCCGGCCCCGGACTGGACTGGGTATCGCCAATCACATATTCGACTTTTTTCCCCAGCACCCCGTTGCCCTTCAGGGCCAGCGGTTGCAAGGTGTTGAGCATGCCGCCGCCGTTGTTGATGTGCTGGACGGCCAGCTTGTAGGCACGTCCCTCATCGGCCCCCTCGTCGGCGTAGGCGCCGCTCTGCGGGTAGTTGAAGCCGAACTTCACACTGCTGCCCCTGACCGGATAGTTGCCGACCGCGTTTTCGGCCCAGGCGTCTTTTATAAAGAATAGGGGGGAACCGGCCGCGGCCACCGAGGCGGCCCCCAGCTTTATGAATCCACGCCGGGAAAGGGTACTGGACTTGTCAGAACGGTGATCTGTCATCGCTATATCATCCTCTCACTGGGGCTTTGGCCCATCTCGTTATTAGGCGATTTCTGTCAAAAAACATCCCCGCTTGCTGGTCTTTTCGTCCCCCTGCGGCGTTGCCCCAGGCATCACATAGTCCGACTATGCTTCGCCTGGGGCGCCTTGCAGGGAAACGAAAATCCTAGGTAATCCGGGATGTGCATTTCCGGCAATCGCCTTAGTAGTTCGATCAATACCCCAGGGGGAGTTCCGGGCACAAGACAGCCCTGTCGAATGCTTGCCGGGAACAACGACACCACCTAATAACTCATTGACCAAAAGCGGGCACCAGGCCTTTCGGTATTGTATTTTTTTGACTGCTCGCGGGTGACTGCCGTGCGTGACAGGCCCGGCATAGCACTGCATCGGCCGCTTTGCCGATTAATTGAGGATTATTGCCGGTGTGGCCGCATTTTGTGAACCACCCGACAGTCATCCGCCGCTGGCCGGGTTCACCGGTACCCATATCAGCGTTAAGTCCGGCAGACTCCTGGACATGAAAAAAACCCGCTGAGGGGTGTTCCACAGCGGGTTTTTGCGACTGGTACCGAGGGTCGGACTCGAACCGACAAGGGGTTGCCCCCGGGGGATTTTGAATCCCCTGTGTCTACCAATTTCACCACCCCGGCATACGAAGACGCGTAGTATAATCTTTTCATGGGGCAGTGCAATCCCTCCAGGGCGCGCCACAGAAGCCTTGGCGGGATAGCAGTCTATGGTAATATGCGCCCCCCATGCAGAGAAGCGACTTCCACTACGATCTCCCCGATGAGCTGATTGCCCAGTTTCCGACCGGAAACCGGCAGGACAGCCGGCTACTGCATCTGCCGGGCGGTACGGAGGCGCCGGTCGATCGCCTGTTTGTTGACCTGCCCTCGCTGCTGCAGCCCGGTGACCTGCTGGTGTTTAATGATACCCGGGTGATGCGGGCTCGGCTGTTCGGCCGCAAGGCGAGCGGCGGACGGGTTGAACTGCTGATCGAGCGGGTGCTGGAACCGGGCCTGGGTCTTGCCCATATCCGGGCCAGCAAGTCACCCAAGGCGGGTAGCCGCATTTTGCTGGAAGGCGGCGGTGAACTGGAGGTCCGGGGGCGGCAGGAGGATCTGTTTGTCATTGCCTCCCATGACGCCGATCTCCATGAACTGATGCGGCGGTCTGGACATATGCCGCTCCCTCCCTATATCTGCCGCGACGATGAGGCACTGGATGAGGAGCGCTACCAGACCGTCTACTCCGATCGCGAGGGGGCGGTGGCGGCTCCCACCGCGGGTCTCCATTTTGACCATGACATGCTGCAACGGCTGGATGCCATGGGGATCGAGCGCGCCTGCGTCACCCTGCATGTGGGCGCCGGCACCTTCCGGCCGGTGCGGGTCGATCGCCTGGAGGCGCACGTCATGCACAGCGAGTACGCGGAGGTGAGCCCGGAGGTGTGCGCGCGGGTGCGTGCGGCGCGTGCCCGGGGCAACCGGGTGGTGGCGGTCGGCACCACCAGTGTGCGCAGTCTGGAGTCCGCCTCCCGGGAGGGGGAGATACAGCCGTTCTGTGGGGATACCCGGCTGTTCATCACCCCGGGTTACCGGTTCCGCAGAGTGGATGCCCTGGTGACCAACTTTCATCTGCCGGAATCCACCCTGCTGATGCTGGTGGCGGCCTTCTCCGGGTATGAGCGGATCATGGCGGCGTACCGGCATGCGGTCGCCCGGCGTTACCGTTTTTTCAGTTATGGGGATGCGATGTTTCTGGAGCGTTCGGCCGGGCCATAATCGCCAGGCAAAAAAAACGCGGCAAGTGGATTGCCGCGTAAATAAATCCACCAAAGGAGGATGGAGGAGTGTGTACTGAGTTGTTTTTCAGTACATGCGTAGTTTCTAATATATGCTGCATTGTGTCAAGTCGTTAAAATCCATTTATGTTGATATAAATCATGCTATTTGAAGTCACAAATCTTGACGGCGCGGCGCGCCGGGGGCGGATCACCTTCCCGCGCGGTTCGATCCAGACTCCGGCTTTCATGCCGGTGGGGACTTATGGAACGGTCAAGGCGATGACCCCGGAGGAGCTGGAGTCGGGCGGTGCCGAGATTATCCTCGGCAACACCTTCCACCTGATGCTGCGCCCCGGCACCGAAATCATCTCCGCGCATGGCGACCTGCATGATTTCATCCACTGGCAGCGACCCATACTGACCGATTCCGGAGGGTTTCAGGTGTTCAGCCTGGGGGCGATGCGCAAGATTACCGAGGCGGGTGTGCACTTTCGCTCGCCGATCGACGGTAGCCGGATATTCATGGGGCCGGAGGAGTCGATGGCGGTACAGCGTCAACTCGGTTCCGATATTGTGATGATCTTCGACGAGTGTACCCCCTATCCCGCCACCGAGCTGGAGGCCTGGGTCTCCATGGAGCTCTCGCTGCGCTGGGCGCAACGCAGCAAGCAGGCGCACGGCGATAACCACTCGGCCCTGTTCGGTATCGTCCAGGGCGGGGTTTATGAGGCGTTGCGCGGACGTTCCCTGGAGGGGCTGATGGAGATCGGTTTCGACGGCTATGCGGTGGGCGGGCTGTCGGTGGGCGAGCCGCCCGCCGACCGCTGGCGGGTGCTGGATTTTCTCTCTTCAAGGCTGCCGGCGGACAAGCCGCACTATCTGATGGGGGTGGGGACGCCGGAGGATATCGTCGAGGCGGTGCGGCGCGGCATCGATATGTTCGATTGCGTCATGCCGACCCGCAATGCGCGTAACGGCCACCTGTTTACCCACCAGGGGGTGGTGCGCATCCGCAATGCCGTGCATGCCAATGATACCGGCCCGTTGGACCCGCATTGTGATTGCTACACCTGCCAAAACTACAGCCGCAGCTATCTGCGTCATCTGTCGCGCTGTAACGAGATCCTGGGTGCCCGGCTGAATACCATCCATAACCTGTATTATTATCAGTCCCTGATGCGCGCTATCCGCCAGGCCATTGCCGAACAGCGGTTCGATGCCTTTGCCCGGGATTTTTACGCCATGCGGGCCTGATCTGCCGGCTTGAAAAACCATCCATGGGGTCTCATCTTCGGGTATCGCCCCGTCCTTGATCGGCCGGTGGTGGTGATAAATTCTTTAATCATAACAACTGTGGCATAATGCCCCGCTTGTGATTCCCGCACGGTGTGGTCCGTGCCGAATCAGTACATTTTGACCACTTGACTTAAGGTAAGAACACCATGAGTTTCTTTATTTCAGATGCCCTGGCCCAGGCGGCTGGCGACGGTGCGGGTTCAGCCGGTTTGGAAGGCCTGATCCTGCCGATCGGCCTGATTATCATGCTCTATTTCCTGATGATTCGTCCGCAGATGAAGCGTCAGAAGGAGCATAAAAAACTGGTCGAGACCCTGGCCAAGGGCGATGAGGTACAGACCGAAGGCGGATTGATGGGCAGGATCTCCGATCTGGGTGAGAACTTCGTCAAGGTCGAAATCGCCGAAGGGGTCGAGGTCAAGATCCGCCGTCAGGCAGTGGCGGCCATCATGCCCAAAGGCTCCCTGAAAGAGCTGTAATCACTGGCCGGCCCGTGCGGGCCGGCTGTTTCGTAGGGCCCCCGGGTTGCTCCGGCGTATCCCTGTAGAGTTTCCGCAACAACAGATAACGATGAACCGATATCCTCTCTGGAAGAACCTCCTCGTAGTGGTGCTGGTGCTGTTTGGCCTGCTCTACGCCCTGCCCAATGTTTTTGACCAGGACCCTTCACTGGAGATCAGTGGCAGCCGTCGGGCCACGGTCGGTTCCGCGACCGAACAAACGGTTCGCACGGCCCTGGACAAGGCAAACATCGCAATCAAGTCAACCGATGCCGGCGACGACAAGCTGCTGGTCCGGTTCAACGACTCGGAGAGTCAGTTGCGGGCCAAGGAGATGCTGGAGACCACCCTGGGCGGCGATTATACCCAGGCCCTGACGCTCTCCACCGACGTGCCGGGCTGGCTGCAGAGCGTGGGCGCGCTGCCCATGTACCTGGGTCTGGATCTGCGCGGCGGTATCCATGTGCTGATCGATGTCGACATGGACGCGGCGGTGAGCCAGGCGATGGAACGCTACAACGGTGATCTGCGCACCCTGTTGCGGGATGAGAAGCTGCGTTATAGCCGGGTGGCCGTCCGTGATGACGCCATCCTGGTCTCGTTCAAGGAGGCCGGGCTGCGCGACCAGGCGCTGGATGTCATCGGCAACGAGTACCGCGACCTGCAGTTGGAAGCCCTGGACGAGGGGGATGATTTTCTGGTCCAGGCGAAAATGAGTCCCAGCGAACAGCGCGCGGTGAAGAAATTTGCCCTGGACCAGAACATTACCACCCTGCGTAACCGGGTCAACGCCCTGGGGGTCTCGGAGCCGGTAATCCAGCAGCAGGGCGAGCGGCGTATCGTGGTGCAGCTCCCGGGCGCCCAGGACCCCTCGAAACTCAAGGAGCTGCTCGGTGCCACGGCTACCCTGGAGTATCGCCTGGAGGATACCGAGCACAGCGTGGAGGATGCGCTGGCCGGCCGGGTGCCGCCCGGCTCCCGATTGTACCAGACCCGTGATGGCCGGCCGATTCTGTTGAAACGGCGGGTGATCGTGACCGGCAACCAGATCACCGACGCCTCGTCCGGCTTCGATCAGCGTACCGGCAGTCCCATGGTGTCGGTCAGCCTGGACAGTCAGGGTGCGCGGCGCATGCGCAATGTGACCACCGAAAACGTCAACAAGCCGATGGCGGTGGTGTTTATCGAAACCCGTAAGGATACCCGCCTGGTGAATGGCCAGCCGGTGACCCGCAAGGTCCAGGTGGAGGAGGTGATCAGTGTTGCCAATATCATCGAGCCGTTCGGGCGCCGCTTCCAGACCACCGGTCTGGACAGCCCGGAAGAGGCCCACGACCTGGCGCTGTTGCTGCGCGCCGGTGCCCTGGCGGCGCCGATCGATATCGTCGAGGAGCGAACCATTGGTCCCAGCCTGGGGCAGGATAATATCGATCAGGGCTTTGCCTCGGTACTGATCGGCCTGGCCGTGGTGATGATCTTCATGGCCATCTACTATAAGGTGTTCGGCCTGGTGGCCAATATGGCGCTGTTGCTGAACCTGGTGTTCATCGTGGCGGTGCTCTCCATGCTGCAGGCGACTCTGACTCTGCCCGGTATCGCCGGTATCGTGCTCACGGTCGGTATGGCGGTGGATGCCAATGTACTGATCTTCGAGCGTATTCGTGAGGAGATTCGCAACGGCAGCACCCCCCAGGCGAGCATCTTTGCCGGTTACGAGAAGGCGCTCTCCACCATCGTGGATGCCAATATCACCACATTGATTGCCGCCGTGGTGTTGTTCAGCTTTGGTACCGGACCGATCAAGGGCTTTGCCGTCACCCTGTTTATCGGCATCCTGACCTCCATGTTTACCGCCATTGTGGGCACCCGCGCCGTGGTCAATCTGATCTATGGCGGCAAGCGTGTCGCCCGGCTCAGTATCTGATTGGGATAACTCTGATGCAGATTTTTAAACGAACGACCGAAATCGACTTCATGGGCAAGCGAAATCTGGCCGCGACCCTCTCGGTGCTGCTGGTGCTGATCTCGCTCGGTTCCGTCCTGGTGCGCGGACTGAGCCTCGGGATCGACTTTACCGGGGGAACTCTGGTCGAGGTCGGTTACGAGCAGGCGGTGGAGCTGTCCAAGGTGCGGGGAGTCCTGGGTGAGGGCGGCTTCGGCGATGCGCAGGTACAGCACTTCGGTACCTCCCGGGATGTGCTGGTGCGGCTACCGCCCCAGGCGGAACTGGCGAGCGCCGAACTCAGCGACCGTGCCTTCGCCGCGCTGAAACAGGCGCAGGCCGGCGAGGCCACGCTGCGTCGGGTGGAGTTCGTCGGTCCCCAGGTCGGTGACGAGCTGACCGAGGATGGAGGGCTGGCGATGCTCTACGCCCTGATTGGCATCCTGGTCTACGTGGCGCTGCGTTTCGAATACCGCTTTGCCCTGGGCTCGGTGATCGCCCTCGTTCACGACGTGGTGATCACCCTGGGCATCTTCTCCCTGTTCCAGATCGAGTTCGATCTGACCGTGCTGGCGGCCATTCTGGCGGTGATCGGCTACTCGCTGAATGACACCATCGTGGTGTTTGACCGTATCCGGGAAAATTTCCGCAAGATGCGCAAGGGGAGTGCGGTGGAGATTATCAACAGTTCGCTGAACCAGACCCTGTCGCGTACCCTGATGACCTCCCTGACCACGCTGCTGGTGCTGGTCGCCCTGTTCGTGTTTGGTGGCGAGATCATTCACGGCTTTGCCTTTGCGCTGATTATCGGCGTCCTGGTCGGTACCTACTCCTCGATCTATGTGGCCAGCACCGCGGTGTTGATGCTGGGCATCAGCAAGGCGGACCTCATGCCGGTGGTCAAAGAGGGTGCCGAGGTGGACGCCGAACCCTGAGGCCGGCGGGAAAATAACAAGCAGTAAAAAGCCCGGCGGGGGAGAGCCACCCGCCGGGCTTTTTTTGTGTGTGGTCGAGGCTATCCGCAGGCGCGTTTGAGGTTGGGAAAATCGATAATCGCTGCCTCGGTTTTCCTGGCATCTGTCCGCCGCTGGTTTGGTCTGCCGGTCTGTGCCGGACGGATCTCGAGGATTTCGAAATCGGTGGTATCGGCACAGAGTGAGGATTCCAGAGAGAGTTCAAGCAGGCCATCCAGCACGTCGCGCATGATCATCTCAAGTGCACGATCACTGATCGTAACGGTGATATTTGAATTGTCCTTCATGGCACCCGACCTCCAAAGTGCCCAATGAATGTGGCACCTCCTATGAACTTAACCGGGTTATCGGGCCGGGTCTGAAAAACTTTAGGTCCCGCTCAAGAATAATTCCGTAGTACCGAGGGTGTTGTTGGGTCACGCAGGCCGTACTCAGGGGGCGGAGTCAAGCCGGTCGAAATGGATTAACCGATTTCCGGAAATACGCGGCTTGACTCCAACCCCTCTCGATCAAGTGGTGATTTGGGGCTGTAGCCGAGGTGCGGCGGGCCCCCGAACCATCAGGCGCGCAGTCGCTCGGTGAGGTGCGGACGGATCACGCCGGCCATGGCGGAATGGAGTCGCAGACCGCCGGCAATGAGGTTGCCGGTCTCGAAGAAGCGGCCGCCGCCATTGATATCCGACACGGTACCGCCGGCCTCTTTGACCAGCAGGGCGCCGGCGGCGAAATCCCACTCGGAGAGGCCCAGCTCCCAGAACCCGTCCAGGCGTCCGGCGGCCACGTAGGCCAGGTCCAGTGCCGCCGATCCCGGCCGGCGGATGCCGGCGGTATCCTTGATCAAGTCCCGGAACATGCCCAGATAGGCGTCCAGATTGGATAGGTCGCGGTACGGAAAACCGGTTCCGAGCAGCGCCCCTTCCAGCGTTTTCCGATTGGTTACCCGGAGGCGCCGGTCGTTCAGCAGCGCGCCGTCTCCGCGGCTGGCGGTAAACATCTCGTCGCGCAGCGGATCATAGACCAGCCCGTGCTCCAGTATGCCCTTGTGTTTCAGGGCGATGGAAATGGAGAACTGGGGGAATCCATGCAGGTAGTTGGTGGTGCCATCGAGCGGATCGATGATCCACTGGAACTCATTGCCGCTCCTGCTCCCGCTCTCTTCCGCCAGGATGGCGTGGTTGGGATAGGCGCTCCGCAGGGTGTCGATAATGGCCTGTTCGGAGGCCCTGTCCACTTCGGATACGAAATCGTTACGGCCCTTCTGGGTAATCGTCAGGGTGTCGGATCGCTCGTAATAACGGAGGAGTATGTTACCGGCGCTACGCGCGGCACGGACAGCAATATTCATCATCGGGTGCATGGGCGTGGAAGATACATCAACCCGCGCCGCTAATAAAGGAGAAATCACTTTCCACGGCAAGATTTTTCGTTCAATCCAGCTGAGAAATGGCACCGAATCAGGTAGGCTTTGCGGCTATGCTGAAGAACATCAAAATTATCCTCATCGAGACCACTCATCCGGGCAATATCGGCGCCGCCGCCAGGGCGATGAAAAACATGGGGCTGACCCGGCTCTGTCTGGTCGCCCCGCGCACCTTCCCCAGCGCGGAAGCGACCGCCCGGGCGGCCGGCGCGGACAGTATCCTGGAGCAGTGCCGGGTCGTTGAGACGCTGGACCAGGCCCTGTCGGGGTGTCGGTTGGTGGTCGGGGCAAGCGCCCGGCTCAGGACGGTGGAGTGGCCGCAACTACTGCCCCGCGCCTGCGCCGAGCAGGTGTGGGCCGAGGCGACCCAGGGCGAGGTGGCGATCCTGTTTGGCCGCGAGAGCTCCGGACTGCGCAACAGCGAGCTGGATCGCTGTCACTATCTGGTGCATATCCCGGCCAATCCTGAATACAGTTCCCTGAATATCGCCCAGGCGCTGCAGGTGATCGCCTATGAAATCTACCTGCAGTCACTGGCGGCAGCCGAACCCCGGGAGTCGGAGCTGGCAGCGGCGGCGCCGGTGGAGGCGATGGAGGGATTTTTCCAGCATCTGCAGCAGGCGCTGCTGGATATCGGTTTCAGTGATCCCCGACAGTCGGCGAAACTGCAGCGGCGACTGCGGCGGCTGTTTCTGCGGGCGCGCCCGGATCCGGAGGAGCTCAATATCCTGCGCGGTATCCTGAGTGCGGCGCAAGGCCGTAAATCGATGCGGTGCGAATAGGCGGTTTTGGCGGATAAGACCCCCTGCCTCCTTCTTTATAAGTGCATTTCCCCCGCCACGCGGTGCTCGATCAAGGAGGGGTGCGTGGGCCATGTGACCGTCAAAACGAATCGCCCATAGGAGTGGCTCCGCCGCAAATTCTTCGATGCACAGCAAAAACTTCGCGGCGGAGCCACTCCTACAGGCGGTGGTTTGCCGCGTCGGGATTGCGGGTGCCGGCGCTGGTCAGTCGGTGAAATAATCGAGTAGAATAGTCGGGAATAGCAGTTTACTGATGTCGTGCCGGAGTAGATGGAATCCCCTAATGTTCACTCGTCTCAAAGAAGATATCGCCAGTGTATTTGAACGCGACCCGGCGGCCCGCAACACCTTCGAGGTACTCACCACCTACCCCGGCCTGCACGCCCTGCTGATGCATCGCTTGACCCACTGGCTGTGGGGTATAGGCCTCTGCTGGATCGCCCGATTCCTCTCCACCTTCGCGCGCTGGACCACCGGGATCGAGATCCATCCGGGGGCCTCCATCGGGCGCCGCTTCTTTATCGATCACGGCATGGGTGTGGTCATCGGGGAGACGGCGGTAATCGGCGACGACTGTACCCTGTATCACGGCGTCACCCTCGGCGGTACCAGCTGGCAGAAGGGCAAGCGCCATCCGACCCTGGGTAATAATGTGGTGGTGGGGGCCGGCGCCAAGGTGCTGGGCCCGATCGAGATCGGCGACGGTGCCCGAATCGGCTCCAACGCGGTGGTGCTGAAAGCGGTCCCGCCGGGCACTACGGTGGTCGGTGTGCCCGGGCGCCTGATCGCGGCGGCGTCCGGCGCCACCAAGGCGCGGCGTTCGGAGATCGCCGAGAAGATGGGCTTTGACGCCTACGGTGCCACCAGTGATGCACCCGATCCGGTCGCCCACGCCATCAACTGCATGCTGGATCATATCCACGTCATGGATCAGCGCATGCAGACCATGTGTCAGATACTCCGGCGTGTCAGCGAAGATCACCCCGACCTGGAGATTCCCGAGATAGACACCTCCGAATTCGCCTCGACGGCCGAAGAATTGCTTAAAATACAAGGAGCTGAGGGCCTGGAGTTGGAGGATCCGGTGAAAGAAAATAGCGGCCCTGAATAGTTGACCGATTCACTCAGGTATTATATATTAGCGTCATCAAATATTTAGGAGTATCCGCTGTGAGGTTAACCACAAAAGGACGTTACGCCGTAACCGCCATGTTGGATCTGGCCTTCCATCAGGGGGAGGGACCGATCACGCTGGCGGATATCGCCGAGCGTCAGGGGATCTCCCTCTCTTATCTGGAACAGCTGTTTTCCCGACTGCGGAAAAAGTTCCTGGTATCCAGTGTCAGGGGGCCGGGTGGCGGCTATGTGCTCGGCAAGGAGGCCGACGAGATCTTTATTGCCGCCGTCATTACCGCCGTGGATGAAAAGGTCGATACCACGCGGTGTGGCGGCAGCCATAACTGTCAGGACAACGAGCGCTGTCTGACCCATGATCTCTGGCATGACCTCAGTGACCAGATTTACGACTATCTTAACCGGATCAGCCTGCACGATTTAATGGAGCGGCGCGGGGTTAAGAAGGTCGCGCAGCGACAGGATGAAGAGCGACGCCGGGCAGCTGAAAAGGCCGCCGTTACGGCCGATGTGAAATTTGCAGCTACCTCGGTGGGTACAGGCGTACGGGCCTGATACCGCTCGACAAACTTAAGATTTTGGAGTGATGATGAAATTACCCATCTATATGGACTATTCGGCAACCACGCCCGTTGATCCCCGGGTTGCGGAGAAGATGTGCCAGTACCTGACTCCGGATGGCATGTTCGGCAATCCGGCCTCGCGTTCCCACAAGTTCGGCTGGGATGCGGATGACGCGGTAGAACAGGCGAGAAGCGATGTCGCCGCGCTGCTGAATGCCGATCCCAAAGAGATCGTCTGGACCTCGGGGGCGACGGAGTCCGACAACCTGGCCATCAAGGGGGCCGCCCATTTCTATCAGAAACAGGGCAAGCACATCATCACCTGCAAGACCGAACACAAGGCGGTTCTGGATACCTGCCGGCAACTGGAGCGTGAAGGGTTTGAAGTGACCTACCTGGATCCCGAGCCGGACGGCCTGATCGATCTGGGTAAGCTGGAAGCGGCGATGCGTGACGACACCATCCTGGTCTCCATCATGCACGTGAATAACGAGATCGGGGTCATTCAGGATATCGAGGCCATCGGCGAGCTGACCCGCGCGCGCAAGATTCTGTTTCATGTGGATGCCGCGCAGAGTGCCGGCAAGGTGCCGCTGGACATGGAGCGCATGAAGGTGGACCTGCTGTCGCTCTCCGCGCATAAGATCTATGGCCCGAAGGGCATCGGCGCGCTGTACGTGCGGCGTAAGCCACGGGTTCGTCTGGAGGCCCAAATGCACGGCGGCGGCCATGAGCGCGGCATGCGTTCGGGTACCCTGGCCACCCACCAGATCGTCGGTATGGGCGAGGCGTTCCGTCTCGCCAAGGCGGAGATGGCGCAGGACAATGAGCGCATCATGCAGCTGCGTGACCGGCTCTGGAACGGCATCAAGGGGATGGACGAGGTCTATCTCAATGGCGATCTGGAACATCGGGTGGCGGGCAACCTCAATATCAGTTTTGCCTATGTCGAGGGCGAATCGCTGATCATGGCGCTGAAGGACTTTGCCGTTTCCTCCGGCTCGGCCTGTACTTCGGCAAGTCTGGAGCCCAGTTATGTGCTGCGCGCCCTCGGCCGGGAGGACGAACTGGCGCACAGCTCAATCCGCTTCACTATCGGTCGTTTTACCACCGAGGAAGAGGTCGACTATGTCATCGGGCTGATCAGTCAGCAGGTGAACCGTCTGCGCGAGCTTTCGCCCTTGTGGGATATGTTCAAGGAAGGGATTGATCTCCATTCGGTACAGTGGGCGGCACATTAGGTGCGAGTTACTGTCTGATTGGGTATATAAGGTTAATCTATTTGCAGTTTACCAGTGTCACCGGCATATATTGGTCTGGGCACTGAATCCGGAGAATTGAGAATGGCATACAGCGAGAAGGTCCTGGACCACTATGAGAACCCCCGCAACGTCGGTGTAATGGACAAGGATGCCAAGAATGTCGGTACCGGGATGGTCGGTGCACCCGCTTGTGGTGATGTGATGCGACTGCAGATCCAGGTGAATGAGCAGGGTGTGATCGAAGACGCCAAGTTCAAGACCTACGGTTGCGGTTCCGCCATCGCCTCCAGCAGCCTGCTGACCGAATGGGTGAAGGGCAAAACCCTGGAGGAGGCGCAGCAGATAAAAAATACCCAGATCGCCGCGGAGCTGGCATTGCCGCCGGTCAAGATTCACTGTTCCGTGCTTGCCGAGGACGCAATCAAGGCCGCTGTGCAGGATTACACGGCAAAGAATGCAAAGGGGTAGCCGTTAAGGCATTATATTGCCTCTGGAGTTGTTGTAGATCGGGATGCCGAAAGGGAACCCGGAGTGAGACGATATGACCATTACCATAACTGAAGCGGCTGCCACGCATGTTCGCAATTTTCTTCAAAACCGGGGGTCGGGCCTGGGTATAAGACTTGGTGTCCGCACCTCCGGCTGCTCGGGTATGGCTTACGTTCTTGAGTTCGCCGACGAAAGTGAAGCGGATGACCAGATTTTCGAACAGCATGGCGTCAAGGTGCTGGTCGATCCGAAGAGCCTGCTCTATCTGGACGGCACCGAGCTGGATTACACCCGCGAGGGGCTCAACGAGGGATTCAAGTTCAATAATCCCAACGTCAAGGACTCCTGTGGTTGTGGCGAAAGCTTTAACGTCTGATGGGGGGTTCCCCTCTCGGCACCGAGCCCACATCACCCGATAACCGTCTAACGCCCAATAACAGTTAAAGCGAAGCGATGCTGGATTTCTCAAAGAACTACTTTGAGTTGTTTGGCTTGCCGGTGGGTTATATCGTAGACACTGAACAGCTATCAGCTCATTACCGTGAGTTGCAGAGAGCAGTGCATCCCGACCGGTTTGCCAATGCAACAGAACAGGAACGCCGCCTCTCGATGCAGGGGGCGGTGCGCATCAACGAGGCCTACGAAACCCTGAAAGATCCGGTCCTGCGTGCCAGCTATCTGCTCAGTCTGAACGGGATCGAGATGGAACACGGCCGGGAGACCACCCGGGACGCCGCCTTCCTGATGGAACAGATGGAACTGCGCGAGGAGCTGGAGGCGGCGCGTGACAAGCCGGATCCGTATGCGGTGATCGCGGAGTTCATGACCGATGTGAATCGACGGATCAACGGCCTGATTGCTCAGATGGCGGTGCAGTTCGAGTCGGCGACGCCGGAGCAGCTGGCGGCGGCCAAAGAGAATCTGCTGAAGATGCAGTTCCTGAAAAAACTTCGTTTTGATGCCGAATCCCTCGAAGCCGAGCTGGATGACGCCCTATGATAAGCCGTTCTGATAGGCTGCGCTGTACAGCGATCGACTGAGGATCCCAGGATTATGGCCTTACTCCAACTTTCTGAACCGGGACAATCCGTCGCGCCGCATCAACACCGGCTGGCGGTCGGGATCGACCTGGGCACCACCAACTCCCTGGTGGCTGTTGTACGCAGCGGCAAGGCGGTCACCCTGCCGGACGAGGACGGTGAGCATCTGCTGCCGTCGGTCGTGCGCTACCTGGAAAACGGCATCGAGGTGGGTCGCCGGGCCCGGGAGATGGCGGCGCAGGACCCCCTGAATACCATCATCTCGGTCAAGCGCCTGATCGGTCGCGGGCTCGCGGATATCAAATCCCTCGGCAACAAGCTACCGTACCGGTTCCAGGAGGGCGACGCAGCCGTTCCGCGGATCCAGACCGTACGCGGTGAGGTCAGCTCCATCGAGGTCTCTTCGGAGATTCTCAAGTCCCTGGTGCGGCGTGCCGAGCATTCCCTGGGCGGTGAGCTGGAAGGCATCGTGATCACCGTACCGGCCTATTTCGATGACGCACAGCGGCAGGCCACCAAGGATGCCGCCACGATTGCCGGCCTCAAGGTATTGCGGCTGCTCAATGAACCCACGGCGGCGGCGGTCGCCTACGGTCTGGATACCGGCTCGGATGGCGTGCATGCCATCTACGATCTGGGTGGCGGTACCTTCGATATCTCGATCCTGCGCCTCAACAAGGGGGTGTTCGAAGTCCTCTCCACCGGCGGCGATTCCGCGTTGGGGGGGGACGACCTGGATCACGTAGTGGCCGAATGGATCATGGCCCAGGCCGGTATCGACCGGGATGCCGACCACTCCATCCTGCGCCAGCTGATGCAGGTGGCCTGCAAGGCGAAAGAGGCGCTCACCGAGGCGCACAGTACCGCGATCACGGTAGCCCTGGCCGACGGCACGACCTGGCAGGGCGAACTGAGCCGCGCACAGTTCGAGAGCCTGATCGAACCCCTGATACGCAAGACCCTGGCGCCCTGTCGCCGGGCCCTGCGCGATGCCGGTCTGACCCCGGAGCAGATCAAGGATGTGGTGATGGTCGGCGGTTCCACCCGGGTCCCGCGGGTGCGCGAGCTGGTGGGCGAGTTTTTCCGCACCGATCCGCTGGTGGACATCGATCCGGACCGGGTAGTGGCGATTGGTGCCGCCATTCAGGCGGATGTCCTGGTGGGCAACAAGTCGGACCACGAGATGCTGCTGCTGGATGTCAATCCGCTGTCGCTCGGGATTGAGACCATGGGCGGACTGGTGGAGAAGATCATCCCGCGCAATACCACCATTCCGGTGGCCCGGGCTCAGGAGTTCACCACCTTCAAGGACGGGCAGACCGCCATGGCCGTGCATGTGCTGCAGGGCGAGCGGGAACTGGTTGCCGACAACCGCTCCCTGGCGCGCTTCGAGCTGCGCGGCATCCCGCCCATGGTGGCCGGTGCCGCACGCATCCGGGTCACCTTCTCGGTGGATGCCGATGGCCTGCTGAGTGTGGAGGCGCAGGAGCAGAGCAGCGGCGTCAAGGCGAGCGTCGAGGTGAAACCCTCCTATGGCTTGACCGATGGTGAGATCGAATCCATGCTGCGGGAATCCATTGACCATGCCAAGGAGGACATGGAGGCGCGGCTGCTGCGCGAACGGCAGGTCGAGGCGGAGCGCGTCATCGAGGCGCTGACCGCGGCCCTGCATGCCGATGGCGACGAGCTGCTGGATGCGAAGGAACGAAACGGCATAGAATCGGCTTTGCGGACGCTCGCGGAGATCACCCGGGAGGGGGATCAGGCCGCCATCAAGGCGGCCGTGGAGGCGTTGGAGAAAACTTGCGAGTTCTATGTCGAAAGACGTATGAACGCCAGTGTGCGCAAGGCCATGTCCGGCCACCGCATTGACGACTTTGAATAGCGACAGCAGCATAGGATTGAACATGACTCAGCTTATTTTTCTTCCCCATGAAGAGATCTGCCCGGAAGGGGCGGTGATCGAGGTGGAGCCCGGCATCTCCATTTGCGATGCGGCCAATCAGAATGGCATAGAGATCGAGCATGCCTGTGAAAAATCCTGTGCCTGCACCACCTGCCACGTGATCATCCGCGAGGGTTTCGACTCGCTGGGAGAGGCGGATGAGGTGGAGGAGGATCTGCTGGACAAGGCGTGGGGGCTGGAGCCGGAATCCCGCCTCAGCTGTCAGGCGCAGGTCGGTGATGAGGATCTGGTAATCGAGATACCAAAATACACCATCAATATGGTTTCAGAAACTCACTGAATTGGGGCAGATTATGGGTTTGAAATGGACGGATTCCTTCAATATCGCGATCGAACTGGACGAGGCGCATCCGGATGTCGATCCCAGTCACGTCAACTTCGTCGACCTGAACAAGTGGGTCATGGCGTTGCCCGATTTTGATGATGACCCGAAGCACACCGGGGAGCGGATCCTGGAAGCCATCCAGATGGCCTGGATCGAGGAGCGGGAGTAGGTCGCTGCCTAGCCGGATGGCGCCTTTCCGCTCGCCCGACCCGCGGCCGTAGCGCGGTAGGATGCGGTGAGTAACACGAACCGCATCGTGTCTGTCCGTAATTGATGCGGTTCGCAAGCTCACCGGCATCCTACGATTCCTGTGAGGTTGGTAGGGTGGGCACGCTTTTTGTGCCCACGCGGGATGACTAAATCCTCCCATCCCCGCGCGTACACCGAAACCGCCCCTAATATCGCAATAAGCATCACTGTCTGGACAGCGTCCGAACGCTTTGGAACAATGCGCGCTGAATAAGTCGCCGTTCCCAAGCATATCCTTCGAGGAGAGTCATGTCGCTGATCAGAGCATTCCCCGGGCTGCGGCCCGCCGCCGGACGCGCGGAGGAGGTCGCTGCCCCGCCGTATGATGTGATGAGTGACACCGAGGCCAGGGCGATGGTCGAAGGGAGGCCCTGGAGTTTTCTGCGCATATCCCGCCCGGAGGTCGATCTCCCCGCCGATGTCGATCCCTACGCCCCAGAGGTCTATGCCAAGGCGGCGGAAAATCTCGCCACCATGCGCCGTGAAGGGGTGTTGGTCCAGGACAGCGGTGACTGTTTCTACGTCTATCGCCTCACCATGGGCACCCATACCCAACTGGGTGTGGTGGCTGCCGCCTCGGTGGATGCCTATGATGATGGTCGGATCAAACGCCATGAGCTGACCCGCCCGGCCAAGGAGCTGGATCGGGTCAAGCAGATTTCTGCGCTGAATGCCCAGACCGGCCCAGTGTTTCTGGTCTACCCGAGCGATGAGCGGATCGACGGCCTGCTCGACGGTGTGGCCGAGGGCGATCCCGACATGGAGATGACGGGAAGCGACGGGGTGCGCCACCAGATCTGGGTGGTGTCGGACAAAACCCGGATAACCGCCCTGACCCTGCTGTTCGAAGGGCTGCCGGCCCTCTATGTGGCCGATGGCCATCATCGCTCGGCCGCGGCGTCCCGCGTGGCGGCGCAATGCCGGGCGGGCAATCCCCAACATACCGGGGAGGAGCCGTACAACTACTTCCTGTCGGTCATCTTTCCCCACAAGCAGACCCGCATCCTGGATTACAACCGTGTCGTCAAGGATCTGAACGGGATGACCGGCGAACAATTTCTGCGCGCGATCGGCGAGCAATTCCGCGTCAGGGAGATGGATCAGCCGGTCAAGCCGGAGCAAACGGGGCATTTCGGCATGTACCTGGCGGGCACCTGGTACCGGTTGGAACTGGAGGATGCGCGTATTCCCTCAAGCGATCCGGTAGCGAGCCTCGATGTGAGCCTGCTGGCCAATGAATTGCTGGAACCGCTGCTCGGGATAGCCGATCAGCGCACCGACAACCGGATCGACTTTGTCGGCGGCATCCGTGGGCTGAAGGCCCTGGAGCAGCGGGTGGACGGCGGCGAGTGGGCGGTTGCCTTCGCGCTCTACCCGACCACCATGAACGCCCTGATGGCGGTGGCGGATGCCGGTAAGATCATGCCACCCAAATCCACCTGGTTTGAGCCGAAGCTGGCGGATGGCCTGGTCAGCCATCTGCTCTGATAACGCTTTCAGGATAGCGCCAGGGGTCGGAGTCAACCCGTGAGACGATACCATGGGGTCGGAGTCAACCCGTGAGACATGGTAAGTTACAACCACCAGGGGTGGACGGGATTGACTCCGACCCTTGCCTGCGGACGGAATTGACTCCGACCCCTGCCTGTTAATTCTTTTGCGAGCCCTTCAAGTTCTCCCGTCCCTGCCGATACCCTGTACCAGGAACAGGTAGAAGCGGGATGTCCCGTCAGAGGATGTCGTCATCCTCGATCAGCACCGTGTCTTCCAGCAGGAATTTGGCGCGCAGGCGTTTGCGCATAACCAACTTCTGTTGCGCGGCGGCGGGCAGGTCGGTGAACAGTATGAGGTTCTTCTTGATCAGCAGGTCAATGACGTCCTCCACGACCCGGATCATCTCGTCATCGGTTTGCGACAGGTAGCTCTTGGTCTCGGTCTGGTCGGTGTTGCCGGAGAGCAGAAATGCCAGCACCTCTTCATGACTCGCTGGTATCGCCTCCCGCGCTTCCGCCTGCGGTTCGCTGAAGAGAGCAATGATCCGACCCTG
The DNA here is from genome assembly GCF_025175675.1 of Sedimenticola hydrogenitrophicus. Classification (GTDB taxonomy): domain Bacteria; phylum Pseudomonadota; class Gammaproteobacteria; order Chromatiales; family Chromatiaceae; genus Sedimenticola; species Sedimenticola hydrogenitrophicus. The sequence continues at coordinate 56,487 of NZ_JANIOA010000027.1, forward strand.
TTTATCGCGCTGGGCAAATGGCATAGGGGTATGTTGTTGGTCCTGGAAAGTTGGTGGATATAATCCACATTGATTAACCATCACGTTAGTATAATGTGCAAAAAAAATCGACAGGAACGTGATTTAATCCGATGAATGTCTCAGTAGAAGCGCAAATAGACAACGTCTGGACCCATCCGCGTGATGGTTCCGCCCATGATGACCCCTTGCTGGCTTCGCTGGTTATTGTCGCCAGGCTTTCCGGGAGAAGTTATTCGGCGGAAGCGCTGAGAGCCGGCCTGCCGCTGGTGGACAACTGCCTGACCCCGGAGCTGTTTCCCCGTGCCGCGGCGCGGGCGGGACTCTCCTCCCGGGTGGTGAAACGCGCGATCGGGCGTATCTCGGACTTTGTGCTTCCCGCCGTGATGCTGATGAAACGACGGCAGGCCTGTATTCTGCTCTCGGTCGATCCCGTGTCGGGCATCGCGACCATCATCCAGCCGGAGAGTGGTCACGGGGAAAAACAGCTGCCGCTGGCGGAGCTGGAAGCCGAATACAGCGGCTATGCAATATTCATCCAGGCCCAGCATCAGTTCGATGACCGGGCGCCCGAGGTGCTCAAACTACGCGAGCGGCACTGGTTCTGGAGCACCCTGTTCAGCTCCTGGCGCATCTATCGCGATGTACTGGTGGCCTCATTCCTGATCAACCTGTTCGCCCTGGCCAGCCCGCTGTTCATCATGAACGTCTACGACCGGGTGGTACCCAATAACGCCGTCGAGACCCTCTGGGTGTTGGCGATCGGCGTTTCCGTGGTGTTCGGCTTCGATTTTCTGATGCGGGTGCTGCGCGGTTACTTTATTGACCTGGCGGGTAAAAAGGCCGATGTGCTGCTTTCCGCGCGGATATTTGAACAGGTGATGGGCATGAAGATGAATGTCCGGCCACCCTCGGTCGGCGCATTTGCCAATAACCTGCGTGAATTTGAAAGCATTCGCGACTTCATCACCTCAGCCACCATCACCACACTGGTGGATCTCCCCTTTATCGTCTTCTTTCTGCTGGTGATCTGGTTTATCGGCGGTCCGATCGTGCTGGTGCCGCTGGTCCTCATCCCCCTGGTGGTGATCTATGGCTGGCTGATACAAGCGCCGCTGCGCAAGGCCGTTGAAAGCTCGTTTCGCGCCTCGGCGCAGAAAGGGGCCACCCTGATAGAGACCCTGACCGGCATCGAAACCATCAAGCATCTGGGTGCCGAGAGCGCCATCCAGCGCAAATGGGAACAGCTGACCGCCCATATCGCCCAGTGGGGTGTGCGCTCCCGTCTGATTTCCTCCTCCGCGGTCAATGTGGCGGTGTTTTTTCAACAGTTTGCCCAGGTGGCGGTGATCATCACGGGGGTTTACCTGGTCGTAGAGGGCGAACTCAGCATGGGCGGGCTCATCGCCTCGGTGATGCTGACCGGCCGGGCATTGGGCCCCATGAGCCAATATGCCAATCTGGCGGTCCGCTATTTTCAGGCCAAAACCGCCCTGAGCAGTCTCAATGGCATCATGGAGATGCCGGTGGAACGCCCCCTGGGGCAATCCTTCGTCAGCCGTCCCAGCCTCTTGGGCGGCATCGAGTTCGACAATGTCAATTTCCAATATCCGGGTGAAGAGAACCGGGCATTGACCAATGTCTCCTTCGTCATCCGACCCGGCGAGCATGTGGCGATTATCGGTCGGGTGGGGTCGGGTAAGACCACCATAGAGAAACTGATGCAGGGGTTGTTCGAGCCGACGGAAGGTGCCGTGCGGGTCGACGGAACCGATATGCGCCAGATCGACCCCGCCGACTTGCGGCGCAATATGGGCTACGTGCCGCAGGATATCATGCTGTTTTTCGGCTCGGTGAAGGACAACATCCTGATGGGTGCCCCCCATGTCGACGATGCGGATATCCTGCGCGTGGCGGACTTGTCCGGCACCTCTGAATTCGTCAATCGCCATCCCCTGGGATTTGATCTCCAGGTCGGCGAGCGTGGCGACAATCTCTCCGGCGGCCAGCGCCAGAGCATTGCCATCGCCCGCGCCCTGGTCAATGACCCGCCGTTTCTGCTGATGGATGAACCGACCAACTCGATGGACCATACCTCGGAAGAGCGCTTGAAGCAGAATCTGGTCGATTATGTGAGAAACAGAACCCTGGTGCTGGTGACCCACCGTACCTCCCTGCTGGGGCTGGTGGATCGGCTGATCGTGCTGGATGGCGGGCGCGTCATGGCCGATGGGCCGAAAGACCAGGTGCTGCAATCACTCCGGGAAGGGGCGTTGCGCACGGGTCAATGACCTTGGTGGCGGCATACAGGACAGAGCCTAATCAATGAAGAGCGAACAGCAGAGCAGCACAATCGGACAGGTAGCGACGGCCCAGGTCTCAGATGGCCAGAAAGGCATCCATCCTCGGCCTGGAAATGCCGAGGATCTGGAGTACATGACCGATGTGGCGGCGGCCCAGCTGATCAGAACCCCGAAGGGTGGTCGCCTGATCCTGTGGATCGCGGTGCTGTTTGTTCTGATCGCGTTTGTCTGGGCCGATTGGGCCGAACTGGATGAGGTGACCAAAGGTATTGGTCAGGTGATCCCTTCCAGCCAGGTGCAGATTGTGCAGAATCTGGAGGGCGGTATCGTTGCCGCCCTGCGGGTTGCCGAGGGCCAGAAGGTCGAGAAGGGGCAGATCCTGTTGCAGATTGATGATACCCGGTTCGCCTCGTCGCTGCGGGAGACGCGCACCCAGTATCTCGCGCTGAAGGCAAAGGCGGCGCGCCTTCAGGCCGAGGCGGAACTGTCCGAGTTTGTCCCGCCGCCGGAGGTGTCGGCGGAAAGTCCGCACCTGGCTCGACAGGAGCAGAGTCTGTATCGGGCGCGACGCTCCGAACTGGAGAATAACCGCAGTATTTTCAAAGAGCAGACCGCGCAACGCGAGCAGGAACTGGAGGAACTGGCGGCCAAGCGGAGCCAGCTCAAGCGCAGCCTCAATCTGGTACAGCGCGAGCTGACCATGACCCAGCCACTGGTCAAGGCCGGTGCCATCTCCGAGGTGGAGGTACTGCGGCTTGAGCGTGAAGTGAACGAACTGGCGGGTCAGCTCGAATCCACCACGCTCTCCATTCCCCGCATCCAGTCGACATTGGATGAGTCGCACCGAAAGCTCGAAGAGCTGGAGCTTCGCTTCAAGAGCAAGGCGCGGGAGGAGTGGAGTGCGGTCAGTGCCGAGCTCTCCTCCCTGACCGCCTCCAGCGTGGCGCTGGAGGACCGGGTACAGCGCACCGCCGTGCGCTCGCCCGTCCGCGGGACCATCAAGCAACTGATGGTCAACACCGTGGGCGGTGTGATCCAGCCGGGGATGGAACTGGTGGAGATCGTGCCGCTGGAAGACAGCCTGCTGGTGGAGGCCAGGATTCGCCCCGAGGATATCGGCTTTCTGCAACCGGGACAGAGAACGGTGGTCAAGTTCACTGCATTTGATTTTGCCATTTTTGGCGGTCTGCAGGGTCAACTGGAGCACATCAGTGCCGATACCATCAAGGATGAGGAGGGAAAACATTTTTATCTGGTACGGGTGCGGACCGCGCATAATCAGCTGGGCAATGAGGCCAATCCGTTGAGCATCATCCCGGGCATGCAGGCGGAAGTGGATATCCTGACCGGCAAGAAGAGCGTGCTCAGTTATCTGCTGAAGCCGGTACTTCGCGCCAAGGAGCGGGCATTACGTGAGCGGTAGTAACATGATCCTGTTGTGCAGTGGAGACAGTGAAGTCAGGGATCACTGGTTCAAAGGTCTTGCGATAGCGCGGATGGCCGCAGAGGCGGTTTGCGACGTGGAACAACTGCGCCGGCGCCTCAATGGTAGCCGCAATCCCCTGGTCATTCTGCATATCGATGTTCCCGACAGTGAGGCGGTCGATCTGGTCACTGGGTTGTTGCGTGACCACCCATCTGTCCGCATCTTCTCCATGACCACAAAACCGGAGCCCAGGCAGGGGGTGGCGCTCGCGCGCGCCGGTGTGCGCGGTTATGGCAATTGCTGGATGCATCCCCAGACCCTGAGTCAGTCGGCGAGCCTGATCCAGGCAGGTGAAGTCTGGCTGGGACTGGAGGTCATTCAGCATCTGATCCGGGGGGTGGCGGAGGGTGGCGCTGCAGCGGCTATCCCGAACCCACAGGCCGCACAACGCCTGGAGGAGCTCACCACCCGGGAGCACGAAATTGCCCGACGGATCGCCGGCGGCGAAAACAACAAACAGATCGGCAACGAACTGGGCATCACCGAGCGCACGGTCAAGGCCCACCTGGGCAACATATTCCAGAAAACCGGCACTAAAAACCGTCTCCAGCTCGCCCTGCTGGCTAATGCGGCGTCATCGTTACACAGATCCGTGGAATTCACCTGAATCATAGGGCGCCCCGTAGGCGCCGTATGGCGGGATGCCGGACGGGAAGTCGGGTATGACCCTGTCCCCGGTCAGCCCTTCTCTCCACCCTCCACCAGTAGGAGCGGCTCCGCCGCGAATTCGGCCCGCCGGGTGAAGTTATTCAAGGGTTTCCTAGTACCAGGGTCCAATAGAATCGGCATTCGTTTTGGATCAGGATTACGGTAACGGATACCCATTTTGGGTAAACCCACAAAACCTGACCGTATATAAAGGGGTAAGTTATGGCCGATTCAACCACAACCGCAAATCAAGCCAGCGCCATTGGCTATGTTAAGTTGATCAGCGGACAAGTTACCGCCATCGACAGCGCGGGCGTAGAGCGGGTATTGCAGCTGGGCGATACGGTCTTTGCGGACGATGTGGTCATGACCAGTAGCCGGGCCAGCGTGGTGATCGAACTGCGGGACGGCACTAACCTCACCATGGGCGGAGGCGGTGAAACCCTGCTGAACGACGAGGTGTACGACCCCGCCGTAGCACAGGATATCGCCGACCGCAGCAGCAATATCGACGCGCTCCAGCAGGCGATCCTGGCCGGCGCCGACCCCACGCAAGTGCTCGACGCACCCGCCGCCGGAGCCGGTGAGGCCGCCGGTGACGGCAATCAGGGCACAGTCTCGGTCGAACGCACTGGGGCGGAAACCACACCGGAGAGCGGTTTTGAAACCACTGGCTTGAACCAGGATGCGGAGGTTCCACAGGCGCAAGAGGGGGGCTTATCACCTACAGGCACAGGAACGGGTACCGATACCTCGCCGGCCAACAACCCGCCGGTAGCTAGTGCAACCACTGTGGTTGTGCAGGAGGATGGTGTGACTGTCGCCGGGCCGGTTGCCCTGGCTACGGACGGTGCTGTGATGGTGCTTTCCGTTGCCATCACCGAACCCAACCAGGTGTTTTCGTTCGACTGGCAGTTTAATGCCGGTGATTACCTGCCGTACAACGACTTTGCCTTTGTCCAAATCGACGGCCAGCCAGCCATGACGCTGAGCGATGTCGCCAGCGTGGGGAATTACGGCAACTCCGGACCACAAAACTTCAGTTTCGAATTCGTCACACCCGGCACTTATCAGGTAGTTATTGGTATATCTGATGTAGGCGATACAGGGGTTAATTCTTCGTTGGTGATCACAAATCTGCCGGCAGACCTGATTGTCTCCACGACTTCTGTCGGTAGTGCCAGCGAGGCGGGCGGAGCCTGGACGCTGACAACCAATGGTGCAGACAACTCGACGTTGAATGGTGTGCTTGGACAACCTGCCGGTCAGTTGCAGGCATCCGATATCGATGCTGGCGCAGTACTGACGTTTGGTCTGGTTGGCGATGCTCCCGCCGGATTTGTACTGAACTCGGATGGTAGCTGGACATTTGATCCGAGTGATGCGGCGTATCAATCCCTGGCGGTTGGCGCCAGTCAGGTGCTTGTCATTCCCTATACCGTGACTGACGAACATGGCGCGATGGGCAGCAGCACACTAACGATAACAGTCATGGGTGCCAATGATGGCCCTGTTGCGGTGGACGACACGGTGGCGGCCACGGAAGACACCCCGGCGACCTACACCCTGGCGGACCTGGTCGATCCGA
>NZ_JANIOA010000028.1 GCF_025175675.1 Sedimenticola hydrogenitrophicus
GTTTGAACAACATATGTCTTTTCCGCTCCATAACCCCCGGATGCTGTATCAATCCAGCTATTTGAAATCGGAAAAAACGGAAAATCGCTTGTAAACCTACGAAACGATGCGGTCTTTCCATAAGTCTCAATACGATTACTTTTCACAAGTCGCGTGAGCCCTAATCCATTTGTTTTCCACCCTCCTTTACCTGGACGATAGACAGCCCCTTCATGTTCGAATGGGACCAGTGTGCTTTCTGAAGCGGAAGTAGAAGTCAATGGAGAGCGTCGATAGACACGAGAGCCTTCGTCAAGCGAATGAACTCCTTGCTTTTCTTCCTTCGTGATCTTACGAAGCCTAATGTCTTCAGACATGACAAAGTCATAATTAACCCAATCGAACCCTTCCCTTCGCTGTTGCAATGATCGAAATTTCGCTAGAGATTTATCTTTTGCATACCAAAGCAAATAGTCGTTTGTATCCGCAAGAAAGTCTGAATTTTGTGTGGCCGTTTTCCTGAAATAAATCGTTAGTATATTATTTTGATCACCAAATACCTCGTCCATCAGCGCGCGTACTCGATGCGCATTTTCTCCACCTATCTGCACAAAGATGGAACCGGAATCGGTTAATAAATCCCGCGCCACCGTCAGCCGATCGCGCAGATAGGTGAGGTAGGAGTGAATACCATCGCGCCAGGTATCGCGAAAGGCTTTTACCATCTCTGGCTCGCGGGTGATTTGGTCGGTATTGCCATCCTTCACCCGCGTACTGGTGGTGGACCACTGGAAGTTGGAGTTAAATTTGATGCCGTAGGGCGGATCGAAGTAGATGCACTGCACCTTGCCGCGCAGCCCTTCCCGCTCGGCCAGACTGGCCATCACCTGCAGGCTGTCACCGAGGATCATGCGGTTGGCCCAGTGGGCGTCATGCTGGTAGAACTCGGTTTTGGCGTCGTCGCTGGGCAGGCCGTTGAAATCGGCGAACAGGTCGGCCACCGCGCCCGCCTGCTGGTGGTCGCTGGCGTTCCGGCGGCGCTCCGATTCCCGTTTCAGGTCGTCGATCAGTACCTTGGGGTGGACTTTCTCCTGGATATAGAGCGGCGGCGCATTGACCACCAGGTCGGACCAGTCCTGCTGGTCCTTGCCTCGCCACACCAGTTGCGGGTCCAGGTCACGGTTGATCTGTTGCTGAAATTCGGGTGAGAACTTGCCCGTGTCGTGCAAGGCGGCCAGTTGGCTCAGCCATCGGCTGTTGCCACGCGGGTAGCTGACCCGCAGCGGGTCGCTATGCTCCTTCTGCATCACCGACTGGTATTCGGCAGTGGGGATATTTTTACGCGTGGCATCGTCGTGGGTGAGCGCTTCGACAGATTTAAGGGCGTTGGTTTTTTTGGCCATGTTGGGTACTTATTCCAGGGAATCGGGGTTCTTTAAGGATTTTTTGTCGGAAGAGGCAATCCGGCGCTCCACTTTCTTCACATCCTCGTCTGCTGGCAGGCTCTCGGGACGGATTCCCCGTTCAAGCAGGGTGTTGCGCACTGCTTTATTGTTGGTGACGTGTTCGGTAGAGATGGCGCCTTCGCTGCTCATCTGATTCTGGCGGGCATTGTAGATGGTAATTTCGGTGGCGAAATCCTTGGCCTTCAAGATGAGGGTGGGAGCAAAGTCTGCCAGCGGACGCTTATCCGGCACTTGCCAATGGGCCTTCATGGCCTGTGTGGATTTACCGAACAGGGCCTGATCACCCTTGCTGCGTATCAGGCCAAAATTCTGGTTGCCTCCGGTCTGCTCATAGATCACTTCCGAGAGTTCTTTTTCCGTGGCAGTAAGTTTTTCGCGGGCGTACACCCGTTCGGGTTCCAGCAGACGCTGTTCTATCAATTCGGCCTTGCGGGTCTGAATGGCAAAATAGGTCTGGGCGAAGGCAATTTGCTGCTTTTTAGGATCACCGTTCTGGGCGATGAGGTAGCAGGCGTAGCGGGTGAGCATCATGTCATCCACCTCACGCTGACTACCGGAGCCCAGGTCGACCATTTTGTTGACGTCAACAAAATGGTCCGTGATCGAGTGGCCGGACACTTCACAGGCAACTTTTGCTTTAGAAATCACGGTATTAAAGTTACGCCACTCGGAATAGCCCAGTAGCTGCTGAAGATCGCGGGCCAGCCAGAACTCTATCCCTGTCTCGGTGGTTTGGGCATGACCCTCAAATGTATCCGTAAGCGACTGAATCAGCTCTATTTTCATGCTTGTGCCTCCCTGGCGGTGTTAACGGTAAAGGTTTCAATCATGCGGTCAAACTCGGCTTCGACCTTTTTGGCAAAATCATCCTGCATCTGGAACACGTCGGTGAATTCGGCGAAGGCCCAGCGGCCATAGCTGTTCAGATGATTTACGCCGGGCACCCAGTAGGTATCCATGGTGGACTTTTTCTCTTTGGCGTCTTCGCCACGGTAACCCTTGATCTCAACGATCAGGTTTAAGGGATTGTCATCGCCCTGCCCATCAGCCACCTGAATGATGAAATCCGGGCGGTATTTGCGGGTTTCCGAGGCATAGCGATAGGGTACTTCCAGGCCCAGATTGTGATTTTTGACGTAGGCGAGCACCTTGGGGTGGGCCTCGGCGACGCGGCAGAATTCCGCTTCCCAGTCGCTATCGAGGATGACCCAATTGAGGTGGCTACGACGGGCGTCGGTTTCCCAGCGATCCATTTTGGAGGTATTGAAATTGACGTGGATAGTGCTGCCAGTGGGGTTGTAGGGGTCAAGCACCGCCTTGATCGGCCGTTTGCCCTGCACCGCGCGGGTGATGGCGGCGGTGATACGGTCGCAGGCCACATCGGCGAGGGCTTGGTACATCAGCAGGCCGGGGTAGGTATCGCCCTTGCACACCAGGCAGTTATCCAGCCACTCCCTGGTAATGCGCTTGAGCTGGCCGAACAGGTGCAGCTCGGGCTCCTCCCCGGGATCGCGCCATTTGGTGTAGAGCAGGCGCTGGGTGAGGTGAAACAGCAGGGTGGAACGTCGCATATCGCGGATATGTTCCAGGCTGAGATCGACGGTTTCGCCAATAATGCCCGCGTTTTTGGTGATGGAGGGGCCGACGATGGCCGGGGTCAGCTCGAAGACCGAGTCGTCGTTGAAATGGGCGGTGAGCCTCTCTTCGGGCAGTTCGACGCGGTAACCGGCCACCCGGGGGAAGCGGATTTCCAGAGCATCACGCTCGGGGCGCATCGCCTTGACCTGAATGGTTTCCCTTGGGGGTTGCGGCGGGGCAATCACCGGTTTGGCGGTAAAGTCGAAGGGAATGCCGAGCACATCGGCATATTCCACGTTAAACAGCCCTTCTTCATTCAGGTCATAGGACTGGCGGCGCAGAGCGCGGCCAATGACCTGCTCGCAGAGTAACTGGGTACCAAAGGCGCGCACCCCGAGCACATGGGTGACGGTGTTGGCGTCCCAGCCCTCGGTGAGCATGGATACGAACACCACGCAGCGGATGGATTCCCCCAGCGCACCCGGCTTGCCGACTGTGTTCATCACCTCGCGCAGCAGAGTGGCGTCGTCGATCTGCTTACCGGCGCGCAGGTCGTTGGCGAGGGCGCCGCCACGCTCCATGGCTTCGCGCTTGAACAGCTCGATTTCGTCATTGGCGAGATTGCGGAAGTTCTTGTCCAGGGCGTCGCCGGATTCCAGTTGTTCGCTGTCGATCAACAGAGTGTTGGGGCGCGGCAGGGGATTGTCGTATGCATCGTAATTGCGAAACAACTCCAGGCGGCCGTTGACGATATTGGAAGTGCCGTCTTCGTTGTCGCGCACAAAGCCGGAGATATAGTCGTAGACCAGCTTGGAAGTGGCGGTGTTGTTGCACACCACAATAAAACAGGGCGGTACCTTGATGCCGGCCTTTTGCCACAGGGCATAGGTTTTTTCATAGTGGCCGTAAAGCGCCTGCAGGGCGGTTTGCAGCTCCACCGGGATACTGAGTGGATCAAGTGTCGAGCCTTTACCTCGACCTTTCTTGGGCATCTTCTTGCCGATATGTTTCCACAGTTCCCTGTACATCGGCATCTCATCAGCACTTGGCATATTTTGAGCTACTGGCACCCTCGGCAGCTTGACAATGCCGCATTCGATGGCGTCCATCAGCGAGAAATCACTCATGGTCCAGGGGAACAGGGTGCCCTCGACGTAGCCGGAGCCACTAAGAAAGAACGGCGTGGCGGACAGGTCAAGGACGCGGCTGATGCCGAGCTTGCGGTTGACGGCTTCGAGGCCGGAAATCCACAGCCGAGCGGCCTCCTTGTTTTTCTCGGCTTCTTTCCGGTCATCGCCCTTCAGGTCTTCTTCGAGGTTAGCATCCGGTTTTTCGCGGTAGCAGTGATGGGCTTCATCGTTGATAACCAGGATATTTTTCAGTCCCATCAGCTCGGGCATCACCCGTTGCAGCATCTGGCCTTCGGTTTCCAGGGTTTCCAGCGGCGAGCCGCCGCGGCCTTGCAGTAACAGCCGCCCGCCTTTGGACAGCTCCAGGCGCTCGCGCTGCTTGAAGGCGTGGTTATTGGTGATAACGATCTTGGCCTTGTTGAGATCATCCAGCATATCGCCGGGTACCAGCTCACGGCTGGCGTAGTAGCTGTTGGGATCATTGGGCATCAGCACCCGCAGGCGATCGCGGATGGTGATGCCGGGGCGACTATCAGAAACCCCCGGGTGAACCTCTTACTGTTGGGCTTGCGCACTGCATTGATGGTTTGCCAGGCAATCAGCATGGCCATCACGGTGGTCTTGCCCGCGCCGGTGGCGAGTTTGAGCGCCAGGCGCATCAGCTCGGGGTTGGCGTCGTTGTTGGCATTGCCAAGGTGTTCGATGAAACCCTGCCCTGCTTTGCCGGTATTGGGTGCTACTTCGGTCAGCCAGATAGCGGTTTCAACGGCCTCAACCTGGCAGAAAAAGGGTCGGATACCGGCGAAATCATGGTGGCGCCAGTGCTGGAGCAGGCGGGCGGTTTCCGGTGTAACGCGCCAATCGGAGGGATTTGGCAGCCGCCGCCATTTGTCCACTGACTGGCGCACAGCATTGATCACGGCGGTATGATCGTACTGCTGTGCTTCGGTGGACAGGCCCTTGCCTTCATCAAACAGCAGGTCGGCCTGATTCCCTGAACCCTTGCGTTTTTTGGGTTTCGGGATTGGGGTAATGAACTCGGCCCGGCGACGTTTATCGATAATAGCCTGGGTGGGCTGCCCGGTGTCGTCCAACTCCCAGTGCCGAGCTGGATAGGCGTAGGGCGAGTTGAGGATGGGTTTTTCGAAGAAAGGATTGGTCATTCTGTTGTCTTATATCCCTGCCAGTGCATGTAACTCCACACTCAATCCCGACGACCACGCCCTGCTCCCCCCTTACTTTATCAGTCTTCAGCAGCATGAGGTGGAGAAGCCAATCTGCACTTGTACAGGTGGAGGACTCTTATTGTGGTCACAGTTTAACCCTCAGCAGACATGGAAAACCAGTAATTAGCGGATTGTCTGTTAGAACGCCAGCTCAAATGGGTTCAGGGGATATTTGATGTGGATGCACTGTGCTGAGCCATCCTGACCTGGATCGGGATCATAACCGGATTGATCCGATCTGCCGCGAAAACCCTCCTCAACAACCTGCCGCCTGTAGGAGAAGCGGCACCCCCACCGCCACATCACACCCCCATCCCGCTGCGCCGGCCCTGGGCCTCGATGAACCGCTGCAGGGTGGCGCTGCGGGCGTCCGGGGAGAGCATGATCTCGATCAACTGGAAGCGGCCCCGGGTCGCTACCGCCCGCTCCAATGCCGCTTGCAGTTCGGCGCGGCTGTTGACCCGTACCCCGTCGCCCCCCAGCGACCCGCACAGGTCGGCAAAACGCCAGTCATCCAGGTGATTGAAACGGCTCTCCGGCTGGAAGGTGGCGAGCATGCCCCAGCAGCTGTTGTTGAACAGCAGCACGATCGGGTCCCAGCCGTAGCGGCGGCAATTACCCAGTTCCCAACCGGTCATCTGGAACGCCCCGTCGCCCACCAGGATGATCGGTCGCTCGCCGCTGGCGGCCTGCAGACCCAGTCCCGCCGGCACGCCGAAACCCATGGTGGCGTAGTAGCCCGGCGCCACCAGTTGGGTGTTGTCCATGTCCATGGCGGTGAACAGGCAGTCGCCGATATCCGAGGCGATGGGCATGGGACCGTGACGATCGAACAGGTCATTCACCGCCCGGGCGATATCGGTGGGCACGATGGCCGCATCGTCCACCACCAGGCCACGAGGATAGTCGGGTTTCAGCGGGGTCGCATGGTGGGTGTTGGACGCGGTCTGGCGCAGCAGTTCATCCACCAGCTCGGCCAGGGAGAGGGCCTGGTAGAGGTGATACCCGACCTTCACCTCGCGGTCCGCGGCGTTCACGGTATGGCGGATATCCAGGCGCTTGGCGGAGACGCCGAAATTGGTGTCGCAGACGATCACCCCCAGCATCAGCAGCTGATCCGATTCCTCCACCGTCTCACTGACTGTGGGATCGCCGGCCATGCCGATATAGGAGCCGATCAGCTGGCAATCGGCGTGGGAGAACAGGCCGCGCCCCATAAAGGAGGTGGCCACCGGCAGCCGCAGGCGGCGCGACAGTTCCGCCACCTTCTCCTCCAGGCCGTAACGGCGCACCTCCACTCCGGCCAGGATCACCGGCCGTTGCGCCGCCGCAAGCCGCGCCAGGATCTCCTCGGCACAGGCGGCGAGCGCCCGGGGATCGCCCACGGAGGGCTCCAGCAGCGGGACGGCATCACAGGGACTGTTCACCAGGTCACGCGGAAACTCGATATAGACCGGACGCGACTGCTCCAGGCAGTTGAGCAACACCCGGGCGATCTTGTCCGGTGCCGTGCGCGGGTCGTCCAGCACGGCCTGGTCGCAGGTGAACTCCTTGAACACCTGGTGCTGGGAAGCGAGACTCTTCACCTTATGATGCAGCAACAGGTCGCCCTGCAGCTCGGCAATCCCGGGTGCGCCGGAGATCACCACCAGGGGCGACTTCTCGGCGTAGGCACAGGCCACGCTGTTGACCATGTTGAAGGCACCGGCGCCGTAGGTGACCACCGCCACCCCGAGCGAACCGCGGTAGCGGGCCGTGGCGTCGGCGGCGAAACCGACCCCCGGCTCATGGCTCAGGGTATAGAACGGCAGGATGCCGGACTGCTCAATCACCTTGAAGAACGGCAGCGCGAAATCCCCGGGTATCCCGAACAACTCCCGCGCGCCGTGTCGCTTCAGACCGTCCAGCAGTGCCTCGGCCAGTGTCATCATCATCTCTCCAGTCAGGGGTGGAAACCGGGCGCCAGCATAGCGGAATTAGCATGACGTTTTCGCGTGTTTGCACGAGCATTATCGACTCATAATGCTGTTTTCATGCATATGTGTTATTTTTTTGATGTTTTCACGCATGTTTGGCAAACAACGCACAGCTTTTTGTCAGGCCATGCATTGCCGGACTTGGCCCGTCGGGCCAACCGACACCCCGTATCACCCATTTCAGGAGTATCTGATGACCAACCGACTGGACAAGTACGACAAGCTGATCCTGCACCATCTGCAGCAGGATGCCCGCCTCTCCCACGTCGCCCTGTCGGAGCGCATCAATCTCTCCCCCTCCCAGTGCGCCCGCCGACTGCAGCAGTTGGAGAAGTCCGGCGTCATCACCGGTTACTCGGCGGTGATCGATCCCCAGGCCCTGGGGCTGGACGTGGTGGCGCTGATCAATATCACCCTGGAGAAACAGCAGGAGAATATCGCGGCGGCATTCGAGCAGGCGGTACAGGCGCGGCCGGAGATCCTGGAGTGTCTGCTGATCACCGGCGACGGGGATTACGAGCTGCGGGTGATCGCCCGAAACCTGCAGGGCTTCTCGCGCTTTATCTCCGAGCACCTGATGAAGATGCCCGGGGTCTCCTCCATCAAGTCGAATATCCAGCTGTCGCAGATCAAGGCGCGCGGTTCGCTGCCGCTGCTGGATCTGGAGAGCTGAGCCAATCCACCCTGGCTGACTACCGCAGGGATGTAGGATGGGCGGAGGAGGTACGACGTAGCCCATCGAACAGACAGGCACGCCTCGCACATATTGCCCGATGCACAACGAAACCCACCTTTGGGTGGCCGGAGAACCGGTGGGTTACGCGGCGCCCGGGCGTTGCTGCAGTCGGAAAGTATCGTGGCTGTGCGCCGCTAACCCACCCTACAGTCCGTTACTTGCCATACATCTCCTCCAGCGCCTGCTGGAATGCCAGCCAGGAGCGGTGATCCGCCTCCAGGTTATAGGCCAGGGGCATATCAAACCGCTGACCCACCGCGGTGGCATCGGGATTGGTGAACGAGTGTTTGGCCCCCGGGTAGCTGACAAACCGGTAGTTGACCCCGGCACTCTCCATCTCCGCCTTGAAGGCCTCTATCTGCTCCGGTTTGACGAACGGATCATCCGCCCCGTTGAACACCAGCAGCCGCGCCTTCACACTACCCGGGGCGGCCGGTGAGCCGGCGCCCAGGCTACCGTGGAAACTGGCCACCAGGTCCAGATCCAGGCCGCGACGCGCCATCTCCAGCACGATGCCGCCGCCGAAACAGTAGCCGATGGCCGAGAGCTGCGCGGGGTTCGCCGCCGCGTGCTGTTTCAGCAGCGCCATGGCCGCTTCGAAGCGGGCGGTGGCCGCCGCCATGTTGTTGCTCACCTCACCGGCGAACTGCCCGGCATCCTTCGGGTGATCGGCCAGTTTTCCATCGCCGTACATGTCCACCGCCAGCGCGGCATAGCCCATCGCGGCCAGCAACCGCGCCCGCTTGCGGGCGTATTCGTTATGTCCCCACCACTCGTGCACCACCAGAATCCCCGGCCGCTGGCCTTCGATAGCGTCGTCATAGGCCAGGTAACCCTTGAGCGTGGTATCGCCCGCCTGGTAGGTCACCTCCCGCCCCTGAACCTCCGCCTGTGCCGACCAGGCGGCAAACAGCAGCACACTCAACACAATAATCCGGCACATAAACTCCTCCTTTGATGTTGTTATGACCACCCCGAGCGAATTGAATCTGGGACATTGCGCGTTATCCGCTCCTCTCCCCGGATCGGTAAAGAATCATTTCTCTCGCCAAGACGCCAAGAGCGCAAAGATTAAAGGAAGAAAGTGTTGTTCCTTGGCGTGCTTGGCGTCTTTGCGAGAGTTCATTTTCCATCTATCATCCGGAGCAGCCCGTTCCATGCAGAGATCAGGCCTGAAGCGTCAGACCACCGGCGGATGCTCCCGCACACTAGCCAAGTTTAGCCGCCCTTGATCACCATGACAGAGCACTTGGCCTGTCCCACCACCTTGGCGGCACAGGAGCCGAGAAACACCTGGGTCAGCCCCTTGGTGTGGGACGGGATAACAATCAGGTCCGCATCGATCTTCTTCGCCTGCCTGAGGATCTGTTCCGCGGGATTGCCTTCGGTGATCACCGGATGGGTGACGATATCATCGGGCAGGTTGTCGCGGATGTAGCGTTTCATCACCTTGGCCACCTCCTTCATCGCCTCCTTCATCGCCTGGTCGGGAAAGAAGGAGGCCACCAGGGGCAGGCCGTATCCGGGCAGCACCGTCATCACATAGATCTCCGCCTGGTGTTTGCGCGCTTCATCGGTGGCGATCTGCAACGCCTTGACCGCCAGCTCCGTCTCCTGGAGATCGATCGGCAGTAATATTTTTTTAAACATAACCGGTTCCTTTTTAGCAGTGACGACTCGGGACCGGCCCGGGTCGCCGACCATGGGAGATCAGGCGGAGATCAGGCAGATTGTGGCGCACTCTGCCGTTCCTGGCGCACATGACGTCTAAACTGAATCAGGCCGACCAGGGCCAACAGCAGCAGAGCCGGTATGAACATCCACTGCTTGGCCGGGCGATCGGACTCCACTTCCAGGCGGACGATCTCCCAGTCAAAATCGATCCCCACACCCTGCGCCGCACTGCCGAACATCACGTTGTCGGCAAACACCTTGAGGCCCTCCACACGCGTCTCCAGCCCGGCGCTGGCGAGGCGCTCTGCACCGCTACCGGCCGGACCCAGCGGCAGCAGGAGAGTCTTCTCCACGAACTTGCCATCCAGGGTCTCACCGGCCACCGTCATCTGCAACTTGCCGTTCTCCGGCACCGCCTCCGCTACGCGGGCTATCTCGGTGGCGGGGATAACCGTCATCGGCGCGTACAGCTCATCCCACCAGAAGCCGGGGCGGAACAGGGTGAACGCCACCAGCAGCAGGGCCAGGGATTCCCACAGGCGACTGCGAGTCAGCCAGTAACCCTGGGTGGCGGCGGCGAACAGCAGCATGGCGATCACGGCGCTGACGATCACCAGGATCAGCTCCAGCCAGCTGCCAATGCCGATCAGCAGCAACTGGGTGTTGAAGATGAACAGGAACGGCAGGATCGCGGTGCGGATATCGTACATGAAGCCCTGGATACCGGTGCGGATCGGATCGCTCTTGGCAATGGCGGCCGCGGCAAAGGCGGCCAGCCCCACCGGCGGCGTGTCATCCGCCAGGATGCCGAAATAGAACACGAACATGTGCACCGCGATCAGCGGCACTACCAGGCCGCTGTTGGCCGCCAGGGTCACCACCACCGGCGCCATCAGGCTGGAGACCACGATGTAGTTGGCCGTGGTGGGCAGCCCCATGCCAAGCACGATACAGATGGCGGCGGTGAAGATCAGCGCCAGGATCAGGTAACCGCCGGAGATGAACTCGACAAACTCGATCATCACCTGGCCGATACCGGTCAGGGTGATGGTACCGACCACGATGCCGGCCGCCGCGGTGGCCACGCCGATGCCGATCATGTTGCGCGCTCCCACCACCAGGCCATCGATACAGTCGACCAGACCGTGGCGGAACTCGATCCACTCCATCTCGCCGCTCTCGCCACGAAAGAAACCCACCAGCGGTCGCTGGGTGATGACGATGAAGATCATGAACAGGGTGGCCCAGAAGGCGGCCAGACCGGGTGAGAAACGCTCCACCACCAGGCACCACATCAACACCACGATCGGCAGCAGAAAATAGAGCCCGACCTTGACCGTCGGCCCCACCTCCGGGAGCTCCAGCACCGGATTGTCCGGATCATCCACCTCCAGTTCGGGATAGCGCGAGGCAAACTTGATCAGGGCGACATAGACGATCATGATCAGCAACGAGACAATGTAGAAGGCCGCCTCGCCGGCGTAGGTCTTGATCCAGCCGATGCCGTAGTAGACCACCAGGCCAATGAAACAGGTGCCGGCGACGATAGCGGCAAAGGTCATCAGCTTCTGCGCCAGGGTGCTCCGGGTGCGCCTCGGCAGGCCCTGCATATTCGCCTTCAGCGCCTCCAGGTGAACAATGTAGAACAGCGCGATATAGGAGATCACCGCCGGCAGTATGGCGTGTTTGATCACCTCGATGTAGGAGATCCCCACGTACTCGATCATCAGGAAGGCCGCCGCGCCCATCACCGGCGGGGTCAGCTGGCCATTGGTGGAACTGGCCACCTCCACCGCGCCCGCCTTGACGCCGGAAAACCCCACCCGCTTCATCAACGGGATGGTAAAGGTGCCGGTGGTCGCCACGTTGGCGATGGAAGAACCGGAGATCAGCCCGGTGGCCGCCGAGGCGACCACCGCCGCCTTGGCCGGACCGCCCTTCATATGGCCGAGCAGGGCGAAGGCCATCTTGATGAAATAGTTGCCGGCCCCGGCCTTCTCCAGCATGGCGCCGAACAGCACGAACAGAAACACGAAACTGGTGGAGACCCCCAGTGCCACACCGAACACGCCCTCCGTGGTGAGCCACTGATGGGACATCACCTTGGACAGGCTCTGCCCTTTATGGGCGATCACATCCGGCATGTAGGGTCCGCCGAAGGTATAGATGAGGAAGACGATCGCCACCACCATCAGCGGCGGCCCCAGGGAGCGCCGGGTCGCCTCCAGCAGCAGCAGCATGCCGATGGAGGCGATCACCAGGTCCTGGGTGATCGGCGCACCGGAACGCCCCGACAGCGACTCGTAGAACAGGTAAATATAGGCGGCGCTGAATGCCCCCAGCACGGCAAATATCCAGTCCGCCAGGGGTATGCTCCCCCGCGGCGAGCGCTTGAATGCGGGATAGGCGGTGAACGCCAGGAACAGGGCAAACGCCAGGTGGATGGAGCGCGCCTCGGTGTTGTTGAAAACACCGAAGTTGAAAAAGAATGGCAGCGGGGACGCATACCAGAGCTGGAAAAGCGACCACGCCAGCGGCACGCCGAACAGGATCTTGCCGGGGATACCGGCGGGATGCCGCGCGCCGCTATCCACCTGGGCGACCATCGCCTGCAGTTCCAGGTCGCTGACGCTCTCCTCTCTTGTTGTCTCTTTACTCATCATGCTCTCCCGGTGAGATGTGCATGGATTAACCGGTGATGCCGGCATGCCGTCCACCACGCCGCGATTTCCGTCAGGTCCGGTTTCGCGGCAAAGCCGCTCCTACGGCAGGGAACCCGGTTGGAGCTGCTTTAACTGCGATAAAAACAAATCCGCTCCCGCACTTCCCTGTGCTTCGCTGGATAAGTCCACCCCTGGACAAAACGGGCAGCCCGGGGACCGCCCCCTGTGTCGCCTTACATCAGGCCAGCTTCCTTATAATATTTCATCGCGCCATCGTGGAGCGGTGCCGAGAGACCGTCCTTCACCATCTCCTCCTTTTTCAACACCTCGAAGGCGGGGTGCAGCTTGCGGAAATCCTCGAAATTCTCAAACACCGCCTTCACCACCTGGTAGATGGTGTCCGCCGGGGTATTGCTGGATGAGACAAAGGTGGCACCCACACCGAAGGTCTGGACATCCTCGTCATTGCCGCGATACATGCCGCCCGGGATGGTAGCCATCCGGTAGTACGCATTCTCCGAGACCAGCTTCTCCACTTCCGGACCGGTAACCGATACCAGCACGGTGTCGCAGGTGGTGGTCGCCTCCTTGATGGAGCCGGAGGGGTGGCCGACGGTAAAGACCATGGCGTCGATCTTGTTGTCACACAGCGCCTTGGACTGCTCGGCCGACTTCAGCTCCGAGGCCAGGGAGAAATCGTCCTTGGTCCAGCCCAGCGCCGCCATCAACACCTCCATGGTGCCGCGCTGACCGGATCCGGGATTGCCGATATTGACCCGCTTGCCCTTCAGGTCGGTAAAGGTTTTGATGCCGGAGTCGGCACGTGCCACCACGGTGAAGGGCTCCGGGTGCACCGAGAACACGGCACGCAGCTCCTTGTTGGGACCGGCCTCCTCGAACTGGCTGGTACCGTTAAAGGCGTGATGCTGCCAGTCCGACTGGACCACGCCCATGTCCAGCTCGCCGGCGCGGATGGTGTTCAGGTTATAGATTGAACCGCCGGTCGACTCCACGGAACAGCGGATGCCGTGCTCCTTGCGGTTCTTGTTGACCAGGCGGCAGATGGCGCCGCCGGTAGGATAATAGACACCGGTGACACCGCCGGTGCCGATGGTGATAAATGACTGCGCCTGGGCGGTGGTGGCCGCGCCCAGTGTCAGACTGGCTGCCAGACCGGCCAGCAGTCCAAGGGTAGTTAATTTTTTCTTCAACATAATGAATCCTCCTTAAATGAACAGTCTCGTTTTCCTACTCTCGTTCTCCGCGGGCTGACCCGCAGAATGTGCATACAATCCTCTCCCCGGCGACAGGAAAAGGGTCCTACCTCAGGGCCACGTCATCTAAACACGCAACGGCTAGTGAGAGAGGAACTGCCTGCTCGGCGTTAGATGACATCATCCTGGCTCCTACCTTCCCTTGAATTCCGGATCACGTTTTTCGATAAACGCATTGACCGCCTCCAACTGGTCCTCGGTGTTGTGACAGATCCCCTGAAACAGGGCGCAGCTGTCGAGAAAGTCGGGCAGCTCCTGACGCTGTGCCAGCTTCATCAGGCGCTTGGTGTAGCGCAGCGCCTGGGGTGGTTTGGCGGCAAACTCGGCCGCCAGCTGCCGCGCCCTGGGCAGCAATGCCTCTGGCGGTTCCACCGCCAGCAGGATGCCCATCTCCAACGCCTCTTGGGCATCGATCACCCGGCCGCTGAAGGTGAGTTCCGCCGCCCGCTGGTAGCCGATCGACCGTTGCAGGAACCAGGCTCCGCCGTCACCCGGGATGATGCCCAGGTTGACGAAGGTCTCGCCCATCCTGGCACTGTCCGAGGCGATACGGATATCGCACATGCAGGCGAGGTCGAAACCGGCCCCGATAGCCGCGCCGTTGATGGCGGCGATCAACGGCACCTCCGCCTTGTGCAGCGCCAGCGGGATGCGCTGGATACCCTCGCGGTATTTCTGCTGCACGCTGTGCACGTCGCCGCCGAAATCGCCGCGGCGGTTTTGCATATCCTTGATATTGCCGCCGGCCGAGAAGGCGCGCCCGGCGCCGGTGAGGATCAGCACCGAGACCTGCGGGGTACGGTTGATCCAGTGAATGGTGGTTTCGATATCATCGATCAGGGCGGTGCCGGTCAGGGCGTTGCGCACGTCGTCGCGATTCAGGGTCAGGGTGGCAACCCGCTCCTGCAGCTGCAGCTGCGCATCGACCAGTTTCGGGATGCCGCTCATGCCGCCTCCTGTAGTGGTTTGAGGATGATGCGCGCATCCAGAACACAGTAATCCGTCGCCCGTGCCAGCACCGGATTGAGATCCAGCTCGCTGATCTCGGGATGATTCACACACAGGTCCGATACCGCCAGCATCAGCGAGACCAGCGCCTGCCGGTCGATGGGCTCACCGCCCCTTATGCCGTCGAGAACCTTGCTGCCGTGGATCTCCTCCAGCATCTCCAGGGCATCGGCCAGGCGTAACGGCAGGGTGCGGAACACCACATCCTTCAGCACCTCGACAAACACCCCGCCGAGACCGAACATCATTACCGGGCCGTACTGCGGATCCCGGGTGACGCCGATGATCACCTCCACGCCGGGCGCCGCCATCGGCGTCAGCAGCACCCCCTCGATGCGGGCCTCCGGCCGGTAGCACAGGGCGTTGGCCAGGATCTGGTGATAGGCCTGGGGAAAATCCTCCGGAGTCAGGTTGAGGCGGACACCCCCGGCGTCGCTCTTGTGCAGGATGTCCCGGGAGACCAGCTTCATGACATAACGCCGCTCCAGCGCGACCGCGTCGAGGGAACCGAATCCGTGCTCGTCCCGGATCAGCCAGGGCCGCACCACCTCCGCCCCATAGGCGGCAAGCGCCTCCAGGGCCTCGTGCTCGTAGAGGCTGCCACGGCCACTGTGCAGCACCTTGTAGATCATTTCCGAGACCGCTACCGAGGGATCGCCCTGCCCCCGCTGGTCCGGGCTGGAGAGGCGCTTCTTCGCCTCGCT
Organism: Sedimenticola hydrogenitrophicus; assembly: GCF_025175675.1. Lineage (GTDB taxonomy): Bacteria > Pseudomonadota > Gammaproteobacteria > Chromatiales > Chromatiaceae > Sedimenticola > Sedimenticola hydrogenitrophicus. Next base: position 15,415 of record NZ_JANIOA010000028.1, read on the forward strand.
GTAATCGACCACGGCAGCCAGGCAGCGGGTGGCTTCGTCGATGGAGCTGAACAGCGGGATAGCACCGTGCTCCAGGTAGCGTAGCGGTTCGGGCTTCAAGGGCCGGTAGAGACTCTGCAACAGCAACGGCTTGTCGAACCGGTTCGGCAACCGGACCAGGCGCTCGGCGCACTGCTGCTCATCCTCGGCCAACGCCTCGGAGAAGCGCAGGGCATAGCCGCCGAACAGGCCGACAATCAACAGGGCGTCGATCCCGTCGTCGCCCAGCAACACCTCGGCACAGTCGGCAAACAGCTGCGGATGGTTGTCGGTGCCGCCGGCCACGTCCACCGGGTTGTTGTAGGCGGCGGCCGGCGGCAGCAGACTCTTCAGTCGTTCCCGGGTAGGCTCGGCCAGGCGCGGCACCGAAAGACCGAGCTGATGCAGGGCGTCCGCGGCGATGGTGGCGTGTCCCCCGCCATCGGCCAGGATGGCGACCCGCTTGCCCTTGAGCGGTAGCCGTTCGGCGATCGCCGCCAGGGTGGTGGCCATCGGCAGGATCTCGTCGGCACGCTCCGCCAGCACCACCCCGGCCTGGCGCATCACCCCTTTGGCCAGCGCATAGCTGCCGGCCAGGGCGCCGGTATGGGAGCGCGCCGCCTGCTGGCCGACCGCGCAGCGCCCGGATTTGTAGATCACCAGCGGTTTCTCCAGACAGACCCGGGCGGCGGCCTGCAGAAAGGCCCGGCCCTGCTTCAGCCCCTCCACATAGCCGACGATCACCCGGGTGTCGGGGTCGGCGGCGAAGTAGTCCAGGTATTCGTGGAACTGCACATCGGCCTCGTTGCCCACCCCGACATAGGTGGAGAAACCCAGCGCGGCGTGCTGCCCACCCTCGGTCACCAGCGACAGCGCCATGTTGCCGGACTGGGAGAGCAGGCCGACGGAGCCGGCCCGCAGATCGCGATAGCCCACCAAATTGGCGCCACAGTGGGTGTTGAACATGCCCGAGGTGTTGGGGCCGATGATCCGCAGCCCGCTCTCGCGCGCCGCCCGCACCATCTCCTGCTCCAGCGCCTGGCCCGTCTCCCCGGTCTCGGAGAAGCCGGTGGCCAGCACCACCGCGCCGCGGATGCCCTTGCTGCCGCAGCGGCGGATCAGTTCGGGCAGGGTGTGGGCACCGGTGCAGATCAGCGCCAGGTCCGGCGCTTCCGGCAGCACCTCAACCGTGGCATAACAGGTCAGCCCCAGTACCTCGGTCTCGTGCGGATGGATCGGGTAGATGGCCCCCTGAAACTGGCTCTGTTGCAGGTAGCGGATCGCCAGATTGCCCCGCTTCCCCGGATCACGGGAGGCGCCCACCACGGCAATCGAGCGGGGGGCGAGAATCCGTTGCAACGGGTTGTTCATGGACCGGTCCATTTCAATGTCCCTCGAAACGGGGGTTGCGTTTGTCGCGGAACGCGTCCACCCCCTCCTGCCAGTCCCGGGTGGTAGCGCAGAAGGTCATGCCCTCCAGCTCCGCCTGCAGCGCGGCCTCGAAGCCCTGCTCCGCCGCGCCATTGAGCTGGCGCTTGGCCAGCTGCATGGAGAGCGGCGCGCCACGCGCCAGCTGCTGGCAGAAGGCCCGCACCTGCGTCTCGAACGCGTCATCCGCGAAGCAGCGATTGGCCAGGCCGATGCGCAGCGCCTCAGCACCATCGATCTTCTCCCCCAGGAACACCAGCTCGCGCGCCTTGGCCAGCCCGACCAGGCGCGGCAGGGTGTGGGTCACGCCGCCGCCGAGGAAGGTGCCGATACTGATCTCCGGCAGGCCGATGCGGGCGGAGGCCTTCATCAGGATGAAGTCAGAGGCGATAGCCATCTCGGCACCGGCCCCCAGGGCGTAGCCGTTGACCGCCGCCACCACCGGTTTGGCGGCCTCGCGGATGGCCCGGCACACCTGCTGCTCCGCGTTCAGGTACTGACGGTGCTGATAGGGGCTGCGGGTGGCCGCGCCGTGGGCCTTCATGTCGGCCCCGACACAGAAGGCGCGCCCCGCGCCGGTGAGCAGGATCACGCGGATCTCCGGCATCTGTTCCAGCCGCTGCAACTGCTGCAGCAGCTCGGCATAGAGCACGTCGTTGACCGCGTTCAGCCGCTCGGGACGGTTGAGGCGCAGCTCGCCGATGCCGTCGTCACAGGTCACTATCAAATTTTCAGGCGAATTTTCAGTTTGTCTGTTCATATCTCGAATTGCATCTTGCCAATCAGTTTTTCATAACGCATGAGTGAATCCAGCGCCTTGTCGCCGAGGCGTCGCGCCAGCAGCGAGAGCAGCACCTCGACCAGCACCAGGGAGGCACTCATACTGTTGCTGAAGAACGAGCCGGTGGTGGGCGAGATCAGGGTGTAGCGGGCCGTGGCCGCCAGCGGCGAGGCGTGGTTGTCGGTGATGGTCACCACCTCGATCCCCTGCTCGCGGGCGATCCGCGAGGCGCTGACCGTACTGCGGGTATAGGGGGCACAGCCGATGGTGAACAGCAGGTCTCCCGGCTCCAGCTGCGCCAGCCCATGGACAATGCCGTGCTCGGCAATGCTCAGCACCGAGACATTGTTGCGGATCAGGCCCAGGCCGTAGGAGAGGTAGTTGGCGATTGGATAGGACTGGCGTAACCCGTGGGTGCGGATGCGCGGGGAGCGGATCAGCAGCTCCACCACCCCGTCCAGGGTTTCGGTCTTCAGGTTATCCAGCATGCTGGCGATATTGTTGGTCTCCTCGTTGGCGATCTGGGTCGCCAGATGTAGCCCCTCGTGCCGGCTCTGCTCCTGCTGAAACAGCTGCCCCGCCCGGCGGCTGTAGAAATTTTCCGTACCGGCGGTGTAGTCGCGAAACACCTTCTGCAGCTCGGCAAAGCCCTTGTAGCCGAGGGATTTGGCCAGCCGGGTCAGGGTGGAGGGATTGACATCGAAGGTCTTCGCCAGGTGCGATATGGAGGAGATGGCCGACTGTTTGGGGTAGGTGACCATCCCGTCCAGCACATCCAGCGCCCGCTTGCCGACCTTCAGCTCGGCGGTGCCCGACTTCAGGTCGGCCAACAGTCTGGAGAGCTGCTCAAGGGATCGCGGCCCGTTTACACTCTCCATGTCAGTGGCGTCTTGTCGCTGCCTGTCCATAATCTCAGGGGTGTCCGGCATCGGATAGGGTGAAGTGCCAGAAAGAATAGGCAGCGGCCGGGGTAAATGCAATTATTTTTTGCTTTTATGATCTATTTACGCAAATTTTATGTGCTTTATTGCAGAACCGCAGGCCTGTCCCTCTCGATGGGCCGGGGTAACCCGACCCGCCAAATCGTAGGGGCAGGCCCCCGTGCCTGCCTGGTTCACGGACGCCCGGGAAGGGCGGGCGACCACGGGGGGTTGCCCCTACGCCGGGTCCGCACCCTGGCCGGTTCCGTCTTCTATCCCACTCGCGAACCTGCGCGGCAGGCCGGCTTAACGATCGACAGCAACCCCGTTTCAACCCGGTGGTATATAGTCCCGATATTGGCCCGGATTGGTATCCGTGCTCCATCCAACACAACAGGCGAGAAACGGCATGAATATCGAGCGGGCAAGAGAGCTGATACAAGTGCAGCTGCAGTTCGGCAGCGGCTACAACCGCCATGCGGTTCGCATGATCCTGGGCGAGGTACAGCGTAGCCAGGGCCGGCCGGCGGTGGATGGACTGATCCGGGAGTTGGCGCTGGAAGAGCACTTCGGACTCAAGCCCGGCAGCGATTTCAGTGGGGTCGGAACCTAAAATAATGAGGCCGTCGCGGCTACGCCGCCAATCGGACCTAGGGCGGGCCTCCTACAGGACGGGCAGCTCACCGGGCGGGTTATTCACCGGTAGGAGCGGTGCCCTCACCGCGATGTTCGATCCGGCGAATACGAATGGAGCAGCGGTGTAACAGGAAGGCGGCGCCGAAAGCCAGCAGGCCACCAAATTCGACGGCGAATACCAGTACCAACTGCCAGGGATCGATCAGCAACGCACCCAGGGCGGAGCCACCCAACCACAACAACAGCCCAAACAGCGCACTGCGTTTCAGCGAGTGGCGGTAGTTGGATTGAAACCGCTGGCCACAGCCGTCACAACGAAATACCGGCTGCCGCGCCACCCAGGATTCGATCGGCCGATCGCAATCCGGACAGCGGAATCGGTTTATATCCACCGCCAACGCGCCACCCCTGCCCCTCAGATGCTCCACCCTTTACGCGGCCGGGCCGCGCGACAGGCCAGGGTGAGCGCCCAGAACTCGCCGAAGTCGTTCACCACTACATCCGGCTTGTGCGGATGCTGCGGGGTACCGGGAAAAATCTTGTCCAGCCACTGCTGATCCCACTGGGCGCCATTGAAAAAGACGCTGGTGACCCCGGCCCGCTTGGCGGCGATAGTGTCGGTGGTGCTGTCGCCGATATACCAGATCTCCGGCCCCGGCAGCAGGTGGAGATTCTCCAGTGCCTTGAGGATCGGCTCGGCATGGGGCTTGCGCAGCGCCGTATCATCCCCGCACACGGTGGTGTCAAACAGTTCGGTCCAGCCGGTCCCCTCCACGGCGGCCAGTTCGTGTTCGAAGAACTCGCGGTCGCGGTTGGTCAGCACCCCCAGTTGCATATCCAGGGCACGCAGCCCCACCAGCATATCCTTGACCCCGGGCTCGAAGGGATAGACCGCACCGAAGTGATTGCGATAATGGCGGTTGAAGGCGGCATGGGCGATCTGCTTGGCCTCCTCGTCGGTGCCGAACAGCACCTCGAAGATGTCGGTGCGGGAGATCTTGCGGTCGGCCTTGATCTTGGGATGCAGCTGATGGTAATTGCGCACGTGTTCCACCAGTTTGGCATCCTCCGGGGTCTTGCTGTTGGCAGAGTCCACCAGGCGTTCCGACAATCCCAGCGCATCCAGTTCCGGCAGCATGTCGTCGACCGCGTGATACATGGCATCCAGGGTGTCCACCAGGGTGGCGTGCCAATCGAACAGCAACAGCACCGGGGCGGTGAGATCGACCACCGCCGGGTGCCAGTCCGGTTCGATACGCGGCGGCGGCTGGCGGCGTAGCGACACCCGCTCGGGGCGGCTCTCCCAGATGGCCGCCCGCTCCGCGGTCATGTTCTCCGGCTCCAGTTTGTAGAGCAGATCCAGCAGCGAATCCAGATCATCCACTACCGCATCCGGCTTGTGCGGGTGTTGCTCGGTACAGGGGAAGATCCGTTCCAGCCAGTCCCAGTCCCACATGGCGCCGTTGTAGAAGATACTGGTGATGCCCGCCTCCTTGGCGGCGATGGTGTCGGTGCGACTGTCCCCCAGGTACCAGACATCGGGACCCGGTTCGGCCTTCAGATTGGCCACCGCCTTGAGTAGCACGTCCGGCGCCGGCTTGTGCTGGGCCACCTCGTCACCACACACGGTGGTATCGAACAGCTGCACCCAGCTGCCCCCCTCCAGGCTGCGCATCTCCTGGCCGAGGAATTCACGACTGCGATTGGTCGGCACCCCCAGGCGGATGCCAAGCTCGCGCAGCAGCAGCAGCCGTTCGCGCATCTTCGGCTCGAACGGCTTCACTTCGCCGAAGTGATCCCGGTAGCACTCGTTGAACGCCTTGTGGGCGATGGCGATCGCCTCCGGGTTGGGACCGAACAGGGCATCGAAGATATCGGTACGGGAGACCCGGTGCTCGGCACGGATCTTCGGGTGCAGGCGGCGGAATATACGCACGAAGCGCACCAGCTTGATATCGTCCTGCGTCTTGCTCAGCTCCTCCGGGGCCAGGCGGCCCAGCAGCCCCAGCTCTTCAAACTGCGGCAGCAGGTCATCGATGGCCCGATACATGGCATCCAGCGAATCCACCAGCGTGGCATGCCAGTCGAGCAGCAGGATCTTGGGTGGGGTGAGTGTCCGTACAGTGGAATCGATTCGATAACTCAACGGGTCCAGCTCCTCTCGTCAGCTCTATAGCCGGGGATCTACTGCTACTCGGTTGAAACGCCTCATCGCATTATGAAGCAGCCGTGAGTATTACACAGGGGAGCGGATGGCGTGAAGGCCGTCCCACGGCGGCCGGCGCATCCCCGAGCCGGCTACCAGCAATTCTAATTTAGCCGCGAGGAGTGGTGCTAGAGGAGTGGTACAGGGATGTACCGTTTACGGAGCCGAGGATGCCATGCACCGTTTACGGACCTAAGGATGGAATGAACGCGAATAAATTCACTATAACCCCTCCAGTGGATTGGTGGACGTCAGAGCGGTGAGGCATTACAGACAAATTAATAGACACCGGAGGTAACGGCTGGGCGGGACCCAGGAGAACCACGGATTCACACAGATAAACACGGATTCAGAATGCTGATCCCCTATCTGTGTGAATCCGTGTCCATCCGTGGTTCCTTACTAACCGGGCTGGGATAACAAAACGGCTATTGAAAGCCATACTGAGTATTGCTGGCCGGCCGCGTTGTGGGTTGAAGTCTGCGGGGGGTGCGGCTATTCTTCCCGACTTGAGCTATCTGCCAAGGCCGATTCCTACTTCACCTATCCATTGGAAAAATAATGAAAAAGTTTCTACTCGCCAGTCTGGCACTGACGCTGACCATGGCCCTGACGGGCTGCGACAGCGGCAGCGAAATCCCCAAGCCCAACCCCGGCAAACAGAGCGCCCAGGCGGAACGCGTGGTGGACATTGCCCAGGACAAGTACAAACTGCTCAAGGCGCCGCTGCCGAGCGCCGAACTGGGTGGAACGGAGCCCTACGTGGTGGAATTCTTCTGGTTCGGCTGCCCCCATTGCTACAGCCTGGAGCCGCTGGTCAAGGCGTTCCGGCAGAACAACCAGGACATCCAGTTCATCACCATCCCGGCGGCGCCGAATCAGCGCTGGGAGATCGAGGCGCGGATCTATTACGCCATGGAGGCCCTGGGGGTCCGGGACTCCCACTACGACCGGGTGTTCCAGCTCTACGCCGACATGCGCAACGAAAAGCGCTATCCCACGCTGGACGAGGTGGCCGCCCTGTTCGGCGACAAGGGCGTGACCAAAGAGGCGCTGGAACAGGCGATGGGCAGTGCGGCGGTGTCGACCCTGATCGAGCGCTCCAAACGCCTGTTCGACCAGGCGGAGTTGACCGGCGTCCCCGCGCTGATCGTCAATGGCAAGTATCAGCTCGACTTCGCCAAGCTGGATAGCAAGGCGTTCGCCGAGGATTTCATGCAGACCATCCGGGCGCTCGGCGAGAAGTAGACCCCATAGTTGCATTAATCATGACCCAATGATTTGTTTCACCCCGTTATCTGTCGGATGAAATAGACAGGTTGCATGGCATCCTGGAATACACCGCTGGTGGAGTCCTGCATTGCACCCGGTAGGAGGCCCGCCCCCGGGCCGATTTCGCGGCGAGGCGCCGCTCCTACCGGGTAGACTTTTCGAAAGGTCATGCCCTCCCAGCCTGTAGCGACGTAGGATGGGGAGGAGGAACGACCTAACCCGTCAAACAGAGCGGCAGGCACGCCGTGTGCGGGGATGGTCGTTGGCTTTGTGCCTTGCGCGCCCCAACCCACCGTTTGGCAGGCTGAGAAAACGGTGGGTTACGCGGCGCCCGACTATTGGCGTTGGCTGAAAGCGTCGCGCCTGTGCGCCGCTAATCCACCCTGCGATGGCTGGTTGGGATGAGGCCCATCACGCCATGGGCGGCAAAACTGATCAGGACGAGGATCAGCGCCAGCCAGGTGAAGGTCTCCACTTGCGGCTTGAACAGTACGTACCCGGCGTCGAACAGCAGCACGCTGGCCAGCGCCGCGATCACCGCACCCGGCAAGGTCAGCACCCGGTCGAACCGACCCAATAGCGTCACCGCCAGCGCCGCGCCGACACCGATGATGATGCCGTAGACGATGTGATACATGATCGAGGCGAACCAGGCACCACCCGATCCCACCTCGCCGGCCAGTGCGGCCCAGCCCGGCAGCAGCCGCTGGATAACCGGTCCGGCCAGTACCGCAACCAGCAGTGCCGTGGCAAATATTTTCAGGGTTTGAAAGCTGTTCATAGGATCTCCGACTTTGTACAAGCGGCCAATTATAGTCGTCGGCGACCGGCTGAAAATTGATCCCGGGCAAGGGGCACGGCATCCACACCCGTACCGGCAAAAAGCAAGTAACCGCGAAGCACGCCAAGAGCGCTGAGAAAGACGGATTCCTTTCCTTTGCGCTCTTGGCGTTCTTGGCGGGTAACTACTCACGGGGTGATTTGTCCGCCTTGTTGGCCGATCTTGATGGCGCCTTGAATCCAGCCCCATTTTCAGATCAAGCCTGCCCTTGTTTGAGCGAAGCGAGTTTGGGCAAGCGCTGAAAATGGGGCTGGATTCGAGGATACAAGCCATCGTGTGAGGCCGGCAAGGCAGACCAATCACTTACCGGTCGGATGAATAGCTACCTTGGCGGTTAAAACGCAATCCATGGAGCCTTCCGCGTGGGCACAAAAAGCGTGCCACCCTACCAAGCTTATTCCGGTCACGGCTTACTGTTCCAGATCGCGACGCTTCTGCTCGAACTCCTGCTGGTCGATCTCGCCCCGGGCATAGCGCTCCTGGAGAATCTCCAGGGCCGATTTCCCCTTCCCCGCCGCGCAGCCGTCACCGCCGACGAAGGACTTGACCAGCCACACCACCCCGACAATCACCAGCAGCCAGAACAGCCACATGAAGATGCCGCCGAAGCCCATACCATAACCGTTACCCATCATAAAATACTCCTCGTTAATCAACCAGATTTCTCAGCCTGAGCGCATTGCCGATCACCGAGACCGAACTCAGGCTCATGGCGGCGGCCGCGATCATCGGCGACAGCAGCAGGCCAAACAGGGGATACAGCACCCCGGCGGCCACCGGCACGCCGAGCGAGTTATAGACGAAGGCGAAAAACAGGTTCTGGCGGATGTTGCGCATGGTGGCCCGACTCAGCCGCCGGGCACGCACGATACCGCGCAGATCGCCCTTCACCAGGGTCACCCCGGCGCTCTCCATCGCCACATCGGTCCCCGTGCCCATGGCGATGCCGACATGGGCCTGGGCCAGGGCCGGGGCGTCGTTGATGCCGTCGCCGGCCATCGCCACGGTGTGGCCCTCGGCCTGCAGCTTCTTGACGATCTCCGCCTTCTGCTCCGGCAACACCTCCGCCTCCACCCGGTCGATACCGAGCTGATTGGCCACCGATGCAGCCGTGGTGCGGTTGTCGCCGGTCAGCATCACCACCGTTACCCCCTCGGCATGCAGGTCGCGGATGGCCTGGGGTGTGGAGGCCTTGATCGGGTCGGCAACGCCGATCAGCCCGGCCGCCTGCCCGTCGATGGCGACCAGCATCACCGTCTGTCCCTGTGCCCGCCCCGTCTCCGCCTCGGCCGGCAGCGTCCCGGGATCGATCGACAACGCTTCAAACAGTTTGAGATTGCCCAGCGCCACCGCCTGGCCATCGATATAGCCGGTGACCCCGCGCCCGGTAATGGAGTCGAACCGCTCGGTGGCGGCCAGTTTCACCCCCCGCTCCTCGGCGCCGCGCACGATCGCCTCGGCCAGCGGATGTTCACTGCCCCGCTCCAGGCTGGCGGCCAGCCGCAGGAGCTGCTGTTCGTCAAAGGGCGCGCGCGCCTGCACCGAGACCAGCTGCGGCCGCCCCTCGGTGAGGGTACCGGTCTTGTCCACCACCAGGGTGTCCACCCGCTCCATGATCTCCAGCGCCTCGGCGTTCTTGATCAGCACACCCAGGGTCGCCCCCTTGCCGGTGCCCACCATGATCGACATGGGGGTCGCCAGGCCCAGGGCACAGGGGCAGGCGATGATCAGCACCGCCACGGCATTGATCATGGCGTGGGCCAGGCGCGGCTCCGGTCCGTACAGGCCCCAGACAATCATGGTCACCACGGCGATCAACACCACCACCGGGACGAAATAGCCGGCCACGATATCGGCCAGTTTCTGGATCGGTGCCCGGGAACGCTGGGCCTCGCTGACCATGCGCACGATCTGCGCCAGCAGGGTGTCGGCCCCCACCTTCTCGGCCCGCATCAGCAGACTGCCGGTACCGTTCACCGTGGCCCCGATCAGCGGCTCGCCCGGCTGCTTCTCCACCGGTATCGGCTCGCCGGTGACCATTGCCTCGTCCACCGCGCTGTGTCCCTCGGTCACCACGCCGTCCACCGGTACCTTGTCGCCCGGGCGGATGCGCAGGATGTCGCCCGGTACCACCCGCTCCAGCGGGATATCCTCCTCGGCACCGTCCGCGCGCACGATACGGGCGGTATTGGGGGCAAGGCCGAGCAACAGCCGGATCGCCGCATTGGTCTGGCTGCGTGCGCGCAGTTCCAGTACCTGGCCCAACAGGACCAGGGCGGTGATCACGGCGGCGGCCTCGAAGTAGACCGGCACGCTGCCGTCGGCATGCCGCATGTTGAGCGGGAACAGCCCGGGCAACAGCAGGGCCACCACGCTATAGATCCAGGCCACCGACACGCCCAGACCGATCAGGGTGAACATATTGAGGTTCCAGCTCACCACGGACTGCCAGCCACGGATCAGCAGCGGCTTGCCGCCCCACAGCACCACCGGGGTGGCGAGGATAAACTCGACCCACTGGACCCCGCGCATCGACACCCCGGCCGGCAGCCAGCTGGGCGCCAGGTCGGCAATCATCGCCAGCAGGAACAGCGGCAGGGAGAGCAGCGCGCCGACCCGGAAGCGTCGGCTCATGTCGATCAGCTCTTCATTCCGCTCCTCGGGCACCACGGTGCGCGGTTCCAGCGCCATGCCGCACTTGGGGCAGTTGCCCGGGTGGTCCTGGACGATCTCGGGGTGCATGGGACAGGTGTATTCGGTACGCGGGGCCGCCACCGGGGCGACGGGCTCCAGGGCCATGCCGCACTTGGGACAGGCGCCGGGGCCCGGCTGTTGCACTTCGGGATGCATCGGACAGGTGTAGGTGGTGTCGGCGGTCGTTACCGCCGGCGGAACGCCGGGCGCCTCCGCCTTCGGCGCCAGGTAGGTCGCCGGGTCGGCGGAAAACTTCTGCAGACAATGGGCACTGCAGAAGCGGTATTCGACACCCTCGAACCGATGTCGGTGTTCGGCGGGTTCCGCAACCCGCATGCCGCACACCGGATCAATCGATTGCATCGGTAGCCCGCTTTCCACCTGTTTTATCATTATTCGCTCCTGTCGCCATCCGCCGAACCACGGCGGCGATACGGATTAGCCATCGTCGGCACCCACCCGTCACGGATGAATCCCGGACGTCCCGACAAACAGACCGGCCCAGTCTGCCCGACGCAGCCGATCAGCCGGTCAAGGTCCCGCCCAGCTGTTCGCGCACCCGCAGCAGCCGGGTGCGCACCTCGTCCGCCAGTTCAACCACCGCCTCACCCTGCACCAGGCCCAGCACCGCCTGCGGATCCATGAAGGCGACGCAAATCGAGCCGTCCGGCTCTTCGCGTATCACCACATTGCAGGGCAGCAGCAGCCCGATATCGGGATCGGCCTCCAGGGCACGATGGGCCAGGGGCGGGTTGCAGGCGCCGAGGATGCGGTAGGGTGCCCGCTCGATACCCAGCTTGTTCTTCAGGGTGGCCTGGACGTCGATCTCCGTGAGTATCCCGAACCCCTCGGCCTTCAACGCCTCGGTCAACTGCTGTTCGATCTCCTCCAGATTGCCGGTCAGGCGGGTTGAGAATCCGTACATGGTGCTGCTCCTCTGTATGCTGTTGTGAGTTGTATCTCGATAAGGGCCTGATTGAACCATCATCCCGACGCGGGGCCAATCCGGAATCACAAGGACGGGGACTCCGTGGCATCCGCGGCGGCGTGCCGGTCTACTTCGAGGCCGCCGCCGTCATCCGCTACCACGGGATACTCTGCCCGGATAAGCGCCGCGAATGCAAGGCCAAACTACGGGGCCGGCGTCATCGCCCGCCCCGATTCCATCTCAACGACAACCGCCCTGGCCCATCAGGGTCCGGGCCTGTTGCTGCTGCTGGGGGGTAAGCACGGAGTACAGGTTCTGCAGCGCATTGGAGACCTGCTGCCGCGACTGCCACATGGCCTGATGCTGAGTGTTGTGCGCGGCCGGATCATAGCCCTGGCCGGACCACATGGCCTGGTGCATCGCCTGCCCCTGGGCAACATGGGCCTGCAGCGCTTCGGCATAGCTGTTCCAGGCCGCTTCCTGATCCGCGGTAATACCCAGCTCGGTCTTTACCGCCGCCAGACGCTCCGCCGGATTCACGCCCTGCTGCCCCATCATGCCAGGGCCCTGCATCATACCGGGACCGCCCATCATGCCGGGACCCTGCATCATACCGGGACCACCCATCATGCCGGGGCCCTGCATCATGCCGGGACCGCCCATCGTGCCGGGGCCCTGCATCATACCGGGACCACCCATCGTGCCGGGCCCCTGCATCATACCGGGACCACCCATCGTGCCGGGCCCCTGCATCATACCGGGACCACCCATCGTGCCGGGGCCCTGCATCATGCCGGGACCGCCCATCGTGCCGGGGCCCTGCATCATACCGGGACCACCCATCGTGCCGGGGCCCTGCATCATACCGGGACCGCCCATCATGCCGGGACCCTGCATCATACCCGGACTGCCTTGCTGGTTCGGCGCGCCATAGCGAGGCTGCATCATATTAGGATTGGCATAACCGGGCTGCATCATGCCGTACCCTCCCTGTGGATTTTGACCCTGATACATCATCCCGGGTTGTCCATACATGCCGGGGCCGCCCTGGTAGCCGTAGGGGTTCTGCGCCAGCAATACACCGGTTACAGCGAGACCCACTCCAAGACCGACAGCCAGCACCAGTGTTTTTGTATTCGTTCTCATTTCAATCTCCTTATCGGTTGTTGCTGATCGAGCGACTGCTCTCTCTTGATCATGAGTAAACCATAGTCGTGTAGCGCAGTGTTGCAACATTGGCCCGAACAGGTAGCGAACTGTTTCAACCCGCCAAACTGTTACACTTTGATACATTAAAACTCCACGGGCCGGTTTATAACTGGCATAACACTACCGAGTCAGACAAGATGACAACGATTGACCACATACTGATAGTTGATGACGATCCGGAGATCCGCGAGCTGTTGGCCACCTATCTCACCAAGAGCGGGTACCGGGTATCGGCGGCCCGGGACGGCCGTCAGATGTGGCAGCAACTGGAACGTAACCGGATCAATCTGGTGGTACTGGATGTGATGCTGCCGGGCGAGGACGGCCTGATTCTCTGCCGCAATCTCCGCGGCAAGTCGAATGTGCCCATCATCATGCTGACGGCCCGGGGCGAGGAGATGGACCGGATTCTCGGGCTGGAGATGGGTGCCGACGACTACCTGCCCAAACCGTTCAATCCCCGCGAGCTCCAGGCGCGCATCAAGGCGCTCTTGTGGCGCGCCCGCAGCCTCCTGGAGAGCCGCCCGGAGAGCGGCGAGAAGATCCGTTTTTCCGGCTGGACCCTGGATACCTCGGCGCGCCACCTGGTGGCGGAGGACGGGGTGATCGTCTCGCTCAGCGGCTCCGAGTACAAACTGCTGCGTATCTTCCTCGACCGTCCGCGCCGGGTGTTGTCGCGTGACCAGCTGATGGGACTCCTGGAGGGACGCGACTGGACCCCGGATGAGCGCACCGTCGATATCCAGATCAGCCGCCTGCGCAAACGCCTGCGCGAGGATGCCCGGGAGCCGCAACTGATCAAGACCGTCCGTGGCGAGGGCTATGTCCTCTCCGCCAAGGTGGAGCCCGCATGAAAAATTGGCAGGAGAGCCAATTTTCACGGCCACACGGCCCCGAACTCCTCGAATCAACCGCGAAGCGCGCAAAGAGATTCAATGGATTACCTGAATCCACAGCTGTCGGAGTCAAACCAGCCTCCTGTCGTGCGTCGATTCACCGGACCGAGGCCGGTTTGACTCCGACACCTCAGGCACAATTCGAGGAGTGGGGGATCAAAAAAATCAAACCGTTATTTTCTTGGCGTCCTCAGCGGTTGAAATGAGGTTTTTAGGATGAACTGGCCGACCTATCCACGCACCCTGTTCAGCCGGCTGGTCATCCTGCTGCTGTTCGGGCTGGTGCTGGCCGAGGTGATCACCGCCCTGGTCCTGACCAGTGACCGGGGCTCGGTGATCCAGCGGGCCGTGGGGATACACAGCGCCCAGCGCCTCGCCGGCATTGTCAAGATCCTCGATCCGATGTCACCCGCACAGCGCCGGGAGACGGCAGCGGCCCTGGACGCGCCCGGCACCCGCATCAGCCTGACCCTGCCCCCGGTGGAACGGGGAGACAACCACGCGAGCGGCGACAGCGCCATATTCCTGACCGCCCTGCGCTACTACCTGGAGGAGGAGCGGGAGACACGTTTCGCCCTGGCCGGTACACAGGCGGATGGCCAATTCAACCCGTCGCGCGAGTTGCCCATGGGCATGGGCATGAATCCCCGCATGCAGGAGATGATGCATCAGCATCTGGCCGAAGCGGGGCTGATCCTCCCCAGCCAGGGGAGGCACCTGATCCAGGTGCGGCTGCGGGATGGCCAATGGGTCAGTTTTGGCGAACAGTTGCCGGAGGGAATCACCGCCTGGCCACTGCGCGTCACCCTGGCGCTCGGCCTGGTGCTGCTGATCCTGGGCCTGGTGGCCCTGCTGGCGGTGCGCTGGATCATCCGGCCACTGGCCTATCTGGCGGAGTCGGCGCGGGCCCTGGGAGAGGATCTGCAGCGCCCGCCGCTGGCGGAGGAGGGCCCCGAAGAGGTGCGCGGCACACTGCGCGCCTTCAATGCCATGCAACGGCAGATCCGCCAGTTCGTGGATGAGCGGTCGCGCTTCCTGGCCGCCATTTCCCACGACCTGAAGACGCCGATCACTCGTCTGCGCCTGCGTTCGGGGCTGCTCGATGACGCCAACCTGCAGGCCAAATTCGAACGCGACCTGGAGGAGATGGAGACCCTGGTTCAGGGCATTCTCGACTTCATGCGCGACCAGACCGGCCACGGGGAGGTCCAGGCGATGGATATCAACGACCTGCTGGAGACCCTGCAGATCGACGGCGAGGAGTCCGGCGCCCGCATCACCTTAAGCGGCCGGGCCGACCACTCTTTCCTCTGCCATCCGGTCTCCATGCGCCGCCTGCTCACCAACCTGGTGGACAATGCCGTCAAGTACGGTGGCCGCGCGGATATCGCGGTGGAGGATTCAGCCAAATCCCTGAAGATCACCATTGCGGATAACGGCATTGGGATCCCCGAAGCCGATCTCGGACGGGTATTTGAACCCTTTACCCGGGTGGACGACTCCCGCAGCAAGGCGAGCGGCGGCACCGGCCTGGGACTCTCGATCGCCAAAAACATCGCCCAGGCCCACGGCGGTACCCTGAGCCTGAGAAACCGGGAGGGCGGCGGCCTGATCGCCGAGGTCGTGCTGCCGAGAACCCGGGGACCGGCAAACGGAGCCGGAGGTTAGTCGCGTAGGGCGCGCTCGGTCGCGTGGAAGGGTGCTGTTGTAGGATGCGGTGAGTGAAACGAACCGCATCGCATGAGGGATTTCAGCGGCGGTGCGGTTCGCAAGCTCACCGGCACCCTACGGTACCCGGGGCACCCCCGGCGTGGATTAACCCCACTTCCAATGGAACTTTTTTCCAAACCAAGTCTCTGTAACAGAGTAAATATATCGAGTACCATTGGTACCGATATCATCTACCCGATAGCCGAAAGAGATCGCCGCACCCGATGAGACCACGCCCCCATCGCCTTTCCTTGCTGATGCTGATAGTGTTTTTGGCCCTGCTGCCATTAACCATCAGTTATGCGGCGTCGGCGCTGGAATCCGGGGTGGACGGCAGCCACGTCATGGATTGCCAGGGCGATGACTGCGACATGCAGCACGCGGGAGAGGACGAAGAGTGCTGCCAGCAGCAGTGCGATTCCTCCTTCGGCTCCCAGATCTGCAGCGACCAGACCCTGACCCTGGAGACCCCGCGCGGCGACAGTTACGTCGAGGCGGGCACTCCGGAAACGCCGGTTCCCCTGCCCGATCGCCCCCTAAGGCCCCCGCTACCCTCCGTCTGACAGACTGTCGGTCGACGACCGATGGCCGTCCCTGTCCGCCCCCTGGCGCGCCACAGGCGACCCCCTGATCAATGTCGACCGATCCCTTGCGGGTCAGCAACCGCCTTAGGCGCCGGTTGACTGTTGCCCGATCAGCCCGACACTCAGCCAGATCGAGCCGAAACATGAAAAAATTCGTCACCTTTGCCGCCCTGCTGCTGCTCGCCGGTTGCGAGGCCCCGGATCCCGAGGAACGACTTGCCGCTCTGCACTTGCCGCCGCCCGGTTTCAAAGGCGAGGCGGCGCAGGGAGCGCCGCTGTTTTCCACCTATTGCCAGGCTTGCCACGGCGCCGACGGCACAGGCACCGAGCAGGGCCCGCCCCTGGTCAACGACGTGTACCGGCCGAAGCACCACGCCGATTTCGCTTTCCACATGGCGGTACGCGACGGCGTGCGTCAGCACCACTGGGGTTTCGGCGACATGCCGGCGGTGGCCGACATCACGCCGGAGCAGACCGGGCACATCGTCGCCTACATTCGCCGGGAACAGTCAAATGCGAACATCCAGTAGCCGGAGAGAATCGGCGGACATCTTCCATTACGTCATAACCATCAGTCCTATTGCAGACAGGCCATCATCATGATCGAACTCTCCGGTATCAGCATCCTCTCCGCCTTCGGCGCCGGACTGATCTCCTTTCTCTCCCCCTGCGTGCTGCCTCTGGTGCCGGGTTATCTCTCCTATATCGGCGGCCAGTCACTGGATGAGATGCGCACCTACGGTCCATCGTCAAAAGAGACCCTGATCATTATCGGCCTGAGTCTCTGCTTCGTGCTCGGTTTCTCCACCGTCTTCATCGCCTTCGGCGCCAGTGCGACCGCCCTCGGCCGGCTGCTGATCAGCTACCGCTACGAGATGAACATTGTCGGCGGCATCATCGTGATCGTCTTCGGCCTGTTCATGACCGGCATCGTGAAGCTGAACCTGCTGCAGCGGGAACTGCGTATCCACGCCGCGCTGCCCGGCGGCAAGGCCCTCTCCTCCTACCTGCTGGGCCTCGCCTTCGCCTTCGGCTGGACACCCTGTATCGGCCCGATCCTGGGCGCCATCCTGACCGTCAGCGCCACCTCGGGGCTGATCGGCAGCGGCACCACCCTGCTGGCCATCTACTCTATCGGGCTCGGAGTGCCGTTCATTCTCGCCGCCCTGTTTACCGACCAGTTTCTGCATCACGCCAAGCGCTTCAGGCGGCACGGCCCCCTGGTGCACCGGATCGCCGGCGTCATCCTGATCATCATGGGTATTGCCATGGTGACCGGTTATCTGAACCGCATGTCGATCTGGCTGCTGCAGAACCTGACCTGGTTCAACAACCTGGGATAACCGTCCGCCGGACCCTATTGATTATCCAAACCTGATCGAGGAGTCACATGAAAACCACAGAAATCATCCAGATCGTCGTCATCTCTTCCGTGCTGCTGGGTGGCATTGCGGTTGCGGTGGGAAAATTCACCGGCTCATCTTCATCGGCGGCCACGGCCGACATCAAGGTGCCTGAGTTGTCCCGGTTGGCCGGCAAGGGTAAGGTTGCCTACGACACCAGCTGCAGCAGTTGCCATGGCGAAAACGGAGCGGGCAGCAAAGCCGGACCGCCGCTGGTGCATGACACCTACAACCCCGGCCACCACGCCGACGAGGCGTTTTTCCGCGCGGCGAAGAATGGGGTGAAACAGCATCACTGGCCCTTCGGCGACATGCCCCCGCGGCCGGAGGTGTCACAAAAAGAGGTGGCCAACATTATCGACTATGTGCGCGAACTGCAGGAGGCCAATGGCATCGTCTATCGGGCGCACCGCATGTAGCCGATCCCGCAGGGTGTGGTTGCTGGCGGAAAAAGCGGTGAGCCACAATGCGGGCAAGACGAACACCCCGGCACCTTCCCGGTACCGGAACGGTAAAGGTTCATTACTCTCGCCAAGTCGCCAAGAGCGCAAAGGTTAAAGCAAAGAGTAACTGCTCCAGGGGATGATTGGCCTGCCTTGTAGGCCTCACACGATGGCTTGCCTCCTCGAATCCGGTCCCTTTTTCAGCGCCTGCCCAAACTCGCTGCGCTCAAACAAGGGCAGGCTTGAATCTGAAAAAGGGACCGGATTCAAGGCGCCATCAAGATCGGCCCACAAGGCAGACCAATCACTTACAGGCCGGGTAAGTAGTTACAGCAAAGAATGGTTTTTTTCTTGGCGTGCTTGGCGTCTTGGCGAGAGTCCATTTGTCATCTGTCATCCAAAGGCAGTCAACCGAACGGCACTAAGTTAAGCCCAGAACCACCGTCATCCCGGCGAATGCCGGGATCCAGGCGGTTCGATGGAGGCAGTTTCCCTGGATTCCGGCCTGCGCCGGAATGACGGAAACAGGTGTATCCCGGCTTAACTTAGTGCCATTCGGCACTCAACCCGTGCAGAGGTCAAACCTGAGCAGTCCCCCGGTTGAGCCGGGGATTGGCCCGGCATTCAGCGCTGCTTGTGGCTGCCGTCGCACAGGGGTTTGTGACCAGACCCCTTGCAGCCGCAGAAGTAGACCGTCCCGGACTCCGTGGCTTCGTATTTGATCGGGCGGAACTCGGTGACCTTGTGGGAACCGTCGCAGAATGGTTGGGTTGCGCTGCGGCCACAGGCACACCAGAAATAGGTCTTGCCCTGCTCCACTTCCACGGCGAAGGGGCTATCGGCGGCGCGTACGGGTTCACTCATCTCCTGTTGCTCCTCGATCCGGCCGCGACTCAAGCAGTACGGCTCGCCCTAAGCTTAGCCCATCGGCAGGCCGTAATATGAACAGGATTTGTGTTGAAAATCAGATGGCAAACATCGCTTCCAGGTCGTGCCGCGAGTAGGCCTTGAATGCCAGCATGGTGTCGGTCTTCTCGATGCCGTCGATCTTGACCAGTTGCTCGGTCACCAGGCGGGCCAGATCGTCGTTTTGCGCGACGCGCACGATGACCACCAGATCATAGTTGCCGGTCACCGAATAGACCTCGGACACCTCCTGCATCTCGGCCAGTTGCTCGGCGATCTCATTGATCCGGGTGCGTGCCACGTTCAGTAGGATAATCGAAGTGATCATCGGCTTGATCTCCTGGGATGGTATATGTTGGGTTCCACAACAGGCAGGGGGACTTGTCTCCCCCTACCCAATCCGCTGCTTTGGGTAAATTCTCGCACAGGACGCTTCATCCGATCCACAACCGGGAGCGAACAAAACGGGCATACGCTCCGCACGCGGGATGGGCAGGGTGCAACACCCCGGCAGTGGTCCATGACCGGCACGGAAACCGGGAGTGGCTGCGACCTGGCCGGTTACATGGCCATTTCGAGATCATCCTGGACCCGGTCGATACCGGCCTGGGCGCAGGCTTCGTCGGTCTCGCCGGATGGCGCGCCACTCACCCCCACCGCCCCCAGCAGCATGCCGCCAGCCTGGATCGGCAGGCCGCCGGCGGACATCACCAGCCCCTGCACCCGGCCGATCGGGGTATTGGCCCGGGAAACCAGCTGGGAAGTGGCGGCATTGAAGTTGGCCGCGGTGAAGGCCTTCTGGCGGCTGATCTCGACGGTGATGGGTGCGGCGATGGTATCCCGCGACACCACCTGGATCACCCCGTCGCGGTCGACCACCGTGACCCCGATCTGGATCCCCTCCTTGCGGCAGGCGTCGATGGCGCCCAGGGCGATCTCCCGGGCCGTCTCCAGGGTCAGGCGCTGAATATTGACCGTGCGGGATGCCTCGTCGGCGGCGGCGGGAATCGACAGCGCCAGTCCCAGACAGAGGGCGCTCAGACTTCTATTTTTATTCATTTTCGTTATCTCCTCCTGTGAACTTGCACCGGCCATTGTAACGGTTTACCGAAACAACAGAATTGTGGAAAACCTCAGTATTGTCACAGGCACCTTGCCCGTCGGCCTCTCAGAGCCGCAGCCAGCCCCGCCGATGGATCCAGGTCACCAGCATCCCCAGCAGAAACGCCAGTCCGACATTCCAGATGGCGCTGGCGGCGGTGATCAGGGTGATGAACCGCTCCGCTTTCCGCGGGTCAAGCCGGCCGCTGCCGAGCGCCAGTTGCGAACCGGTGATGAACAGGATCACCCCGAGGATGGCGGTCGGCAGCAAGCCCAGCAGCAGTTCCACCGAACTGCTGAAAAACAGCGCGCCCAGCAGCAGGATGCCGCCGAGGATAATCGGTGCCCCGCCGGTGCGGGCGCCGAACGCCACGTGCCCGGCCATGCCGCCGGCCCCGTGGCACATGGGCACCCCACCCACCGCCGAGCCGAACAGATTCATCAGGCCGGTGGAGACCGCCACCCCGCGGTCGCTTACCGGCCGGTCGGGAAACAGCCGGTTGTTCTCCTCGCGGATCGCCAGCAGCGCATTGCCCAGGGTGAGCGGTAGCTGGGGCAGTGCCAGGAACAGGGTACCGGTCAACAGATCGGCCCAGGTGAGTTCGGACAAGGCAAAAGCCGGCAGGCGAAACTCGATGGAGACCGTCGCCAGGGCATCGAGCGTGCCGGGATTGAGCAGCACACCGCACAGCAGGCCGAACACCAGCAGTGCCAGCATGGCGGGGATCCTTCGGCTGCTCAATAGCAGAATGGTCCCGGCCAAGCCGGCCACCGCGATGTACCAGTTGGCTGCCATCAACTTCACCCCTTCCAGCATAAAGCTCATGCCCAGCCCGAGGATGATGCCCATGAGCACGGGGCGGCTGACCAGCCGGCCGATTTTCTCGGCGGTGCCGCTGAGCCCCAGCAGCAACCAGATCAGGCCGGTGACCAGTCCGGCGGCAAAGATGGCCGGCACGGTCACGGCAAACTGGGCGCCCTGGGTCGCCACCACCGCGCCGATCGCCTTCATCGGCTGCACCGGAAACGGTGTCCGGTAATAGGCGCCGCAGATGATCAGCACCACGCCGAACGCAAACAGCACGCCCAGCGGATCCACCTTGGCCACGCTGATATAGGCGACGACAAAGGGGATCAGGGTACCCAGGTCGCCAAAGGCGCCGGCCCACTCCATGCGGTCGAAGCGGTTGCGCGGCCGCTGCGGGGCGGAGCCGTGCTCCCCGCCCGGTCGCGCGGCGGCCGGGCGGTCCGGGTTCGCGTCCCTGTTCCCTTGCCTATCAATCACGGCATCTCCTGTGGTTGCGCAATCCCTTCAACGGTCACCTTCAGAGCGACGCCCAGGCGGTCAGATAGACCACCGAAATATAGCGCAGCGCCTTGCCGGTACCCACCAGCAGCAGGAACGGCCACAGACGCACCTTCATGGTACCGGCGATCAGGGTCAGGGCGTCACCCACGACCGGCGTCCACGCCAGCAGCAGGCTCCAGATACCGTAACGCTGAAACCAGCGCTGCGCCTTGTCGATCTGGTTCTGACTGAAATAGAACCAGCGGCGATTCTGAAAATGCAGCAGATACCAACCCAGCAGCCAGTTGACCACCGCGCCGAGGGTGTTGCCGAGCGTGGCGACCACCACCAGCGTGGCCGCATCCCCCCCATCCCGCAACAGGGCAAACAGGATCGCTTCGGAATAGAACGGAAATATGGTGGCGGCCAGAAAGGCGGAGCTGAACAACAACAGGTAGGAGAGGATCATGCCTTATCCTGCAACAACCTGCGAAACAGCGCAATCCATGGCGGCCGTGATCAGCGCCCGGCATCGGACAGGCTGAAGCGGCCGGACTCCTCCAGGTTGACGAAGGGCATCAGGCCGCCGACATCGAGTCGCGCCTTGAAGCGGTAACCGAGACTGGCATGCTGGCGTGAGAACAGGTCACTGAACAGACGCACGCTGCCGAACAGATTGGGGCTGGCTTGAATCGTGAAGTCCGCCATGCCGTAACCGGGCACGCCGGGCAGATCCGCGGTGGCGCCGCTGATTATCCGGTGTCCCTCGACCTCCAGGGAATAGCTTATGCCCTTTAACGCCAACGCGGCCCGGTTGGGGTTGATCACCTGAATGCCGATATCGAACACCGGCGCCTGACCGGTGGATTCCGGCGCCAGGGCGAAAGAGGTGATGTTGACCTGGGGCTTTTCGTAATCGCGCCAGAGTCCGGCGCAGCCGCTCAGCAGTAGGGAGAGCAGGAGCGGAACGGCAACAAGTCGAAAGTGACGCATTGAAAATCTCCAGTGGCCGGTTGCTATTGAATCATCCGCTGCCGCTCTGGACCGCCCCATCAACCATAGCGAGGGGCAAACATGATGATCCCCATACCCGTCAATGCCACAGCGGAGCCGATCAGGTCCCAGGACGTCGGCTGAACGCCATCAACGGCCCAGAGCCAGAGGATGGCGACAAATACATAAACCCCACCATAGGCGGCATAGACCCGCCCGGCGGCGGTCGGATGCAGGGTGAGCAACCAGGCGAATGCCGCGAGACTGAATGCGGCAGGCACCAGCAACCAGGCGGACCGGCCCTGGTTAAGCCAGAGGTATGGCAGATAACAGCCTACGATTTCCGCTACTGCGGTGATCAGAAAAAGGCCAACCGTTTTCAGTTCAGTCATGCCGCATTATAGCGCCGTCCGTCTCCTCGGGAATCCCCAACGCATCCAGTATCGTTCCGGTTTCGCTAACAATCTGCTGCCGCTGCATGATCAGCGTATGGGGTATGATGGCCCGGTACTTTTCCGGCAGTACGGAACCGTTGGCGGAGATGATCTCATCGAGTGCCTCTGCCAACGCTTCGGTGAGTCGCTCCTCGCCGTTCCCCGCCGGCTCCATCTCATCCACCCCGGCTTCAATCACCTCTTCAACCGCTTGGTTCATCAGCGAGACACTATAAAAATCGGCGATCTGCGTGACCCCGACACGGGTGCAGAGCAGCCGCTCGTCCAGGGTATCGAGGGGCAGGTGGTAGTTGTGATGATTGGCGACGATATCACTGATCGCCTTGGGGATATCCCAGCGCGCACAGGCCTCGGCACCGACCCGGACATGATCGACACCGCAGATATTGACCTCTGCATCCAGTAACTCGGTCGGGGTCATCCAGTGACTTTCATCAATCCGGGCAGGCCCTTGCGGAACCGCCTGAAAGATAACGAAGCGTCCGATATCATGCAGCAGCGCACCCAGATAGATGATCTCACTGTCCAGGTGCAGATCGGGCATCACTTCAATCAGTTTTCTGGCGATCACCGCCACCTGTACCGAATGGACCCAGAGATTACGGTCACTCTGATTATTCGGTTCAAAGGAATCCATCAGCGACAGGCTGGCGACGATACCCGCGATCTGTCGGGAACCGAGTCGGGCTATGGCGTGTTTGAGACTGAATTTCTCCGCCATCTGACTGGACCGGCAGGTCCTGGCGGCATACTGCACCAGGCGGATGGAGAACGTGGGGTCCTGCCGGGCCAGGTGGTAGACCTCATCGAGAAACCGGTCATCATCCGGACTCAGGACCAGCAGTTGCGAGACCACCGAGGGTAGCAGGGGCAGGTCCGTTACCATGTTATTGATGGCAGCCAAATAGTGCTGTTTACCGGGCCCGCTACTATTCATGGAATTATCCACGTCTCCCCTATTCCAACAACAGCTTTCTATTGTGCCTTCACTATTTACCCGATCATTGCAAAAATCGACCTGTAGGAAGCCCGCCCCCGGGCCGAAATCGCGGCGGGGCGCCGCTCCTACCGGTGCAATTCTGGACTGCACCAGCGGTGCATTCCAGGAAACCATGCAACATGTCTATTCCATCCGGCAAATAACGGGGTGAAGCAAATCATCGGGCCATGATTAATGCAACTATTGGGTTTAATAGTAGCAGATCCCGATTTAAGGGAAGATATTTCGGCCGTTACGAGCGCGGCAACTCGCTTTTGGCTTGGCCGCTCAAGCGGTTGCAAACAGGCGCACTTGTGCACCCGCACAACACGCAGGCGCAGGATTCCACTATGCTGCCCGTATGGACCATTTCAGGAAATACAGCCCCATGTGGAGTCTGCTACTGACGGCGGCCGGCGCCTACGCTATTTTGCTGTTGGTCGTCTATCTCGGCCAGTCCAGTCTACTCTATCTGCCCGGCATCCCCTCACGGGAGCTGGCCGCCAGCCCCCGGGATATCGGCCTGCCCTATGAAGAGGTACGCCTGGTGACCGCCGACGGTATGGCGCTGCATGGCTGGTATATCCCGGCCGAGAACGCACGGGGCACCCTGCTGTTCTTCCACGGCAACGCGGGAAATATCTCCCACCGGCTGGACTCGTTGCGTATCTTTCATCAACTGGGACTCAACATCCTGATTTTCGATTACCGTGGCTACGGCCAGAGCGAGGGAACACCCAGCGAAGCGGGAACACACCAGGATGCCCTGGCGGCCTGGGATCATCTGGTCGACACCCGGGGCGAATCGCCGGAGCGCATTGTGCTGTTCGGCCGCTCGCTGGGGGGCGCGCTGGCGGCCTGGCTCGCCGCGCGCGAGCAACCGGGGGCGCTAATCCTGGAGTCCGCCTTTATCTCGGTCCCGGACATGGCCGCCGATTTGTACTGGTGGCTGCCGGCCCGCTGGCTCGCCCGCCTGCAATACGCCACACGGGACTATCTGGCCGAGGTGCGGTGTCCCGTGCAGGTGATACACAGCCCTGACGACGAAATCATTTCGTATCGGCACGGCCGGTCGCTCTATGCGGCGGCCCGACCTCCCCGGACCTTTCCGCAATTGCGGGGAGATCACAATACGGGATTCCTCATGAGCGGAGCGACCTATGTCAACGGTCTCGATGCCTTCCTCACCGCTCACCTCTCCGGTGGGCGGATTGTGCCGCGCTGACGGCCTGGCGGCGGGTATCGGCTGATCAGCGCGGCAATAAATGAGTCTGCCCCCTGCTTTCGGCCATCGCTGAACTCTTGACACGCTCCCCGTTGCTGGTTATAGGTGGCGTGCACTGTTCCCGTTCCCATTCTGATAACAAACCAGAACGAAGGAGGAGTGGCCGTGAAAAATGGCCACAGAGCCAATAAATGAGCTATGAAATAGTACTGCAACTGGAAGACACGGCAGGAGCCCTCGCCCGGGTGATGAGTTGTCTGCGTAAACTGGGACTGGGCATCGACAGGCAAAGTTTTGAAATACGCCCCGAGGGTGGTCGCAATCTGATCCTGGAGGTCAATGGGCCGCTGTTGAATGAAGAGCAACTGCGCCCGCCTTTGGAATCACTGAATGGCGTGGCAAAACTGCTGAGTGGCGGAACAGCCGATACAACCGGCAGCCCGGCTCCAACACCGGCCGATAGCCCCGCTACCCGGTATAAAGATAAAGATTCTGAAGCCGGGGATGCCGACATCCGCGATCGCATGCTGATCTTCTCCCTCCTCAGCCGTTACCCCAACATCTCCGGAAGGCTGGTCGAAATCAACAGTGCCATTCCCGAAGCTGAACGCGGGCAGCGAATGCGGGAACTGGGAGAGGGATTCGGCTGCCATCTGTACAAGAACCTCAAGGTGAATGGTGCGGTGAGCGAGCTGCGCTTCGCCATTGATCTGCTGCTCGTTCCCGCCCTGTCGCCCCTGGTGAACATATCAAAGTACAGCGAAGGGGTTCGGGTCAGCGGGTATACCAGGAACATGAAACACGCGGCGCACAGACCGGAATGCTGCGAATTCCTGGCTGGGACCATGCAAGGCCTGCTCGACAGTGCGGACGCGCTGCCCGGCTATCGTGTGGACAAGGTCGGTTGCACCCATCACGGCGCGGCCAGCTGTGAGTACCAGTTGTCCCCGGCCTGAATACCGTTAACTCAACCCTATCATTGTGATAATCGACCTGTAGGCGCGGCGCCTCGCCGCGATATCGGCCCGGAGGCGGGCCTCCTACAGGGTGCAATACCGGACGTCACCAGCGGTGCATTCCAGGAAGCCATGCAACGTGTCTATTTCATCCGACAGATAACGGGGTGAAACAGATCATTGGGTCACAATTAATGCAACTACTGGGTCAAATTTCGGAGTTCTAGAGGCGTCGTGCAGGGCGTGCCACCCCCTTGCCGGGACCGTCGGAGGCAGGAGGAGTGATACAGGGATGTACCGTTTACGGAGCCGAGGATGCCATGCCGACGCCGAGCGTACAGGGACGTATTCACAGCGTGTCCCGGCGAGGGAGTGGCCCGCCCGGTGTCTGGAACTGAGCTTCGGAAATCGCCGCTTGCCGATCGGTGTTTCCGCGCGGGGATTCAGGCACTACCCGCGTAACTGGTCCAGCGCCTGTTGTACCCGTTCCAGCCAATCCGCCGAAACATCCTGATAGCCGTACTCCCCGCCAAAGGCACTGGAAAATGCCACATCGGGTTTTAACTCCCGCAGCAGCCTGAGGCTTTCGCTGAGTGCATCCTTGTCGGAGCCGGCGAGGAGGCCCGGTTTCCAGGTGCCGTCATCGCCAAGATAGAGTGTGTCGCCAGTGAACAGGTAACGTTGACCGTGGGCTGAGTGCACCAGAAAACAGGTGCTTCCAGGCGTGTGTCCCGGAGTGGGAATGACCTCGATGTTGCCCAGTAGCACTTCACGCTGATCAAACAGGATATCCGGGGCGCAGATGCGGGCAAACTCCCCTTGCTCACGCACATGGCCACCCAGCTTGGTGCCGAAACGTTGGCATATCGCCTTCAGCGATTCGCCCAATTCATCCCTATGACTCAGAAACTGGTATGTGACCCCACCCAGCGCCTCCATCCGGTCCAGTTCACGGGTATGGCCGGTGTTGTAAAACAACACGTTTCCGCTACGTCGGATTACCAGGTAGGCATGCGTGGTGAGACCCGGAAACGGACTCTCCACCTCCGTCTCCCACACATCAGGCAGAATTTGTATCATCTTGCCCTCCGGTGTTCTGGAGGCTACTCACGCGGCTGGTGAGGCCATCCGGGTTCGCAGCTCCACCGTATTCCCTTCCGGATCCTTGATATAGATAGAACGACCCAAACCCTGTGCACCGTATCGTTCCGCAAACTCGCCGACCGCTATACCAACACCTTCCAGGTGCTTGACGAGCTCGTCCTCGGGAATGGATTTTATCTGCAGGCAGAAATGATCAAGATTATTACCTTCCGCAGTCGGCGCCGCGCCCCCGAGTCGGCCCAGACGGCTGTCCACAGCCACAATGTCGATTAACGAAAAGCCCGCCCGCAACTGGGTAAGGCCGGTCTCCGGAGAGGATTGCCGTTCCACCTTGCAACCCAAGACCCGGGTATAAAAATCCAGCATCTGGTTCAGTTTTGTCGTGCGCAAGACCAGGTGATCAATGCCCGCCACTTCAATCATCTTCCACCCATCTGTTGAGTGATAAATAGATTAACCGATAAGAGTAAATATAGAGCACCGACAATATTTTGGTGCTGCGGAGCATCAATGAGGGATTAATTCGTACACCCGCTGGATGGGTGACGCCGAAACGAGGTGCCTAGCGTTGTTCCTGCAATACGTCACACAGGATCACTTGGCCAACCCCGTTCCATACTGTGTCCACCATATTTTATCTGGCGGGATCAGAAGGGTACCGGGTACTGCCTGTGGACTGACGCGATATCTTTCAGAACAGCATCATTCAAAGCGAGTTCGAAAGCGCCCATATTTTCCCGCAGCTGATCCATCGAGGTGGCACCGATAATCGTGGAGGTAACACCGTCTGTCTGGTTACACCAGGCCAGTGCCATCTGCGCGGGTTTCAGACCGTGCTTTCTTGCCACCTCGACATAGGCTTTGGTCGCCGCGTTACTCGACTCGGTATCGCGAAACAGGCCGTTGCGTTGCAATTGGCTCCAGCGGGAACCCGCCGGGCGCGCCCCATCAATGTACTTGCCGGTCAACCCGCCGCCCGCCAGTGGTGACCAGGGCAGAAATGCCACATCGGCATGTACGCAATTCTCAACCAGATAGGGCCAATCCTTGGTATGCAGCAGATTGAATTCGTTCTGGATTGAGGTCACACGCACAAGATCATGCTGTTCACTCAGGCGGATATACTCGTTTATTCCCCAGGGGGTATCGTCAGAGAGCCCAAAGTGGCGGATTTTGCCTGCTTTAACACATTCATCAAGCGCCTGGAGAATCTCCAGCATCTGTTCGGAATGGGCCTTTGCATCGACCGCCGTGAAGCACAGCTTACCTGGATGATGTTTGGCAAAATGGGGGGAAGTGCGATTCGGCCAATGCAACTGGTATAGATCGATAAAGTCTGTCTGCAGGCGCTGCAGCGAGCCATCGACCGAAGAGATAACCGCCTCGGCGGTGATATCACCCCCGTTGCGGATGTAGCTCAGACCGTTACCGGCGATCTTGCTGGCCAGAACAAACTCATTGCGCCGGGACGGATTGGCCGCGATCCAATTTCCTATGATGGTTTCCGTGGAGCCATAGGTCTTCGCGGTGGGGGGGATGCCATACATCTCCGCGGTATCGATAAAATTCACCCCATGTGACAAGGCGTATTCAATCTGCTCATTTGCCTCCTGCTGATTGTTCCGCGTCCCCCAGGTCATAGTGCCCAGGCACACTCTCGATACCAACAGGCCACTGCTGCCCAGTTTGGAAAATTCCATAGCGATCCCAGCCTTCACTCTTCTCAAAATCGTATAGATATTATCGATAGATTAGCCTCTACATACAACAGCGGCAGGCGTAACGGGGGGCATATCTAGCAACATGCCATGCAACCTGTTATTGCCGCGTTCGCTGCGGTAGTACTACATCTGGCCAAAGGCCTCCTTGAGCAGGTAGGCGGTGTTGAGCCGCTCGTTGGCGGCGAGCAGTTTCTTGAACGCGTCTGCCATCCAGGGAGAGGTTTTCTCGGTGGGAGAGCGACACATAACGGTTGCCCTTGAAGTAACTGCACTCCTTGCCCACCAGGCGCCGGTATTCGCTTCGGCGCACCGCGTCGAGGCATCGGTCAAGTGGCGCATGATGTGGAACTTGTCAAATATTCGGTTATTGTCGCCCCGGCCCGGGCAATTACCGCTCGGATATGCGGTAATTAAATCGTGGACTTCCCGTTCGTATCGCCTCGTTCTGCTCGACATATTACCGCACACAGAGAGTATGTTATCGTTAGCTAATCAGGGTAATACCACAGCCAATTCGTTGCAGGCTGTCAGCTACCGGCAATTTGAGTGGAATAAAAATGGACGTGGATGACAAGACGGGAGAAGCGCTGAAGACGCAGCGCTTTCAAATGCTGCAGGACATTGCCGAGGAACTCTCCGGGGAGATCGTTTTTCCGACCAGCTTCGATGTAGTGGTACGGCTGCGGGAGGCACTCAGTGATCCCGACTGGTCGCTCGAACAGGTCACCGGCATGCTCAGCACCGAACCCCTGATCGCCTCACGCCTAGTGGCCCTGGCCAATTCAGCCGCCTACAGCACTGGCGGCGCGACGGTAACTGATGTCAAAATGGCCATCATGCGCCTGGGCATCAATCTGGTGCGCAATTCTGCCCTGGTGATCGCCACCCGTCAGATACGCTGCGCCAAGTCCATGTCTGTGTTTGCGGATTTTTCACAACGACTCTGGGAACATTCCCTGCGTACCGCCAGTTTCGCCCATGTCATCAGCAAACACCACACCACCATCAATCCGGATGAAGCCATGCTGGCCGGCATGATCCACGATATCGGCGGCTTCTATATGCTCTATCGGGCCTCGCAGTACGACGAGCTGCGCAGCCGTCCGGAGACGGTGAAGTACCTGATCACCCAGTGGCATGAACAGATCGGGTATACCCTGCTGAATGCCCTGGGCATGCCGGAGGATATCACCGAGGCCATCCGCGAACATGACGAACCGCGCCCTGTACCGCCAACCCTGCGTAGCCTGGCGGATATTATCTATGTCGCCAATCTGTTGGCTGGCGGTACTTTCGAGTGGCAATACATGGACAAAACCTGTGACGAGCAGCTGATTGCCGGCATCAACGAGAAATTCGCCGACCTGACGGAAGAAGTTGACCGCTACGAGGGCGAGATCCGCGCCATTTTTAATTGATGGATGCTGAATTTTACTCCGTCGGGCACTCGAAGGCCGACGACCGATACGGGCGGTAACTGTGCTGAATACAGAACACCCATCATTAATTCGTTGTCAACTGCATCTCGGGTGTCTGTTATTTTAATGGGTACCCCGTTCTTACCTGCTTGGCATATCACTCCCCTGTCAACTATCCTCGGCATAGGCTAGCAAGGAGGCCCCACATACAACAAGCAGCGTGAAGAACGGGGGTGACATTTCGATTAACACAGCGTGCAACCCGTTATTGCTGATGATATTTCCTCGAATCATCTGGGATTGACTCACGATCCTTTAACGAATAGTCAGGCCATAATAATGCCTTTTGATTTAAGATATTCTGCAGGGATATCTGCCTTCTTTCTGCCAGCAATCGCGAAATAATAGAGAGGCTCACCCTCGATTGATAACCTATGTCGGTAGCGTTCAATGTTATATACATCTACATACTTGGAAAATATTATTTCCCGAATCATCTTTGAAAACTCTGTTTTATCACTGGTATCAAAAAATGTTTCCTTGATATTGAATGCTATCCACCCTTCGCTCTCAATGATGTTAAATGCCGATATAAAGGCTTTTGGCGGAATATCGCCAAATCCGAGGGCTGCAACAGTTACCATGCAGTTACATTGCCACGCGGTTATTTTCTCCCTTGAATCGTCATCAAGCCTGGTAAAATCCGTAACATAATAGTCATCATACAAACCCGGCCTGTCTCGAACAGTAGCATCGTAGGCCTCTGGAATAATATCGACCCCTATCAACCTGGAGACGCCAAGCTTCTTAAGTTCCTCTCCCATCATGCCGTTGCCGGCACCAAAATCCAGCACACGAAGTTCAGTGAAATTATCATCCGACTGCTTCACTGCTGATTGCAGTATGGATGTCACCTTGCCCGGAGATGTACATTTCAGACGATCATAGAATATTTGTTCATACAAGCCTTGTACTTGATAAATTTTATCGTAGTCGTGAAATCTTATTTTTCTTTGATTTTCGGCTTCCTGAAGGTAAAAAAAGACTTCGTCTTGACTCAGACTATGAGCCTTCGTCTGAGGGAACTGAATTCTATGTTGTCTCTGCATCAAATCCTCCATTTGTTTGATTTTCGGCTGGCGACTAACCTTTTTGCATTTATACCGCGTGCCCTGCATGAGGCATAATTGCCTGGCGAACCAAGTCGCCCTAAATAGGGTCGCCCAATTCTATTGACTGAAGTTTAGAGCGAAGCAGCCCCTCCCGAGCTGACATTATGTAGTTGCCCAATGAAACCGGACAGCAATATAGGTAGCAAAAATACCACCCAAAGCGAGGTGTTCGATGAATAGATAACCTCGGTCCTTATCGACCGAAGTTTAAAAATGAACCCGCTTCCCTGGTGCTGAACCGGGGATATACGGTTACAGAGGCCTGCCGGTCACTGGATGTGGATGAGACCACTCTGAGGCGCTGGGTCATGGAATACAGGACCCATGGTAACGGAATACAGTAATGGAATACAAACGGAATGCCGGAATACCCGGACTAGCAGAGGCGGATTACCGGAATACCGGGCACCCATCAGTTAACTACCACCGGCAATGTCGGGGGCTTATTGGGTGAGCGCCTCAAAGGCGCCACAACAGCCTGAGCCGCCCAAGGCGGCCAAATATCTTTCCGTACTCACGCCGGCGCCTTCCCGATTCCGGACCGGTAAGGGATCATTACTCTCACCAAGACACCAAGCACGGAAAGGAAAACCGATTCCTACCATTAATCTTTGCGCTCTTGGCGTCTTGGCGAGTGTTTGAATACAGGACATCATTTATTCACCCGTTATCGTAAGCACGGCACAGATCCGTAAGGACCCAAGGGGTCAGCACCTTTTCGATTAAAGGGCTCTGGCCTTTTTAACTTTAAGAGCGTACCGGTTGCTGATGCTGTAACGCGTAGAAAAAGCGCATTTCTGTCGGGCCGCGTGATCGTTCCGGTAGCCACGATGCGCGTTCCACTGTCGGATTTTTATACACGCCTCTGCCGAGCCCTTTCGCAAGTATCTGGATTTACTGAAGATGTTATTTGGGCGCGAAAATTGCCTGCCCGTCTGCAGAGATAGCGTGGCGCAAAGCGCCGAGTGAGGCAGGAAATGAACATCCAGCATACGTTTCGAATCCTTGTCACGGGCTTGCTGTTGAGCCTTCCCATTCCGTCCTTTGCGAGCATCCTGTTCCAGGCGGATCTCACCGCCGACCAGGAGGTACCCACGCCGGGCGATGCGACGGCCAGCGGTAGTGCCACGCTGGTGCTCAACGACGCCATGGATCGCCTGGA
This sequence comes from Sedimenticola hydrogenitrophicus, assembly GCF_025175675.1. Classification (GTDB taxonomy): domain Bacteria; phylum Pseudomonadota; class Gammaproteobacteria; order Chromatiales; family Chromatiaceae; genus Sedimenticola; species Sedimenticola hydrogenitrophicus. The sequence goes on from NZ_JANIOA010000028.1 coordinate 47,864, forward strand.
GATCGCGATCCAACTGTTCGGCCTCGATCTCGACGGTCTGCAGACCGCTGACATCTCCGACAACGTGACCGCGGCACACATCCACAATGCCCCGGCCGGCACTGCCGGCGCGGTCGTGTTCGGCTTCATCAACCCGAACAACGATACGAACAGCGATCTCGTGATCGATGCAGTAGCCGGGACGATCTTTTCCGCCTGGGATCTTGCCGAAGGCTTCAATACGACGCTGGCCGCGCAACTGCCGAACCTGTTCGCCACCGGCTTGTACATCAACGTACATACCCCCGCCTTTCCCGCCGGGGCCATTCGTGGCCAGGTGGAGCGCGTGGCCGAACCGGCCGTACTGAGCCTGTTTGGCCTCGCCTTCGCAGTGCTCGCCTGGGTGCGCCGACGGACCTGAGGTATCGCCACACAAATATGCGAGTGCATCGTTTGCTCCGGCTTTGGGTAGCTTATAACGATGGAGAAGTGACATGGTGAAGCCAGCAAAGAACACGATTTGTCTATGGTACGATAACGACGCTGAGGAAGCGGCGCGCTTTTACGCCAAAACCTTCCCCGATTCATCCGTCGGCGCGGTGTACCGAGCCCCGGGAGACTTTCCGTCCGGCAAGCAAGGGGATGTATTGACGGTCGAGTTTAGCGTAATGGGCATTCCCTGCCTCGGGCTCAATGGCGGACCCGCGTTCCAGCACAACGAAGCGTTCTCGTTTCAGGTGGCAACCGCTGACCAAGCCGAAACGGATCGCTACTGGAACGCGATCGTCGGCAACGGCGGCCAGGAGAGCGCGTGCGGCTGGTGCAAGGACAAATGGGGTTTATCCTGGCAGATTACGCCGATCGCCCTGTCGAAAGCGATCACCGATCCCGATGCTGCTGCGGCCAAGCGCGCGTTCGATGCGATGATGCAGATGACAAGGATCGACATCGCTGCAATCGAGGCGGCGCGCCGCGGTTGAGGTTGGATCTACTGCACCAATGGGGTCCATATCAATGGACCCCATTGGTCTCTCGTGCGAGCGGGCTGGCGGGAGGACGGGAATTCACCAGGGGAGTTCTTCACCGCGGTAATCCAGGAATTTCCCCGAATCCTTGGGCGTCAACCCGCGCACCACGCCAATGATCTCGGCGATGGTTTCGCTCGGGATTTGCGGCGCCTGCGGGCCACCCATGTCGGTGCGGACCCAGCCCGGACTTATCACGACGCAGATGAATCCCTCGGGCCGGAGCTCCGCGGCCAGCGTCCGGGTGAACATGTTGAGGGCGGCCTTGCTCTCCCGATAACCGTACGCCGCCCCCCGCGTGTTGCGCGTGAGGCTGGCGAGATCGCTGGTGATGTTGACAATGGTCCTGCCATCGCCGCGGCGAAGCGACGGTAGCAGCGCCTGGGTCACGCGCATCGGCCCCAGCGTATTGACTTGAAAATAGCGGTCGAGCGCGTCGGCATCGACTTCTTCGAGCCGGTACAGCCAACTGCCAATGCCCGCGTTGTTGATCAGGATGTCCACCGGCAGATCGCCGATCCGCTCCCTGAATTGTTTCACGGACGCGCTATCGGCTACGTCCAGCTGCTCGATCCTGACCCCCAGCTTGCGCAGATCTTCGGCCGCTTCGGGTTGCCGCACGGTTGCGATGACGGTGGCGCCGGCCGCCGCGAATTGGCGCGAGAATTCCAGGCCGAGCCCGCGATTGGCACCGGTAATGACCACGGTCGGTTGGGGATGTTTCGCTTCCGCGACGGGTTGGTCTGCCTCCTCCGCGGCAATCGGAGCACCGACCGGGAAGAAACAGGCAATCAAAACCGCGATAATAGACAGTCGCCGGACCTGGCACATACAATGTATCCTTTTGGGCTGCGTAAGGCATCGCCTCGAAAGCGATGCCGCAATACGGGTTGCCGAGCATTTTGCCTCCGTTGCTTGCACGGTACAACCGGGTACGACGGTCATCCGGGTGATTGTTGAATGAAGTCTTTACCCTCATCGCGCAGGGATTTTCTCAAGACAGTCGCGGGACTCGCGGTATCGGGCAAATCGCTCGCACGAACCCACGGGCCGCTTCAGCGGCCGGTATTGATTGTGGGAGGCGGTCTGGCCGGGCTCGCGGTGCTCGATGCGCTGAAGGCCGCTGGCCGGCAAGCGGTACTTTTCGAGGCATCGCCGCGCGTCGGGGGACGCATCCTGACCATACGTGACGGATTGGAGCCGGGGCTTCGCGCCGAAGCCGGCGGCGAACAGGTCATGCGAAGCCACCAACGCGTGCGTCGGCTCGCCGGCGACTTGCGAATCCCGCTGATCGACTACCCGTTCCTCCAAGGGGATCTCGTATTCCGCCACCGCGGCCGCATGGTCCGTTTCCGTCTTCCGTCCGACCTCCCCGCCGATTTGACCGAGGGCCTGTCACCGCTGGAAAAAACCCGGTGGCCGTTCCGCCTGCACCTGGCGTATACCGAAAATGCCGACCCGGTGGCCGATGACGATCCCCGAAGCGCCCTGCAGTGGCTCCGGGATCTCGGGATTTCGCGACGCGGGGAAACGTTCGTTCGGGCCTTCGCCGCGGTTGACCCGGAGCAAACCAGCGCCGCGCACTTCCAGCGCATCGTGCGCCGTGAGGCCGCCGGAGGAAACTCGCAGGTGCTGGCGGGCGGCAGCGATCGCCTGACCGAGGCATTGGCCGCACGACATGCGCAATCGATCCGACGCAACACGCCAATCAGGACCGTGATGATCGGCGAGAACACAGCGACGCTCCTGGATGCCGGTGGCGTGGCCCACGTTGCCGATCAGGTCGTGCTGGCGCTGCCGCTCGGGCCGTTACTGAGCCTGGACTACCGGCCGGGGCGACCACGGTGGCTGTCGCGCTGGGGTGACGCGCGGGTCATCGCGCATGAATTGAAGGTGCACGCGCAAGTGGATGCCCAGGAGTTCGCGGCGCTTGGAATCCGCCAGCACATCATGGGGTTCGGATTTCCGAGAATGACGTGGCTACTTCCGGAGCGAGCCACGAACGGTAAAGCGGTGCTCAACGCCACGGCGGTCAACCGGCAACTTCCGTTGCTCCAGGAGGCGCGGTTTCGCGGTGTCCAGGCAATGGACCGGCTGCTAAGGCAGCAACTTCCCCTGCTGCGCACCGTAGAGGTAACGACACGCGGGGAAGACTGGGTGACCAATCCGCTGATCGGCGGGGCTTACACCTATGTTCCCGCAGGATCACGGGGTTCGCCGCCGGTGCTGCGTGAGGGCCCACTGGTTCTCGCGGGATCGGACTACTCCGATTATTCTGGTTGGATGGAGGGCGCCCTGCAATCCGCTGAAGCGGCTGTCACCGAGATCCTCCGGTCGTAGTTCATCGGGCATATCGAGTGGCCAGGGCACGGGAGAGCTGCCCACGCTCCCTGGCTAATGGCCATCGATGTAGTTTTTGGCGCCAAAGGTGCGGATCAAATTGGGATAGTTGGCCATCAACCCTGTCATTAGCATTCCGTTCACCATCGCTTCCGATAACATGATCAACGGCAGGAACACCAGGTATTCATGCGTGAGTTTCTGCAGGGAATAGACATCGGCCAACGAGTACAACAAAACCGTCGCAAGCACCATCGCCGCCACCGACAGGCCAGCCCCCAGAAAAACAGTGCCCAACAGGTACACGAAGAAGTTTTTTGGCAGCAGTCGCCGGATCAGCAAATGGTGCCCATAGCTCACCAACACGGGAATCAGGATCATCAGCAGCCCCCTGACCGGGAAATCATCCCATCCCAGATGTCCGACCAATACCATCGCCAGCAGCGCCAGACTCATGGCAACCACCGCCAGCGCCCAGCCGAACATCAAGGCCACCAGTGTCGCCCCCAAAATATGAATGCTCAATCCCGGGGAGATGCCCGCCCGCATCTGCCAGAGTCCGATCAGTAGCACCGTTGCGCCCAGAAACAGGTGTTGCAACAGCCGTTGCGAGAGGAGCTTACGCCAGGGTGCGGCCCACATGGCCAACAACAGTCCGATGCCGTAGAGCAGCAGACATAACCACCATCCCCAACCGCTGTTCAGTCCCACACCTAGCATGCGGATAATCCTTTAGCATGGCCGCTTTTACACAACCCCGGGCACCCATAATTCGCTACTAACGAAATGGCGAGGGTCTTACATAGTATAAACCAGCCGAAATCTTTCGCTATCTGCGCCTACTACAATTTTTTACAGCTCTAGGGCCAAATCATCTTGGTATTGTCGGGATAGGTCTCTCCCCTATCGAGTACATAGGAGATGGGAATGGCTTTGAATGCTTTCGGGAGTGCGCGCATGGACTGCGGGTCAAATGGCGCCTGTTTGCGATAAAGGGCATTGGGGTCCATCCAAATTAAATTGTGGGTGTCGCGGTTTTTGCGGTTTTTTTGCGTGAAAGAAAATCGAGGAGGCGCCAATCAAGGTGATGCAGGTCAGTGGTCAGTACCTTGAGTCGAAGACATCAGTCGATGGCGTGGCTCTAATCATATATTCGGTAGCAGTTTCTGCCAGATTCTTTGGCTTGATACATGGCGGTATCGGCCTTTTTTATACAGCTTTCCATATCCTGATCATCTGGAGACACCAGGGAAATGCCTATACTTACGCCCATCTTATACTGAGAGCCTTTCAGAACGAAAGGCTGCCAAATGGCAGCAATTATTTTTTCCGCCATCTTGCAGACGACCTCTTCGGAGGCAACATCTACAAGGATGATGCTGAACTCATCGCCGCCAAGGCGGGCTACTGTATCTGTCGCGCGGATGCATTGCAGAAGACGATTGCCCACCTCAACAAGGGCCTGATCACCCCACTCATGACCCAGTTCATCATTGATCAGTTTGAAGTGGTCAAGATCCAGCATCAACACGGCCATAAGACTATTATTGCGATGTACCTGTGCCATCGCCTGTTGCAGGCGGTCATAAAACAGTGCCCGGTTGGGTAGTCTTGTAAGATGGTCATGGTAGGCCATGTTATTGATTATTTCTTCTGCCTGCTTGCGTTCCGTGATGTCGAGATGTAACCCGACATAGTGGGTGATGACATCATCATCGTCTTTGACGGCGGTGATCGTAAGCCACTTGGGATATATCTCACCATTCTTACGTCGGTCCCATATCTCTCCCTGCCATTTTCCAGTGCGATTGAGGGTCTCCCACATCTCACGATAAAAATCCGCATCGTGACGACCTGATTTAAGCAGATTCGGTGTTTGGCCAACGACTTCCTCTGATGTGTAACCAGTAGTGTTCGTGAAAGCGCGGTTGATCTTCAGGATCACACTATTCGCATCGGTGATCACCATGCTTTCCTGAGATTCAAACGCAGCTGTAGTGATGCGAAGTTCGTTCTCGACCAGCTTACGTTCAGTGATGTCATGAATGATCGAAAAAAACAGGCTCTTGCCCTTGTCGATCACAGTTGAAATATGTGCTTCTACCGTACGAACGGATCCATTGGCCAGACGGTGTTCAAAGGTAAATATATTCTGTTCCCCAGTAATTGCTCTCTTTCTTATTGGATGGATTTCCGACTCTTGTTGTGCATTGATCCGGCTTACGCTCATACCACGCAAGCTCTCCAATGGGTAACCATAAAATTGCGCTGCTGCAGGATTGGCATCAACGATGATGCCGGATTGGTAATCAATCAATAACATGACATCATGATGTAGTTCGAACAATTGGCGAAAATAGGCTTCGCTTTCCAGCAAGGCCTGATAACTTAACTTATGCTGTTCAGAGTCCGCCACCGCATCATACTCCGTGGTAATTTTATCGGCACAAATATTAAAGGGGTCTATGAAGAATGGCACTTACTTAAATCGAATCGCAGGATTTTCGTCATTCCGGCATGCGCCGGAATGACGGTGGTTCCTAGCTTAAGTAAGTGCCATTCGGGTCTATGAATATGATTGGTCATCAAGCACCACGCATACAGCTTTACACCCAGTTCTATCTTCCGCTCTCTTAAGTATTCCAAATAGAATTGGTAATCCCGGTTCACTAGTTATACCGCATTTCGATTATGCCCTCTCAGTACAATATGATGCGGGCAATTCGGCATCAATACTCTTGCCTTCCTTGGCATAGCAACCTCCGTAATGCTTTAGAAAAATAAATGCGTCCCGAATGGCACTGACTTAAGCTCAAATGTAGGGTGGGTTAGCGTTTTTTGCGTAACCCACCAGGCGTTGCGCAGCAACACAACCCGTTTGTTTAAGGTGTGCCTGACGGCACGGCTGGTGGGTTACGGCGCAAACAACGCGCCTAACCCACCCTACATTGGATACGAATACGCTTAAGTCAGTGCCATTCAATGCGTCCCCATTTTCCCGGGACAACCGTGTCCCACGATGCTCTGGATTCGGTCTTTACGATACGCAAAGTATAGATGGCCACATGGGGATGACAGACTCCTCCGGCTGGGGGTGCGGCCCTGGTGCTCCAGGCACCGTGCCAATGAGGTAAGACGTCAATTTCTGACGATGGAGATTAAAGGGAGATGTTCGGTAGCATGACGTGTCAGCGGACAGCGATGCCGAGAGTGCGGTTCAAGACACGCGCCCTTATGTCTGCCTCAACCCGCTTACCCGCCCGGCATTTCGGCTTTCGCCAGAATGCGCCTTTCCGTGGTTGATGTTCGCTGTGTCGGGAACCGGCTGCCAAATTATAGGACCGCCATCACCCCGTCCCAGAACTCGATGCGGGCCTGGATGGCGGTCAGCGCCGCGGCCTCCGCCTCCTCGATCCTGTCGGGTTCGTCACCGCACAACTGTTCTAGAAGCGCCAGGGACAACGGGCCATGGTGGTCCCCGTCGAGATGAATGTGGCGTTCCAGGTAATAGTGGAAGGCCGGAGCCTGCCCCGGCCCGATATCCATTCTGGCAATCAGGGCCCGGAACATCGGCGGGATGATGTGCTCCCGCCCCAGGGCAAAGGCGGCAGCGATGACGTGGGGCCGGCGGCTGTCGATGAATGCGAAGGTCTGGTGCATGAAGGCCCGTGCCGGTTCCGGCAGGTCGGCGACCGGCAGTACATCGCGAATTCCTTCCCGGCGCACCCGATCGACGAAGACTTCGGCGCGGGAGGTATCCGCCCCCACCTCTTTCATCCCCTGCAGGTACAACTCGTAGTGGCTGGCGTAGGTGATCTCGCCATCCACGCCCGGAAGCCCCTGGTCACACTCCTCCTCGATGACAATGTCGTTGATAAAACGGCAGTAACGGGCATGGTCCGGCAGCAAGTTCACCGGCGTCCATGGTGAGCGCGACGGGGCGAGGTAGTGTTGCAACTCTTTCAGCAGGGACATGAAATCCCAAACCGAGAAGACATGCTGGGCCATGAAGGCGCGCAGACTCTCCATGTCCCGGACCCGGGCGTAGACCGGGTGATTTTCCAATTCGACGCGCAGGGCGCGAACACGTTCCAGGGGGAACCATGTTGGGTTTTGCGGGGACTTGAGGCTCATCAAAGGACTCCAACGCGATCGAAACAACACCGTATCGACGCGTACCAGTTGATAAAGAGATTTTGTGGGTTGTGTTAACCCTATCGTTGCAAAAATCGACCTGTAGGAGGCCCCCCCGGGCCGAAATCGCGGCGGGGCGCCGCTCCTGCAGGTGCAATGCCAGACTTCACCGGCGGTGCATTCCAGGAAACCATGCAACAGGTCTATTTCATCCGGCGAAAGACGGATTGAAACAAATCATAAGGCCTTAATTAGTGTCCATCCAGAAACGCACGTAATTTAAATTGTCGTCACCCCGGCGGAGGCCGGGGTCCAGGGGATTCAACAAGTTACTGGATTCCATCCTCAGGTCCGTAAACGGTGCGTCCCTGCACCACTCCTCCGGCATTCGCCGGAATGACGATTTCTGTAGTTTCTGGATAGGCACTAATTAATGCAACCATTGGGCTAAGCCGACGATAATAAGACTTTGCTTATATTATGACAAGCTCTGAAGACTCATTCGAATTGAGGAACGCCGGTAACTCCGGCGGGAATTCCAGGACACCCGTCGCTAGCAAGTGCACTCCCCACAAATCGATACGCTCATGGCTTGACGAACCCTGCTTGCGTTCAATCCCTCTCCAAGCAGGGTGTGGAGCTTGGTGAACGCGGCCTCCAATGTCAGGTCGGCGCCGGGGACGACGCCGATCGTATTGAGGCTGGCGCCGGTGGCGTAGACGCCTTGATCGATTTTTCCCTGGATGCATTGGGAGATGTTGAGAATGACTTTACCCTGCTCTACCGCGCGGCCCAGTACCCGAAGTAGCGCCGGGTTATTATCGGGTACATTGCCCACGCCATAGGTCTGTAGTATCAAGCCACGCACGTTGTCCGGCTCCAGGTGGCTTTCGATAACCCGGGCGGATATGCCCGGGTATATCTGCGCCACGCTCACCGCATCGGAAGCGAATGCCGGCAGGAGAAATTCACGTCTGCCAGGCTTCAGCAGCAAGTGACGTTTCAGATCGATATGAATACCGACTTGCCCCAGCCAGGGGTGATTGGGGGAATCGAAAGCGTCAAAGCCGGCGCTTTTGAGCTTCGTGCTGCGATTGCCGCGCAGTAGGCGGCCGTCGAAGTAGATGCACACTTCTGAGATCTCCGCACGACCGGCCAGCATCAGCGCGGTCACCAGATTGTCGAGGGCATCATTACGTGTTTCAGTCAGTGGGATCTGCGAGCCGGTCACGATGACCGGCTTATCGATGCCGCGCAACATAAACGACAGGGCCGAGGCGGTATAGGCCATGGTGTCGGTGCCATGCAGGATGACGAAACCATCGTAGGCGTCCCACTGCTCGACGATCTCGCCACCGATGCGGCCCCAGTCCGAGGGAACCAGGTTGGCGCTGTCGATGAGCGCATCAAGTTCGATCAGCTCATACTCGGGTAACTGGTGGCTGGCGCGGGTCTGCAAATGCTCCTTCATCAGGCGCCCGAATCCCCGGATCGGTACATAGCCCCGATCCGAGGGTTGCATGCCGATCGTGCCGCCGGTGTAAAGCACCAGAACGCGCGGTTTCATGCCAGGCCGATGGGCGAATGTTGGGGTTGGGGTGCCAGCATGGATTGCGGGCTCAGCAATAGCTCCAGTTTCGCTTCATCGAGCAAACCTTCCGCCAGCACCAGCTCGCGCACGGTGGCGCCGGTATGCAACGCCTGGGCGGCGATGCGCGACGAATTGGCGTAGCCGATATGGGGCACCAGTGCGGTAATGCAGCCGATGCTGTTGTTCAGGTGTTGTGCGCAACGTTCGACGTCCGCCTCAATGCCGCGGATACAGCGATGTTCCAGCATGGTACAGGCGGCCCCCAGCATCTTCATGGAGTTGAGCAGGTTGTAGATGATCAAGGGCTCCATCGCATTGAGCTGCAACTGGCCGGCCTCCGCGGCCAGGGTCACCGCCAGGTCATTGGCGATAACCTGGTAGGCGCTTTGATTGACCGCCTCCGGAATCACAGGGTTGACCTTGCCCGGCATGATGGAAGAACCGGGTTGCATGGGCGGCAGGCGGATCTCGCCAAAACCGGTACGGGGACCGCTGGAGAGCAGGCGCAGGTCGTTGGCGATCTTTCCCAGCTTGATCGCAAAGCGTCTCAGGATGCCGGAGAACAGCACGAACGCCCCCATATCGGAAGTCGCCTCCACCAGGTTGGAGGCCGGTGTCAGGGGTTTGCCGGAAATCTTGGACAGATGACCTATCGCCAGCGCCGAGTAGTGCGGATGGGTGTTGATGCCGGTGCCGATAGCCGTGCCCCCCAGGTTCACCTCGGAGAGCAGGGTGCACGCTTCCCGCAGGCGGTCCACATCCTCATTCAGGGTGACGGCAAACGCCTCGAACTCCTGGCCCAGGGTCATCGGCACGGCGTCCTGCAGTTGGGTGCGCCCCATCTTCACCACGTCGGCGAACTCCGTCCCTTTGGCGGCGAACGCCTGCGTCAGGCTGAAAATGGTATCGATCAGCGGGTCGGCAGCCATGATGATCGCCAGGCTGGCGGCGGTGGGGTAGGCGTCGTTGGTCGACTGGGAGCGGTTCACGTCATCGTTGGGATGCAGATAGGCATACTCCCCCTTGCGATGACCCAATTTTTCCAGTGCCAGATTGGCGATCACTTCGTTGGCGTTCATGTTGGTGGAGGTGCCGGCGCCGCCCTGGATCAAGTCCACCACAAACTGATCGTGCAGATGGCCCGCGCAGATCTGTTCGCAGGCGGCCACGATGGCATCCGCCTTGGCGGCACGCAGCAGTCCCAGCTCGGTATTGGCCCTGGCGGCGGCGGCCTTCACCATCGCCAGTGCATTCACCAGTTGCGGGAAGTGGCTGATCGGCACGCCGGTAATGGAAAAATTGTCCAGCGCGCGCTGGGTCTGAATGCCGTACCAGGCATCGGCGGGGATCTCCATGTCGCCCAGAAGATCATGTTCCATTCGCATTTTCATTGGTGTTGGGTTCCGATATTGAGAGTAGATAAGGTTGCTTTCAGATCCGAATGGCGCTTACTTAGTGTCTATCCAGAAACTACAGAAATCGTCATTCCGGCGAATGCCGGACAACAGCGCGAAGCGCGTTGAACGACTGAAAGTCGGCCCGAAGGGTGAGCGAAGCGAATCATCCAGTAACTTGTTGAATTTCCTGGACCCCGGCCTTCGCCGGGGTGACGGTGATTCTTGACTTAAGTAAGTGCCATTCGTTTCAGATCCCGTACTCCCGAAGGGTGATAGCCCTCCGGGAGTAAGGGGATAACTCAGTTTTCCGCCGTGGCCAGGGAGACCTCCGTGGGCTCGTAGGTGGTGTTGATTTGATCCTCCGGCTCCAACTGCCAGGCCGCGGGGTCAAGGTCGAGATCACGGAATGCGGCGGCGTCGAACAGCGGCTGTTCAATGCCCGACTGCCGTTGCCGGTCGTAATCCTTCATTACCCGCAGGCCGGTCTTGAACAGCAGCGCCAGGGCCGTCAGATTGGCCAGGGCCAACAGCCCCATGGTGACATCGGCAAAGGCGAAGACGGTGCCCAAATCCATGATGGCGCCCAAGGAGCAGAGACAGATGATGGCGACCCGGAAAGAGTTGAACAGCGTCTGGTTCTCCTCCTTGAAGAAGTTGAGGCTGTTTTCACCCAGGTAGTAGTTGTAGAGGATGGTGCTGAAGCCGAATAGCAGCAGCGCAATACTCACGTACATCCGTCCCCATTCACCCACGTGGTCGGCCAGGGCCATCTGGGTCAGCGCGACGCCGCCCACATCGCCGATAGTGGCGGGGTCGTAGATACCGCTCAGCAAGATGATGAAGGCGGTACAGGAGCAGAGGATCAGGGTATCGATAAACACCGAGAAGGATTGCACGATACCCTGATTGGCCGGGTGCGGGACGTAGGCCACGGCCGCCACGTTGGGGGCGCTGCCGAGTCCCGCTTCGTTGGAAAACAGGCCGCGTTTGACGCCCATCAGAATGGCGGCGCCGATACCGCCACCGATAGCCGGTTCCAGGCCGAATGCGCTTTTGACGATCAACATGAATACGTCCGGCAATTTGTCGATATTGAGCCCGAGCACCACCAGCGCGATGGCCAGGTAGCCCAGCGCCATGACCGGCACCAGCACTTCCGCGACCTTGGCGATGCGCTTTACACCGCCGAAGATAATCAGGCCCACGACCAGTGCCAGGGCAGTCCCGGTGTAATAGACGGAGATGCCGAAGGCGTCTTCAAACGAGGTGGCGATGGAGTAGGACTGCAATGCGGTAAAACCAAAACCGAAGGTGACCAGCAGCAGGATGGAGTAGAGCGTCGCCAACCACTTCCAGTTGCTGCCAAGCCCGCGGGCGATGTAATAGGCGGGTCCGCCGCGGTAGGTGCCATCCGGTTCGGCCCGCTTGTAAAGCTGGGCGAGCGTGCACTCGAAGTAGCTGGTGGCCATGCCCATCAGGCCCACTACCCACATCCAGAAGATGGCGCCGGGTCCGCCCAGCGTGATGGCGATGGCCACGCCGGCGATGTTGCCGCCGCCGACGCGACCGGCTACGGAAAGCAGCAGTGCCTGAAACGAGCTGAGGTGACCGTGCTGGTCCCGCTTGAAGGCGTGTTTGCTCCCCAGTATGCGGAACATGCTGCCGAAATAGCGGAACTGTACGAATCGAGAGAACAGGGTGAACCAGATACCGATACCAATCAGTACTGCGATGAGTACCTTGCCCCAGAGGAGGTCATTGAGTAGATCGAGCATATGCAGTCTCCAAGTGCGACCGAAATCGCTTTTTATTGACGAGGAGCGCTATTTAACCAATTGGCCGGGCGTGAAAAAATTTGACGAAGTGGCGTGTTTTGGTGCAGTTTGGTGCTGTCACAGCATCTAACTGTTAAAGGTGATCGCTGTGCGGGGTTCCCGGGTTGTACTACCATGGGGCTCGGTTGATTGAGCGCGAGGAGGCGTCAGCGATCCATGAATGAGGATTTTGCCCGTAATCTGCGATTGCTTTGCAGCTATTACAAATCGATCGCGGAGGTGTGTCGCCGACTCAACATCAACCGCCCCCAATTCAACCGTTACCTCACCGGTCGCTACAAGCCCTCGGCCCACACCATGCTGCGGTTTTGCGATTTTTTTGGTGTTGAAGAACATGAGATTCTATTGCCGCACAATCAATTTCAGCGGCTGATCCAGGTGCGGCCACGCAAATCGAGCTTCGTGGAAGCCGAGCTGCCGGAATTTCCCCATCTGCGGCGGTTGCAACAGATCGGCACCGCCGGCATGGACAGATATCTGGGGTACTATTTCGAGTATTACCTCTCCATGGCTTGTCCGGGAAGGATCTTGCGAACCCTGATCTATTTGGTGCGCCAGGGCGATAGTATCTATTACCAGCGCACCGAGCGCCTTCGGGAGCATCCGAAAGAGAAACCCTGCCATGGTATCTATCTCGGCATCGCCTATTTCCTGACTGACCGGATCTTTATGATCGATTACGAATCCCTGACCGGTCATGAAATCACCGAAACAATACTCTACCCCTCCTTCAGGAATCGGGTTTCGCGCCTCAATGGATTGAAGCTGGGGGTTTCCGGGAGTGGTGAACGTATGCCCAGTTGCATGCGGGTCGTCTACGAATACCTGGGCAGTTCGGTCGACACCCACCGCGCCCTGTCCCTCTGCGGCCTCTACGAACTGGACTCGGATGAGATCGATTTATCCTTCAAGCATGCGGTCATCAATCGAATCGACGAAGGCGAGTGGCACTTCCGGGCGCGACACTGATAGGTAGGGCGTAACCAGCCCGTCACATAAGTATTTTCTTATATTATGGCAGGTCTAACAGGTAAATTGAGCCGCCAGTTCAGGTTCATTGACGGCATATTCCGGCCCAACCTGAACAGCCATTCCGGTTCTGCGGGCCGCAACCCGCAGCTGAAGCCGAGAAAGCCACTTTCGCCAACCCTTTCCAAGCAGAGGGATTTCACCTCCAATCTTCTACCGATTTATCTCGGCGCACTGGGTGTCCCGTGTTTTTCAGTCCATGTATTTCAGCCGCGCCGAAGGCTGAGCGAGTTGAACGCCGTGTTAAATGCATTATACTGCGCATAATCATGCGCATAAGCGCTTTGCTGGTTGCTGGAGGCTGAAATGCACCGTTTATTCGATAAAAATGCCCCGAAAAAACCCACAAACCTAAGTATAAACAGTGATTTATTAGCGAAAACCCGGGCTCTTAAAATCAACCTTTCCGCAACCCTTGAGCATGCGCTGGAAAGCCAACTTGCGGAAGCTGAGGCGAAAAATTGGGCCACTGAGAATAAAGCAGCCATTCGAGCGTACAACGACTTCGTTGAAGAGCATGGTTGTTTTGGTGATGAGTTTCGGGAATTCTGATGACGCAGTTCGACGTATTCAGAAACCCTAGCACCACTACACGTAAACATTACCTGTACCTGGTTGATATTCAGAGTCCATACCTCGAAGAACTAGCGACCCGGATAGTAATTCCCCTAGGCAAGGCCTCATTGTTTAAAAATACCGCCATGAAAGGGTTAACTCCCGAAGTTACTTTTCATGACGAAAAATTGTTATTGCTAACCCCTCAGATTTCTTCCATTGCCAAGCGGCAACTCAAAGAGCCCATCGGCTCGTTATCTCATTTACGCGATGAGCTGATGAACGCACTGGACTTCGCCATTTTTGGCATTTGACGTTGCAATTGAGCCGCAGCATTGATCAACC